>JBBQGH010000036.1:0-29029 GCA_038322845.1 Gammaproteobacteria bacterium
GCTTGGGTTGCTCAAAACCCGTTCCCGCCGCCAGTGTCATCTGTCTCATCGTTCCATTCCTCGTGTGTCGGTCCCTTTGTCTGACTACATGACAAAGAAATCGTTCACAGCGATACCGACTTATTCAGCGTTTCCTTAAATGCGAAAGCGACCCAGCATGCCCTGCAAATGCCCGGCCAATTCTCTGAGTTGTCCGGCGCTTTCACTATTGTGGTGTACCGCGGCGGCATTCTCTTCTGTCATATGTGAGACGCGTTCCACCATTTGCGCCATCTGGGTGCTGGCCGCGCCTTGCTCGCGCGTAGCGGTGGCGATGTCGCTCACGAAGACAACGGTGTGGTCGGCGTTAGCTTCGATATTGCCCAGGGCACTGCCGGCCTCGCGCGCGAGGGCAACGCCTTGCTCGACTTGCTGATTGACTACCTTCATGCGCGAGACAGCCAGGTCGGTTTCGCGCAGGATCATGGCGATGGTTTCGGAGATTTCCTGCGTGGAATGCGTGGTGCGCTCGGCCAGCTTGCGCACCTCGTCGGCCACCACGGCGAAGCCGCGTCCTTGTTCGCCAGCGCGCGCTGCTTCGATGGCGGCGTTGAGGGCGAGCAGATTGGTCTGGTCGGCGATGTCTTTAATGACATCGATGATGGCGGAAATCTGCTTGGAGCGATCACCCAGCGACTGAATTTGCCCTGCTGACTGGCGTATCTCGGTGGCGATGCGCTCCATTTCGGAGACCGTGCCTTCCACCGTTTCTCGGCCGTGTCGCGTGGCTTCCTGGGCGCTGTGGGTGACGCCTGAGGCTTCGCGGGCGTTGTCGGCGACGTGATTGATACTGACCGTCAGCTCTTCCACTGCTGCCGCCATGCTCGCGGTCTCGGCGGCTTGCGTTTGGGTGCGATCAAGCACTTCTTTCGAGGCGTTTTCCATCTCGGCTGCTGCCGCCATGAGTTGCTGCGAACTGCGTTGGACTTCATCCATCGTGCCGCGCATGGAGGTGATCGCCTTGCCCAGCGAATTGGCCATGAGGTGCATTTCGTTGCGGCTACCAGGGACTGCATCCGGCACCTTGATGGTCAGGTCGCCCGCGCCTAAACGCTCCAACATCTCGACCGCAATACGCAAGGGCTGCAAGCGCGATCGCACCATAAGGAAAACCACGGCGATGCAAATAAGGCCGATCAGGCTACCGCCGGCTATCAGGATGTTGCGTTGGGTGCGGCTTTCTGCCGTGAATTCGTCCAGGAAGCCGCCTATGCCAACCACCCAGTTCCAGCTCGGCGATGTGCGGAACGCCGATAATCCGACCTTGATCTGCTTGTCGCGAGGATCCATGTCGTCGTGGATAGAGGCGCCTTGCTTGGCCACGAAGAGGTACTGAATCGCGCCATATTGAGTGGGGGGTAGCGATTCTTGTACGGTCTTGCCTTGATACAAAGGATGCAGCAGGAATTCGCCGACGCGATCGTCGCCCGTGGGACGGATGACAAACAAACTGCCAGTTTTGCCGCTCATACCGCTGTTAAAAATGCCGCGTATCTGCGCCATTTCCGGTTCTATGTCGATGCGCACCGCAACGCCCGCCACGACGTGGCCGCCGGCGTCTTTAATGGGTTGCATACTATTGAAAAAAATCTTGGCACCCTGGTAGCTGAGACCGCCATAAGCCTCGCCTTTGGAGAGTGCCTGCGCCAGCGGGTCGGCATCATCCAGGGCGCGCCCTTCGAGCGAGTTACCGTCGACTTTTTCTGTGCTCGCGGCCCGATAGACCTTGCCATTCGCTAAGCTTAGGATGGTGGCTTCGCTGCCGCCTATGGCCTTGAATTTTTCCAGCGGGGTGTGATTGCCATTGAGGGTTTCGTCGCCTGCTTTGAGCAGCGGCAATTCGCCAGCGCCGCGCGCTGTTCCTGGCGCCGCCTGGATGGGGCCGGGCAGACCACGCAGGAAAAGGCGAAGCTCGCGGTCACCGCGTTCCTTCACGTTGCCGTAGTAGCCTTCAAGGCTACCGGTCATGACTTGTAGCTTTTCCTCCAGCCCCTTTTTTGCCGCTTCGATAGCGTTGTTTGTCGTGTAGCTGTGCAGGAGCACTATGGATACGGCGAACATGATGCCGAGGAACAGCCCCGTGGCGATCACGATCTGGCGAGATATTGGCGCTTTTGAAAAGCTGGCGAGCATATTTTGACCCTACGTCAACGTGGACGGGCAAGCGCCGCGGCGGCCCTGCTAGCGATATCGGCCTGGGTAAGTAGAACTTTAGAGGGCGGGCCCCAGCAGACTGAACGCGTTAAACGTTACTACCAAGCTGGATAGAATGCGACGACGGCAAAACTGGCCGGAATAGGCCGCGAAACGGCCTGCTACGGGCGTCCCGCAGTGAGGGCAGGTGCCGTCGCCCTGCAACTCATAGCTGACTATGCGGTACCAGTCGCGCACGATCAAGGCGTGGGCGCAGCTTGGGCAGAAGGTGGTGCCACCGGGCGTGTCATGCACGTTGCCGGTATAGACGTAGTGCAGGCCATGACTCATGGCAATGTGCCGCGCGCGTTCCAGCGTACTTGCCGGCGTGGGCGGGAGGTCGTCCAGCTTGTAGTCAGGGTGGAAGGCCGTGAAGTGCAAGGGGACGTCGGGCCCAAGCTCACGGGCGATCCAGGCCGACATGGCCTCGATTTCCTCGTTGCTGTCGTTCTTGCCGGGGATAAGCAGGGTGGTGATCTCGAACCAGCAGTCGGTTTCGTGCTTGAGATAAATTAGCGTGTCGAGCACGGGCTGCAAATGCGCGCCGGTCAGCTTGACGTAGAAATCCTCGGTAAAACCTTTGAGATCGACGTTAGCGGCGTCCATCTTGGCGTAGAAATCGCGCCTGGCCTGGGCGTGCATATAGCCCGCGGTGACCGCGACAGCCTGCACACCTAGCGCGTGACAGGCATCGGCCACATCCATGGCGTATTCGGTAAAGATCACTGGGTCGTTATAGGTGAAGGCGACGCTCTTACAGCCATGTTCGACGGCGGCTAGCGCGATCTGTTCAGGCTTCGCCGCATCCTGCAAGCGGTCCATGTCGCGCGACTTAGAAATGTCCCAGTTCTGGCAAAACTTGCAGGCGAGGTTGCAGCCGGCGGTGCCGAAGGAGAGCACGCTACTGCCGGGATAGAAATGATTGAGCGGCTTCTTCTCGATAGGGTCTATGCAAAAGCCTGAACTGCGTCCGTAGGTGGTGAGCACCATCTGATCGCCGAGACGCTGGCGCACGAAGCAGGCACCGCGCTGCCCTTCGTGCAGTTTGCAGTCGCGCGGGCAGAGGTCGCATTGGATGCGTCCGTCGTTGATGACGTGCCAATAGCGGGCGGGGTGCGCTAGGCGTGGCGAATCAGGGTCGCTCATGGTGCCTCCGCCTCAGCGGACTCTTTCCCGGACTCTTTCCATTTCGTCACGGTATAGCGCGCCACGTGTATGTCCGGATGCCAAAAGTTCGCGGGCAGGCCGGCCTTGCGTTTCAGCTGGGCCAGAAAATCGCGTGGCTCGGACAGGGTTTCCCATACCTGCGGCAGGAAAGTACTACTTTGCTCGCCATAGCGCAGGACGAGTCCGTCGACGCCCGGCCGCAGTTGCGCAAGAAGGTCGGCCTCGTTCTCAAAGGTCAGCGCCGCCTGGGATGTCAGCAGCGAAACCTCTACGCGAGTGATAGGCAGTTCGCCCACTGTGAGGGGCGCAAAGCGCGAATCGCGAAACGCGGCGCCCAGCGCGTGCTCGCGCACGTCAGCGATTAATGAACGACGCGCCTCCAACGAGCCGACGCAGCCGCGCAACTCGCCATGTTGCGTCAGGGTGACGAAGCAGGCGCCCGGCGCCGCCAGGGCGGTATGCGCAGGAGGCGCCGTAGTGGCGGCGCCTAGCCGCTCGGCGATGGCTTGGCGCGCTACAGAGAGCAGCGCACGGCCTAGTTCTTTGTCCCCCGGCGTGAGGTGATCAGGCTGGGCCATATTCGCCCTCGATGAAGGCGAAAGCGCCGTAGCCGACCACGCGCGCGCGATCGCCGCCGCCAGTGGGGCTATCGGCCGAGTTGCGCTGGTCGAGCACGTAGGGCTTGAGGCCGCGCCGTCGCGCGCATAGCAGCAAGGCGTTGATAGGCGTGGCGCCGCAGGCCTGCTCGTGGTCGAGGTGGGGCTCCAGAGCCAGAATAGCTACGCTGGTGCCGCGATCTAATTCGCGTGCCATGGCGTCGCCGTGATAATGCGACAAATCCGAGCTGATCAAAATCAGCGTTTCCGGCCCGCCCCAGAGCAAATCCAGCACCTCGGCAACTTCTTCGGTGGTGGCCGCCCCCACCGCAAAAGGTACGAGGGTGAAGTGCTCGAGAACTTTTTGCAGGAAAGGCAATTGCACTTCCAGCGCGTGTTCCTGCGCATGGGCTAGGCTATGTTCGCTCACCTGCGGCAAGCTCAGGGCCGCCGCTACCGCGTTAGCGTCTATGGCGACGCTGCCCAAGGGAGTAATAAACTCGCTGGCCCCAGGCAAAGCCAGCCCACGCAAAGCCACGCGGTGTGCCGGCCCCAGCAAAATCACGCGTTGTATAGCCCGGCGCGCTGGGGCGAGCAGGGCGTAGGCATGCGCCACACATTGCCCCGAATACACGTAGCCGGCGTGAGGCACGATCATCGCCTTGGGCACCGGCAGGGTGGAAGTGGTGGTATGGGCGAGAAACCCCTCCAATTCACGCTCCAGCGCCTGCGCCTGGCCGGGATAAAACAGGTCGGCGGCGGCGGGCAGGCGCGAAGGTAGGTGCGAAGGATCGGGTAGGCGCATAGGAGTGGAGAAGATGGGGTAGTGCACGCCATATGGGGGGCGGCAGGGGGCAAGCTTCAGTATAGGCTCGCGGGGGCGAAGGTCTACCGAGTAGGCGATCCGGGCTGCCATTTCGAGGTCCAATCTAGGCAAAATCTAGGCCAAAAAGGGATCCCAAAAGGGGTGCTAAGGCCGCTCAAAAACATGCTGGTTCGATGAGGTAAAACTAAGCTTGCTCCATGCCGTTTTGTATGGCAAACCGATCGAGTTAAGCGCCATCGAAAAGTTACTACGCGTCGTTGTAAGCGCCAGCATAAAAGCACTTTGAAACAACGATGCCAAAGGCATCGTAGGTGCACCCCCAGCCAATTTCAGGCAACTTAAGCAACATCAAATGCAATTCGAATAGTGGCTTGCAGCAGGAAGCGTCGTCACCCCACGACATCATGAACTGCTCGCCACCATGCCAGAGGACGGCTAGAATGTAGCCAACGCGAGGCACCACAAGGTTGGCCCGAAAAAGCAGCGCGCAAGGAACACATGAGCTGAGGGGGCCGACAGCAGACGCGCGGCTCGAACTAATCAGCGGGGATAAGTAAAACGGGGGAGTGGCAAGAGAGTTGGCTCCCCGACCTGGGCTCGAACCAGGGACACACGGATTAACAGTCCGTTGCTCTACCAACTGAGCTATCGGGGATTTGCAGAGGCGCAGATGTTAGTCAGTTCGCCGCAGCGCGTCAACTTGGACTTGTAAGGTGAGCACTGATTTCAACATGGCTCAAATGAACAAGAATACGATCTTCTGCAAGACTGCCGATGGTGAAGAGGCGGTCAAGCAACGCACGCGCCTGGTGCAGCGAAATCTCCGCAATATCCTCATCATGGTCGATGGCCAGTCTTCGGTGGCGGACTTGGCTGAACACTTTGGTGACATGGCCGTGGTACTCGGTGCGCTAGCCGAACTTTTGGCGCTGGGTTTTATTGTTGGTGAGAAAACCGCCCCTGCACCACCCACTCCACCGTCTCCACCGACACCGTCCGCCCCAGCGCCCACAGCGGAACCCTCTGCTAACGAGGAGCAGGAGGCGTGGGAGGCGTGGGAGGAGCAGCCACTGATCATCAACCGCGACGAGAGCACTGAAATGCCGACTCCGCCGGAGATCGTATCTATTGCGGCGCCCATCAAGCCCGACCTTCCGCCGCCTCCACCGCCACCGCCTCCCGTAGTTTCGCAGCCTCAGCCACTGATTGAAGAAATATTCTTCGAGTCGCCTGAGTATTTCAGTGATCCGGCGCCGGCCCGACCTGCCGCACGGCCGGCGGCAGATATGCGCAATTTCTTTGAGCGAAATGTTGAAACCAAGCGCATTGGCGCCTCCTTGGTCGAGGCCGTGAAGGACGTCTGGTCACAGCAGAGCAAACGCAACCGCAGCGACCATTACGACGTGAACGAGCCGGTCCGTGGTGGTATCAAAACCAGGCCGCTACGCCGCAGAGGGAAACGTCTGTATATCAGTTGGCCATTGATGGCGGTCATGATTGTCGGCGGCGCAATTTCCATCGTGGCCTTGGTGGCCTTACTTTTCCCCTATGACAATTACTTGCCGGACATCGAGAAGCGGGCTTCGGTCGCCCTGAACGACCCGGTGAAGATCGGCAAGATCAGCTTCTCATTTTTACCGCGGCCTAATATCACGTTGCGCGGCGTGGTGATCGGCAAAGAACGCTTTCTGAGTGTGGACACAGTTCGGGTGCTGCCTGACTTTATTTCGCTGTTGACCGATAAGAAGGTGCTGCGCGAACTGGAACTCGACAATCTGCTCCTTAAGCATCAAGGACTGGCGCATGTCTCTCAATGGAGTAGCGGACCCAATGTGGAAGTACGTCGCATCCATGTCAGCGGATTGCGCCTGGATTTAGGCGACGTCGTTTTGGATGCCATGGGTGGTGACGTAGCGATGAGCGCCCAAGGGCCGCTCGAGAAAATTGAGTTACGCAACGCGGATGCCAACTTTAAATTGAAGCTCACGCCCAAGGGGCAGGGCTTCAATTTCGAAGCCATCGGTAGCGCGTGGAAAATGCCCGTCCAGCCTGGACTTACGTTCGAGTATTTAGAAGCCCAGGGCGAATTGGGTGCCACACGCCTGGATATAACCAAGCTGGACGGCAAGCTCTACGGTGGCCTCTTGGTCGGAAGAGCGGTAATAGATTGGTCCCGAGGTGCTGAACTTGCGGGCGATTCGGAATTGAAGCGTATAGACCTGGCCAAACTGTTGCCTACGTTAAATCCGGATCTGGAAGCGGAGGGGGAACTGTCCGGCAAAACGCGCTTCGAGGGCAGGAGTGACAGCCTGGCAAACTTGGGCGAGAGCGTGCGCGTGGAGGGGAACCTGGATATCAAGCGTGGTGTTGTGAAGCGCTTCGACATCATCGAGGCCGTTCGCAATGGGCACAACGAACCAACGCGCGGCGGCCTCACCCGCTTCGAGCAATTGACCGGCAACCTTTTGCAGGAAAAAAAGGGCTGGAAGCTGACCAACTTGCGTGCCAGTTCTGGTTTGATGAAGGCGGGCGGCTCAGTCGGCATGGATAGAGACGCCCGGCTCAGTGGCAATTTGGATGTGGAAATGAAAGGTAGCGCCTCAGTGGTACGCGCCAAACTCGCCTTGACAGGCACGCTCAAAGAACCGGTACTTACACCCACGCGGGGCACTAAAAAATAAGAAGCAAAGAGCGGGCAGGCTGCCTGCTCTTTGCTTTTGCGACAGCCTATTTGATGACTGCGGCGATGGCGTCGGCTACGTAGTCGATATTGCGCGAATTCAGTGCCGCCAGGCAGATGCGCCCCGTGCTCACCGCGTAAATACCGAACTCCGTTTTCATGCGTTCCACCTGGGCGGCGGTAAGCCCGGTGTAGGAGAACATACCGCGCTGACGTACGACGAACGAGAAATCTTGCGCCACGCCGCGGGCTTGCAGTTTGCCCACCAGCTCGGTGCGCATGGCCCGAATACGGATGCGCATACCACCCAATTCTTCTTCCCATTGCTTGCGCAGTTCCGCGCTGGCCAACACGGCGGCAACGATGGCGCCACCGTGAGTGGGGGGGTTGGAATAGTTGGTGCGTATGACCCTTTTTACTTGCGAGAGCACGCGGGTCGCTTCGTCCTTCGTGGCGGTGACTATAGACAAGGCACCTGCGCGTTCGCCATAGAGGGAGAAAGACTTGGAGAAGGAGCTGGAAACAACGAAGTTCAGCCCCGAATCTGCGAAGTGACGCAGCGCAACGGCATCTGACTCTATGCCGTCAGCGAAGCCCTGATAAGCCATGTCTATGAAAGCCACGAGGCCGCGTGCGCCAATGATGTCGACCACTTCCTTCCATTGAGCGTCTGAAAGGTCGGCGCCGGTGGGGTTGTGGCAGCAAGCGTGCAGCACGACGATGTTACCGGCGGGCAGAACACCCAGACGCGCCTTCATCGCCTCGAAATTTACACCTCGTGTGGCGTCGTCGTAGTACGGATAGTTGTCGACCTTGAAGCCGGCATATTCGAATAGTGCGCGATGATTTTCCCAGCTGGGGTCGCTAATATGCACCGTTGCCTGGGGCAATAGGCGCTTTAGATAGTCCGCGCCGATTTTCAGTGCGCCCGTGCCGCCCAGCGCCTGGATAGTCAGTACGCGGCCTTCATGGATAAGGGCAGAGTCCGCGCCGAACATCAGGTTTTGCACGGCCAGGTTGTAGGTCGCGAGCCCCTCGATGGCCTGATAGCCGCGCGCCGGCATCGCTTCCAGCCGAGTCTTTTCCGCGTTTCTTACTGCGGAGAGCAGAGGAATTTTGCCGTTGTCATCATAATAAACGCCAACACCGAGATTGACCTTGTGGGGCCGCCCGTCCGCGTTAAAGCTTTCGGTAAGGCCGAGTATCGGGTCGCGGGGAGCTAGTTCCACCGCCGAAAAAATGGAGGGATGCATCGAAGAGTTTGCCATGATTTGTAGAAAGGAGTCGGAGAGTGACGTGCTAAAATTTGCCCACTGGCAACGCCTATGAGCCACGTATTTTGAGCCGCATATTGTAGCCGTGATCGTCACTTTCCCCAACAGTCCGTACCGCCTCTTCCAGCCATTTTTGCCCGCTGGCGACCAGCCCGAGGCTATAGCCAAGCTCGCCGAAGGCATCAACGACGGCTTGATGTATCAGACCTTGCTCGGCGTGACCGGCTCAGGCAAGACTTACACGATGGCCAACGTCATCGCGCGCCTGGGACGTCCGGCTATGGTGCTGGCACCCAACAAGACCTTGGCGGCGCAGCTCTACTCCGAGTTCCGCGAATTCTTTCCGGAAAACGCTGTCGAGTATTTTGTGTCTTACTACGATTACTACCAGCCGGAAGCCTACGTGCCGTCGCGGGATCTTTTCATCGAGAAAGATTCCTCCATCAACGAGCACATCGAGCAGATGCGTTTATCGGCCACCAAGTCTTTGCTGGAGCGGCGCGATGTGGTGATTGTCGCTTCTGTCTCAGCGATTTACGGCATAGGCGATCCGGTCGATTACCACGGCATGATCTTGCATCTGCGCGAGGGTGAGACCATCGGCCAGCGTGACGTGATTAAGCGTTTGGCCGAGATGCAGTACGAGCGCAACGAGGTGGATTTTCGTCGTGGCACGTTCCGTGTGCGTGGCGATGTGATCGATATTTTCCCGGCGGAAAACGCCGAATTCGCATTGCGCCTGGGCTTGTTCGACGACACGGTCGAGTCTTTGCAACTCTTCGATCCACTTACCGGCCATCTTAAGCAAAAGCTCGGGCGCTTTACGGTTTATCCGTCGAGCCACTATGTCACGCCGCGTGGCACCGTGTTGCGTGCCATCGAGGCTATCAAGCTGGAGCTGCGCGAGCGTATCGAGTATTACCAGCAGAACCAGCGACTGCTGGAAACACAGCGCATCGAGCAGCGCACGCGCTTCGATTTGGAAATGTTGAACGAGGTAGGGTTCTGCAAAGGTATTGAAAATTATTCGCGCCATCTCTCGGGGCGCAAGGCCGGAGAGCCGCCGCCGACCTTGATTGATTACTTGGCAGCGGATGCGCTGATGTTCATCGACGAATCCCATGTCACCATTCCGCAGGTGGGGGGCATGTACAAGGGCGACCGCTCACGCAAGGAAAACCTGGTCGAGTATGGGTTCCGCCTGCCGTCCGCATTGGATAACCGGCCCCTGCGTTTCGACGAATTCGAGCGACTCATGCCGCAGACAGTATTTGTGTCGGCCACGCCCGCCGAATATGAGCGGACGCATCAGGCCCAGGTAGTGGAACAGCTGGTGCGCCCGACAGGCTTGATTGATCCTGAGGTGATCGTGCGGCCAGCCTCCACCCAGGTGGACGACTTGCTAGGAGAAATAAAGCTGCGCACTGCCAAGAATGAGCGCGTGCTGGTGACCACCCTGACCAAACGCCTATCCGAAGACCTAACCGACTATCTCGGGGAAAACGGCATCAAGGTGCGTTATCTACACTCGGACATCGAAACCGTCGAGCGGGTGGAGATCCTGCGCGATTTGCGTCTAGGCCAATTCGACGTGCTGGTCGGCATCAACCTCTTGCGTGAAGGTCTCGACATCCCCGAGGTATCGCTGGTGGCCATCCTGGACGCCGATAAGGAGGGCTTTCTGCGCTCCGAACGCTCTCTTATCCAGACCATGGGACGGGCGGCGCGGCATATCAATGGCACGGCCATTCTTTACGCGGACACCATAACCAATTCGATGCAGCGTGCCATCGCCGAAACTTTGCGTCGGCGCGCCAAGCAAACCAGCCACAACGAAGCCCACGGCATCACCCCTAAAAGCGTGTCCAAACGCATCAAGGACATTATCGATGGCATGTATGACGCAGAGGCCGGCGCAGAAGCGCTGGCGGTTGAGCAGTCGACGGCGCGTTATGCAGCCATGGATGCAAAAACCCTGGCGCGGGAAATCAAACGACTGGAAAAAAGCATGCAGGAACACGCCCGCAATCTCGAATTCGAAGAAGCTGCGGCAGCTCGAGATGAATTGTCCCGCCTTAAACAACAGGTGTTTGGCGTGGTAGAGCACGACCTGCCGGTAGCGCCGGCACCATGACGCGCATACTTTTTGTGTGCACGGGTAACATCTGTCGTTCCCCAACGGCGGAAGGCGTCACAAAGTATTTTTTAAAAAACAAAGAATTATCTTATTTTATTGAAGTAGATTCTGCGGGAACGCAGGGCTATCACGTCGGCGAGCCACCCGACCGACGTAGCCAGCTGGCGGCGCAAAAACGCGGTATCGACCTTTCCGCTCTGCGCGCCCGGCAAGTGCAGCCGACCGACTTCGAACGCTTCGATCTGCTGCTGGCTATGGACCGTGATCACCTTGCCAGCCTCAACCGCGACTGCCCGCCTGAGCATCGCGCAAAACTTGCCCTGTTCATGCGCTACGCCAGCCATTTCAAGATCGACGAGGTTCCCGACCCCTATTACGGGGGTGCTCAGGGCTTCGAGGTGGTGCTAGATATGATCGAGGACGCGGCTAAAGGCCTGATTACCAGCTTGCGCAGCCTCTGAACTGTAGTCTACAAAAAAGGGGCCAGACGTGCCGGCCCCTTTTTGTTACTAACGCTACCGACTTACTTTTGGGTTTCCACCTGCTTCAGTGGCTCTTCGGGAATCACCACCGCCGGCTTGGGCTTGCGTCCCAATTGGACCGCCGGCGCCACGAACATTTCCGTGCTACCCACGACCTTGTTGCGACTGGTTTCGATCATCACCAAACCAGTTTCTTGCAAAGTGGCGGAGATATCCAGCGGGGTGGCGACAGCAGTGGGAGCGACCGCCGCAGTGTAGGCCGGCGCAGGCGTGGGCGTATCAGCAGGTGTAGGCCGCAACTCTTCCAAAGGCGCAGCCACTGGCGCGGAATGTACCGCTGGCAGCTCTCTAAACGACTCAGTGGCAATCGCTACTGTGGGTGCTGCCACCGCAACCGGTAGCAGCGCTTCTTGGCTTGCTACGTCAGGCACTGGCGCGCTTGCCTCAGCTACGGCGACATCCCTAGCCAGCGTCACTGGCGCGGGTGCGGGTGCGGCTTGCGCTTGTGGCTGCTCTGTTTGTACCTGCTCGACCTGTCGCACCGCTAATGGCGCCGGAGTGGCTTCTCCGATAAGCAAAAAGTCGCTGCCAGCACTTACCGCTGCGGGCTGAGAAAGTTCCTCCGCCACGGCCTCTTGCGACTCGCCATTACGTTCGGTTCGACCGCGACCCCGGCCACGGCGACCGCGCCGGCCCCGACGTTCATCTGTAGCCTCAGGGGTGGCGCCGGGTAAGGGTACTTCCGATGCATCAATGGGGATGATGGGCGATTCAGTCGCTTGCGGCGGTGGCGTGCGCGGAGGACGCGGCGTGCGTGGCTGTTTCTCTTGTTTGTTCTCCTGTTTTTCTGGGCGCTCAGTACGCTCAGTACGCTCGGGGCGCTCAGTACGAGTGCGTCGCGGTTCTCTGGCTCCATCCTGATCGGGACGCGCGGGCACGCCGGCCTCGCCGCGCTGACTGGTTGGCCGGGACCCGGGCCGGTCGCGCTGTTCGTGCTTCTCACCGCGTTGGCTTTTGCCACGTTCCCCGCGCGCCCCTCGGGCTTCGCGCGTTTGCTCGCGCCGGGCGGGAAGCTCGGCACGTTGCACGGGCGCGGCCGGTTCGGCTTTGCGGTTGCCACGGAACCAGCCAAAAATCTTGCCAATAATGCCCAGGGGCTCCTCCCCGAGGACCGGGCCCAGAGATGCCACGGCTTTGGGCTCGACGATGGGCGCCGGCTGTGGGGGAGTGATGCCTTTGACCGCCGCTTCCTGCCGGGCTGGACGCGCCTCAGTTTGCGCGGACGGCGGCTGGTAGTCTTCCGTGGGCGGGGCGACGACCATCTTGTAGCTGGGTAGGGCGCCCTCTTCCTGGTTGAGCTGGTCGTGACGTAAACGCACGATTTCGTGCGCCGGTGTTTCGAGATGGGTGTTGGGAATGAGGACGAGGTTGACCTTGTGGCGCATCTCTACAGCGCGGATGTCATCGCGCTTCTCGTTGAGCAGGAAGGTGGCGACATCGACCGGAATCTGCACGTGCAAGGCGCCGGTATTCTCTTTCATCGATTCTTCTTCGAGGATGCGGAGGATGTGCAAGGCGGCGGACTCGGTGCTGCGGATATGCCCGGTGCCGGTGCAGCGCGGGCAGGGGATGTAGGTCATTTCCGCAAGGGCTGGACGCAGGCGCTGGCGCGAGAGTTCAAGCAGGCCAAAGCGAGAAATTTTGCCGGTTTGCACACGGGCGCGGTCATAATGTAGCGCGTCGCGCAGACGGTTTTCCACCTCGCGTTGAGCGCGTGGATTTTCCATGTCGATGAAGTCGATCACGATCAAGCCGCCCAAGTCGCGCAGGCGCAGTTGGCGCGCCACTTCGTCGGCGGCTTCGAGATTGGTGCGCAGGGCGGTTTCCTCGATATCGGCGCCGCGCGTTGCACGACCCGAATTGACGTCCACGGAAACCAGTGCTTCGGTGTGATCCACCACGATGGCGCCGCCAGAGGGGAGCGTAACCTGGCGACCAAAAGCGGTTTCGATCTGGTGCTCGATCTGAAAACGCGAGAATAGCGGCACGTCGTCGCTATAGCGCTTTACCCGCGCCAGATTGCCCGGCATGACATGGCTCATGAACTGCTGAGCCTGCTCAAAGACGTCGTCCGTGTCGATGAGGATTTCCCCAATATCCGGCTGGAAGTAGTCGCGGATGGCGCGGATGACCAGGCTGCCCTCCTGGTAAATCAGGAACGCGCCCTTTTGGCTGTTGGAGGCGCCTTCGATGGCGCGCCACAACTGCATGAGGTAATTCAGGTCCCACTGCAACTCTTCGGCACCGCGGCCGATACCGGCGGTGCGAGCGATTAAGCTCATACCTTGCGGCACTTCGAGCTGATCCATGGCATCGCGCAATTCAGTGCGATCGTCGCCTTCAACACGGCGCGAAACACCGCCGCCGCGCGGGTTGTTCGGCATCAGCACCAGATAGCGGCCAGCCAGGGAAATAAAGGTGGTAAGTGCCGCGCCCTTGTTGCCGCGCTCGTCTTTGTCCACCTGGACGATGATCTCCTGGCCTTCCCGCAGCGCTTCCTTGATGGAGGTGTGCGACGGCTCTACGCCGGGCTGAAAAAACGACCTGGAAACTTCCTTGAAGGGCAGAAAGCCGTGACGCTCGGCGCCGTAATCGACGAAAGCCGCTTCGAGGCTGGGCTCGATGCGGGTGATCACCGCTTTGTAAATATTGCTCTTGCGCTGCTCTTTGGCGGCCGATTCGATGTCGAGGTCTATGAGCTTCTGACCATCTACTATCGCGACACGGAGTTCCTCGGCCTGTGTCGCATTGAACAACATGCGTTTCATTATTGTGTTCTCCCGCGCGCAAACACGGGAAGGACAAACCGCGTCCGGTTTAAACGGACCTGATTAGTTTGGTTGTATTGAGTTCATCATTGGGTGAAAAGCAAACTAATTTAGGGGGTTTGTCGTTCGTCCTGGAAAAGCCTTCAGGACCGGGTGTTCCGCGTGAGCTGTGTGCGCGCAATTCAAGTAGTATCGCTGCTTTTGGTGAGCGAATTAACCTTTTGCTTCGGTTCGCGGAGCCTGTCGCTATCGGCTTCGGGCTGCATCCTAGCGCACCTGACAATGCCGCTTCGGGTCATTGGGCGCATCTCGAGCCGGCCTAAAAATCACTTAAAGCCGGCCACTTAGGGATGGGCGAACCAAGGGCAGTATATTCAAAATGAAAGAGTTAAGCAAAGCCTCCGTCACCCGCCACCGTGTTGGGGAGGAGAGCGAAGGCCAGCGCATTGATCACTTTCTAGTACGCATTTGCAAAGGCGTACCCAAGAGCCACATTTATCGGATTTTGCGTAGCGGCGAAGTTCGCGTGAATAGCGGGCGGGTGGCGCCGGACTATCGTTTGCAGTTGAACGATGAGGTGCGGCTACCTCCGTTGCAGACCCTGGTGGCGCCGCCAGGGCTGGTTCCTCACGGCAAAGACTTCCGCATAGTGTACGAGGACGATGCGCTGCTCGCCCTCGACAAGCCGGCCGGCACGGCCGTGCACGGTGGTAGCGGTGTGAGCTTTGGCGTAATCGAGCAACTGCGCCGTCAGCGGCCTGAGGCCAAGCTACTTGAACTGGCGCATCGGCTGGACCGCGAAACCTCGGGCTTATTGTTGGTCGCCAAAAAGCGTTCGGCACTGACCGCCTTGCATGATCATTTTCGCGAAGGTCGCATCGAAAAGCGCTATCTGGCCTTGGTCAAGGGCCGCTGGATGGAGCCTATCCGGCATATCAAACTCTCGCTGCATAAATATTTGACGGAGGAGGGCGAACGTCGTGTCAGCGTGTCGACCGAGGGCAAAGTGGCGCATAGCATCGTACGGCTGGTGGCGCGCTGGCAGAATTTCAGCCTGGTGGACGTCGAGCTGAAAACCGGCCGCACCCATCAGATACGTGTGCATCTCACTCACTTGGGCTACCCGCTCTGCGGCGACGACAAATACGGTGATTTCGCACTCAACAAGGTCTTGCAAAAACAGCGGCTGACACGCATGTTCCTGCATGCCGCGAAGCTGGCGATGGATCATCCCTTGACGGGCGAACATCTCGAACTGGACGCGCCTTTGCCGGCGGATTTGGCGGGATTCCTGGAGCGTCTCGAACAAAATGAAAAGCGGGAATATGGAAGCACGTTACCAATTAGTCGTCTTTGACTGGGACGGCACGCTGATGGATTCGGCGGGGGCCATCGTCAATTGTATCCAGGCCGCCTGTGTAGACCTCGGGCTGACGCCGCCCGATGACTATACGGCGCGTCAGGTAATCGGCCTGGGTCTGCATGATGCGCTCTCTGCCGCGCTGCCGGGAGTGCCGGAAGCAGAATACCGTCGGGTGGCCGAGCGCTATCGCCACCACTACCTTTCGCAGGACAACGAACTGTTGTTGTTCCCCGGCGCCTATGCCTTAATCGAGGAGTTGTCCCAGTCCGGCAGATTGCTGGGCGTGGCCACCGGCAAGAGCCGGCACGGCCTGACCCGCGCGCTTGCCGTTTCTGGCTTGACGGAGTTTTTCCATGCCACACGCTGCGCCGATGAATGTTCCTCCAAACCAGCGCCCGATATGTTGTTGGAACTGATGGATGAACTGGGCATAGCGCCGGAACGCACCGTGATGATCGGCGACACCACGCATGATTTGCAAATGGCCCGGAATGCCGGTGTTGCTTGCGTGGGCGTTGGCTACGGCGCCCATACGCGAAGCACACTGGCGACTGCCGACCCATTGGTGATATTGGGCGAGTTTTCGGATTTGGCCATATGGCTGCGAAAATACGCTTGATGCAAGCACGCTTGATCTGTGGGAGTGCTGAATTGGTCGAAGGCGGTAAAGGTTTGCGCTTCGAGCTGGATCACGATGGCGAGAAGCAGCCTGCGTTTGCAGTGCGTCATGAAGGTTGCGTGCATGCCTACCTAAATCGCTGCGCGCACATCGGCGTGGAACTCGACTGGATGCCAGGGGAGTTTCGCGACGATTCCGGGCTATACTTGATCTGCGCCACACACGGGGCGCTATACCTTCCGAATAATGGATTTTGCGTGGCCGGCCCTTGCCGCGGCGCGAGTCTCACCCCGCTCGCTGTTCAAGAAGAGGACGGCGGCATTTATCTGAGTTGATTACATGGCTGAGCAATCCACGAACGATCCGGTCTGGGAACGCAAAATCATAGAAAAGCTGGCGCTGGAAGCCCTGGCGGAACAGCGACGCAAGCGTCGCTGGGGTATTTTTTTCAAGCTGCTGGGCTTCGCCTATTTAACGCTCATGCTCTTCGCTTTGGTCGATTGGAGCGATACGGCCGAGAGGCTGGGCGACGGCAAAAAGCACACGGCGTTGGTGCAACTGAATGGCGTCATAAAACCGGATGGCGAAGCCAGCGCGGAAAAGATCAATTTGGCGCTGCAATCGGCCTTTGAAGACAAGAACACCCAAGGTGTCGTCCTGCGCATCAATAGCCCCGGCGGCAGTCCGGTGCAGTCGGGCATGATCAATGACGAGATCAAGCGCCTCCGCACAAAATACCCCGCGATTCCACTCTACGCCGTAGTGGAGGATGTGTGCGCGTCAGGCGGCTATTACGTCGCCGCGGCGGCGGATAAAATATTCGTGGACAAAGCCAGTATCGTCGGCTCCATCGGCGTACTGATGGACGGTTTCGGTTTTACCGGCACGATGGACAAGCTGGGCGTGGAGCGTCGCTTACTCACCGCCGGGCAGAACAAAGGCTTCCTCGATCCCTTCTCGCCGCTGGACGCCAGGCAAAAACAGCACGCCCAGGTACTACTCGACGAAATCCACAAGCAGTTCATCGATGTAGTGCGTCAGGGACGCGGCACACGTCTCAAAGAGACACCAGAGCTTTTCAGCGGCCTCATGTGGAGCGGCGATAAAAGTATCCAGCTCGGTTTGGCCGATGGCCTAGGCAGCGTGGATTCGGTCGCGAGAGATGTGATCAAGGCCGAAGATATCCGTGATTACACCATGAAGGCCAGCCTGTCTGAGCGTTTTGCCCATCAGTTCGGCGCCGACATGGCCAGCGGCATGATGAATTTTTTCAGCAAGCTGAATTTCAATATCAGATAGCGCGAAGGCTGTTTAGGGCAGGGGCCAGCCTTCCGCGCGCAGCATCGCGCACAGCGCAATGAGGGGCAGACCGATCAGCGCTGTTGGGTCGTCACCGCGCATGTGATCCAGTAGCGCGATGCCCAACCCTTCCGATTTCGCGCTGCCGGCGCAGTGATAGGGTTGTTCCTTATCAAGGTAGCGCTCGATTTCCGCAGAGCTAAATTGACGAAAGCCAACTTCCGTGGGGACGCCGGCAACCTGCAAGTTGCCGGTTGCGCTGTTATAAAGACACAGGCCCGTATGAAACACGACGTTACGCCCACGCATGGCGAGCAACTGCGCAATTGCGCGTTCCCGCACGCCTGGCTTGCCAAAGCGTTCTGCGCCGAGAAAAGCCACCTGATCGCTGCCAATTATTAAGGCATTGGGGAAATCGCCCGCCACCGCCTTGGCCTTTGCGACGGCCAGCCGCTCGGCCGTCACCGCCGATGCTTCGCCCGGCAACGGCGATTCATCGATATTTGGGTTGGCGGTTTCAAAAGGCACTTGGAGTCGAGTAAGGAGTTCCCGGCGATAAACGGAAGTGGACGCAAGCACGAGACGAAGGGGTATGGAAGTTGTGGGCACGGGTTAGGTAATGAATCAGCAGCGGTTCGGCAGGTTATTCTTTTGACAGGAAAAGTCGCGGAATGATATCATTCGCGGCTTATGTCGCAACAGGGCATGGTGATCAATAGCCTGGAGTTCGCCAGGCAGCAAAACACGCTGTCCGGCCAGCTTGCACCGGGCGCGCTGCCGCGACTGGCCGACGTCTTGTTCGACAATAGTGCCAAGCCAGCCCAGAGTACCTCGGGTGGCAAAGTCGATTTCCGGCTCGCCGGTGTGGCGGCGGTAAAAATCGGCGGTACCAAGAGCGAAGATCACGCCCTGATGCTGGAAGTTGACGCGGTGTTGCAGTTGGTTTGCCAGCGTTGTCTCGGCGCTCTGGAATATCCGATTTGCATACGCAGACGGTTGGTGCTGGTGAAACCGGGGGCCTCGTGGTCGGAGGACGAGGTGGAACTGGAATACAGCAATACCGATGATAGCGACGATAGCGACGAGATTGAAGCATCCCGCGAGCTACAGGTGGCAGCACTCGTGGAGGAAGAGATACTGCTGGCGCTGCCCATCGCGCCGCGACATGAAAACTGCGTGGCACCTGGCAACACGGCGGCTACGCGTGAAACTTCACCCTTCGCCAAGTTGGTGCAACTGAAGCGAAGCTGAGTAAATCGAATCGAATTTGCAGAGGAGCTTGTTATGGCAGTTCAACAGAACAAAAAATCCCCGTCCAAGCGCAACATGCGTCGCGCCCACGATTTTCTGACCAATCCCGCGCTGGCCGTCGAGTCTACGACGGGTGAAACTCACCTGCGCCATCACATCAGCCCTAGTGGCTACTATCGCGGCAAGAAGGTTACTTCGGCCAAAGGCGAGTAAGCCTTTACGACGAGCCGATGTCGTCGGCGCGCACCGCGCCGACGTTGCTAATTACCTGCGATCCTGACCCACATCGATGGATGTCACTATCGCGATCGACTGCATGGGCGGCGACTTCGGCCCTTCAGTCACGCTGCCCGCTGTCTTTCATTTTCTGCAGAACGATCCGCAGGCTTCGGCGATTCTGGTTGGATTGCCTGAGCTTGCTGCATCCGTGGCCAGGGAGGCGCCGCACTTTGGCGATAGGCTACGCTTTCAAGCGGCCAGCGAAATCGTCGGCATGGATGAGGCCGTCGCAACGGCCCTGCGCGTCAAGAAAGATTCTTCAATGCGCGTCGCTATCGATCTGGTCAAGGACGGGCAGGCCCAAGCCGCCGTTTCAGCCGGAAATACCGGCGCACTAATGGCTATTTCGCGTTTCGTGTTGAAGACCTTGCCCGGCATAGATCGGCCGGCTATTGCAACCATTTTGCCCACATTAACCGGTCACGCCTATGTGCTTGACCTAGGCGCTAATGTCGATTGCGGCGCTGAGCATCTGCTGCAGTTCGGCATCATGGGCGCCATGCTGGTTTCCGCCGTGGAGCACAAGGAGCGGCCATCGGTGGGGCTGCTGAACATAGGCGAAGAGGACATCAAGGGCAACGAAGTGGTCAAGCAGGCGGCAGAGTTGCTCAGGGAAAGCGGCTTGAATTTTTACGGCAACGTTGAAGGCGACGACATCTACAAGGGTACGACGGACGTGGTCGTTTGCGATGGTTTTGTCGGCAACGTGCTACTCAAGACGTCCGAAGGACTGGCGCGCATGCTGGCCACCTTCCTGCGCGAAGAATTCAGCCGCAACGTATTCACTAAGCTGACGGCGCTGTTGGCGATGCCGGCCCTGAATGCTTTCAAACGGCGCGTCGATCCGCGCCGTTACAATGGCGCTAGTCTCTTGGGCCTGCGGGGCATCGTCGTGAAAAGCCATGGCTCTGCGGATAAGCTGGCGTTTTCCAGAGCGCTGGAACATGCGGCCGAGGCCGCACGCAATCGCCTCGTCGAGCATATCGGCGAACGCATGGCCCGGCACGTGACAGAACAGATTCCCCTGCAAGCATGATCCATACGCGGATAACCGGCACCGGCAGTTATCTGCCCGCCACGGCGCTTTCCAATAACGATCTGGTGGCGCGCGGTATTGATACCTCGGATGAATGGATCGTCGAGCGCACAGGCATACGCAATCGCCATATCGCCGCAGATCATCAGTTTGCCAGCGATCTGGCCTTGGAGGCGAGTCAGGCGGCGATTGCTGCCGCCGGGATAAGCGCGGAAAAGATCGACCTTATTGTCGTTGCCACCTCTACGCCGGATTTCATTTTTCCCAGCACGGCCTGTCTGCTGCAATCCAAGCTGGACGTGCGTGGCGCGGCGGCTTTCGACGTACAAGCGGTGTGCAGCGGCTTCATATACGCACTCACCATTGCTGACAAGTTCATTCGTTCCGGCAGTCACCGTTGCGCCCTGGTCGTGGGCACAGAAGTTTTTTCGCGCATACTCGACTGGAATGATCGCGCCACCTGCGTATTGTTTGGAGATGGCGCCGGCGCCGCCATACTTGAAGCCAGTGAAACTCCCGGCTTGCTCGCCAGCGCCCTGCATGCTGACGGCAGCCATCACGGCATACTGTCGGTACCCGGTCATGTCTGCGGCGGGGAGGTGATCGGTTCGCCTTTCGTGCAAATGGATGGCCAGGCGGTGTTCAAATTTGCAGTCAAGGTGCTTACTGACGTTGCCCGCGAAGCTATCGAGCTGGCCGGCATGAAGCACGAAGACATTGATTGGCTGGTACCCCATCAGGCCAATATCCGCATCATTCAATCCACTGCTAAGAAGCTCGGTTTGCCCATGGAAAAAGTCATCACGACGGTTGCTGAACATGGCAACACCTCGGCAGCGTCCATACCCTTGGCGCTCGATGTTGCCGTGCGCGACGGACGCATTCGTCGTGCTGATACGCTGCTGCTGGAAGGCGTCGGTGGCGGCTTCACCTGGGGCGCGGTAGTTCTGAAGTTTTGATGCCTAGACCGCCAACAGCATGACTATAAAATTCGCTCTCGTTTTTCCCGGACAAGGATCGCAAGCGCTGGGCATGATGCAGGCCTATGGCGACAGCCCCATCATCCGTCGGACCTTCGACGAAGCCTCGTCGGCGTTGGGGCGCGATTTGTGGCCACTCGTCACCGAAGGCCCGCCCGATGCCTTGAATCAAACGGTAAATACACAGCCCTTGATGCTGACCGCTGATATCGCCGTTTACCGCCTGTGGCAGGAGCAGGGCGGCAGAACTCCCGCTGTGGTGGCGGGCCATAGCTTGGGCGAATATGCCGCGCTGGTGGCGGCGGGTGTGCTGGCCTTTGCCGAGGCGGTACCGCTTGTCGAATTGCGCGCGCGCGCCATGCAGGAAGCCGTCCCAGCGGGTGAAGGCGCGATGGCCGCGATCCTCGGGCTGGACGCGAATACGGTGCAAGTCGTTTGCGCCGAAAGCGCGCAAGGCCTGGTGGTCGAAGCCGTTAATTTCAATGCGCCAGAGCAGATCGTCATCGCCGGGCACGCCTTGGCGGTGCAGCGCGCCGCCGAGGCGCTGAAGGCCGCGGGCGCCAAGCGCGCCGTGATGCTGCCCGTATCGGCGCCTTTCCATTGCTCGCTGATGTTGCCGGCGGCGGCACGCCTCAAGGCTCGACTCGCCGATATGGTTTTTAGCGTGCCGCAAATACCGGTGCTGAATAACGTCGACGTCGCCATGCTGACCGATCCCCAGCAAATCAAAGACGCCCTGGTACGCCAAGCTGCGGCGCCGGTGCGCTGGGTGGAAACCATGCAAGCCATGGTGGCGCAGGGCATCACTCACGTCTATGAGTGTGGGCCGGGTAGAGTGCTTGCCGGTTTGGTCAAGCGTTGCGCCGACGGGATGGTCGGGGCCGCCATGGCCGACCTCGCTGGCATCAACGCTGCCCTGGCCGCGACTCACGCCGAGATTCAAGCCGCGCCCTAGCTTAAGGAGTTTTAGTATGCTGAAAGGAGAGATCGCTCTGGTGACGGGGGCTACGCGTGGCATCGGGCGGGCCATCGTTTTGGAACTGGGTGCGCAGGGCGCCACGGTGATCGGCACTGCTACCACGGCAGACGGCGCCGCGGCCATACAACAAGCGCTAGGCGCCGCCAACGTCGCCGGCTTTGGCGCGGTGGTGGATGTCTGCGACGCCAATGCGGTCAACGCCTTGATTTCTGAAATCGAAGAAAAGCACGGGGCTGTCTCGATATTAGTGAATAACGCCGGCATCACGCGCGACAATCTGGCCCTGCGCATGAAGGATGAGGACTGGGATGCCGTGCTCGACACCAATCTGAAAGCCGTGTTCCGGCTCTCTAAAGCCGTTATACGTGGCATGATGAAAGCGCGCTACGGTCGTATCATCAATATTTCTTCGGTGGTGGGCAGTACCGGCAATCCTGGCCAGGCCAATTATGCGGCTGCCAAAGCCGGCGTGGAAGGCATGAGCCGGGCTTTAGCCCGTGAGCTGGCGAGCCGCAATATCACCGTCAATTGTGTTGCGCCCGGCTTTATAGACACGGATATGACAGACGCTTTATCCGACGCCCAGCGCGACGCTTTGCGTATACAAATTCCGCTAGGTCGCCTCGGCAGCACGGAAGAAATTTCGGCCGCTGTAGCATTTCTGGCTTCACCCAGCGCCGGCTATATCACCGGCAACACGCTGCATGTCAACGGTGGCATGTACATGGGTTAGTTACAGGGTTAGTGACAGGATTAGCTGCAAGCTCAAGTCATGGCTCAGTTTAAGGTAAGTTCATAGTTTGGTCGGGCATGTTCTTTCTGCTAAAATGGCCCGGTTTTTTTACTTGTCAAACCCGCTCAAAGGGGAAGGAGCAATATGGAAAACATCGAACAACGCGTTAAGAAAATTGTCGCCGAGCAACTGGGCGTGAACGAGTCCGAAATCAAGAACGAATCTTCGTTCGTGGACGATCTCGGCGCTGATTCCTTGGACACCGTTGAACTGGTGATGGCGCTCGAAGAAGAGTTCGAGTGCGAAATTCCCGACGAAGAGGCTGAAAAGATTACCAACGTTCAGCAAGCTATCGACTACGTCAATACCCATCTCAAGAAGTAAGCGAAGTTAGCTAACATTTCCATACGTAGCCGGAGAATCCCGACTTGACGCGCCGCAGGGTTGTAGTCACCGGTCTGGGGGCCATTTCGCCACTCGGCAATTCGGTGGCTGAAACCTGGTCGAACATCGTTGCCGGCAAAAGCGGGATAGGTGCGATTACGCGCTTTGATGCGTCAGATTTCAAATCCCGCATCGCTGGCGAAGTGAAAGGTTTCGACGTCGGTGCCTATCTGTCGCCCAAAGAGGCGCGCCGAATGGATGTCTTCATCCATTACGGCATGGCGGCGGGCATACAGGCGATCAGGGATGCCGGTTTTACGGTGACCCCGGAGAATGCCGATCGCATTGGCGTCAATATCGGCTCCGGTATCGGTGGCTTGCCCATGATCGAGGATACGCACAACGATTTCCTCGGCGGCGGCCCGCGTAAAATTTCACCGTTCTTTATTCCCGGTACCATCATCAACATGATCTCCGGCAATCTGTCGATCATGTTCGGGTTGAAGGGGCCCAACCTGGCGGTGGTCACGGCTTGTACAACGGGCTTGCACGCCATAGGCATCGGCTTTCGTATGATTCAGTACGGCGACGCCGATGCCATGGTCTGCGGCGGCGCTGAATCAACCGTGACGCGCCTGGCCATCGGGGGTTTCGCCTCGGCACAGGCACTCTCCACGCGCAACGACGATCCGACGACGGCGAGCCGGCCCTGGGATAAGGGCCGCGACGGCTTTGTGATGGGTGAGGGCGCAGGCGTGATGGTGCTGGAGGAATACGAGCACGCCAAAGCGCGTGGCGCGAAAATTTACGCCGAGTTGACCGGTTTCGGCATGAGTGGTGACGCTTATCACATGACGGCACCGGATACTGACGGCCCTCGCCGCAGTATGCTGAATGCGTTGAGGGACGCCGGAATCAACGCGGACCAGGTTCAATACATCAATGCCCATGGCACTTCCACACCCCTGGGCGACAAGAACGAAACGGACGCCATCAAGCTGGCCTTTGGTGGGGCCGCCAAAAAGCTCGTGGTCAACTCCACCAAATCGATGACCGGCCATTTGCTGGGCGGTGCTGGCGGCCTGGAATCAGTGTTGACGGTACTCGCGATCCACAATCAAGTTTCGCCGCCGACCATGAATATCTTCGAGCAGGATCCGGAGTGCGATCTCGATTATTGCGCCAACGTGGCGCGTGATCTGAAAATCGACATCGCTATCAAAAATAACTTCGGTTTCGGCGGCACTAACGGCACACTCGCCTTCAAGCGGGTTTAAGCGACATTCAGCTACCCAGCGCTGAGCGACACTAAGCGACTCGCCGCCGGATGCAATTCCCACTACAGCTATTGTTGCGTCCGTCACGGCAGTTGATCGTCGGTATAGCGTTACTCCATGGAGCGGCAATAAGCAGCTTGCTGCCACTGGATGTGGCTTGGGCGTTTAAGCTCTTGCTGGGCGGCGGCCTGGCGCTCTCCGCCTGGTTGGGCATCCGGCGTTATGCCTTGCTCAACGACGCCACCTCGATTCGCGACCTGACATTCGCCGCGGACGGAACGGTGCTATGCACGCTAAGTACTACCGCGACGGACCCAGTTGCCTGTAAGGTTTCCGCGCAAAGCACGGCCTTGCCCTGGCTGGTAGTGATATTGCTGAAGTCCACTCATTGGCGGCGCTTACGGGCTGTGGTGGTGCTGCCCGATGCTTTACCTGCTAAGGAGTTCCGCGCCCTACGCATTTGGCTGCGTTGGAAGGCGGATCAAGTGAATGCGGCCACGGAAGTTCAATAAAATCGCCACTAACGACGCGTAAGACTATTACGCAATACAGTATTCCGAGCGATGGGCAGGGTATCGGGGTAATCACGGCTAAAGTGTAGGCCACGACTTTCGCGGCGGCGCTGA
The DNA here is from genome assembly GCA_038322845.1 of Gammaproteobacteria bacterium. Classification (GTDB taxonomy): domain Bacteria; phylum Pseudomonadota; class Gammaproteobacteria; order Burkholderiales; family Rhodocyclaceae; genus Desulfobacillus. The sequence goes on from JBBQGH010000036.1 coordinate 25,049, forward strand.
GCGCAGCGCACTATGAGGTCGGCGGTAAGTACCAGGTTGCGCAGCTCGATCAAGTCATTGCTGACGCGGAAATTGGCGTAATACTCGTTGATTTCGCTTTCCAGCAAGCGGATGCGATGTCGTGCGCGCTCCAGTCGTTTATTGGTGCGGACGATACCCACGTAATCCCACATGAAACGACGTAATTCATCCCAATTGTGCGATAGCACGATTTCTTCATCGGCGTCAGTCACACGGCTTTCGTCCCAGGGTGGTAATTCCGGCATGTCTTTCTTCGGTGCGGCGAGTATATTTTCGGCGGCCGCTTTAGAAAATACCAAACATTCGAGCAGCGAATTACTGGCGAGACGATTGGCGCCATGCAAACCGGTAAATGCGGTTTCGCCCACTGCGTAAAGACCGGGCAGGTCGGTACGTGCGGCAAGATCTGCCACCACGCCACCGCAGGCATAATGCGCTGCTGGCACCACCGGGATGGGCTGGTTGGTGATGTCTATGCCGAGCTCAAGGCAACGCGCGTGGATGGTTGGGAAATGTTCAATCAAGAAGGTGGCGCCCTTGTGCGTCATGTCCAAATAGACGCAATCCAGACCCCGTTTTTTCATTTCGAAGTCGATGGCGCGCGCCACCACATCTCGCGGCGCAAGCTCCGCCCGCGCATCGTGCGCGGGCATGAAGCGCGTGCCATCGGGCAGTCGCAACAGGCCGCCTTCACCACGCATGGCTTCGGTGATCAGAAAAGTTTTGGCATGCGGGTGGTAAAGACAGGTCGGATGGAACTGCACGAACTCCATATTGGCGACGCGACAACCTGCGCGCCATGCCATGGCGATGCCGTCGCCTGTCGCCGTGTCCGGATTAGTCGTATAGAGGTACACCTTGCCACTGCCACCGGTCGCTAAGACAGTATGCGGCGCCGCAAAGGTGACGACACGGCCACTGCGTTTGTCCAGCACATAAGCGCCCAGGCAGCCCTGCTCCGGTAAACCGAACTTGGCGCCGGCGATCAGGTCGATGGCAATATGCTCTTCGTAAACGTCGATGTTGGGGTGAGCCTGGACCTTTTGCGTCAGCGTATGCTGAACGGCCCAACCGGTAGCATCGGCGACATGAATAACGCGGCGATGGCTGTGGCCACCTTCACGCGTCAAGTGATAGCCGGTTACTGAGGCGTCGCGCGTAAAGGGCACGCCCTGCGCGATCAGCCAGTCGATAGCTTCCTTGCCGCGCTCGACAACAAAGCGGGTGGCACGCATGTTACAAAGTCCGGCACCGGCGATCAGGGTGTCTTTGACATGTTCCGCGACGGAGTCTTGATCGTCTAAGGCGGCCGCGATGCCGCCCTGTGCCCGGCTGCTAGCACCGTCTTCTAACCCGCGCTTGGTGACCAAGGCGACTTTCTTGCGCTCGGCGAGGTGCAACGCCAACGATTGACCGGCCAGTCCGCTACCAAGAATGAGAACGTCGTATGCCTGCACTGAATTGGGGAAAGCGAGGAGGGAAAAACGCAGGGGCACAAATATACCATGCGCCAAATTGCGAAAATCACCTAAGGTGGTGCTCAACCTGGCAGGCAATGAACTATTTCTCAAGCGGATGGTCTGTGCAGTGACGGTTAGCGGCGCACGCCAGAGTGCTTCAGTAATGCTTCGTTTATACTGAGGCTCCCGGTGTTGAGTATGCCGGGTTCAATCAACTTAAAAAAATAGCCGCCGGTATGGGAGAACGGGAAGTAGACCAGCAGTTGGTCGTTCGGGTACAACGTGGTGACCAGCAGGCATTCGGGCTGTTGGTGTCCAAGTATCAGCGCAAACTGTTACGTTTGTTGTCGCGATTCGTTCGCGACCCGACCGAGGTAGAGGATGTGGCGCAGGAGACGTTTATCAAGGCCTATCGAGCCTTGCCCGCGTTCCGCGGTGACAGTGCGTTCTACACATGGCTTTATCGCATTGGCGTCAATACCGCCAAGAACTACCTGGTTTCTCAGGGCCGGCGAGCGCCGACCACAACGGAGTACGACTCGGAAGAGGCTGAATCTTTCGATGAAGGCGAGCAGTTGCGGGACAACAACACACCAGAACGCTTGTTGCAGTCCAAGCAGGTAGGCGAAACGGTGAACGCGGCTATGGACGCGTTGCCCGAGGAATTGCGCACCGCTATCATGTTGCGCGAAATTGAGGGCTTAAGTTACGAAGAAATCGCGGGCGTTATGGATTGCCCGATAGGTACCGTTCGGTCGCGGATATTTCGGGCGCGCGAAGCCATTGCAGAAAAGTTGAAGCCGTTGCTCGATACGGCTTCCGATACGAGGTGGTAGCCATGAAAGCAGAGATTTCCGCGCTTCTTGACGATGAACTGGACGCTTTTTCTACCCATCGCGCGCTTGACGTTTTGCGTCGCGACGTGGCGCTTCGAAAAACCTGGCAGATCTATCACGTAATCGGCGATGCATTGCGGCATGCACCCGATATCTCTGCAGAATTTTCCGCCACACTGGCGACGCGTCTCGCCCAAGAACCGGTTGTGCTTGCGCCTAGTGCGATGGCGCCTGCAAAAAAGAGCGCCATGCGCTACGCCTTGCCCCTGGCCGCATCGGTGATGGGCGCTGCGGCGGTCGGGTGGGTGGCGCAGTCTTTCAACTCGCCGCAAGTTGCCCAACTGGCCGTCGCCCGATCGATCTTGCAGCAGATGCCGGCTACCGCAGTCTCATTACGGCCTATCCAAAACGATGCACTGAAAGAATATCTTGTCGCCCACCAGGCCTACTCCCCCAGTGGGCCTATGCAGAGCATTGCCCCGTACGTGCGGACTGTTTCCGAAATTCATCAGGGCGGCAGGCAATGAGTCGTGCGCTTGCGCTACTGGCCTTGAGTGGCTGCCTCTCCCTACCTGCGCAGGCCGAGCAGCAAATTGATGCGGCGGCTTGGTTGCAGAAAATGGTGGTGGCCGCGCAGAAACTGAACTACACCGGCACCTTCGTCTATCAAAGTGGGGGTAGCGCCGAGACCTCACGCATCACCCACGTGGTCGGTGCCAACGGGGAACAGGAAAAACTCGAGGTGCTGGACGGCAGTCCGCGCGAAGTGCTGAGAACCAATGACGAGGTCAAATGCTTCCTGCCGGACGACAAGACCGTCATCGTCGAGCGGCGCTGGCAGTACAAGGGCTTTCCGGCTTTGTTGCCATCCTCCTTCGGCGGCCTAACCGAGTACTACAAAATCCACAAAGGGGAGTTGTCCCGAGTGGCCGGTCTGGAGAGCCAGTTGATCATTCTTGAACCACGCGACGCACTGCGCTACGGCCACCTGTTCTGGGCGGATACCAGCTCCGGACTGTTGCTAAAAGCGCGCATGGTCGATGAACGTGAAGAAACGATAGAACAGTTTGCCTTCAGTCAAATACAGATCGGTGGTTCAATAGATCGCGACTTGCTTTTGCCTAAATTTGACGTTCAAAGCACTGCCTGGCGCGTGCAAAACGCCCATGCCGCGGAAACCTCGCCTGCGGGTGGGGATTGGGTATTTAAAACGCTCTTACCCGGCTTCCGAAAAAGCGCGGGAATGAAACGCCGGACTTCGCGAGCGGGCGTCGAAGCGGCGCATTACGTCTTCTCGGATGGGTTGGCTTCAATTTCGGTGTTTATTGAGCCGCTGGCGGAAGACGATGCGAAGCCCACGCTTGGCACCTATTCCGCCGGTGCGATCAATGTTTATAAACGCACGGTGGGCAATAATCTGATTACCATTTTAGGCGAAGTGCCACCCGCCACTCTGAAGCGGCTGGGTGAAGGTATAGAACCCCGGAAAAAGTAATTCTGATTTGGTTGTGTTCTTTTTTTGGAGGGCGCGCTCAAAATCCAAGTGCAACATTTCTGGGAGAGAATGTTGCATGGGAAAAATCTACACACAGTTGAGTATTGAAGAGCGGACGATGATCCAAACGCAATTGGAGATGGGAGTCAAGCCGGCAGTAATAGCCAAG
>JBBQGH010000037.1:0-27926 GCA_038322845.1 Gammaproteobacteria bacterium
CCGGGGCAAGGAACAACGGGAGCGACTCAGGATCCTCGCTCCCCGAGCGAAGGACTTCACCAACAAACGCGCTTACCGGAACAGTCCTTTGACTGAAGCGGACAAAGAAACCAATCGGCGCAAGTCGAGTGTGCGTTCCAAGGTGGAGCATCCCTTCCTCACCTTCAAACGTTTGTGGGGCTTTGCCAAGACCCGTTATCGTGGCTTGGCGAAGAATGCGAATCGCGCCTTCGCCATGCTGGCGATGATCAACATCGTCAAGTGGGGAAGTCCGCTGACGGGAGCGGTGCGTCCAATATGAGCAGGATGCGGGAAAATGCCTCGTATCAAGCACCAGAAGCGGGCATATCTCCGATGGAATTTCGATTTCGTTCACAATTTCGCCTTGATCAAATTGATCTGAATTTGATGGCGCGCTTCGCGACTACTTGTTCAGCGTTTCCCTAAGCATCTCCTGGCACATACATCCGGTATCAAGAGCTACACCGATATGCCGGATTGGTTGCCGTTATGGAGAAAGGATTTCACCGTCCAGGAATTGATCGACTTTTTCAAGTCCCAGCCCATGCAGTTTGCGCCCGGGGAGCGCTGGGCTTACAACAACTCAGGTTATGTCCTGCTGGGTGCCATTATCGAGGAAGTATCCGGGCAACCCTATGAGCAGTTCATCCAACAAAACATATTCGACCGCTTGGGGATGACGCACTCCTACTATGACAGTCCGCTCCGCGTAATCCCCGGACGCGTTTCCGGTTACGACAAGGGCACTGAGGACTATACCAATGCCGACTATTTGGGTTTGACTCAGCCGTACGCAGCCGGCGCATTGGCATCGACCGTGGACGATTTGGCCATCTGGGACACAGCGTTATACACAGACCAATTGCTTACACTAGAGACGCTTCAGCAGGCTTTTGTTCCGCAGCAGCTCACAGATGGATCGTCTACCGCGTACGGTTTTGGGTGGGCAATTTCCGAATATGCTGAACATGTCTTGGTTGAGCATGGAGGTGGCATCAACGGTTTTAGAACTTATGCGATTCGAATGCCCAGCGACCACGCTTTCATCGCCGTTTTATCTAACAACACGGGGGCCGATCCTGGACACCTTGCATTCAAAATCGCTGCGTTGGTCATCGGTCAGCCTTACCAAGAACCGTCGGCGATAGAGTTAAGCCCTGACGTATTGGCTCGGTATGAAGGTGCCTATGAGATCAACGCATTGGAAAACCGGCGAATTACCTGCCGAAACAATCGACTTTATTCACAACGTGGCGATAGCGAGCCTTTGGAACTTGTAGCTTTTTCAACTAACGAGGTTTACTTCAAGCCAAATCCGCTTATCCGTATTCGCTTTTCGATCGATGAAAATGGAGTTGTCACTTCTGCTGAACTTCGAGGACGATTCGGTCCGCCTGAAATATGCGAGAAGTTTTGCGAAACGGTACCCGCAACAACATAAGGGAAGCGACCGACTCGAGCGTCGCTATGAATTGCGAGAGCTGCCGGTATTGCCCCGCAGTGACCGAACGTGAGAGCCGCTAACTCAGTCCTAGGCGTGTTTGTCGCAACGCTGATCGGCTGCGTGCCGCTGCCGCCAAGAGTTGGAGCCAGTTCGGATATGGCCGTCGAGTGGCAGCCCTCGCCCAACTTCGATGAACGATGGCCCAATTGGGTCATCCTCCACCACACCAGCGACGACAGCGTCGATGAGGCATTACGCACGCTCACCGATCCCGCCCGTGCCGTCAGCGCCCATTACCTGATAGCCCGGGACGGCAAAATTATTCAGTTAGTAGATGAACGTCACCGCGCCTGGCATGCTGGTGTGTCGCAATGGGGCGGCAATACCGACATCAACTCCGCCTCCATAGGCATCGAGCTGGACAACAATGGTGCAGAACCCTTCCCCGAAGCTGAAATCGCAGCGCTACTGACGCTGCTGCACGACCTCTCCGTGCGCTACCAGATTCCCCCTGCAAATTATCTCGGCCATGCCGACATCGCACCCCGACGTAAAACCGATCCCAGCCGCTACTTCCCTTGGCAGCGTCTCGCCGAGGAAGGTTATGGCCTCTGGTGCAAGAATCCCGCCTTCGACGTGCCGCCCGGCTTCGAGGCCAAACTCGCTCTGGCTGCGCTCGGCTACGACACCCGCAATCTTGACGCCGCCATCCTCGCCTTCAAACTGCATTTCTTGCCGGACGACATTCAGACGATAGTGAGTGAGCGTGATCTGCGTTTGCTCAACTGTCTGTTGCAGCAGAAACTAGATTTACGCAATTAGCGGCAGAAAATGCCTGGGCAGTGCTGCCTCAGCGGTCCTCACTTTCAGCACGCTCGATCAGCGCCATGGCTTGAGCGGCGATGCCTTCGCCACGACCTGTAAAGCCGAGTTGCTCAGTGGTCTTGGCCTTGATGTTCACGCAGCCGGGTTCGATCCCCAGATCGGCGGCGATGTTCGCGGCCATTTTCGCCACGTGCGGCGCCATGCGAGGCGCCTGGGCGATGATGGTGGCGTCGATGTTGACGACGGCATAACCCGCACGGTCGATCAAACGCGATGTCTCGCGCAGCAGATGGCGGCTATTGGCGTCCTTGAACTTCGGGTCGGTGTCGGGGAAATGCCGGCCGATATCGCCCAGGCCCGCTGCGCCGAGCAGGGCATCGGTGATGGCGTGCAGCAACACATCAGCATCCGAATGCCCGAGCAAGCCTCGTTCATACGGAATCTCCACACCGCCGATGATGAGCAGGCGGCCCGCCGCCAGCGCGTGTACATCAAAGCCTTGACCGATACGCATTAATCAGGTCCCTTCAACAAAGTTCTATTCAGCAATATCCGTTCGGCTAAAGCGAGATCAGACGGATAAGTGATTTTTAAATTGATAGGGTCGCTCGCCACCAGCTTAGGCCGGTGACCCAGCGCTTCGATGGCGCTCGCTTCGTCCGTGACCACACGCGTTTTTATCAGTGCTGCACACAGCAGACGGTAACGGAACATTTGCGGCGTCTGGGCTTGCCAGAGCTGCTCGCGCGGCAAGGTCGTGTCGATGCGCCCGTCGTCCCCCGCGCGCTTGAGGGTATCGGCTACTGGCACGGCGAGAATGCCGCCGACCGCGTCGTCGCCCACTTCGTCGATCAATGCATCAAGCTGTGCCGGCGAGAGGCACGGTCGTGCGGCATCGTGCACCAGCACCCAATCATCCGCATGGGCAATCTCCGCCATATGCTGCAAGCCATTCAGCACGCTGTCCGCGCGCGTCGCACCGCCACAGCGCAGTGCGACTAGCTTATCGCCAAAGATAGCATGATCAAGCGTACGCCATTGTTTGTCCCACGCTTCATCCTGCGCCGCCAGCACGACGAAAACCCGCTCCAGGCGCGGCGCGGCGCAGAGCGTGGCAAGAGCGTAATGGATCAGCGGGCGGCCAGCTATGGGCAGATACTGCTTGGGCAGCGCATCGCCCATGCGCACGCCCGAACCCGCCGCCGGCACCAGAGCGAAATAGCGCGGCATGGCGGAATTCTATCGGAAAAGGCCGCCTAGAATGCCCAAGACCAAACGCGCGGCAACGAGAGTCGTGAAGTCGGAAGTACGCGTCGATGCCTACTTTCTAGCCGGCATCGGGCGTATGCCGCGTTTCCATGCGCCCGGAAAACAAACTCGCGGCAATAATCATCGCACCGCCCAGCCATTCCTTCATGCCCATCACTTCACCCGCGAGCAGCCATGACGAGATAGCCGCCACCACCAATTCGAACAGAAAGATGACGATGGCCTGATTGGCGGGTGTATGCGTGAGACCGAATTGCACAACGAGGTTGACCGCCAACAGCACCACACCCACCAGCAGTACCCGCAGCCAGGCTGGTGTCTGCGCCAAGGGCGCGAGACTGAGCGGCTCGAAAGGTAGCAGCATCAGGCCCAGGGCGATGACGCCAGAGAATATCGCCATGGATTTCAGCTCAATGGAAAGGTGTGTCGTCTTGCGTATGAGGACGTTGGTTAGCGCAAAGAGAAAGCCGGCCACTAAGCCAATCCATTCGGCGCCGTTCTGCGGTAGTGGCAATCCGAAACTAGGTTGCCACAGCATGACCACGGCACCGCCTAGGGACAATGCCACCACGCCTACCCCCGCGGCGTTCAGGCGCTCGCCGAGCATCAGGCGGGAAAGCAGGACGGTCCATAAAGGCGCGAGGTAAAACAGCAGCAGCACGCGCATCACCACGCCATGCACGGTGGCCAGCACATAGCCCATGTTGCAGCCGCCCCCTGCCAGCGCAATGGCGAGCAGCAACCACGAGAAACGCCAGCCGCGCAAGTGCCGATGCAAGACGATTGCACCGAAGACGAAAGCCACGACATAGGTCAAGGTGGCGGCCAGGATCGCCGAGACGCCGGCATGCTCAAGCACGCGATAAGGCTGCCAGATCAGTCCCCAGACTAGGGCGCCGACGAGCAGGGAGGCGATGGCGGTATTTTTATTGGCCGGCATGGCATGCCCAACTTATAATTCGTGCTTTCGTTGATTTGACGCGCGTTGCGGTATTTCTGCGCGCGCCCCCTCAGCCTTGAATCCCAATCTAGAAAAACTTCAGCCCTACCCCTTCGAGAAACTGCGCCAGTTGTTTCAGGGCGTCACACCGCCCATTGATCTGAGCGAAATCCGCTTGTCGATAGGCGAACCGCAACACGAGACCCCCACCTTTATCAAGGAAACCTTGACGGCGAGCCTGGGCGGGCTGGCGAATTATCCCACGACCGCTGGCAGCGACGCCTTGCGCAGCGCTATCTCCAACTGGCTGGCGCGGCGTTACGGCCTACCCACGCCGGATGCGGCCACTCAGGTGCTGCCGGTGAATGGCTCGCGCGAAGCCCTGTTTGCCTTCGCCCAATGCGTCATCGATAGCAGCCGGCCGGGTGCTTTGGTGTTGTGTCCTAATCCCTTCTATCAAATCTACGAAGGTGCGGCCTTGCTCGCCGGGGCAGAGCCGGCCTTTATTGATCAGTTGCCGCACAACCGATACGCCATGGATTTCGCCGCTGTGCCGGAAGAAACCTGGCGACGCACACAACTCATCTACATCTGCTCGCCCGATAACCCGACCGGCCATGTGCTGACGCTCGACGATTGGCGCTTGCTGTTCGAACTGGCCGACCGCCACGGCTTTGTCATCGCCAGCGACGAATGCTATTCGGAAATCTATTTCGACGAAGCGCATCCGCCGCTGGGCGCGTTGCAAGCCGCACACCAATTGGGGCGGGAGGATTTTCGTGGACTGGTGGTTTTCTCCAGCCTTTCCAAGCGCTCCAATGTGCCGGGCATGCGCTCGGGGTTTGTGGCAGGCGATGCGGCACTGTTGAAGAAATTCCTGCTTTATCGCACCTACCACGGCTGCGCCATGAGCCCCGCCGTACAGCAGGCGAGTATCGCGGCCTGGAACGACGAAACGCATGTGCGCGAAAACCGGCGACTCTATCGCGAGAAGTTCGAGGCGGTCACCCCGCGCATTGCGGCGCACCTCCCCACTGCGATGCCGGACGCCGGGTTCTACCTCTGGGCGCGTACACCGATCTCCGACACCCAGTTCGCCCTGGGCTTGCAGCGTGAATATAATGTGACGGTATTGCCGGGCAGTTACCTAGGCCGCACAGTGGCGGGTTTCAACCCAGGCGAAAACTTCGTGCGCATTGCGCTCGTCCCTACTCTCGCTGAATGTCTCGACGCCGCCGAGCGCATCGCGGCCTATTGCAAAAAACTCTAAGGAAGACTCATGCAGGAATACCAAAGCGTCATTGAACAAGCGTGGGAAGATCGCGCCTCTATCAAACCGGGCGAGGCACCCGCCAAGCTGGGCGAGGCGGTGGACTTCGTGCTGAACCGGCTCGATTCCGGCGAGCTGCGCGTGGCGGAAAAAATCGACGGTATATGGACCACGCATCAGTGGATCAAGAAGGCGGTGCTACTTTCCTTTCGCCTCGAAAATAACCGCGTGATGGAAGACGGCGCCATGCGCTGCTTCGACAAAGTGCCGACCAAATTCGCCCGCTACGACCAGGAACAGTTCGAGCGCGGCGGCTTTCGCGTGGTGCCCGGGGCCACCGTGCGCCGCGGCGCGTTCATAGGCAAGAACGTGGTGGTAATGCCCTCATTTATCAACATCGGTGCTTATGTCGGCGAAGGCAGCATGGTCGATACCTGGGCCACCGTCGGCTCGTGCGCGCAGATCGGCAAGAACGTGCACCTCTCCGGTGGAGTGGGCATCGGTGGCGTGCTGGAGCCTTTGCAAGCCAATCCAACCATCATCGGCGATAACTGCTTTGTCGGCGCGCGCTCCGAAGTGGTGGAAGGCGTCATTGTCGAAGACAACTGCGTGATCTCCATGGGCGTTTTTCTCGGCCAGAGCACGCGCATTTACAACCGGGATACAGAAGAGATCATTTACGGCCGCGTGCCGGCCGGCTCGGTAGTCGTCTCCGGCAACCTGCCCTCCGCCGACGGCAAGTACAGCCTATACTGCGCCGTCATCGTCAAGCAGGTGGATGCCAAGACCCGTGCCAAGGTCGGCATTAACGAATTGCTGCGCGGTATTTGATCCGCCACACACCCTATTTCTGGGAGAGGCCATGATTTTCGACAAACTGTTTCAGTTGATGGCCGAGAAGCAGGCCTCGGACATATTCGTCACGGCCGGTGCGGCCATACATATCAAGCTTCAAGGCACCACTATTCCGATCAATCAGCAAATCATGGATCCTGCCACCATCCAGCGCATGGCCTATGAAATGCTGACGCCTGAGCAAATCAAGCATTTCGAGCAGAACAAGGAACTCAACATTTCTTTCGGCGTGCGCAACGCCGGCAACTACCGCGTGAATATGTTCTGGCAGCGCGGCAGCATTGCTATCGTGGTGCGCTTCATTCAGGGCGTGATTCCGCAGCTGAATGAATTGGGGCTACCTCCTGTACTGTCCGAACTCATCATGGAAAAACGCGGCCTGGCGCTGGTCGTAGGTTCCACGGGGTCGGGCAAATCCACCACCATCGCGGCCATGCTCGATTACCGCAACGCCAATCGCGCCGGCCACATCCTGACAGTAGAAGACCCGATCGAGTATTTGTTCAAGCACAAGAAATCCGTGGTGAACCAGCGTGAAATCGGGCTGGACACCCTGGGCTGGGAACACGCGCTCAAGAACGCCATGCGGCAGGCGCCAGACTGCATCCTCATCGGCGAAATCCGCGACAAGGAAACCATGACGGCCGCGCTCTCCTACGCGCAAACCGGCCACCTATGCCTCGCCACCCTGCACGCCAACAATAGCTATCATGCGCTCAACCGCATCATCAACTTCTACCCGCTGGAAAACCGCGGGGCGCTGTATCTGGATTTATCAGTCAGCTTGAAATGCATCATTTCGCAAAGGCTGGTGCGCAAGCCCGATGGCAAACGCATACCGACCGTGGAAATCCTGCTCAACACCCGTCATGTCCATGAGTTGATCGAGAAAGGCGAGATCAACAGCATCAAGGAAGCCATGGAGCAAAGCCTCGCACCCGGCTCGCAAACCTTCGAGCAAGATCTCTTCCGTCTTTATCGCGACAAAGTAATCACCCTCGAAGAAGCGTTGGCGAACTCGGATTCACCTACCAACTTGTCGTGGCTCATTAACAACTCGCAACTCGGCGCGCCCACGCCAGGGGATGGAAAGTCAACGGCAGCCGGCGACAGCCTTGAGTTTGAGAACGCCAATTCGGGCAACGCTTCCTTCAAGGAATTTTCGCTCAATCTCGACGAAGCCGGTGACTCATGAGCGAGACACTGGAACTTGCCAAGCAGTTAATTGCCCGCAGTTCGGTCACGCCGGCTGACGGCGGCTGCCTGGAACTCATCTCGGCGCGACTGGCACCCCTGGGCTTCACGCTTGAGCGCATGGACCGCAACGGCGTGTCCAATCTGTGGACGCGGCGCGGCGCGGCCGGGCCTGCGCTATGCTTCGCCGGGCATACCGACGTGGTGCCGCCGGGTCCGCGTGATCAGTGGCATTCGGACCCGTTTCAACCGGAGGTACGCGACGGCATGCTCTATGGACGCGGCGCAGCCGATATGAAGACCTCCATCGCGGCCTTCGTCACCGCTGTGGAGCGCTTTATCGCCGCCACACCCGCTCATGCCGGCAACATTTCACTGCTGCTCACCTCGGATGAAGAAGGTAAAGCCGTCGACGGCACGGTGGTGGTGGTCGAAGCCCTGAAAGCACGTGGCGAAAGGCTGGACTATTGCATCGTTGGTGAACCCACCTGTGTGGATAAGCTCGGCGACACCATCAAGAACGGTCGTCGTGGCTCGCTCTCTGGCAAGCTAATAGTCAAAGGTGTGCAAGGCCACATCGCCTATCCGCATCTGGTGAAAAATCCTGTGCATTTAATTGCGCCTGCCATAGCCGAAATGGCTAGCACCGTGTGGGACGAAGGTAACCAATATTTCCCGCCGACCTCCTGGCAGATTTCCAACTTCCACGCCGGCACCGGCGCGGACAACGTCGTCCCCGGCAGCGCCGAGATACATTTCAATTTTCGCTACTCCACCGCGAGTACACCTGAAGATTTGAAAAAGCGGGTGCATGAAACGCTCGACCGCCACGGCGTCGAATACGACTTGCAGTGGACGCTCTCTGGCAAGCCCTATCTCACGCCCCGCGGCAGCCTGGTCGACGCGGTCGCCGCCGCCATACGCGAAGTCACGGGTGTCGAGACGACACTTTCCACCAGCGGAGGCACCTCCGACGGCCGCTTTATCGCCGACATTTGTCCACAGGTCATCGAGCTGGGCCCGCTCAATGCCACCATCCACAAGCTCAATGAATGTGTCGCCGTAGCGGACATCGAGCCGCTTTCGAAAATCTATCAAGGCACCTTACAAAGGCTGCTGGCGCCGTGAGCAACGAACACGATCACGACCACAGTCACGCGGACAGTCACGCGGACAGCCCGCCCGACGAGCTCATCACCCTGCGCGATTTTCTGCGTTGGGCGGTGAGCCGTTTCAACGAGGCGGGGCTGTACTTTGGCCACGGCACGCAGGAAGCCTATGACGAAGCCGCCTATCTCATCCTGCATACTCTGCACCTGCCGCTAGACCGGCTCGAACCCTTCCTCGACGCATCGCTAACGGCCGACGAACGCGAGGCTCTCCACGCGATCCTCCTACGACGCGTGCGGGAGCGCATACCGGCGGCCTACCTCACTCATGAGGCCTGGCTGGGCAGTTACCGCTTCTATGTCGATGAGCGCGTGCTAGTGCCGCGCTCGCATATCGCCGAACTATTGGCGGACGATGCCTTCGCGCCGTGGTTGAAGGACGTCGAAGGTATCGCCGATGCGCTCGATCTGTGCACCGGTTCCGGTTGTCTCGCCATACTGCTCGCCGAGGCGTTTCCGCACGCGCAGGTCGATGCCGTCGATATCTCCACCGATGCACTGGAAGTAGCGAAAAAAAATATCGCCGACTACGACTACGATGGCCGCGTGCGACCCATCCATTCCGACCTTTTCGAGGGGCTACGAGACCACAGCTACGACCTGATTATTTCCAACCCCCCCTATGTCACGGCGGCATCGATGCGCGCCTTGCCCGAGGAATATCGCCATGAGCCGGCGCTGGCGCTGGCAGCCGGCGAAGACGGGCTGGATATCGTGCGCCGCATCCTCGCCGAGGCGCGCACACACCTCAAACCGAGTGGGGTGCTGGCGGTTGAAGTGGGCGGCAACAGCGCCATCGTGGAGCACGCCTTTCCCGATCTTGATTTCACCTGGCTGGAATCCGGCAACAGCGTAGGCATGGTGTTCTTGCTCTCGCGGGAGCAGTTGCCGTAATAAGGGCGATGGAACGCGTCACAATGCGCCGCGAAAGTATGGATTTTGCCGTTCATGCCGATATAATACTGGGTGTATTGCGGTGCCCGGGGTTCCACCTAGTCCCCTGGCGGTGTGTCGCAGAAGTAGCGCCTAAGCAAAGCCAGGAAATCCCCGGTAGAGCGGCAATGCGCTTCTATCAGCTTGGCTTGCATGAAGGCCGCACACCGGTGTATTTTGTCGGCGATAAACGGGGCCGGTCATGGCATTCTGTACGCCGTGTCGTGGAGTCACCCTTGCTAGCGCTCCCCGGGTGATAGATTTAAAAGCATGGGCATCGCCCTGGGATAGTGGCTCATATATAGTGAGCCCGGATCGTGGGGCCTGGATTGTGGACCTTGATCGTGGACCACATCTTGGGAGGGTACGGCGGGAGGAGGTTGCCCTAATCAAGGCGCAACTATTTATTTCACGCTTTCGTAATAGGAATACACAGACATGGCAAGCGACCGTCCAATATTGCTGGTGGAAGACAACCCCGACGACGAAGCGCTGACCTTACGCGCATTCAATAAAAACCGCATTAATAACCCGGTCGTGGTCGCGCGCGACGGTGTTGAAGCGCTGGACTATCTTTTTGCTACCGGTGCGCATGCCGGGCGTGACGTCAGCGTGATGCCCGCTTTGATTTTATTGGATCTTAAGCTGCCACGGATAGATGGACTGGAAGTGCTGCGCCGCATACGTGCTAACGAGCACACCAGCCTGCTGCCGGTAGTCATCCTCACCACCTCCAAAGAACAGCAAGACATCTACGAAGGCTACAGCCTGGGGGCCAACAGCTACATCCGCAAGCCGGTCGATTTCGAGAAATTCATCCACGCTGTTGGCCAATTAGGCGTGTATTGGCTGGTTCTCAATGAACCTGTCGATCTACCGGCCGCAGCTTGATTGACCATGGCCTAACGGCCACTTTGGTGTTTCAGGTTTCGGGTTTCGCGATCTAACTCGAAACCCGATACTCGCAACCCGAAACGTTCAATTTCAGGGCATCTGCAATTCGAGACTGATGCGCTTCGACGGCAGGAACTTGTGGCGGGAGAAGAATTTCTCCAGCGAGAAGTTATCCCAATTCACCAGCGTATAAACCTTCTGCACACCGACCGCCTTCATATTGGTGAGGAACTGGTCCATCAAATCGTGGGCCACGCCGCGGTTCTGATAGGCGGGATTGACGCCCAGCGTATCAATAGTGGCGCTGGCTTCGGGAATACCAAATTCGCCAAAGTAGAGGTCGCCCATGATGAAACCGACGATCTTGCCATCCAGTTCGGCGATGAGCGAGGCGTTGATGTTGTGCGGATTATTCAAAACTGCCTCGATTTTACGGGCGTAGTATGCACGGCGCGGTTGCTTCGTCACCAGCGTATCGATGGCGGTTACGGCATCGATGTCTTCCGGCTTCATGACGCGCATTTTAGGTTCTTGCACTGCCATCACAATTCTCCTTCAGTCTGAAAAAATTCGGGGCGGCCCTAATAAGTCGCCGATATCAGTCGCCGAGATACGTCGCCGAGATACGTCGCCGGTAACTTAGAACAGTTCGTCATCCACCGGCTTTGCCGATTTGGACTTGCGGATGTAAACATCCCCATTCACGCGTCCGATTTCCGCGCCCGCCGTAAAGCAGGAATTGCATGCGCCGCTTTCCTCGACATGCTCGATGACGTACACCTCGTAACCGAGCATCTTGTAGTTCTCCACCACTTCCGATAGACGCGGCTCGCCGATAGTGGTCTTCTTGATCCAGCCCTGCGACAGCAAATCACCGACTATGCCGCCATGCACCAGCTTCACGGGTATCGTGATGTGTGCCATGCCTACCAGGAATGCTTGATGGCGCCCGGCGTGCAGGCGGTGGTGCAAGGCAAGCTGGTGTAGCCGACGGACGGCTTGCATTGCACACAGTCGAAGGCGAGCGAACGACGGAACGCCGGCTTTATGGCCGCCACTTCGTCGTCGTAATCGTCGCTGATGATTTCGAACATGCTCTTCGGGCAGCCCGTGAGACACGCGCGACCGGCGCTGCAACTGATGCACATGTCGGTATCGATACTGATGTAGTACTCGCCGGATCCATCTTTATAGCCATAATTTGCGATCATGCTGATTCTCCCGCGCCCACGCAGCTTACGGTCAAGGCGTATTTTCGCGCCAGGTTAACACCGGCCTCCATGTCAGGCCGCCTTCAGTGTGGCGCCCTGCTTTAGCATCAGCGTGTAACCGAACAGTGCTGCACCGAGCGCTCCGGCAATCTGAGCGTCATACTTGGTTTCTACCGCTTTGGTACCGAGCAGTTTTTCAATGCGCTTAACCACACCGGCATTCTTGGCGATGCCACCGGTAATGAAAAAGTCGTTCTCGACGCCGACGCGCTGGATCAGCGAGACCACGCGTTCCGCCATCGCCTGGCAGTAGGCGGCAATCACCTTGTTCTTGGTATATCCGGCTTTGAGCAAGCCCAGCGCTTCGGACTTGGCGAACACCACACAAGTCGATGACACGGCTTCCGGTTCCACATCCACTTCGAAGGAGCGCGGACCCAGTTCGGCAATCGGAATCTGCATCAGATCGGCGATCACCTCCATGCCGCGCCCGGTACCGGCCGCGCACTTGTCGTTCATGAGGAAGTTGGTGACCTTGCCCTTCTCGTCGCAATGTATGGCCTTGCAGTCCTGCCCACCCATATCGAGTATGGTGCGGATGGTATTGCCACCCATATAGTTGGCGCCACGTGCATGGCAGGCGATCTCGGTGATGGCCTTGTGCGCAAAAGGCACGTTGACGCGGCCGTAACCGGTGCCGATCACGTAGGTGATGTCTTCTAGTGTCATGCCGGTTTTTTCCAGCACGCCAGCGAGCGCGTTGGTGGCCGAATCCGGACTGTTGTTGCCGGTGCGCATGCTGTTGTAGCCGTACAGTTCGCCATCGACGCAGATCACCGCCTGCGAGCTGACGGAGCCCACGTCTATACCGGCAGTGATGATTTTCGCGTCGTGCCAGTTCTTCGTTTCGTCGATCCAGCAGTTCTCCTGCCAGCGCCAATATTCCTTTTTCTCACCTGCGGTCTCAGACATATCGATCTCCTATCTTCGCCTTAACTTTAAGCCTTGCCTTCGGCCGCAATAAGCGCGGCGCCGAGGGCGCTGATGTATTCCGGCATGTCCGGCAGATGCACTTTTTCGACGCCCAGTGCACCTTTCAACGACTGGACGAACCCCGGGTTGTGCACCATGCCACCGATGAGGATTACATCGTCCTCAATGCCGACACGACGCACCATGGCGCAGACGCGGTTGGCTACCGCGTCGAGCACTGCCTTGGAGATATCTTCCTTGGAAGTGGAAGCGTGAATCAGCGAGACCACTTCCGATTCGGCGAACACCGTGCATTGCGCGTTCATCGGGATGCTCTTGTCGGAGCGCAAGCTGGCCTCGCCGAACTCCTTGAGGCTCAGCTGCAACGCGCGCGACATGGATTCAGCGAAGGCGCCCGCACCGGCGGCGCATTTATCATTGCCGGCAAAATCGACCACCTTGCCCTCGGCGTTGGCTTTTACGCCACGGCCCTCCTCCGCACCGACGTCGACCACGGTCTTGGCGGAGGGGCACATGAATACCGCGCCGCGCGCGCCGGCCCCTACCTCGGTGACATCGGAATTGGCGAACTTGACCTGCTTGCGACCGGCGCCGGTGGCAATAACGGTCGTCACCTGGTCGCGAGTTATCCCCGCGCTCTTCAGCCCGTCCTCGAAGGCCTTTTCCGCTGCCTGGTCGGCATCGAGGTCCTCCGGGAACATCATGTGTTTACCCTTGACGCCCCACCTCAACTGCGGCGCACCCTCCACGTTGAGCTCCTCCAGAAACACCACCTTGACGGTGCGGGAACCCATATCTATGCCTGCGGTAATCATGAGTATTTCCTCCGTGCGGTTAGACGTCGGCGGTCTCGCGCTTCAAGCCGAGCGTTTCCATGAATGAATCAACGCGGTTTTGAGTGCGGCTCAAATCGAACTCACGCTCGTCGCCCATGTTGCCCTCGTAGGTCATTACCGGTATGCCGGCCGCGGCCAGGCCGAGACGGTTTTCCATGATGCCGAGCGAGAGGCCTTCGCAGCCGCGGTTCAGATGCAGCATGACGCCATCCACCTGCCACTCCTTGACGATGGTCTTCATCATTTCGGTCTTCAGGCGCGGGTCGTAGAAGTGCTGCCACTGCGGCTTGGAGAGATTCCAGTCGCAATACAACTTCATCACCTGCTCGCGAGTGCGCATCTCCAGGCCCAACTCCATGGCCGTGGTGCGCGGGCCCCAGCTGCCGTCGGGTTTGGTTTCCCAGATGCCTTCCAGGCCGAAGGTGTAGAGCGAACCGATGGAAACGGCGCCGTATTCCTCAAGGTAACGGAAGACTTTCAGGAAGCCCCAGGGCGGCTGCGTATCGGACATGACGCGACAGCTCTCATTGGCGACGGCGGCGATACCGCGTTTGACACGGTCCCTCACTTCGTCGAGGCACTCTTCGTAGAAATCGGCGCACCACTTTGAAGATTTCGACAGGGTGGCCAGTACGTAGAGCGAGTACATGGTCTTTTCGTCCAGCGGCGCCGGCCTGGCTTTGTTCTCAACGCAGATGGCGGCCCACAGCGAGGTCGAGCGCATTTCATTCTGCACCGCCTCGATGAAAAGTTCGTCGTCGAAGGTGCGACCGGTGATTTTCTCCATCCACTCGATGGATTCGAGACCCTGGTTGGTGACGTACATCAGGCGTTCATCGGTCAGGTCCTTGTAGGGACCGACACCAACATCGATGTAGAAGTCCGGCGTTTTTTCAATCTTGGACGCATGCTGATACCACTTGGAGTGCGAGCAACAGATTTGCGTCTGGAAGTTGAAGTCGGGCTTGGGGAATGGACCGCCAAAGAGGTATTTGTCTAGATGCAGCGAACCCCAATAGGTGCGCATGTAGGCGCACAGGTCGCGGGCGAAGCCAGCGGATTCGGCGGCATCCTGGCACTCCTTGTTGAACTTGCGATCCAGCGCCACCGCAGCGCCATAGGGTTCGCCGGTCAGCGAATGCACGTCGCGGCCCAAGCCGGCCGGAATAGCATCGAGCGCCCAGGCAGAACCGGACCAGCGTATGCCGCCCTTCTCTTTGGCACTGGCGAAATCGACGTAGTACTGTTCGCGCAGCTCCTTGGCTTTCTTCCAGCACTTGAGCGGCTCGGTCTTGTATAAATTTTTCATCATTGCTCCTTGTCCTTGTTGGCCATGTGCCGGGTACTCGCCTAGAACAGCTCTTCTTCACGCAGCGTTTCGAGGAAGGCCTCGATACGGATGCGGAAGGGTCCGATCGGGTTGGTGATGTCGAACTCGAGGAACAACGTCGGTATGCCGTTCTTTTCGAGATGCTGTTTCAGGTCCGGGTAGTCGCCCTCGTGCGGATCGCAAAACTTCTGCTGCAGGAATACCGCCGCCTTGGCGTTGTAGTCCTGGGCAAGACTCAGCACATGATCGAAGCGGGTGTGCACCGGGTAGTCCTTGGTCGGGCAAGCGGGACGCTCGCAGTAGCGATCGGCAATCGAAGCGATCGGATCGTCACCCACACGGGCCTCGTTCCAGAAGTAGCGCGTGCCTGAGCACTGGTCGTCGATGACGATCGTCGAGCCGACTGATTCCACCATGGCCATAAAGGACACGTCGTCGTTCTCCGAACCAATCGTCATAAAACGTATGCCTTCTTCGCGTGTCTGCGCCTGCTTGGGCAGCTCGGCCAGCACGCGCTTCAATTCCTTGTTGTGTTCTTCCTTGTCGACGAACTGGGCGGTGATGGACGCATGCAGGGCATCGACGCCGGTGACGCGCGGGTTGGTTTCCTTGCGGTATTCGTAGAGTTCGCGCAGCAGACGGCGATTTTCGTTAACGATCTCGATAGCGCGGGTGATCTCGCCGTCGGAGATAGGCTTGCCGATCACGCCTTCCATAAAGCCGCGAAACTTTTTGACCTCGGCGTAGTGTTGGGCCTTAGCGAAGCGCGATTGCACTTCATTGGGCATCGGCAGGTAGTAATCCCACTTCACTGTCGGCACATGCATGCGCCAGGAGTTGAAGGTCTGCCGATACTGGACGCAGGATTGTGTGAGTGTCACGCCCTCGCAGTAATCGTAACGGCCAAGTAGCCCCTGAGCCAGCGAGTCGCGGCAGAACGGACAGAACATGCCGAAGATATGCGGCTCCGTGACGTTTTGCGGTTCATGCGCGCCGAGGACGCGCACCGGCAACATGCCGGCGGCGATCAATAACTCCTCAGGCGTATAGGTGCACATAGTGGCCACCACCGGGCGGCCCGTGCGGGCCTTCCAGGCTTGGGCGTACTCGTGGCGCTTCTCGTACCACTCTCTGAACTGACCAAATAATGCACTCATAGTCGATCCTTTCAAATTTGGCGGAAGAAACCGATGCGGATCTTCCTGCCTTGGCCCAAACCCATTCTACGTACATGTATTATTATGCTTAAACTTAAATATAAATGCATAATAAAACATTAAACGAATTCTAAGAACCCTTTTGATGCTAGGGTTTGACGTAGATCAATTAAAACGCAAAAGTCCAGACGTTTTCCTTGGACTGCGTCTACAAATAAACTATATATATTTGTATTTAAATGTTTTTTAAGAATTAATAGACACTGGAGTTATTTTTCCCTGTTTACGCTGCTGAATTCAGCCCATTTTTAAACGCGTACACGAATCCGCTCACTCCTCGCATCTACAGCAATAGCACGACCAGGGCCGATTGCTGCATTTGCACAATTTCAACCACGGCACGCTCACGCAAGAGTTGTAACAACACGCTGAATTCTGTGATGTTTTTTGGAGAGGCGCTTGATGTAGATCAAATATGAGACGGCCTAAGGTCGCTTAGACTGTCACTAGCGATGCACTGTATTACATTTTTTAATCTATAAATGCTTTATGGTGCATTTTTTACCGCGTTTGCTTTAGCGTCGGTCGATTGCTCTCACAGTGCTCTCACTTAGTCGAGGGCAACACGGATAGGTGGCGTATGGAGACGCAAGTCCTTACCTGGTGGAAGAAGCCCGCGGAAAACATCCCGTTACCAGCTTTGGTAAAAATCACCATAGACGGCGTAGTGGTAGAAGCGCCGCTGGGTGTCTCGCTCCTATCCTCCGCGACCGCAGCCGGCCTCTACATCCCCGCCCTGTGTGCGCATCCCGATCTGCCGCCGTCCTGCCAGCGCGGTGGGGGTGACAGCGGCTGCAATCTTTGCGTGGTGGAAATCGCCGGTACCACCGGCATGCGTACCGCTTGCGCAACCTCTGTTGAAGCCGGCATGGTGGTCACCACCCGCTCGCCCGCCATCGACAAACTGCGCCAAGAACGTATTGCCAAGACCCTCGGCACCCACCCGCACGTCTGCCTCACCTGCCCGCAGCGCGACGGCTGTAGCCGTACGACCTGTTCCTTCGGCAATCCGGTGGAGCAACGCTGCTGCTCCATTTTCAGTAGTTGCGAATTGCGCAAAGTCTCCGACTACATCGGCATACCGGCGACCACGCCACCGTATAAATATGTCGAGTTGCCCGTCATCAAGAACGAACCGTTCTATGACCGCGACTACAACCTCTGCATAGACTGTCGCCGCTGTCTCGTCGCCTGCAATGACGTACGCGGCGTCGGCTGTCTGGAAGTGAAGAACACCAATGGGCGCACTTGGGTCGGTACCATTGCGGACACGCTGATCGAATCGGGCTGCAAGTTTTGCTCGGCCTGCGTCACTGTCTGCCCCACCGGCGCACTGATGGATCGCACTCTGGATGTAGCGCACAAGGAAGAAACCCAAGTGCCTTGCAAGGCTACCTGCCCCGCCGGCATCGACGTGCCGCGCTATGTGCAACTGGTGGGTCTGGGCATGTACAGCGAAGCGGTCGCCGTAGTGCGCGAGAAACTGCCCTTCCCCGGCATCCTCGGCCGCGCCTGTTTCAGCCCTTGCGAAACGGCTTGCCGGCGCAAGCATCTGGATGATCCGATTTCCATACGCAGCCTGAAGCGTATCGCCGCCGATAACGACACCGGCTTGTGGCGCCAGTATTCCAAGCAATTGCCGTCTAGCGGCCGTCAAGCCGCCGTGGTGGGTGCCGGGCCGGCCGGCCTGACCGCCGCCTACTATCTGGCCAAGAAGGGCCACGCCGTCACCATCTTCGACGCCCTGCCCGCTGCCGGTGGCATGGCACGCTATGGCATTCCGTCTTATCGGGTACCGCACGATGTGATCGATAAGGAAGTCGCCGAAGTTGAGAAACTCGGCGTCGCGTTCAAATTCAATACGCGCATCGAAAGCATGGACGAATTGTTCGGCCAGGGTTACGAGGCGGTGTTCCTGGGCATCGGCGCGCAAGGCGGTGACAAGCTGGGCATACCGGGCGACAACCTACCCAATGTCGTCGACAGCCCGACCTTCCTGCGCGCCGCCACCATGGGCAAGATCGGCAGCCCCGAGACGGGTATCGTCATCGGTAAGCGCGTCGCAGTGATCGGCGGCGGTAACGTTGCCACTGACAACTGCCGCTCTGCGCGGCGTCTTGGCGCGGAGATTGTGGATATGGTTTATCGCCGCACGCAGGAGGAAATGCCAGCGCGCGACGATGAAGTGCAAGGCTGTCTCGATGAAGGCGTGAATCTGCGCTTCTTGCTCGCGCCCAAGAAAATCGAACTCAATGACAATGGGAACTCGCGCCTGAAGATCACCTACGCCAAAATGGAACTGGGCGCGCCGGACGCCTCGGGCCGCCGCCGCCCGATGGAAATCGCCGGCAGCGAATTCACCGAAGACGTCGATCTGGTCATCGCCGCCATCGGCCAGCACGCCGAGGAGTATCCGGATTTCATCGTGCATACCGGCAAAGGCGGCCGCGTGCAGGTGCGTGAGGACAACATGCTCACCAGCCGGGCCGGCGTGTATGCCGGCGGAGACTGCGTACTGGGGCCATCAACCCTGATTGAAGCCGTCGCGCAGGGCCGCAAAGCGGCCTCGGCCATAGACGCTTACCTGGGCGGCGACGGCAACATTGACGAGAAGTTGCTGCCCGATTGGGACACCGATCCGTATATCGGGCGGGAAGAGGGCTTCAACCAGAAGAAGCACTATCACCCGATTTTCATCGCCAACGATCAGCGCAATAACTGGAACGAGGTCGAGCTAGGTTTCGATGCATCTAGCGCGCAAGCCGAAGCACTGCGCTGCCTCAAGTGCAATCTGGCCGCGAATATTGAACACATGGTGCTGCCGCCCGAAGCATGGCTGGACTTTAACGCCGACAAGCTCGCCGGCGTCACCACGGAGTCAGGTGTGTATCAATTGCTCGGTGCCGACAAAGCCGCCCTGGTCATCAAGGGTGTGGAGAACCTGCGTGCGGGCCTGGAAGCGATGCTGGACAAGTCCGACATCGCCAAGTTCTTTGTCTTCGAAGAAGCGCCTTTCTTCAGCCAGCGCGAAAACCAGTTGGTGCAGGCGTATATGCAGCAATACGGCGGCATGCCACCCGGCGTAGGCGCGGATGAGATGGATGATTTGTTTTGAAACGCAGACGCGGCAAAAAAGAAATTCAAGATAACTATGACCAAATTCAAATTTCTCGACTACACCATCGCCGACGCATTGATCACCATCACGCTCAACCGTCCGCCTTACAACGTGCTGGATATCGCGCTGATGCAGGAACTCAATCGCGCCATTGACGACGCTGCGAAGGAAGAATCGGCCAAGGTGCTGATGATCACGGCGCAGGGCGAGAAAGTGTTCTCGGCTGGGGTAGACGTCATGGATCACACGCCGGACAAAGTGGTGCAAATGATCGAGGTGTTTCACGGCATCTTGAAGCGCCTGATGGTCTTCCCGCTGCCAACGGTGGCGGCGCTGAACGGCTCAGCCATGGGCGGCGGTTGCGAACTGGCACTGGCCTGCGACATGGCAATAGCAACCGAAGACACCAAGCTCGGCCAACCGGAAATCAAGTTGGGGGTGTTCCCACCCATCGCAGCCATCCTGATGCCTCGGATAGTGGCCTTGCCCAAAGTCATGGAGTTGCTCTTGGGTGGCGAGTTAATCGGCGCGCAGGAAGCGCTCAGCCTAGGCATGCTGAACCGCGTCTTCCCACGCGTCACATTCATGCAGGATGCGCACGCTTTCCTCGGCCGATTCCTCGGGCACTCGCGCGTGGCGCTGATCTACACCAAGCGCGCGATTCGTGAAGCCTCGGGCAAGCCTTTCTTCGAAGCGCTGTTCACCGTCGAGGAAATTTATCTGAAAGAACTGATGGCCACGCACGATGCCGTAGAGGGACTGAATTCCTTCATGGAAAAACGCAAGCCGGTCTGGCAGAACAAATAGCGCGTGACCAACCAGGAGTAACGATGATCCCGACCAAGATTCAAACTTGGCAAATGACCGAGCCAGGCACGCTGATCCGCACGGAAATTCCGGTGCCGGAGCTCGGCCCGCGCGAAGCGCTGGTCGAAGTGCGCGGTTGCGGCGTCTGCCACACCGATCTTTCCTATTTCTACCAGGGCGTGCCGACGGTACACAAGCCGCCGCTCAGCCTGGGTCATGAAATCGCTGGCGTGGTTGTCGCCGGGGCGGCGCATCTGATCGGGCGTGAAGTCATCATTCCCTCGGTGATTCCCTGCAATGAATGCGATATCTGCAAATCGGGCCGCGGCAACCGCTGCCTCAGCCAAAAGATGCCCGGCAACTCCATGGGCATCTACGGCGGCTATTCCAGCCATATACCCGTACCTGCTGACGATTTATGCGTCGTTGGCGACCGCAAAGGCATACCACTGGCGCATCTAGCGGTGATTGCGGATGCGGTGACCACACCCTTCCAGGCGGCCCACCGCGCCGATCTCAAGGCCGGTGACAGAGTCATCGTCGTCGGTGCGGCCGGTGGTGTCGGCAGTTTCATGACACAGGTGGCTAAAGGCATGGGCGCGGTAGCTGTCATCGGCATCGATATCAACGACGAGAAGCTCGACATCATGAAGGGCTACGGCGCCGACTTCACCATCAATCCGCGCGGCAAGACGGCCAAGGAAGTGAAGGATCTGTTCAAAAGCTATTGCAAGGAGCAAGGCTTGCCGGCTAACTATGGCTGGAAGATTTTCGAGGTGACGGGCACCAAGCCAGGCCAGGAGCTGGCGCTGGCACTGCTCTCCTTCCTCGGCAAACTCATCATCGTCGGCTACGGCACGGACGAAGTCTCCTACATGCTCTCCAAGCTGATGGCCTTCGACGCCGAACTGATCGGCAGCTGGGGCGCCCTGCCGTCTTTCTATCCCGACGCACTGGCGATGTGCGTGAGCGGCAAGATCGCGCTGGAACCGTTCGTCGAAGTGCGCGCGATGAGCCAGATCAAACAGGTTTTCGAAGAAGCGCACCACGGCAAGCTCAAGCGGCGCGTGGTGCTGACACCGGATTTTTAAATGCAGACGCGGCTATCGCGGATGAGCGCGGATTAAAAGCGATAAAAACAAATATCCAAGAAATAAAACCACGCTCATCCGCGTCAAAAAACTTTTCATAGCATTGCACAAGGAGATAAACATGGCACTGGAATGGCTGCGCAGGGAAAACGAACTCAAGGATCATCAGCTTTTCGACAATAGCCATTTCGGCAAGGACGCGCCGTCGGTGATTTACGAAGAACGCCCGGTGATGGACGAACAAGGCCAATCCGTAGCCGGCCTGTACTCCGCGTGGATATGGCTTAACAATCCGACGCAGTACAACTCCTACACCACCGAAATGGTGAAAGGCGTCATCGCCGGCTTTCAGCGCGCCTCCAGTGATCGCAAGATCGTCGCAGCCGTATTCACTGGCGTCGGCGACAAGGCTTTCTGCACGGGCGGCAATGTCGCCGAATACGCCGCCTACTATTCCAAGCGTCCGAATGAATATGGCGAATACATGGACCTCTTCAACGCCATGGTCGACGGCATTCTCAACTGCAAAAAGCCGGTCATCTCGCGGGTGAACGGCATGCGCGTCGCGGGCGGCCAGGAAATCGGCATGGCCACCGACCTCACCGTGTCCTCGGATCTCGCCGTCTATGGTCAGGCGGGACCCAAGCATGGCTCCGCGCCGGTGGGTGGCTCGACCGACTTCCTGCCCTGGTTCCTCAGCATGGAAGACGCCATGTACAACTGCATCTCCTGCGAAACCTGGAGCGCCTACAAGATGAAGGCCAAGGGCCTCATTAGCAAGGCTGTGCCGGTGCTGAAGAAGGACGGCAAGTGGGTGCGCAACCCCTTGGTACGCACCGATACCTATGTCGACGATGGCGACATTGTCTACGGTGAAGCGACGCCGGCCGAGCAGATTCCCGCCGCCAAATCACTGATGGCCGAGTACAAAACGGACTTCGAATTGCTCGATGCCGAAGTCAATCGCTTGGTGTGGAAATTCGCCAACCTGTTCCCCAATTGCTTGATCAACTCCATAGACGGCATCCGCGGCAAGAAAAAATTTTTCTGGGATCAGATGAAGCTGGTCAATCGCCACTGGCTGGCCGCCAACATGAACCACGAAGCCTGGTTGGGCTTCAACGCATTCGATGCGAAAAAGATATCCGGCAGCGACGTCATCGACTTCATCAAGTTCCGCCAACTGGTGGCCGAAGGCGCGCTTTTTGACGACAAGGTCGGCGAGCAAGTGCTGGCCAAACCCAAGGGCTGATGACGAACCTTAATCAATTTAGGAGAGCCCCAATGACTGAAGCCAAACGCCCCGGTGAGCTCAAGCTCAATCATCTGTTCCAACCTGGACAGATCGGCAAATTCAAGACCAAGAATCTGGTCAAGTATGGCGCCTGCTGCGTCTCCAACTACAACGATCGCGACGGCACCATCTCGCCGCGCGAACTGGCGCGCATGCGCGTTATTGCCTCGACGGGCTGCGGCATCATCACCAACCAGGGCGCCTACCCTGATCCACTGGGCGAAGGTAAAGCCTACTTCCGACAGGTTGCGTTGTTCGACGACAAGTTCCTGCCGCAATTCGAGACTATCGCGCAGTACATCCACGACCATGGCGCGGTGGCCATCCAGCAGATACTTCACGCCGGCCGCTACGGGGGAATCGACCTGGGCTATTGCATCCAGCCTTCTATCGTGCCGCAGACTTTGCCGCATTTTCGCCCACCGCGCGAAGCCACCAAGGAGCAGATCAAGGCCATCGTGCAGCAGCATGCCGACGCCGCACGCCGCTCCATTAAGGCCGGTTTCGACGGCACCGAAGTCACCAGCTTCATGGGCTATCTTCTGGCCAACTTCAACTCGCGCTTCACTAATCAGCGCACCGACGAATACGGCGGCTCACTGATCAATCGCGGTCGCTTCATGCGTGAGCTGATCGACGGTATCAAGCAGGCTACGCCGGAGCATCCCTTAGTCATCCGTCTCAATGGTGCGGAGCTGATGGATCGCTGGGGCGGCAACACCGAAGACGAGTGCTTCGAACTGATGCAGCAGGCCGTCGATTGCGGTGTGGATATGATCTCCGTCACTGTTGGCTGGCAGGAAGCGCCCGAGTCTTCAATCGGCCGCGACATCGCGCCGGGCCACTGGAACCACCTCTCGGCCAAGGCGAAGAAAATGTTCCCGAATACGCTCATCACTTTCGGCAACCGCCTGCCCGACCCGGTCATGGCCAACCAGTGCATCAAAGACGGCGTCTTCGATTTCTGGGAAGTCTGCCGTCCGCTTCTGGCTGATCCAGAACTGATCCACAAGGCTGCTGATGACAGGCTGGAAGAAGTGCGCCGCTGCATCGGCTCGCTCAATTGTCTCTCGCGTTTGTTTCGCGACCTGCCCTACACCTGCACCATGAACCCGGCGCTGGGTCATGAAGTCGAGCCCGAGTACCACATCACTGAAGCCACGGTGAAGAAGCGCATCATGGTTATCGGTGCCGGCCCCGCCGGCATGGAAGCCGCCATCACCGCGAAAAAGCGCGGCCACGAAGTGACGATTTACGAGAAAGGCGACCGCATCGGTGGCAATCTGGCCGGCTATGCCGCCAACGACCTGGCGCGGCCAGACGATTTGCTCAGCATCATTCGCCACTACGAAGTCATGTCGAAGAAGCTTGGTATCGAGATCAAATTCAACACTGAAGCCAACGCCAAGTTCATGCGCAGCGTGCTGCAGCAATATGATGTCTGCATCGTCGCTGCCGGTGCGCGTACCGACATGGCGGCCTACCGCCACATGGAGGGCGCGAACCTGCTGGTGGATGCGCTGGATATTTCCACCGGCAAGGTCAAGGCGGCCAAGCGCCTGGTCATGATCGGCGGCGGCAAGATCGGCCTCACCCTGGCCGAATCACTCACCAAAGCCGGCCATGAGGTTGTGATCGTCGAGGAGGAAAAGCGTATTGCCGGTGATGTCATCCCCTCCTTCAAGTGGCGTCATTCGGCCTGGATCGAGGAGATGGGTATCAAGACGCTCACCTCCACCCATCTCGTCAAAGCCACGGCAGAAGGTGCCACGGTGAAGAACGCCAAGGGCGAAGAAACTTTCCTGCCTGCCGACATGGTGGTCATCTCCGGTCCGCGCAAATCCAACCACGATCTTTTCAACGAGTTCCAGTGGATGGTCGACGAGCTGCACGGCGCCGGTGACGCGGTGATCGCCCGCGGCATCGACGCGGCCATCCACGAGGGATATCGCCTCGGCGTGAGGATCTAAGCCGCGTGGAGCCCAAGGAAAACGCTTTTCTCGACTGCGCCGGTTGGCAGGCCATGCTCGAGCGTGAGGACATCCCCGCTACCAGCGCCTGGGTAGGCGTGCTGCGGCGTGCGGACTTCGCCTCGCATCGCGGCACCCTGCTGGTCTGGCGTGGCGAGGGTGAGGGTGAGGGTGAGAACGGCGCCATACACGTTTCCACGGCGCTACGGGAATACGAAAGCGCAGCCGGACCGGACGTGGCGCTGCTGCTCGTCGTGGATAACGATGCGGTCAGCACTTTGCGCGCCGAGGGCTTGGCGTCCATGCAAGCCCTGGTGCGCCAGGGCAAGCTGCATCCCTACGTCCTCAAGACCATGAACCAACTCGAAGACGCCGGCCTGTCGGATTTCGTCGAAGACCTGGGCCTCGTCTTTCCCAAACATTGAGGTAGTCACATGGACATGGTTGCGGAAGACGTAGCGGACAGCGTGTTTGGCGATCTCGCCGACTGGCAAGCCATGCTCGACCGGCATGACGAGGTCTTCTCGGGCATGCTGCCCGGCGCCGCCGTCGGCTTCGTGCCGCGTGCTGGCTCGGGCATTCAGCCCGGCAAGCATGTCGCTGGCTTGGTTGCCGCCAATGGCGCAGGTGACATGATGGTCTGGCAAATTGTCGGCACGCGTATGCAAGCCAGCATGCGGCGATACACGGGCTTTCAGGAATGCAAGGTCGATCTCCTCTTCGTCACGGAGGACGAGGCTGTACAGGCCATGCATGAAACCTTGCAGGATGGCAACGCCTCGCTGTCGGTGATGAAGCGGCAAATCCGCAAAGGGAGCATCATGTTTTACGTGATGCGCACAAAGTACGAACTGCAGGATGCCGGCTACGAAGAATTTCTCGACACGCTGGGTCTCGCCTTCCTGGGTGCCTGCCGATGATCTTCACCAATCCTAGCGGTGCGCCAGAACTGGCCTGCGACGAATGCGGTTGCCGCTGGTTCGATCGGCTGACCAACACCTGCTATGAATGCGCCGCTGAGGTGACGCCGGAAAACCAGTCCGAGATCAAGAAGGCCCTAGAGGAATTTGAAGCACGTCGAATGGCGAAAAACGTGTAAGGAAAACCAATGTTGCTGAAAGACAAAGTCGCCATCGTCACAGGCGCCGGCCAAGGCATAGGCGCGGCCATCGCGCAGGCCTTTGCACACGAAGGCGCCAAGGTCGCCATCATCGACATGAACGCCGAGTCCGCCGACAAGCTTGCTACGGAGATCCGCGCCAGTGGCGGTGAAGCGGCCGGTTTTGCCTGCAACGTGGCCGACCGCACGCAGGTGCATGGCATGGTGGCCAAGGTCGAAGCGCGCTTCGGTGGCATCGACATCCTGGTGAATAACGCCGGCATCACGCGCCCCGCCATGCTGCACAAAATGACGCCGGAGCAATGGCAAGCGGTGCTGGATGTGCATATGAACGGCAGCTTCCACTGCCTGCAAGCGGTGGTGAATGGCATGATGGAGCGGCAGTTCGGTCGCATTATCAATGTCACTTCGACGGCGGGCCTGCTCGGCACCATAGGCCAGATCAACTACAGCGCCGCCAAAGCCGCCATTGCCGGCATGACCAAATCCGCCGCACGCGAACTGGGCAAATACAACATCACCGTGAACGCCATCGCACCCGGCGCAGCCACGCCCATGACCGAGGTGATCCGCACCGACGACCGATTCAAGGACAAGTACCTGGAGCGCATTCCTATGGGCCGCTGGGCCGAGCCGAATGAAGTCGCGCCGGCCTTTGTTTTCCTGGCTTCCGCAGGCGGCAGCTATATCACCGGGCAAATCCTCGGCGTCGACGGCGGGCTGACGATTCGCTAAAATATGCGGCTTTCCGACCCTCACCCCTAGCCGAGTTTCCTATGAACACACCTCACGACAAACTTACCGCCTCTTTCAAGTGGGACGATCCGCTCCTGCTGGATCATCAACTGACCGAAGAAGAGCGCATGGTGCGCGACACCGCCCAGCAATACGCCCAAGACAAACTCGCGCCGCGCGTACTGGAAGCCTTCCGCCACGAGAAGACCGATCCGGCGATCTTCCGTGAAATGGGCGAGCTCGGTCTGCTCGGCGCCACCATCCCCACCGAATACGGCGGCTCTGGCCTCAACTATGTGTGCTACGGCCTGATCGCGCGTGAAGTCGAGCGTGTGGATTCCGGCTATCGCTCCATGATGAGCGTGCAGTCCTCCTTGGTGATGGTACCCATCAACGAATTCGGCACCGAAGCGCAGAAGCAAAAGTACCTACCGAAGCTCGCCACCGGCGAATGGATAGGCTGCTTCGGTCTGACCGAGCCTAACCACGGCTCCGACCCGGGCAGCATGGTCACGCGCGCCAAGAAAGTGCCGGGCGGCTATTCGATCTCCGGCACCAAGATGTGGATCACCAACTCGCCCATCGCTGATGTCTTCATCGTGTGGGGCAAGACCGACGACGACAAGATCCGCGGCTTCATACTCGACAAAGGTATGAAGGGCCTCACGGCCCCCGCCATCCACGGCAAGGTTGGCCTGCGAGCCTCCATCACCGGCGAAATCGTCATGGACGAAGTCTTCGTGCCGGAAGAAAACCTCATGCCCGGCGTCAGCGGCCTCAAAGGCCCTTTCACCTGCTTGAACTCCGCTCGCTACGGCATTGCCTGGGGCGCGCTCGGTGCCGCCGAATTTTGCTGGCACATGGCGCGTCAATACACCATGGATCGCATGCAGTTCGGCCGCCCGCTCGCCGCCAACCAGCTCATCCAGAAGAAGCTGGCCGACATGCAAACAGAAATCACCATGGCGCTGCAAGGATGCCTGCGCCTAGGCCGCATGAAGGACGAAAACACCGCCTCCGTCGAAATCACTTCCATCATGAAGCGCAATTCCTGCGGCAAGTCGCTCGACATCGCCCGCATGGCGCGCGACATGCTCGGCGGCAACGGCATCTCCGACGAGTTCGGCGTCATCCGCCACATGGTGAACCTCGAAGTGGTCAACACTTACGAAGGTACCCATGACGTGCACGCCCTCATCCTGGGTCGCGCGCAAACGGGGATACAGGCCTTCTTCTGATCGCTTTCCCGCGGCGCGCTCAAAATCCAAGTGCAACATTTCTGGGAGAGAATGTTGCATGGGAAAAATCTACACACAGTTGAGTATTGAAGAGCGGACGATGATCCAAACGCAATTGGAGATGGGAGTCAAGCCGGCAGTAATAGCCAAGG
>JBBQGH010000038.1:0-27252 GCA_038322845.1 Gammaproteobacteria bacterium
CGTTCTCCTCGTCATCGCGGGGACAGCCCCCGCAGATGGAATCGAACAACAAACGCCCTGAAATGCAAAACGCGGTGGTAGCGCGCAGACCCCCCCGCGCACTACCACCGCGTCAGCGGTTTAGTTCAACGTAAAGTCGACGCAAAAAAAGACAGTCGACAGAATATCGGACTGACCAATATTCTGGCAACCGGTGGTAAGATGCTGTATATCCGTACAGTTTCAATAAGGAGGTGTCTCATGGTGTCCGATAACCTGTTTACGCCTGATTCTCCGCCGCCGCCCCGCTTGCTGGACCGGGTGCGCGACCGATTGCGCCTGAAGCATTACAGCTTGCGTACTGAAACATCATATATAGGCTGGATTAAACGCTACATTCATTTTCATGGCAAGAGGCACCCGGCAGAAATGGGGCGGGTGGAGGCTGAGGCTTTTTTGACCAGTCTGGCGGTTGATCGCAATGTAGCCGCGGCCACGCAGAATCAGGCCCTGAGCGCCTTGCTATTTCTCTACCGCGAGGTGCTTGGCGTTGACCTGCCTTGGCTGAATGATGTGACGCGCGCCAAGAAGCCGGCGCGCCTGCCTACGGTGATGACGCGCGCGGAAACGACGGCCTTGTTGGGGGCGATAGAGAATACGGAACTGCAACTGGTGGTGCGCCTGCTCTATGGCAGCGGCTTGCGCCTGCTGGAGGGTTTGCGTCTGCGTGTTAAGGATATTGATCTTTCGCGTAATGAACTCGTCGTGCGCGATGGCAAGGGCGGTAAGGATCGCGTCACGATGATTTCCGCGCAACTTGTGCCTGCGCTGCGTGCGCAAATCGCGCGCGTGCGGGCCTTGCATGAGGCGGATCTGGCGCAGGGCAAGGGCGAGGTGTGGTTACCACACGCGCTGGCGATCAAGTATCCCGCCGCTGCGCGTGCGTTGGGCTGGCAATACGTTTTTCCGGCGACAGGTTTTTCTACCGATCCGCGCTCAGGCGCCGTACGCCGCCATCATCTGGATGAAAAGCGTGTTCAGCGTGCCGTCAGATCGGCCGCTGCGCGCGTGGGCATGCTGAAGCCCGTGTCGCCGCATACCTTACGGCATTCTTTCGCCACGCATTTGTTGGAATCCGGTTACGACATCCGTACCGTGCAGGAACTGCTCGGCCATTCAGATGTGAGCACGACCATGATCTACACCCATGTACTGAATCGCGGCGGACGCGGCGTGGTGAGCCCGATGGATAGCCTGCCTGGGATGGGGGCGCTTGAGCCTGTCGAGGGTTGGCGGGTCAAGACACCGGTAGCGTCTTACGGCGTCGGCGCCGCTTCTTGATCAGCGCCCGCTACCCACAGAACGCGTTTATTTCTGCACCAACGTGACCGCCATACCGTCACGCAGCCGCTCGTGGGGTTTCAGCACGACTTTGTCGCCGGACTTCACGCCGCTCACGACCACCGCGTCGCCCAGCTTTGCGCCCGCTTGTACCGGCGCCTGACGGGCATGATTGTCGGTGACGACGAAGACCACATTCGCGCCGTCGCGTTTCACGATGGCATCGGGATTCACCACTGTCAGCGGTTTGCGTTCGCTGGCCGGCACTTCCTTAGACAGAAAGGCGACCTTGGCGCTCATCTCCGGCAGGATGCGCTGGCCGTTGCCGGGATCGCGATCAATGAAGCGCACCTTGGTCATGACCGTGGCCTTGGAGCGATCCACCGTCGGCACGAGCCGCGACACCACGCCACGAAAGCGCATGTCGGGGAAGGCGTCGAGTTGTATTTCGCAGGGCTGGTCAACGCTGATTTTTTGCAGACTTGATTCGGAGACGTCGGCCTCAACTTCCAGTGTGCTCATGTCCGCCACCGTCACCACCGCGCCCTTGGTATCGAGCGAGGCCGAGAACGGCGTTACCGTGTCGCCCACATTGGCGTTCTTGGTGAGCACCACACCGTCGAAAGGCGCGCGGATCAGGGTCTGGTCGACGGCCACCTCCGCCGCGCGAGCACCGGCTCTGGCCGCGCCCACGCTGGCGCGGGCTTTGAGATAGCGCGCTTCGGCCGTATCCAATGTCGATTGCGACAGATATTTTTTTGCCACCAATTCTTTGGCGCGTTGGTAAGCGATCTCTGCCTCGTGCAGTTCCGCCTGAACCAACGCAATGTTGGCGCGGGCTTGATCAGCGGAGGCCGAGACATCTTTATTCTCGATGCGGGCCAGCACCTCGCCCTCCTTCACCGCGCTGCCCTCGACCACGCCCAGCCATTCAAGCCGGCCGGAGGCCTTGGAAGCAATAGCCGCCTTGCGCTGCGCCACCACATAGCCGGCGGCATTGAGCAGGGTGACGGCTTGGTAGGGATAAGCGGTGGTCACACTCACCGTCTCCACTTCCATCTCGCCTTTGTAGTGTTGCGCCAAAGCGGCGAGCATTGCCAGCGCTAGCACGGCGACGACGATCATCCACATGCGCCGCCGTGGTGCGCGGGGACGTGATTCGAGTTGAGCGCGATTTATTTTGAGTTGCTCGAGGCCGGGTTCGGGCATGGCGGGCTGTGCGCAAGGAATACGGCGCCATTATAGCGGGAGGTGCCTGCCGCAGTTTCGCCGCGTTGCCGCGTAGGATGGGTGGAGCACCACGTAACCCATCATGGGTGACGTCGAATGCGATGGGTTGCGGTGCGAACAACGCACCTCCACCCATCCTACGCGGGGCTACTCAGATTTCACCGCTCTCATAGCGAAGATCGGCAGAGGTTCCGCCCCAGTCCGAAGGATAGTGGCCATCGCGAACGTGGCGATGGAAGGACGAGTGCGGCCATTCTGAGACTCGCTGCACCAGGCCATGTTTGACTGGATTGAAATGTATGTAGTCGACGTGGTGTGCATAGTCCTCATCATCTCTCAGCGTGTGTTCCCAGAAACGACGCTGCCAAATGCCGCGCTCGCCCTTGGCCGTTCTGCTTGCGGAGATAGGCTCGTTCGGTGATGTCGTTATGGCGCGAGAAAACGCGCTTTTGATTTTCTTCCAGCGTGTCGAATAGTCGCTATCGGCCGGCGGTAATGTCCAAATGCAATGCAGATGCTCGGGCAATATGACTACCGCGTCGATCGTGAATGGAAGTTGTTGCTTGGTTTGCGTGACAGCAGCTCGCAGCAGGTCAATGTGGCGTGTAAGCAAGTCGCAGGAGCGGTCCGCCAAAGCGACAGTGAAGAAGTAGCTGGCGCCGGGGACGCGATTGCGGCGGTAATTGGTCATCCGTGCAGATCACCCTTGGTGGTTGGTAGGATGGGTGGAGGCGTTCTTTGCCGTAACCCATCGTTTTTTTGGCGTCCGATGATGGGTTCCGCTTCACTCCACCCATCCTACCAAAACCACGAATTGGTCAATGACTCGTCCCCGCCGAGCGCGTGGTCTTGTTGTAGACGTTGTATTTGCCGACCGGCTTTTTCATCGGGATGCGTTTCACTTCCTTTAAGGTTTCTGCGTCGAAGACGATGATGGCACCGTCGTTTTCCATGAGGCTGGCCAGCGCGTACTTTCCGTCACGCGTGAATTCGACATGGGCCAGCGTCTTGCCCGGCACAGGCTTTAATTCTGCAACGACTTCCAGCGTGTTTTTGTCGATGATAGTCAGCGTGTCTTTGTTCTGCGGGCTCATCATGGAATCCACCCAGGCATAGCGCGAATTCTCGTGGCTGCGCATGAAAAAACCCGGCCCCGGCGTCTTGATGTGTTTAATGGTCTTCCAGTCTTTCATGTCGATGATGCTGATCACGCCTTCGTTGAGATTGGGCGTGGCCATCACCGGGTGACCTTGCCATTCCCAGGTGATGCCGGAACCCAGATGCGGCATGCCCGGCAGATCGAGCGTGGCAATCTTGCGACGCGCATCCAGATTAATCACTTGCCCCTTGCCGCTCTTGCCATCTTCACCACGACTGGCGCCCATCACCTCGTTATAACTCTGCGTGAAGAAAAAATCGTCCAACACGTCGTCCAGCGGCGTGCGGCGCACATTCAGAAAGCCCGGCACGAAGGCGCCCTCTTTGTATTGGTAGTCATGCACCATGCCCGCCGGAATCTCCGCCGCCTTGGGGTCGTAGCTGATCTCCCACAATTCCGGCACGTCTTTCAGCGCGGCGACAAAGCTCTTGCGCGGCGCGGCGTCATACACGGCGGAAACGCGCGACGACTTATTGCCGCTCTCGTCGGTCACATTCAAGAGCTTCACCAACTTGAGATCGGCGTCGAAGATCGCCAGCGTGGTAGGCAGAAAGTTGGCCACGGCGAGGTATTTGCCGTCACTCGAGACGGCGGCATTGCGCGTGTTGATGCCGGCGCGCACCTCGGCCACGGTCTTCAGATTCCAGATATCGAATTTGGAGATCCAGCCATCGCGCGAAGCGAAGAAAACATAGCGGCCATCCGGCGTGAACTTTGGCCCACCATGCAGCGCATAGCGCGACTGAAAGCGGAAGATCGGCTCAAGCTTGTCGCCGTCGAGGATGCTGACGTGATGATCGCCCGCTTCGACCACCACGAAAAGATTCTCTGGGTCAGCCTTGAATTGCGGTTGATCCGGCAAGCTGCCTG
The DNA here is from genome assembly GCA_038322845.1 of Gammaproteobacteria bacterium. Lineage (GTDB taxonomy): Bacteria > Pseudomonadota > Gammaproteobacteria > Burkholderiales > Rhodocyclaceae > Desulfobacillus. Next base: position 4,580 of record JBBQGH010000038.1, read on the forward strand.
GCGCGAAATGGACGACGCGTGAAGTGCGGATTTCTTTCTCGCCCCACACCGGGCGCGGCTCGACCGGGGTGTACAGCCAATCGACCAGTTGCGTTATTTGCTCATCGGACAAGAGCGCGCCGAAGGGCGCCATCTGCGTCGCCTCGCGACCGAGCTTGATGGTCTTGATGGCCTCGCTCTTGCGCAAACGCTCCAGATTCTGTGGCAGCAACGCCGGCCCCATAATGCCCAGCCGATCCGCGCCATGACATTGCGCGCAATGCGTTTGATAAAGCGGTTGCACGGGTTCTGCGGAAAAGGCGGAAAAATTCACCACCAAGAACGACCAGCAAAGCAAAACAATTCTGTTCAAACCCATTACATGCTTCTCCGCAGCACGCAGGAAGTCGGTTTTACGCGCGCTTCGGTTCCCACCATGTTGTCGACGCCGATTTCCTCATCGGTGAGATAGCAGCCGGGATCTTCGGCCCACGCATCACCTGTGGTTTGCTGGGCGCGAACGCGGGTGTTGCCGCCGCAGATGTCGAAGTGGATACACGCGCCGCAGCGGCCTCGGACGTGTCGCGGTTTGGCTTTTAGCCCGGCCATAAGCGGGTCTGAGACGTCTGTCCAGATTTGCGAGAAGGGCCGCTCGCGCACATTGCCCAAGTTGTAATGCCACCACATGGTGTCGGGATGCACGTTGCCGAGGTTGTCGATGTTGGCGACATTCACACCGCTGCTGTTGCCGCCCCACTGTGCCAGCTTGGCGCGGATATGCGCTTCCTGCTCGGGGAAATGCTTGCGTACCCAATAGAGCAGATACACGCCATCGGCGTCGTTGTTGCCCGTCGTGAATTCTTTTTCCAAGCCGCGCTGTTGATAGCTCCAACAGGTATCGAAGAGCAGATCCATCGCCTGGCGCGTCATCTGGTAGTGCGCGTCGTCTTTGCGGTTGGTGTTGCCGCGGCCGGCGTAATTGAGGTGCGAGAAATAGAAGCGGTGCACGCCTTCGTCTTCGACCAGCTTGAGCAAGCCCGCCAGATCGTGAGCGTTGTCCTGCGTCATGGTGTAGCGCACGCCGACTTTCAAGCCGAGGTCGCGGCAGAGGCGTATGCCGGCCAGCGACTTTTCGAAAGCCCCCTGCATGCGGCGGAATTTGTCATGCGTTTCGCGGATGCCGTCGAGGCTGATGCCGACGTAGTTGAAATCCACCTCGGCAATCTGGGCGATGTTGCTTTCGTTGATCAGCGTGCCATTGGAAGACAAGCCCACATAAAAGCCCATGGCCTTGGCACGCTTGGCGATGTCAAAGATATCCGGCCGCAACAGCGGCTCACCGCCGGAGAGTATGAGCACCGGCACACCGAAGCCCTTGAGGTCATCCATCACGCCAAAGATTTCCGCGGTCGCCAGTTCGCCTGGAAAATCCTTGTCGGCGGAAATCGAATAGCAATGCTTGCAAGTGAGATTGCAGCGGCGGAGGAGATTCCAGATCACCACCGGGCCAGATGGATTGTGTTTGGGCGCGAGCGGCGTCGGGTGGGCAATTTCCTGCATGTATTGGCTGATGCGAAACATGATGGTTTCCTTAAGCGGACAGTCGCAATCCGGTCTTCTTGAGAATGCGGCTGCTGTACAGCACGTCGTGGGCATGGCATGCGGCGCCGAGCAACTCGGCGATTTCCGCCACTTGCTCCTCGACTTCGTCGCGGCTCTTGCCATGCACCATGGCGAAAAGATTGTAGGGCCAGGCAGGCAAATGGCGCGGGCGGCGATAACAGTGCGTCACAAACTCCAACGCACCGACCTGTGCGCCCAGCGCATCGACCGCGACGTCGGCCACGTCCCACACCGACATGCCGTTCGCGGTGTAGCCAATCGCGTAGTGATTCGGCACCGCGCCGATGCGGCGGATCGCCCCTGCTTCCAGCATGCGACTTAAACGCGCCATCACGTCATCGGCGGATAGGCCCAGCTGTTCGGCTAAGGCATGATAAGGCCGCGGCACCAGCGGCAAGCCAGATTGCGTAGCCACGATGAGGCGGCGGTCGTCGCTATCGATGTTGGCAGCAGTCATAGCGATGTCTTAAAACCCTTGGCCGCAGATTGCGCCCCGAAGGAAGTCCGCTTGGCGGGCGCGGATGAACGCGGATTAGCTGCACGATAGCTTATGCTTCTCCGTCGTTCCCGCGCAGGCGGGAACCCAGTGACTTTATTGATGGCGAGGCACGACGCTGGATTCCCGCCTGCGCGGGAATGACCCACTTTTATCGCCTTGGCTTTATCCACGTTCATCCGCGCTCATCCATGAAATCCGCGTCAAAGTTTTTTTCGTATGCATCACGCTGCCAGCTTCATTTCAACAAAGTATTCCTGCTCTTTCGGGAAGGCATACACGGTGAGGCCCGTCGCCGCTTCGATGCGGCGTAAGGCGGCATCAATACCTTCCGGCGTTTCGGTGGCGAGTACAAACCACATGTTCAGCGCATGTTCACGACGGTAGTTGTGCGCGACCTCGGAAAACGCATTGACGATTTCCGTCACGCGCTCAAAGTCTGGCTCGGGTGCGGCCAACGCCGCCAGCACGAAGGCACCGCCCATGCGCTCGATCTGGAACATGGGGCCGAAACGTGTGAGCACTTTGTCGTCGAGCATGCGCTGCAAGCGGGCGATGAGTTCGGCCTCGTTAATGCCGATCGTTTCCGCCGCCGCGCGATAAGGTTCGTCGCACAGGGGAAATCCGCCCTGTAAGGCGTTGATGATGGCGCGGTCTATGTTGTCCACTTTGACCACTTTGTCCACCTCAGCCACCGACGGCCTCCGCAACGCGCACATAGCGTGCGCCGCGCTGCTTGTAGCGGCGCAGCGAAAACAGCACGGCATGGGCATAGACGCTCAAAGCATATTGCTCCGAGAGCCGCGACAGACGGGCTTCTACGTCGGATCGCTCACGACCGTGGATCATGCAATAAAGGTTGTAGCGCCATTCCGGCAGATGGCGGCTGCGTTGGTAGCACAGCGTCACGTCCGGCTCGGCGGCGAGTCGCACGCCGAGGTCGTGCACGACTTCATCCGGCACATCCCACACTGCCATCGCGTTGGCGGTGTAACCCAGTTCGTGATGACGCACGATGACGCCAAAGCGCTTGATGGCGTTCTCGCGCTGCCAAGCGCGCAGCATGTCCATCACCGCCACTTCGCTGACGCCTGCGCGTGCCGCCAGCGCTGCGTAAGGGCGGGACACCAGATCCAATCCCTCTTGCAGCTCAGACATCAAGGCTTGCTCTGCCACATTGAGCGGGCGCTGCGTGGCTGCATCAATGCGCCGTACGGTACACGGCGCTTTGCTCACCCCGGCAAGCTGTGGATCTAGCTCGAAGCCGAGGTCGATATAGAACTCTTCTTCCAAAGGCAGCGACAGTATTGCGCAGCCGGTTTCGCGTTCGATGTCGCGCAGCAGCCTGGCGAGCCCGGGCGCATCGCCAGCCATGGCGACGAACCAGAGGTTGTAATGGTGCTCGCGTTCGTAGTTGTGGTTGACCTCGGCGCGCGCGCTGACCAACTCGGCTACATCATCTAGCCGCGCGGGCGCCACAGCCATGGCGGCCAGTGTGCTGGCGACCAGGCGCCGCGGCGCAAACACCGCGCCGACGCGGCTCACCACGCCCGCCTCGGTAAGCTGACGCAGCGTACGCAACACCGTAACCTCATCCACCGCCAAGCGCTCGGCGAGTACCTTGAAGGGCTGCGGCGCGAGGGGAAAATCGCGCTGAAATTCGTTGGTCAAACGAAACTCAAGTTCGTTCATAAGGTCTCAAAAACCTATGCGCCCGGCGCGCGCGGTAAAGAAAATACCCGAAGGACTTTCCAGGGGAAGTTCCGCGAGTTTGTCGAAGGTCGCGGTGTCGTAAACCATTACACGGTTGTCGTCGCGAGCGGATATCCACACGGCTTCGCCGCGCGGCGTGAATTCGAGATGCAATACCGCCTTGCCCGGCTCCAGGGTTTTCACAAGCTTGTTGTCCAAGGTGTCGATGACTTGCACCCAGCCATTGTCCGGGAAAGCGAAATTCACCCACACCTGCCGACCATCGGGCCGCGCTATAACAAAAACCGGCTGGCCTTTGACGGCGATGCGGCCGACTTCCTGCCAGGTCGTCGTATCCACCACCAACACTTCATGCCGCCCCACCGCCGGCAGATAGGCATTGCCTCCAGCCACCGACCAGCCGCGCAGATGCGGCATTTTGTAGACTGGGAGCTTCTCTTCACCCTTGCCGTAGTTGGCGAGAATACGGCGCACGCCTTTTTCTGGCTGCCACAAATCGAGCAGCGCCAGGCCATCCTCACCGAACAGGCCGGCAAGGTAATAGCGCCCATCCGGCGTGATCAACCCGTCGTAAGGCTGATTGCCGACGTTGGCGAATTTGGTGATTTTCGGTGCACGCGAATTTGCTAAATCCGCTAGATCAGCGATCCAGATTTCGCCAGCGTCGAAAAGTGTAAACACAAACTTGTTGCCCGGCGCGTCGGCCAGCCCCACCACTTTCGAGCGGCGCGTGCCGTCGCCGTATGTTGACGGAATGTCGGCGACGAGTTCCAGCGTGCCCGCATCGAAGACCTTGACGCCACCGGGGTCGTAGTTCTGCGCCGCCACCATGCGGCCGTCCTGCGAAATCGCGCCGCCGATGGAGTTCCCCGCCTGCACGATGCGCTTCGCGATAATGCCTTGCAGGAGATCAATTTTGCTCAAACCGCCGTCGCGCCCAAAGACGTAGGCGTAACGGCCGTCGCGGGAATAGACCACCGAGGCGTGCGAGAGATCGCCCAGGCCAGGCACGCTGGCGATGATGCGCTTGGCACTGGTATCGACGACCGCAACGCGGCCCGCCGCACGCTCGATGACCACACCCAGATCGCCTGTTCCGCGCAACTCTCCGCGCAACTCTCCGCGCAATTCGCCACGTATATCGCCGCGTATATCGCCGCGCGTATCGCCGCGCGTATCGTCTCGTAACTCGCCGCGTGGGTTGCTGGCGCAAGCCGCGAGCAAGGCCAGCATAACCAAGAGCGATGTCGAAAAACGCCAACTCATTTCGCAGCACTCCCTTCTTGCGGAAAACTGGTCATGAGCTGACGCACTATCCAGTCCGCTTCGTCTTCGGTGAGAAATGCCTTCCACGGCGGCATCGCGGTGCCAGGACGACCCATCAGCACTGCATAGCGTAGCGATTCGGCGGTCTTGTCGCGGAGGGCTTCGGGCAGCAGGGCAGGCCCTATACCCCCTTTCAGGGTGAGACCATGACAAGCGCCACAATCCTGACGCACCAGGTGTACGAGTTCGCGCATACGTTGAGGCGTGGGCTCAGCGGCGGCAAAACCGCTACTCAAAAGTAACAACAGGAAAACAAAAAACCAGGGTGGCATAGAGACGGGGCCGGCGTGATGACTTCGACCAGCATGCCCTGAGCCCACTCCCCAAGCTTTGACCTCAGTCAACACCCAGCCGACCACCGCCCCCGGAAAAGACGGGGATTTTCGGCAGGCTGCGCGCATAGACGCCACCTTCGCGCGTTGAAAAAAAACGGGGGCCGAGGCCCCCGTTTATCTTGCCTGTCGCTTGTTACAGCTTCAGTATCCAATCTATCGTCGTCTTCAGATCGGCGTCGCTGATCTTAACGGCGTCGTTCGGCGGCATGGGAATCGGACCCCACACACCCGAGCCGCCCTTGCGTACCTTCTCTAAGAGTTTGGCAGAGGCATTCGCCTGACCCTTGTACTTCTTGGCCACGTCTTGGTAGGCGGGACCAACCACCTTCTTGTCTACAGCGTGGCAAGCCGTGCAGCCCGCCTTCGTCGCCAGCGCCAATCCATCGGCAAAGGCGGCCGGCGCGGCAACCATACCAAGCAAACCGGCCAGTAACGCGATATAAGTCAGCTTCATTTGCATCATCCTTTCTTGGTTAGTAAATGTTCGGTTAGTAATTGTTCGCTTAATAAATATCATGCTGCGTATTATAAACGTTGAACTTGCCGGTCGGGGTGATCAGCCTCGGATCCTTGATGACGGCTTTCAGCTTGCGCGTCTTGTCATCCACGACAACGATGGCCGACTCCTGGTTCTTCGCGCTCCATACCGAGAACCACACCTCATCGCCCGCCTTGTTGTATTCCGGTTGCACGACGCGCTTAGCGCCTTCGCCCAGACCGGCCCACTCGGCGATGGGCAGCACCTGATAGCCCTTGTCGAGACTGTTTAGATCGAACACTGCGACCGACTGGCTGATCTTGGCATCGGGATTAAGCGGTGCATCCACCCAAAGATTCTTGGACTTCGGATTGGTCTTGATGAACAGCGAGCCGCCACCCTGACCCTTAAGCGACTGCACCACCTTCCAGGCCTGCTTCGGGTGTTTAAGCGGATCCGTACCGATCAAGCTGATGCTGTCATCACCCAACCCGCTGGTCGCCCACACTGGCCCGAACTTGGGATGCACAAAGTTGGCGCCGCGACCGGGGTGAGGAATCTTGCCCACGTCGATCAGGGCGACCAGCTTGTCGTCCTTCGAATCGACCACCGCAATCTTGTTCGATTGGTTCGCCGCCGTGATGAAGTAACGCTGCGTCGAATCCCAGCCACCGTCATGCAGGAAGCGGGCCGCGCCGATTTCGGTAATTTTCAGATTCTCCAGATCCGTGTAGTTCACCATCAGGATCTTGCCGGTTTCCTTGACGTTGACGATGAACTCCGGATGCAGGTGCGAGGCCACGATGGCAGCGACGCGCGGCTCGGGATGGTATTCCTGCGTGTCGACCGTCATGCCGCGCGTGGAGACGATTTTGCGAGGTTTCAAGGTGTCGCCATCCATGATGACGAACTGCGGCGGCCAGTAACTGCCGGCGATGGCGTACTTGTCGTCGTAACCCTTGAACTTCGATGTCTCAACCGAGCGCGCTTCCAAGCCGACCTTGATCTCGGCAACGTTATCGGGTTTCTCCATCCACAAGTCAATGAGATCCAGACGCGCATCGCGACCAATGACGTACAAATATCGGCCGGATTCGGACATGCGCGAGATATGCACGGCGTAGCCGGTCTTGACGATGTTGATGATCTTCTTGCTGTCGCCATCGATTAACGCCACTTCGCCCGCGTCGCGCAGCGTGACGGAGAAAATGTTATCGATGTTGTAGTTGTTCATTTTCTTGGTCGGCCGCTTGTCGACCGGCACGAACACCTTCCAAGAAGCTTCCATTTCCTTCATGCCAAATTCCGGCGGCTGGGGCGGCGTTTGCTGAATGTAGCGCGCCATAAGATCGACTTCGTCATCGGTCAACTCACCCGAGGTGCCCCAGTTGGGCATGCCGGCCGGCGAGCCGTACTTGATGAAGACCTTGAGGTAATCGGTGCCTTTGCCCAAGGTGATATCCGGCGTCAGCGGCTTACCGGTGGCGCCTTTGCGCAGCACGCCGTGGCAACCGGCGCAACGCTGGAAATAAATCTGGCGCGCCTTGTCGAATTCGTCCTTCGACATGCCCGGCGCCTTGGGATTCGTGTCCTGATGCATGTCCATCCCGGCCATAGGCGAGGCGCCTGCCTGATATTTTATTTCGGCGCCGCTGACATCGTGCTTGGTCGGTTCGTCGGCAGCGAAAGCGCTCGCCAAGGCCAGCGGCAACGCGCCGATGAACACCGCGCCCGCTATCAGATTTCGTGTTTTCATAAACTTCTCCCTAGAAAGAAAGAACGCCACGTGGGCGACAGATGATAAAAATTTCGTGGGCGTAGGTTCGACCATTCCCCTACTCGGCGCATTGATATGAATCAACTGCGGAAAACCATCTGTAGCCGTTTGTCGTATCCGCAATACGACCGCCCTGCGGGACAAGTGGTGAATGTGCCGCGATCTCGATGCCGCCATATTGACCTTGGTCAACGGCCCGGGTCATCGGCTTGCATGGGCGAGTGCCGCTAGCGTGCACGGGCGCTGCGGGCTACACTGGCGTTTCTGCCTCAACAGTTCGAACACGCCGGCGTATGCCGGTTGTTTTTTTGCATGTCCAAATCCTTACGCTACATCGCGCGCAGGCTCCGAGGCGTCGCCGTGCTGGCCCTGATCGCTGTCTGGGCCATGGCGCCAACGCCAAGTACCGCGGCCGCCGACTACGCATTGAACTTGATCGACATCGAAGCGCCGGCCCCGCTCGTCAAATTTCTGCGTGCAAACCTATCGCTCCCCGCTGCCGACCCGCCGTTGGACAAGGTGCAGCGTCTGCGACTGGGTGCCCTCGCACGCAAACAAAGTGCGGACCTGCTTGCCACCGAGGGCTATTTCAATGCGCAAGCCGAGATCGCCAAAGACGGCGGCGAGCATCTGCGCCTGGTGGTCACACCCGGGCCGCGCGCCATGATCGCGTTTGTCGACCTGGACTTCAACGGCGCCATCGCGCAGGGCGAAGAAGGCGCGGCACGCATGGCGACCTTGCGCGCCGCCTGGCGGCTCCCCGTCGGCCAGCCGTTCCGTCAAAGGGACTGGGACGACGCCAAAGACGCGCTGCGGCAAGCGCTGCTCGACAAGGACTACGCCGCCGCCCGCCTCGAAGAAAGCCGCGCCGAAGTAGATTCCGAAGCGGCGACGGTGCGCCTTTCGCTGCGCATCGACAGCGGCCCGGCCTTCACCCTCGGCGCGCTGGATGTGCACGGCCTGGAGCGCTACGACCGCGAGCTTGTCGAACGCTACAGCCGCATCGAACCCGGCGAGCGCTATAGTCAGGAGCGCTTACTCGACTTGCAGCGCACCTTGCAAAACACACCGTATTTTTCGTCAGTGCGAGTGAGCATAGATCATGACCCGACCCAGGCTGAGCGTGTGCCGGTGCAAATATCGGTGGTCGAAGCCCGCGCCAAGCGCGTTTCCTTCGGCGCCGGTTACAGCAGCAATAATGGGCCACGCGCGCAAGCCACCTACAGCGATGCCAACATCATCGGTCGCGGCTGGCTGCTCGATACCGGTCTGCGCATCGACGCCCGAGGCCAGGTGGCCTTCGCCGATCTGCATCTACCGCCCACCCGCAAGGACTATCGCGACAGCTTCGGCCTGCTCGACGAGCGCCACGACAATCAAGGGCTGTTCACCAACCGTTTGGCCCTGGGCGCTGTGCGCGCGCAGACGCGCGGATCGATCGAGACGCAACGCGCGCTGAATTGGCAGCGCGAACAGCGCGAGGTCGACGAGGGCGGCACGTCCACCAGCCAGGCGCTAGTGCTGAGCTACGCCTGGACCAAACGCGCTGTGGACAATGTGCTTGACCCGCGCCGCGGCTACGTCATCGGCGCACAAATCGGCGGCGCGGCGCGCGGTCTGATGTCGGATCGCAGCTTTATCCGCACCACGCTGCGCAGCCAGCGCTACTGGACGGTTTTCCAGCGCGATGTCTTCACCTTGCGCGCCGACGCCGGCTGGACCGCCGCGACCACGCGCGACGGCGTGCCAGAGGAGTATTTGTTTCGCGCCGGCGGCGCGCAATCGGTGCGCGGCTATTCCTACCAAAGCCTAGGCGTGCGCGAGGGTAGCGCCATCGTCGGCGGCCGCTATCTTTTCAGCGCCGGCGCCGAATACGTACGCTGGATCACGCCCGAGTGGGGCGCGGCGCTGTTCGTCGATGCCGGCAACGCCGCCGATCAGCCGCAAGCGCTGTTTCCGTTGCGGCGCAGCCTCGGCATAGGCGCGCGCTGGCGTAGCCCGGCCGGCCCGCTGGCCTTCGATCTCGCCTACGCCGAGCATGATCACAAAATCCGCCCGGTGTTTTCCATCGCCATCGCCTTCTGAACATGACCGACGCCGCATCAGACCAGAACACATCCAGACCGACACGCCGCGCGCGCTGGCTGCGGCGCGCACCGTGGTTTGCTTTGGGGCTGACGCTGCTCCCACTCCTGCCGCTGATTTGGCTGATGGCCACTACCAGCGGCTTACGCGCCGGTGCCGCGTTGATCGAAACCCTGAGCGGCAACGCGCTGCATTTGCAAGGCGCGCAGGGCCACCTACTTGGGCAGTTCGGCTTTGCACAGATTGCTTATGCCGACGCTGATCAACGCATAGACTTGCAAGACCTGCGGGTGGTTTGGCATCCCGCCGCGCTATTGACGGCGCGCATCGACATCGCCAGCGCCAGCCTCGCCCGCTTGGACATTGCACGGCGGCCCGACCCGCATGCGCCGCCACCGAGCGATTTGCGCCTGCCCCTGCCGGCGTCATGGTCGCTGGCACTGACCCACGTCGATATCGCCGATCTGCGCGTACGCGCCTGGCAAGCAGCGCCCGGCCTCGAGCCCATCACGCTGTTCGAGGTACGCGATCTCGCGGCGCGTCTGGCCAGCGATGGCCGCATCCATCAACTCGCCGACGTGGCCGCAACCACGCCTTTCGGCCACGTCACCGGCGGCGCCCAGCTCGACGGCGTAGCGCCCTTCCTCACTCGCGCTCAGTTTGATCTGCACGGCACCCGCGACGGCAAGACTTATAGCGTCGCGCTCAAAGCCGATGGCAGCTTGCGCGACGCGCTCAACGTGGACCTTCATGCCAGTGGGGAGCAACTGCAAGGCGAGGCGCGACTTGTCGTCGCCGCGTTTGAGCCGGTGCCACTGCGTGACGCGAAAATCGACCTGGGCCTGATCGATCCGGCCGCCTTTGTGGACGGTGCGCCGCATGCCGGGCTGCAGCTGCACGCCGAGCTGCATGCCGACGCGACGCGCGGCGGCGAGGCGGCCTGGCGGCTGACCGGGCCAGTCGATGTGAGCAACAACGTGCCCGGTCCGCTCGACAAACAAGCGCTGCCGCTCTCGCGACTGCATGCGCAAGCCGTCTGGCAAGCGGATAGTCTGGTGTTGGAAAACTTGCAACTGACGCTCAACGGCAAAGGCGCGGCCAGCGGTCGCGCCGTGCTGCGAGACCGTAAACTGGATATGCAACTCAAGCTCGCCGGTGTTGATCCCCAGACGCTGGCGACGACACTCAAAGCCACGCGTGTCGACGGCAATGTGCACCTGCTTGCGAGCGAAACCGAGCAGGCACTCACAGCGGATTTTCGCGAGCGCGCCGCACGCGGGCATGCGTCCTGGCACGGCGAAATCGACGCCTCGCACCGCGACGGTGTGATCGAACTGCGCCGCGCCCGCCTCGACGCGGATGGCGGCGTGCTCTCGGCGCACGGCAAGCTCGCCCTCACCGGCGCGCGCAGTTTCACGCTTGATGGCCAACTCAAAAACTTCGACCCCGCGCGTTACGCTGATCTGCCCAAGGCCGTACTAAACGCCGATTTCAATGCACACGGCAATCTCACACCGCGTGCCGGATCATTGCAGTTTGATTTGCGTGACAGCCACATCGTCACCCACGCTGGCCCACGTCCGCTCAGTGGCCGTGCCAGCTTGCGCCTCGAGGCGGATCGTCTGGCGCAGGCCGATCTGGCTTTCGATCTCGCCGGCAACCGGTTCGACGCTAAGGGCACGCTGGGCCGCCCCGGCGATCACCTCGAGGTGCACATCGCCGCGCCGCATCTGGATAGGCTAGGCGCGGTCTACGGCCTGGGCGGCCAGTTGGATGCCCAAGCGCAACTCGGCGGCCGCATTAGCGCGCCCAGCGTCGATCTCAAGGCCAGCGCCGCCGCCTTGCGCTTCGCCGGTTGGCAGCTCGACACGCTCGACGCTCAAGGCCAATTGGGCGAAGGCGAGCAGGGGCGTTTCGCCGGCACGCTAAAAGCCGGCGGCCTGCGACGCAGCGCCGCCGCGCCCGCCGTGCTTACCCAGTTGACGGCACAGGTAGACGGCACGCGCGGCCGGCATACGCTGCAAATCATGGCCAATCTCGGCAACGTGGCTGGCGAGTTGAGCCACAGCACGCTGGCGCTCAAAGCCAGCGGCGCGCTCAGCAGCGGCCCAGCCTGGCGCGGCACACTCGATCAGCTGAGTTGGCAGGGCGAAAGCCGCGGTGGCAAAGCGCGCGCGCCGCTGGCATTGGCGGCACCAACATCCCTGGCGCTCTCCGCCCAGGAAGCGGTGCTGGGCGCCGCTGAGCTGCGCACCGCCTCGAGCCGGCTGCGTTTAATGGAAACGCGCTGGTCGCACGCCGGCTGGATCACACGCGGCGATTTCAGCGGTCTGCGCGTCGGCTTGGCCCTCGACGCCGAACAGCGCGTGGTGGCGCGCGGCCGCACCCTGACGCTGGATGGCGACTGGGACGTGCACGCCGACACGCATCTGAACGGTGCGATCAATCTCGCTCGCCAGACCGGCGATATCGCGCTCGCCGCCGATGCGCCAGTGGCACTGGGTTTGAGGGATCTGCGGCTGACCGTGCGGGCCGTCGACGACCACGTCACGGCCAGCTTCATCGCGCGCGGCGACACCTTTGGCGAACTCAGCGCCGGCGGCAGTGCGCACATGCAGCGCGAGAACGGCGCGTGGCAAGTCGCCCGCAACGCGCCGTTGCTGGCCGATGCGCGTCTGGAAATGACCACGCTGGCCTGGCTGGGCCCGCTGTTGGCGCCCGGCTTGCAACTCGCCGGTAGCGCCTCTGGCGAGGCGCATCTAACCGGCAGCGCCGCCGCGCCCCAGGTGCAGGGCACGCTGGCGCTCCGCGACGTTGAGGCGATACAGGCCGTGCAAGGCGTGCATTTCATCGATGGCGCCGCGCAGATCGCCTTCACCCAAGACCGCGCCACATTGACGCGCCTACAGTTCCGCACCGAAGCGCTCACTCGACCGCGAGAACCGCGCATAAACAAGACGCTGGCACGGAGCGGCGGCAGTTTCAGCGGTAGCGGCGCCCTCACCCTGGCCGACGGCGTCGGTGCGTTCACCTTCAATGCCGACAAGCTGGCCGTTCTGCAACGCGCCGACCGTTGGCTGATGGTGAGCGGCGACACCCGGCTGACCACCACCTGGGACAGCTTGAACGTCACCGGCAAGCTCACGGCCGACGCCGGCTATTTCGAGTTTCCCGCCACGCCGCCGCCCACGCTCTCTGATGACGTGGTCATTCTCGGCCGCGAGGCGCCCGCCGGCCGGACGCTGCGCGTGAATCTGGACATTGAGGCCGATCTCGGCGACAAAGTTTATTTCCACGGGCGCGGCATAGACGCGCGCCTGACGGGCGCACTGCACCTGCGCGTCGATGACGGCAGCCCGCCGCGGCTAGTCGGCACCATCACCACACGCGACGGCAGCTTCGACGCCTATGGACAACAACTTGCCATCGAGCGCGGCATCATCAATTTTCAAGGCCCGATAGAAACCGCCGGCTTGAATGTGTTGGCGCTGCGCAAAGGTTTAGCGGTGGAAGCCGGCGTCGAAGTCACCGGCACCGTGCTCAAGCCGCGCGTGCGGCTGGTCTCCGAGCCTAACGTGCCGGACAGCGAGAAACTCTCCTGGATCGTGCTCGGACGCGGCCAGGATCAAGCCGGCGGCGATGCCGCGTTGCTGCTCAACGCCGCCAGCGCGCTATTCGGCGGCGAAGGGGGCGGCGTCACGCGCCAGATCGCGCTCGGTCTGGGCCTGGACGAATTCAGTATCGGCAGCGACGCTGGCGGCGCGGCGCCCACCAGCACTGTCGTTGGCACGAGTAGCGCCGGCGGCACGGCCGCAGCGCCCGGCCTGTCCGCGCAAATCGTCACGCTCGGCAAGCGCCTGTCCGCCAATAGCTATGTCGCCTACGAACAAGGTCTCGCCGGCGCGACCAGCGTCGTCAAACTTACCTACACCCTCACCCGCCGCCTCTCCATAGTCGGCCGCGCCGGCACGGATAACTCGGTGGACCTGACCTACAGTTTTTCGTTTGATTGAACGTTTGATTGAACCTCAAGGCCGCCGTTGGACGACGCGCTAATCCAACGCGACTTGCAAGGACGGGCCGTACAATCAAGCGTGCCTCAAGACGTGCCTGCAAACGTCCATCTAATTTGTCGTGCAAGCCGCATCGACCTAAGCGAATCCCGCCACAAGCATGACGCCGCGCTTGAATAGCGACACGCAGATCACACATCGTCACGCCGAAGAATCCGTGATTCTCGTGCACGGGCTCTGGACGCCGTCGGCGATTCTCGTGCTGCACAGACGCTGGCTGCGGCAACGCGGCTATCACACCCAATATTTCCATTACCCCAGCGTGCGTGCTTCGCTGTCCGACAACGCGGCCTCGCTGGCCCGTTTCGTCGCCGCCAGCAAGGCCGCACGCATTCATCTTGTCGGTCATAGTCTCGGTGGTCTGCTCATACTCGACATGCTGAGAAGATCGCCGGACCCGCGCCTGCGTCGCGTGGTGCTGCTGGGTACACCCAGTCTGGGCAGCTATTGCGCGCGCCGGCTGGCCCGCGTAGCGGGGATGCCCGCCCTGCTGGGCCGCTCCATCATCGAATGGTTGGCTCGCGCACCCGGCACTAAAGCCGCGCTGCCATCTGCCGTAGAAGTAGGTGTGCTGGCAGGCACCCGCAGCGTCGGTCTAGGCCGCGTGGTGCCCGGCCTGCCGCGCCCCAACGACGGCGTGGTGGCCGTGGCGGAAACGCAGTTGCCCGGCGCCACCGACTTTATCGCCTTACCGGTAGCACACTCGGAGATGCTCGCTTCACGGCGCTGCACCGCGCAGATCGCGGCGTTTTTGGAGACGGGCCATTTTCTACACAATGAGCAAGTTTAGAAATGCCGCGCTGCCGTTCATGCTGGCCGCCTTGCTGGGTGCCTCGCAGGCGGGCTGTAGCAGCCTGAGCTACTACGCCCAGGCCGTGGGCGGCCATCTCGATGTGATGCGCGCCGCCCATCCAATTAACGACGTAATGCGCGATCCGGCTGGCGATCCCTTACTCAAGAAGAAACTGCAAGATGTGCAGGCCATCCGCGAGTTCGCCAGCCGCGAGCTTGGGCTGCCCGACAACAACAGCTATCGCAGCTACGTGGACGTCGGGCGCCCCTACGTGGTGTGGAACGTATTCGCCGCGCCGGAGTTTTCGCTGGAGCCCAAGCGCTGGTGCATGTTGATGGTGGGCTGTGTAAGTTATCGCGGCTATTACGACAAGCACGAGGCCGAGCAACTTGCCGCCGAGTTGCGCGCGGAGGGTTATGACACCTATATCGGCGGCGTGCCCGCCTACTCCACGCTAGGCTACTTCGACGACCCGGTGCTGAACACTTTCTTGCGCCTGGGCACTCCGGAAGTGGCGCGCACGGTGTTTCACGAACTGGCGCACCAACTTATCTTTGTGCAGGACGATTCGCTTTTCAATGAATCCTACGCCACGGCGGTAGAAAACGAAGGCATGCGGCGCTGGCTGGGGACGCATGCCGCGCCTGAGCAGCGCGCCATCTTTGAGCTACAGCAGGAACGCAAGGCGGCTTTCTCCGCGCTGATGCGCGATTACCGCAAGAAGTTTCGCGCGCTCTATGGAATGGGTGGCACCGACGATCAACAGCGCGGTGCCAAGGCCGATTTACTCGACGCCTTGCGGCGCGATTACGCCGAGCTAAAAACGAGCTGGGACGGCTACAGCGGCTACGACAAGTTTTTTGGCGATGATCTCAACAACGCCAAGCTGGTGTCGCTCTCGCTCTACAGCGAATTGGTGCCCGCCTTCGAAGCGCTGCTCAACAAAGAAGGCCACGACCTGCCGCGCTTTTACGAACGCGTCAAAGCGCTGGCGGCGCTTGGCAAGGAGGCCCGCCGCGGCGCCTTGGCTCAACTCCTTCCAGCATACGGCGGCACCCTGCAGGCGCTTAACCGCGTCGCCGTGCCGTCCGTGGAGATACGTTGAAGCTTGCTGGCTGCGTAGGCCGCGCCTGGCGGTAAAAGTCTCTGCAAATCTTGTCATCCATTGCCCTATGGCAGCGTACGCAAGTGGCTAAATCCGCATCAAGCAAAATAACGCCGTCTAATCTCCCTTAAGCTTCCCCCTCCTACGCCGATGTAGCTTTTAAGGCCCGCCACGCGCGGACACTGAAAGCGGGGTGGATCATGGCATTCACATGGTTGGCGGCTCGGAAAATCGCGACTCAGTTCGCGACTAAATTCGCAGTTAAATTGAGCCCAACTTTGGCGATCCTGTTTTTGTCCGCGCCCTGGAGCGTGGCAGCGCACGCCGCTGACTACCCCACCGAACGCCAATTCCGCCAGGCGCTGAACGACATCACCTACGTGGTGCAGGCGGAAGGTCTGGCGCTTGAAGTGCTGGACGCGCAAACAGAAGGGCTGGACCAGCCGCTGCTCTCAGCCGGGCTTAACATCACGACCAATTCCTGCCTCGTATTTTTCAACACACTGCCCGAAGACGGCCTGACGCAATTTTTCGCCGCCACCAGCGAACGCGACATACCACTGCTACTCCGTGTCATGGCCATCCATGAGGTGACCCATTGCATCGAACAGCGCGAGGCCTATGTGCACCAACGTTTCGACAAGGTGCTGCCCGAGGCCTACAAGCAAGACAACATGAGCATCCAGGGCTATTCGTCGGTAGTGAAAAGCGGCGCGGTGGAAACCTGGGGCGAAGCGCTGGCGGACATCAGCTCACTACTTTATTTGAAGCAGACTGCACCCGACCAGTGGCTGCAACTCGCCGGACGCATCAGCACCATGCGCCATGCCCTCGCTGCTAAATGGCCGTTGCACGACACTTCGGTATGGCTTAACCGGCTGATCGCCGCTAATCCCGATAACGGCGACAACACCAATCTGTTTGACGCCGCCTTCCACTACCGCAAGCAGTTCCGGCCTTAATTTTCCCACCGACCGAGCCACGGTGCATTGTTCGCGCGGGATCTACCCACCTCGGAGCGTGGGCGTAGATCTCCTCGTTGAATCACGCCTCAAGAGCGAACCCTAGTCGCATCCTGGCCGAACAAGATGCGCTTCGCTTCGTCCGAAACGACGGGGGCCGTATTGATCTCTTTGGCCCGCGCGTAGGCGCGCTTCGTCGCTGGCCGTGCCCGCACCGCGGTGAGCCAACGTTGCAGATGCGGATAGTCGGCGATGGTCTGCCGCTGCCCCTCGTAAGGCGAGACCCACGGATAACAGGCCATGTCGGCAATCGAATATTCCGCCGCAATGAATTCTCGATCCGCGAGGTGCTTGTCCAACACCGCATAAAGGCGACTCGTTTCCTTGACGTAGCGATCAATCGCGTAGGGAATCGGCTCAGGCGCGTACTGCACAAAGTGATGGTTCTGCCCCGCCATCGGCCCGAGGCCCGCCGCCTGCCAGAACAACCACTGCAGAGTTTCGTTGCGGCCGCGCAAATCCGGCGGAATGAATCGACCCATCTTGTCCGCGAGATAAAGCAATATCGCCCCGGACTCGAACACCGACAGCGGGCCGCCGCCATCGACCGGCTCATGATCAACTATCGCCGGTATGCGATTGTTCGGCGAAACCCGCAAGAACTCCGGCGCAAACTGCTCGCGCTTGCCAATGTTCACCGGAATGATGCGGTAAGGAAGTTCCGCCTCTTCCAGAAACATGGTGATCTTGTGACCGTTGGGGGTAGTCCAGTAGTAGAGGTCGATCATGGTGAAGACCCTTTTTTTGAACCAGAAGTTAAAGAGCTATCTGCTCGCATGGAACCAATGCCTTAAATGTTCGTTACAAGTCCGATCCATGGGGCTCGGCTTGCTTCATTCAGCAAGGTGTTTGTAGAGCGCGAAACGATTGCCGTCCCGCGTCAGTAGCTGCATCAGCTTGGGATGAATGAAGAGCTTTTCTTTCGACACAGCCAGTTCCACCAGCACGCCGATTTCCACCAACTGCTTCAGATACTGCGATGCGGTTTGCCGTTTTGCGATACCCGCTTCGGTCAGGCTGCCAATGCGGCAATACGGTAACTCGAATATCAGGTTCACCAATTCATGGCTGTATATCTTGGGCAGACTCACACGGACATACTCTGCCGTGTGTTCTGCCAGTTTGCGGATCGCGGCGATTTTGGCCGTTGTCCAGTTAGCGGTTTCTTCCACACCCTTGATGACATAAAGCAGCCACGGTTCCCAGGCCTGCTCCCGCGTCACCTGCAACAGCAAGCGGTAGTAATCCGGCTTGTTCTGGATGATGTAGCGGCTCAAATAAAGTATCGGCAGGGTCAGCAAGTTTTCCTGAATCAGAAACAAACTGTTTAACACCCGCCCGGTCCTGCCGTTGCCATCGGTAAACGGATGAATTGCCTCGAATTGGTAATGCCCAATCGCCAGGCGAATCAGCGGGTCCAACGACGTTTCGTTGTGCATGAACCGCTCCCAGTTTGCCAGCATGTCACGCAACAACGCTTCGCCTACCGGTGGTGTATAGATCACCTCTCCAGTTGCGCCATTCGTTAGCGCCGTGCCCGATGTGCCGCGCACCCCCATTTCAACCCCTTTTATACGGGTGCATATCTGCTCGGCGGTTCGGGTGGTGAGCGGATAGCGGCTGAGCGCCTTCACCCCTTCAAACAGCGCGTGGCTGTAGCGCAATGCTTCCTTGGTAGCCGGGTCTGCCGACGCCTCGCTATGCAAGTGCTGGAATAGCTTATCCGTGGTCGTGACGATATTTTCAATTTCCGAACTGGCGCGCGCTTCGAGTAGCGGTAAGGTATTGATGAGTACCGCCTGGTTGGGAATCAGCTCGGCCGCCTGCTTCAGCTCGGCCAACGCCGCACGGGCGGTAATGCACTGCTTCAACACCGCACGGGTTTCAATATCCTCGGGGGGTGGTAAGGCAGGCAATGCGTTGTAAGGCCGATCTGGTCGCCAGCTCTGACGGCTCATGTTTACGTTTCGCCTGTTATTCGACACAACAGGCAGTCTATGTCGATGCAATCGACACGTCAATTATATGTGTCTATTTATTCTATTTTTATCGACACATGGCTTCTCAGGGAAAGCCCTGGCCGGGAGACATTAATATCGGAGTGCAACGCGGCACGCCCGAATTGAAACGTCTTCAGCAATGAATACAGCGGCTACTGTACACGCCAGCTTTCCTTGCGGCGCTTGCCGGCCATCTGCCGGGCGACGCCGCGAGTCAGGCACGTTTTCCCGACCTCAAAAACAAACTACGCCTCTTAGCTGATTTCGAATAAGCAACGATGTGGAACAGCTTGCCTTGCATCGTAATTCTCAAGATGACCTGAAGCATTGCAAACGAGACCACTTTTTTTTGGAAAATCGCAGGAACTCAAACTAGCTGGTCGGGAGGGGGACTCGCATGTTGCCGTGAAACCCAATAGCGGCGCGGCTCTCGGTCTCACCGAATGGACTTATGCCCCCAAATGTGCCCCCAAACTGTCTGCGCTGCCACAACCTTAATCGTTCCCGCTTCACTGGATGACGTCTGCGATGGGCCGCTTTTTATGAACTCGGGTTCATAAAGATCCGCCAATGCTTAACAAGTAGATCTGTTTTACAACGGGCATGGCAATGTAACGACCATTAGGACTCATTGCGCACGAAAAGAACTCGCTTCCGCTTTTCGGTGTAGTGACGCGCTCAATAAGTTGGCCACTCGCCACATCCCACAACCAGATCGTCTCCTTGTTTTCGATATCAGTTTGACAAGAAACCAACGTTCTATTGTCTGGACTAAAAGCCAATGCCCTTACCGCCCCACGCAAGGGACCAAAGTTCATCACGACCTTACCGCTGGACACATCCCACAATTTGATGGGATCTTTGTTATCAATCAGATCCCAACCATTTGTATAGGGGTTTTGCGTGCTTTCCTTTGAGGTTGTTTCGGTGCCGGTGGCAATGTAACGACCGTCCGGGCTAGCCGCCATCGCAGTAAGGCGCGTGGTATGAATGTCGGAGATTTCCTTAATAATCTTTCCTGTTTTTGGATCGCGGAATTCTAGAAACGTATAGTATTTGTAATGCTCGCCGGCGATGAGTTTGTGGCTCTCAAGCCTAGAAGAAAGCAAATATTGGCCATTGGGCGAATACACCAAATTGCCAGAAAAAAATCCACCTAAGTCGCTAGTTCGTTCAATTCCCTTTACAGAAAACAGTCGATCGGCTGTTTCCACATCAAACACCATAATTGTCCCTAACGACTTAATAGTCTTGTCGTTGGCGAGTTTTGCACCTTCTTCCCACGTATTGATTTTTATGGTTTCTGGCCAAGTTACATCAGAATAAAAAACAGCAATTTCTTTGCCGTCTGGGCTAAATGCAACGCTACTAAACCCTGTTGACACGTATATCCCACGTTCATATGGCCCCAAGATATCTCGTACGGGCTGCCAAGTATTTGTCTCCCAAAGTGTGATGACTCCAGTTCCACCTGCCAAATATTTCCCATCCGGACTAAAGGCAACATCGCCGAGTTGAGAACCAGATTTCTTTACGGTTAGTGTTCTAATTATTCGTTGTGTGTTTGCTTCATAGACTTGAATAAAATGGTTTGCGTCATAGCCGTTGCCACCACCTTTTATACCAATTACCGCAAAATATTTGCTGTCTGGGCTCCACGCTAATCCATGTACCCCATCGAAGTCAGTTGATATAGTTAATTTGTTAACTAGACGTTGCCCGCCACCAATTTGGCCTATCAACTTAGGAGAGCTTGAGTTGGAACTGGGGTCATGGCCGGCGACGGCGCTCTTATCGGCCTGCGCAACTGAGAACATGGCCAACGCGGCCGCGAACACAACTGAGGAGCGGAGAAAAGTCGGTGTCATAGATGCCCCTATAACGAAGGAATTCGGCGCTGCGCACAAGGAACTGCAACCGCAGCGAAGCCGCATGATAAAACAATAATCAAGGTGGGTCATCTAACATCGCGGATGGACTGAACCGTTTCGTGCTGCTCTCGAAGGATGCGCCGAAGCATCCGCAGTTGCACCCGCCCTCCGCCTTTATCAGCATTCCTCGAAACCCGCGTCTTACCTTCCGACGACTTCCGCCCGGTCGACTTCTCCCAAGGTCTCCAGCGCCGGATTAACTCGGCTCGCATTGCCCGATGCTCGGGTGTCCGGTAGTAGCTCGTTGCCGCTCCCTAATAGTTTGTTCTGCACGTTTTCAATTTCTCTCGCCTGCGAAGGTGCCGCAGCACCGTTGTTGATTTGCTGCGGGCCGGTGGTTACGTTCGCTTGCCTTGCATAGACCATCGGGGGATTTTTGATTGCTGCCAATGTCTCAAGCGTTGCGCGGCATTGCGACTGCGCCCATAGCGCCATCCGGGCTTTAAGCCCGGTAAAAGCTAGCGTTTTTGGACTTGCTTAGATTTCTTTGAAAGTGCTTATGGTGCCGGGAGGGGGACTCGAACCCCCACACCTTGCGGCGGCGGATTTTGAGTCCGCTGCGTCTACCAATTCCGCCATCCCGGCATGGGTGGACTTCCGGGATCGCGGATAGGCTGCGCTTGGTAGGTCGCTGCCTCTTTACTCCGCCATCCTGGCTCGTCGGCGCGTAGAATGACGCGCCCGAAAGAGGGCGCATTATCCCTGATCGCACGGACTGCTTCAAGCACATGCCAACAACATGTCACTAACTCTGGCCGATTTCGACTATGAGCTGCCGGCGGCGCTCATTGCCCAGGCGCCTTTGCCGGAGCGTACGGCCAGCCGTTTGCTCGTGCTGGAAGGCGCAAAGCGCATGGATAGCCACTTTGCGGAACTGTCGCACTTTTTGCGGCCAGGTGATTTGCTGGTGTTCAACGACACCCGCGTGCTGCATGCCCGGCTGCATGGGGCGAAGGAAAGCGGCGGTCGCGTGGAAGTGTTGATCGAGCGACCAATAGGCGCGCACGAGGCATTAGCCCAGGTGCGCGCCAGCCATGCGCCCAAGCCGGGCAGCCGCTTGCGGCTGGAGGATGCGCTGGATGTAGAAGTAGTCGAACGCGAGGGCGAGTTTTATTTGCTGCGTTTTCCTGAAGGCGAAGATCTCATTACCTTGCTGGAGCGCCACGGCAAGCTGCCGTTGCCACCTTATATAGAACGCGCGGCGGGCGTGGATGACGAATCGCGCTACCAAACTGTCTATGCGCAGGCGCGCGGCTCGGTCGCAGCGCCTACCGCCGGCCTGCACTTTGATGAGGCTCTGCTTGCGCAATTGCGAGCGCTGGGTGCGGAGCTAGCCTGGCTCACCTTGCATGTCGGTGCGGGCACCTTCCAGCCGGTGCGGGTGGATGATCTCTCGGAGCACCGCATGCACCATGAACGCTATGTGATTCCTGCCGATACGGTGGCGGCCATACGCACGGCCAGGGCGCGCGGCAGCCGCGTTGTTGCGGTGGGCACCACCACCTTGCGCGCGCTCGAAGCAGCGGCGCAGGATGCGACCCCTGACGAAGTGCTCGTCGCAGGCTCGGGCGAAACGGAGATATTTATCCTGCCCGGCTTTCGCTTTCGCGTGGCGGACGCCCTTATCACCAACTTCCACTTGCCGAAATCGACTCTGCTGATGTTGGTCTCAGCCTTCGCTGGCATTGAAGAGACGCGCCAGGCCTATCGCCACGCGGTGGCCGAGCGCTACCGGTTTTTCAGTTATGGCGACGCCATGTTCATCGCCCAGCGCCAGGATTGAGATAGATGCAAAAGACTAAGGAAACGCTGAACAAGTAGTCGCGAAGCGCGCCATCAAATTCAGATCAATTTGATCAAGGCAAAATTGTGAACGAAATCGAAATTCCATCGGAGATATGCCCGCTTCTGGTGCTTGATACGAGGCATTTTCCCGC
>JBBQGH010000039.1:0-25527 GCA_038322845.1 Gammaproteobacteria bacterium
AAAAACTATGTCCAGCTTTGGCTGACGTTACCTTACCGAAGCCCTTGCCCCACTTGACTTGGAAGGCCAGCGCAAACACTAACTGCACATAGTTTCAAACTGTGCATAGGGGTCGCTATGTACACCTCTACATAGCGACCCTTAGCCGCCTTTCCATGATTTCGAAAGCAGTCGTTCAGCGGTGTCCATTACTGAGGGGGCGGGTAAATCCCTCCTATAACGCACTCCACACTATTTGGTGCGCACACCAGTAAATCCGGGGCGATTCAATTATTGTCATATCGCTTATTCGGAAAATTTAACAGTTAATCCAAAACACAAGTCTTATGTTTACGGATGGCATTGAATCTATTCATCATTATATTCGAGGCACGGATATTGCTTTTGCATCGGTGTATGACAAAGATATCAATAATAACTATGGGAGAACCTTCATGTCGCGTTTTACGTTATTTCGGCTCGTGTGCGGTGTCGTCTTTGGTATCTCTACAAGTGTAGCTTCAGCAGCGTTAGTCACTTTCTTTGAGACGGGAAGCGATACGGCACCAGTTGGCGTGATCACAAACCTCACCGGCCCAAGTGGTGCTACCAGCACACCGATCATCACAAGTACGACGGAGACCGCGACAGTGGACGGTTTCCACTTCCCCGGACTTAGCCCCTTTCCGGTTGTCGTTGGACTACATTCGGCTGGTCTACTGGATCCCGATACAGGCTTGCTCAGCGAATTGGTGTTCGTCAATGCGCTTCCCATCGGTAGTTGCATAGGCATCGGTATTTGCCAAGAACTCAAAGTTCTCTTCCTTTCGGAGACTACATTCGGCTTGCCGCTTGAAAGTTTTCTTTTCGGCCACACTGATGGCGGCGCTCTTGTGGGCAGCACTTATGGCGGGGCGTTGGTGGAGGACGGGACGTTGCAAGACATATCGACGCTTCTTGGCACGGTTCCGGAGGGTTTAATCGTGCGCGTCAAAACTGATGTCAAACACGTTCCAGAGCCTGCATCGCTCTCTCTTGTCTCTCTCGGCATTGCTGGGTTCGTTTTCGGCAGACGCAAGCAAAAATTTGTTTAATTGTCCTCGAACACTCCTTTCAAGTACCCCGCTTCGGCGGGGTACTTGTTTAGAGGTATCAAGGCGAACCTGTTCGAAGGACACAAGTTCGTAAATCAATATATTCAACCTACGTCATCGGTGCGACCCCACCAGGAGGCGCGTCGCGCTACTTCAAGAGTGGTTGCGGTTGCAAGGATTCCCCGCCAGCCAAACACGAAAATTTCAAAATCACGCTCGCAGCCGCACCTCCAACACCTTGAGACATCGTTCGACAACCACTGATATTCACACAACATCGTCTGATGTCGCCCGAGTCGGGCGACGCGGTCATCGGCGCCAACCACACTTTTGCTACCAGCCGCATCAACGCTTTCTCGCCCGGGGGCTGACCTGGCGTGTGGCCTGCCGATCACGCGGTTTGTCCAGGTGACCTCTGGCGCGCTGCCGACCAATAAACAGTAGACCTAAAATCGTATAGATCAATGGCTGCTTTGGAGTAAATTCCTGGGGGTCGGCTTCTGGCCGGGAGCCGAAGTTCCCTGATTGTCCCGTAAGCAGCCACTGGGGAATCATGCGCCTATCGCGAACGGCCGCTTACGGGCGTGGAAGCATATCTTTGCCCCGTTCTATTGGAAGCATATGCTTGCCGAAGCGGCAAGTTTTGCTTCCCGGGACATTATCGGCAACATGACTTTCGCGCAGGCTATACCTGGAAACGGTTTGACATCAGGTATAGCTAGGCCAAGGCCCGCAGGCTCTGTAACGCCGGCGTGCGCAGGCTGCGCCGGGTGCCGAGCAGGCCAGCGAGCGTTACGCCCAGCAAACCGCCGGCCACGCCTATGGGCAACGCCGTCCAGGCCACCGCGTAGGGTAGATGAAAGACGAAGCGACCGATCAGGCTGCTGATGAGTGTCGCGCCAAAACCGCCCACCAGCCCGGCAACAGCGCCCAGCCCGGCAAACTCGGTGATGAGCGCGGCGCGCAACTGCCTGTTGCGCGCGCCCAGCGTGCGCAGCACGGCCAACTCAAAGGCGCGCTCATCGTGCGTCGATTCCAGCGCGGCATACAGCACCGCCAGACCAGCCAGGAGTGAAAACGCGAAGACGAACTCCACCGCCTGCGCCAATTGATCCATCATGGTCTTGAACTGGCGCAGCACGGCGGCCACGTCGATCACGGTGATGTTGGGATAGGCGCTGACCAGCTCATTCACAAACCGGCTCTCCTGCGCCGCCGGCATCGCGGGCAGATGGAAGCTGGTGATAAAGCTGGTCGGATAAGGTGCCAACAGCTCGGGCGTGCCGATGACGAAGAAGTTTACGCGCATGGAATCCCACTCCAGTTTGCGCAGCGAGGTGATCTTCGCTTCGACGCGCTGGCCGGCGATGTCATACACCAGCATATCGCCTAGCTTGAGGCGCAGCGTATCGGCCAGGCCCTGCTCCACGGAAAGCTGCGCCGGATTGGTGGCCGCCTCGCCTGGGAGGCCAAACCAGCGGCCCGCACTGACGGCGTTACCCGAAGGCATTTCGCTCATCCAGGATAGATTGAATTCGCGTTCGACCAGCCGCTGAGCGCGCTCTTCCGCATAGTCCGCCGCCGCCACCGGACGCCCATTCACTGCCACCAGCCGCCCGCGTATCATCGGCAGCAACTTGGGATCGGCGATACCGCGTTCGGCAAAAAAAGCGCGCAGCGGCTCGCGCTGCTCCGGCTGAATATTGAAGAGGAAACGATTCGGCGCATCGGGCGGCAGGCTGCGCTGCCAACTTGCCAACAGATCGTCGCGAGCCAGCGTCAGTAATAGCAGCGCCGTAATGCCCAAACCCAGCGCCACCGCTTGCACCATGCTGCTGCCACGCCTGCGCACCAGCGAGGCCAGGCCATAGCGCCAGCCGGCGCCACCCATGCCCCCCACCCCGCCATAGGCGCGCATCCGACTGGCCACGGCTAGCGCCAGTCGCGCAACCAAGGCGTAGATTCCCACCGCGATTGCGAAAAGCCCCAACACCCACAGCCCCAAGGCGACATCGTCCGCCATCCACAACATCAGTCCGGCCAGCACCAGCGCGCCAGCGGCATAGCTGCTCCAGGCCAGCGGTTCGGCGCCTACCCATTCCCGTCGTAAAACACGGATCGTCGGCACATTGCGCAAGCGCAGCAGCGGCGGCAGCGCAAAACCGGCGATCAAAGCCAGCCCCAAACCCAGGCCATGCGCGAAGGGCCGCCATGAGGGCGGTGGCAGGGGTGTGGTGAGTAAAGTAGACAACAGCGTTTCCAGCGCGAGCTGTGCGAGGTAACCAGCAACACAACCCAGCAGCGAGACCAGTACGCCGAAGAGCAAAAACTCACCGAGGAAGATACGCACGATCTGCCCTTCGCTGGCGCCCAGGCAGCGCATCACGGCGCAGCCATCGAGATGCCTTTGCATGAAACGTCGCGCGGCCAGCCCCACGGCAACGGCGGCGAGGATCACCGCCAGCAGCGCCGCCAGCCGCAGAAATTTCTCGGCGCGCTCCAAAGCGTTTTTCACTTCGGGCCGCGCGTTGTTGATGTCTTCCAGACGCTCGCCGCGTTTGAGGCGCGCTTCGGCCCAATTCTTATAGCCGGCAATATCGCCCGGCTCACCCGCGAAATGCAAACGCCAAGTGGCGCGACTGCCCGCCTGCAAGAGTTGCGTCGCCGGCAGGTCATCGATGTCCATCAGCAAACGCGGCGCAATGTTGAAGAAATTCATGCCGCGATCCGGCTCTTGCGTGATCACCGCACTGACGGTCAGGCGCGTGCTGCCCAGCGCCAGCGTGTCGCCGGTCTTGACGTTCAGCGCGGCGGTGAGACGCTCGTCCAGCCAGACCGTGCCACGCGCTGGTGTGGCTTGCGTGGCGGCGTCGGGCGCGTTGAGCGTGGGCGCACTGCGCAGCGTGCCACGCAGCGGATAGCCTGGCAGCACCGCCTTTATTTCGGCCAATTGGCTACTGCTATCGTGCGCCGCCATACTGGGAAAGCTGATGCTCTCGGCGATGCGCAGGCCCCGCCGCTCCGCTTCACGCCGGTAGTCATCCGCCCAGGGATGATCGGCGATGAGCAACAAATCGCCACCCAGGAGTTGATGCGCTTCCTGCGCTAGTGCGCGACTCAAGCGGTCGGTGAAGAAATTCACGCTGGTAAGGCTCGCCACCGCGATGAGCAAGGCTAGCGCGAGGAGCCGCAACTCGCCCGCACGAAAATCGCGCCTGAGCATTTGCCAGGAGAGTTGGAAACTGAGATGGAAACTGCGCTGCCAAGCGTTCATCGGGACACCAAGCTCAGTGGGGTATGGGTAGGGTGGGCAGCTTTGCTGCCCACGCGGAAAGTAATCTGATCAAGGAACGCGTGGGCAGCAAAGCTGCCCACCCTACACCTGCTTTTTTCGGGACTGCACTCATAGTTCCCTCAGTTTATCTATCGCCTGCTCTACGCGATCCACGGCGATGA
This sequence comes from Gammaproteobacteria bacterium, assembly GCA_038322845.1. Taxonomy (GTDB): domain Bacteria; phylum Pseudomonadota; class Gammaproteobacteria; order Burkholderiales; family Rhodocyclaceae; genus Desulfobacillus. The sequence goes on from JBBQGH010000039.1 coordinate 4,530, forward strand.
CTTCAATGCCCTTGATGGCGTGTTTAGGCGCATTGGACTTGGGGATCAGCGCATGGGTGAAGCCCAGTTTTGCGGCTTCTTTCAAGCGTTCCTGTCCACGCGGCGCGGGGCGGATCTCGCCGGCCAGCCCAACTTCGCCGAAGGCCACCAGCTTACGCGGCAGCGGTCGATTGCGCAGCGACGATACGATGGCCAGCATCACCGCCAGGTCGGCCGCCGGCTCGCTGATTTTCACGCCGCCCACCGCATTCACAAACACGTCCTGATCGAAGCAGGCGATACCGGCATGACGATGCAGCACTGCCAGCAGCATGGCCAGGCGGTTTTGCTCCAGGCCGACGGAGAGTCGGCGCGAGCTGGGCGCATGGGCCTCATCCACCAGCGCCTGAATCTCCACCAAGAGCGGCCGCGTGCCTTCCTGCGTCACCATGACGCAGGAACCGGCCACCTGATTCTCGTGATGCGAAAGAAACATGGCGGAAGGGTTGGACACGCCGCGCAGCCCCTTGTCCGTCATGGCGAAAACGCCCAGCTCATTCACCGCACCAAAGCGGTTCTTGCAGGCGCGCACGAGGCGGAAGCTCGAGTTAGGATCGCCCTCGAAGTAGAGCACGGTGTCGACGATATGCTCCAGCACGCGCGGCCCGGCCAGCGCGCCTTCTTTGGTGACATGGCCGACAAAAATAATGCAGGTGCCCGACTGCTTGGCATAGCGCGTGAGTTGCGCCGCGCATTCGCGCACCTGTGCCACAGAGCCTGGCGCGGATTGCAGCGCGTCGGAATAGAGTGTCTGGATGGAATCCATCACGGCGATGCGCGGCTTGTGCTCGGCCAGCGCGACGAGAATTTTTTCCAGATGGATTTCGGTGAGCAATTGCAAATGGCCCACATCGAGTTGCAGCCGCTGCGCGCGCAAGGCAACCTGCTCGCCGGATTCCTCACCCGTCACATACAACGCGCTGTGTCCGGCGGCCAGTAGCGAAAGTGCCTGCAAGAGCAAGGTCGATTTGCCTATGCCCGGATCGCCGCCGATCAGCACCACCCCGCCCGCCACCAGGCCGCCGCCCAGCACGCGATCAAACTCCTCGATGCCCGTGGCGATGCGCGACTCGGCGCGTGGGCTGATTTCGGCCAGGCGTTGCAACTTGCCAGTGCCGGCGATGGCCGAAAAACGATTCGTCGCCGCCGTTTCCGCCAGCGTTTCAACCAAGGTATTCCAGGCATTGCAATGCGGGCACTGCCCCTGCCACTTGGAAAGTTGCCCGCCGCACTCGGTGCAGGTGTAGATGGATTTTTGTTTGGCCATGGACGGGAGTTTAGTGCCTGAAGGGGCTCACAGCCTGACCCAGCGTTTTCGCTTCGGGAACGATGATATGAATGGCCACAGCAATGACAAAGCTGGCGGCAAGCACGATCAGAAAGGGCTTCCAGCTTGCATTTACCGCACCACTGACCCAACCCGGATCGTCTACGCGATGCGCGGCACGAACCAAGCCGCCGGCAAGCGCCGCCTCGAACGCCGCCTCAACGAGTATTTCTGGCGCAATGTTAATGACATAAATAGCGGAACCGAACACCACCGCAAACGCAACGGCAATGAGGATGAGCACAAGCACCGGCACGATGCCTTCCCCGATATCCGCACCGGAAAGATCAACGCCAAGATCGGGTAGTTTATCGGGCAGTATTGAAAAACTATCCGAAGCGCCGCCACCGGAAAACTCGCCTCCGCCACCCGAGAAGTTTTCCACACCGTCAGGGGAGCAGTTTCCAACATGACCCCCATCTGGAAAATTGTCCGGAATTTCTACGTCTCGCCGCCGAAAGTGGCGACTGAAACCTGCATACCAAAGCCAGACACGGATACCGAGCAGAAAGGCGATATACGACACTAAGACTGTCAGCGGATATCGCACCCACAAGGATTCAGCATGGACGAGAAGCAGAAACTTTGTGGTTAGCAGGCCAACCGAGAAACTCCACGCCAGAATCAACGAAATATGGAACCGAACAAAAAATCGGCTCATGATGTGTGAGGTCAGCGCACGTTTTGGATCAACCGCCGCCACGCTGCGCCGACTCATGTGCTGCCTTTTTCCGCCAACGGCACCCGCGGCGCCAAGGCGCACAGCAGTTCGTAGCTCACCGTCCCTGCCGCTGCGGCGACCTCATCGACCGGCAGGCCCTCGCCCCACAGTACGACCGCCGAGCCGATGCCGGCCTTGGGTAGGCCGGTGAGGTCCACGGTAATCATATCCATTGAGACGCGTCCCACCGTGCCAGTGCGTTTGCCATCCACCAGCACCGGCGTGCCGGTCGGTGCGTGGCGCGGATAGCCATCGCCGTAGCCGCAGGCGACGACGCCAATGCGCATGGCCTTTTCAGCAATAAATTGTCCACCGTAGCCAACGCGGTCGCCCGCCTGCAACTCCTGAACGGCGATGAGTTCGCTGGTGAGTGTCATCACTGGCCGCAAGCCCAGGCTCTCGGCGCTTTCCTGCTCGGGGAAAGGCGAAGAGCCATACAGCATGATGCCCGGACGCGCCCAGCCGGTGCGGGTCTCCGGGTAGCGCAGCAGGGCGGCCGAGTTGGCGAGGCTGACGGGGCACTGGCAAGAGGACGTCAGGCTACGAAAGGTTTCAAGTTGTGCGGCGATGCCGCTTTCCGTATCGGCGTCGGCGAAGTGCGTCATCAAGGTGACGCCAGCGACTTGCGGCGCGCCGGCCAGCGCATTCAGTACGGGCTGGAATTCCGCTGCGGAAAATCCCAGCCGGTTCATTCCCGTATTGAGTTTGAGATAGACCGGCAGGCGGCCGGGCAGCGCAATGCCCAATAAGGCTTCGATCTGCCACAGGGAGTGCAGCACCGGCGTCAGGCGATACTCGGCAAACAGCGGCAACTCCTCAGCCGAGAAAAAACCTTCCAGCAGCAAGATCGGCTGTTCAACACCTGCCTCGCGCAACGCAATGGCATCGGCAAGATCGAGCAGGCAAAAACCGTCGGCAAGATTTGCCAGGGCTCTTGCCGCCCGTAGCATGCCGTGACCATAGGCATTGGCCTTGATGACGGCCCATAATTTGGCACCGTCGGCGTTGTGCCGCGCGACGGCAAAATTGCTACGCAGTGCGGATAAATCAATGATTGCGCGGATAGGTCGGGTCATGCGTTTCCAGCAACCGGTTCTTGAAGCCTAGGCTTGGCGAAAAGCACGAAGGCGTTAACCAGGCGCGAACGAAATTTTTCTCTGGGATAGACCAAGGACAAGACGCGATCCAGACGGGGTGCGAGCGGAATAACGACCAGATCGCCCAGGCGCTGTTCCTTCTCCAGCGCCGATTTCGAGAGGATGGCATAACCCAGCCCGGTGGCGACCACGCCCTTGATGGCTGCCGGACTACTCAGTTCGATCACCATATTGAGGCTGCCTGGCTCAATGCCGTTCGCTTGAAAATAGTTGTAGGTCAATTCACGCGTTCCCGAACCCTGTTCCCGGCTTACAAACGGTAGCGATGCCAGTTGCTGCGGCGTAACTTCGTCAAACTCTGCCAACGGAAAATCGGGTGCGCAAATCACTTGCAGTTCATCTTCGCAGCATACCTCATAGTCCAGGCTGGCGAGATGGCTGGGCCATTCGATCAGCCCGATATCCAAAGTATGTTCCATGACGCGGTTCTCCACCGCCTGGCATGTGCCAACCACAATGCGCGGCTTGACTTCCGGATGCATGGCTTTGAACTCGCCCACGAGGCGGGGCAGGACAAATTCGGCGATGGTGGTACTGGCGCCGATGAGCAGAGTGCCCCCGACTTTGCCAGTCAACTCCCCCATACGAACATCGAGTTCGCCCGAAAGCCCCAGGATCTTCGATGCGTACTCGAAAACAATCTCCCCTGCGGCCGTCAAAGCGATGCGGCCGCTGCCGCGCTCAAAGAGACGGGCATTGAAATGCTCTTCAAGTTGCTTGACCTGAAAGGTAACCGCCGGCTGGGTCATAAACAAGGAGTCCGCCGCCTTGGTGAAGGATAGGTGCCGGGCAACGGCGTGAAACACCTGCAACCTTCGGTCTGCCATAACCTGCCCTCCTCATTGAATCATTCGTCTAGCCATAAGCAGATTCTATTCCCGCGGGGACATCTCACCCTACGTGGCTCACACATGGCGTGGCCAGAAAAATAATCTGAGACACAAAACAACAACAAATCAGCCATTTCCGAAACACTTTGGCGTTCATGGTATAAAGCCGCGTCTCAGCGCACCGATAATATAAGAGTCACCCTGCGGCACTTTCGGACAGGAATACGACTCTCACGGCTCAATGAATCGCGGCTTTTACATCATCATGGCAGCGCAGTTTTTTTCTGCGCTGGCCGACAATGCCCTGCTGATCGCATCCATCGCCCTGCTGCGCGACTTGCATTCTCCGGCTCAGTACGAGCCCATGCTCAAGCTGTTCTTCACCATCTCCTATGTCGCGCTGGCCGCTTTCGTCGGCGCCTTCGCCGATTCCATGCCCAAGGGGCGGGTGATGTTCATCAGCAACACGGTCAAGATCGTCGGTTGCTTCACGCTGCTGTTTTCCACCGTACCGATGTTGAATTTCCTCGGCTTGCCGACCTACATTTACCCGCTGACCTCCTACGCCATCGTCGGCCTGGGCGCCGCCGCCTACTCCCCGGCGAAGTACGGCATCCTGACGGAGTACCTGCCGCACGATAAGCTGGTTATCGCCAACGGCTGGATCGAGGGGCTCACCGTGACCGCCATTATCCTCGGCACCATGCTCGGCGGCATCCTCATCAGTCCAGGCGTGAGCGGCCTGCTGCTTTCCTCGACCTTGCTGAATACCAGAACCTCCGTCGACACCGCACCTGAAGTGGCGATCCTGGTGGTCTCCAGCCTTTACGGCGTCGCCGCCCTGTTCAACCTTTTTGTGCCACACACCCGCGCCGACCACAAGCCGCTGCATAAAAACCCGATGTACCTGATGCACGATTTCCTGCACAGCGTAAAGCTGTTGTGGCGCGACAAACTCGGACAAATTTCACTCGCCGTCACTACCCTATTCTGGGGTGCCGGCGCTACGCTGCAATTTATCGTGCTGAAGTGGGCCGACAAGGCGCTCGGCCTGCCGCTGGACGAGGCCTCTGTGCTTCAAGGCGTGTTCGCCGTGGGCGTGGCTATCGGCGCTGTGCTTGCGGCCCGGCTGGTCGCTCTGGACAAGTCCATCAAGGTGCTGTCGGTGGGTATCGCCATGGGCTTTGTCGTCATGGGCATGAACCTCGTCACCTCATTGCCGGTGGCGCTGTTTATGATGGTGTTGGTCGGCGCCATGTCGGGTTTCTTCGTCGTGCCGATGAACGCCTTGCTACAGCATCGCGGCCATATCCTCATGGGCGCGGGTCACTCCATCGCCGTGCAGAACTTCAACGAGAACGCCAGCATCCTCGTCATGCTGGCGTTCTACGCACTGCTGCTGTACCTCGATATGTCGGTGTATACGGTGATCGTGATTTTCGGCGTCTTCGTCATCGTCAGCATGCTGCTGGTGGCGCTGTGGCACCGCCGCAATATGCGCAAGTACGGCGAGGAATTACAGACCTTGTTGGCGGCCGCGCGTAGCGTCAATGTGCCCCGCTGAGGCGCCGCAACGCGTCAAATAATCAAAGCACCACCGGTCGGTCCGGCAGTTCGTTGTTGCCGCCACCTTCAGAGGGAAAATGCCGCGCCAGCCGGCTGCCGATCTCCTCAATAGCGGCCAGCGTGCCGGCTTCGAAATCGCCGCGCGCAAAGGCCTGCTCCATGCGCCGGCACACGGCGTCCCATTCGCCTTGCGGCACGCGCGCGGCGATGCCCCGGTCGGCGAGTATTTCCACGCGTCTGTCCACCAATTGCACGTAGATCAGTACGCCGCTGTTGTCTTCCGTATCCCAAACGCGCAATTGCGAAAACACCTCGGCCGCACGGCTGCGTGCGGTTTGCTTGCGCAGCAGATGCCCTAAGGATAGGCCGGCCTCGACAGCGAATCGCAATTCGCCACGATGAGATTTTTCCGATGCGGCGATGGCGGCCTCGATGGCAGCAAGGGTGCGAGCCGGATAGGCGACGCGGACGCGCCAATGCGGTGTGAGCAGATGCCTGAGGATGCGCATAAATGACATCACCAGCTTCCCGAAGCACCGCCGCCGCCGAAGTCGCCACCGCCGCCGGAAAATCCGCCGCCACCCGATGAACCGCCGCCCCAGCCACCGCCCCCAAAGCCACCCATACCGCCCATACCACCACCGCGTCCGCCGCTAACCAGCGCAAAGAAAAACACCAGCACGGCCGCGACCAGCGCGGCCAATGCGGAACTGCTGACTAGCCAGGCCAATCCACCGACGATACCCGCCGTCGTGGTCGAACCGCCCAGCCGGCCCATAATCCGGCTCAAAACGCCACCCAACACCGTGGCAATCACCAGGCCCACAACCAACCAGTTGCCATAGTCTGGACTGCCGCCCTGTCGGGCATTGCCAGAACTAGGCGGCGGTGGCAACGCCTCGCCACCGATCACACTTTCCACGCGCGCCACACCATCCCGTAAGCCGCCATAGAAATCGCCTGCCTTGAAACGTAACCCGATCACCTCGGCGACGATGCGCTTGGCAATGGCGTCCGGCAGCGCGCCTTCGAGGCCGCGCCCCACTTCGATGCGCAGCTTGCGGTCGTTCTTCGCCACCAGGATGATGACGCCATCATCAACCCCCTTGCGCCCGATCTTCCAGGCCTCGCCGACTCGGATGCCGAATTGCTCGATGCTTTCGGGTTTTACGGTGGGCACGATGAGTATGGCGATCTGGCTGCCGTGGGCGGCCTCGAACTGGGCCAGATCGCGCTCCAGCGTCGCCGCCTCGTCGCTCGACAAAGTGGCGGTCAGGTCGGTGACGCGCGCCTTGAGCGGCGGCACAGCCACCTCATCGGCCAACTGATCGGCCGCCCCTGCCCAAGGCGTAGCCAAGGCCAGCAGCGCCAGGCCGATGGCGGTAAGGAAACGCAGCATCGGCAGGCGCATTGAGGCTTACTTCGCCGCAGGCGGCGCTGCGGGAGCGGGAGCCGGTGCAGGAGAAGGAGCAGGAGTTGGAGCAGGTGCGGGCGCGTTGAAATTCACCGTGGGCGGCGTGGAAATCGCCTTCTCGTCTTCAACCGTGAAATTCGGCTTGGCCTTGTAGCCGAACATCATGGCGGTGAGGTTGTTCGGAAACACGCGCACGGTGGTGTTGTACTCCTGCACGGCCTTGATGTAGCGATTGCGCGCCACGGCAATGCGGTTTTCCGTACCTTCGATCTGCGCCTGCAAATCGCGGAAATTGGCGTCAGCTTTGAGTTGCGGATAATTTTCCGCCACCACCAGCAAGCGCGACAGGGCGCTCGACATGCCCGCCTGGGCCTGCTGGAACTTGGCAAAGGCGGCCGGATCGTTGATCAGTTCGGGCGTGGCTTTGATGGCGCCGACCTGCGCGCGCGCCTCGGTGACACGGGTCAGCACCTCTTTCTCATGCGAAGCATAGCCTTGCACCACAGCGACGAGATTGGGCACCAGATCGGCCCGACGCTTGTACTGGTTGAGCACTTCGGACCAGGCGCCATTCACCTGTTCGTCCTGGGTTTGAAATTGGTTGTAGCCGCAGCCGGACAACAGGCTGGCCAGCACGGCCAGCAGCACTATCAGTTTGACGCGCATCTCTTCCTCCTTAATGAAACGGCCTAAGTAATGTGCGGACGACTCCGCTGAATTCAAGCAGATTAAGTAAGCGCCTGACCAGCCTTCAAACCTTCCATCATTCGCCGTGCAAAACATAAGTCTTCCCACGCCTTGGCTTTGTCGCCCAAAGTACGCAGCAGATAAGCCGGATGGTAAGTCACAATCAGCGGGATGCCTTGAACATCGAACAGCTTGCCGCGTGCCGCACCGACTTTCACTTCGGTATTCAGCAGCGATTCAGCGGCTGGCTTGCCCAGGGCGACAATGAGCTTGGGCTGCAGCAACGCGATCTGCCGCAAGAGATAGGGAAAGCAGGCGGCAATCTCACCCTTCTCCGGCGTACGGTTGCCGGGCGGGCGGCACTTCACGGTGTTGGCGATATACACGCCCTGCCCGCGCTTGATCTGGATGGCCGCCAGCATGGCGTCGAGCAACTTGCCGGCTTGGCCGACGAAGGGCTCGCCGCGTTCATCTTCTTCCGCGCCCGGCCCTTCGCCGACGAACAGCCAATCGGCGGCGACATCACCGACTCCCAGCACCGCCTGCTTGCGCTGCTCGCAAAGCGCACAAGCGCGGCATTCGGCGACACTGGCTTTCAGTTCATCCCAACTCATTGCGGCGATGCGCTGTGCCCGCTCATCGGTGTTCTCCGCTGCCGGTGCGCTGGTCGGACCACCGTAGCCAACAGGCGCCGCTGATTTTTCTACCGGCGCTGCACTTAACCCGACCGGCTCAGCCTGATCGCGTCGCCGCCACAGGGGCGCCAGCCCCATTTCGCGCAAAACCTGCTCCCGCCGCGTCATGATAATTCCGCTGCCATGACAATTGCATCCTCGCGACCGGCTGCTGCTGCGTAATAATCTTTACGCAGCCCGATCTCGCCAAAACCGCAGCGGCGATACAAGCCGGCGCCAGCGAGGTTGGAACGGCGCATTTCGAGAAATAGGCGCTGGGCGCCATGAGCGCGCGCTGTCGAAAACAAATGCGTCATCAGCAGCATGCCGTAGCCGTGGCGCTGCCATTCCGGTCTCACCGTAATGTTGAGCAGGTGCGCCTCGTCGAGCACCAGCATCATCACTGCATAGCTCACCAGCACGCCGTCCATGTGACATACCCAGGCGCTGTAACCCGCCGCCAGCGAATCGCTAAAATTGGCGCGGCTCCAAGGAAAGGCGTGCGCCTCGCACTCGATCGCCAGCACGGTGTCGACGTCATCCACGCCCATCGGTTCTATGCGCGGCAGCGCGTTGATGACGGCGCTCACGCCTTACCTCCGCGCGCCAGCCGCTCGGCCGTGGTCAGCGCCACTTTATCGCGCACATAAAGCGGCGCCGCCAGCGCGGCGTCGACAGCTTCGCCACGCGCGAAGCGCAGCGCCGCCAAACGCGCCACTGCGCTGGCGCGCGGCACGGCAACGGCATCGATGTCCTGCACGTTGATGAGCCGAGCGCTCAGTGCCGCCGCATAAGCCGCGAAACCATTACCGCAACCGCGCCATTCGGCGCCCGTCGGCAACGGTGCCTGCGCCGGCGCAGCTACCGTCGGCGCGATCACGACGCTGACATCGCCATCCGCAACGCGATAAGCCGCGCAATAAACCTCATTCATGCGCGCATCGACGCAGGCATAGACCCACGTCGCGCCGGCATCCAGCGCCAGCGCTTCCAGGCTGCAAACACCGATGACCGGCGCATCGACCCCGAAGGCCAGCCCTTGCGTCACACCACAGGCCAAGCGTAAACCGGTGAAAGAACCCGGCCCGGCGCCGAAAGCGAACGCGTCCATGGCATCCAGCGTCAGCCCCGCTTCGGCCAGCACTTCTTGAATGATCGGCAGCACCCGGTCGGAATGATTGACGCCCCGCTCGCCGGCGCGCTCAATGAGCTGGCCGTCGTGCAGCAGAGCGACCGAAATTAGATCGGTGGAGGATTCGATGGCGAGGATGTTCACCCGTCGAATTTTACCTGAGCGACACCGCGCTTGATGTAGACAATTGCGGGGCAACAGGAACCTATGCTAATAACCCTATGAGCAGGGCGCCAGCACTGCGCACATCATCCAAACCAAGGAAGCACTATGACAAACGCTATCGAATTGCGACTGGCCGCGCTGGAAGCACACACCGGCGTGCTCACCGACAAGCAAGCTATTACGGAGACAATTTATCGTTATTGCCGCGCCCTGGATCGCCTCGATCAAGCGCTCTGCGCCTCGATCTTCCATGAGGACGCGACGGTAGATTACGGCGCCGCCATTTACCAGGGGCCGATCGCCGATTTTCTGCCCTTCGCCATAAAGTTCCAGGGCGCCATGCGCGAGACTCAGCATTGCGTCACGAATATCCTGATCGACGTCGATGGTGACCGGGCTTTTTCCGAGGCCTATGTCTACGCCTATCACATCCAGGAGCGAGAGGAAAAAACCTTCGAGCTCATTGTCGGTGCGCGTTATCTGGATGTCTTCGCACGGCGCCACGGCAAGTGGCGCATCGCGCAACGCACCGAAGTCATCGATTGGGGGCAGGAACGCGTGCTCACCGACGAATGGCTGGCGCGCAATCCGGGGCTCTTGCGCGGCACGCATAACCAGCGCGATCCACTTTACGAACTGCGAGCGCGGTTCGCCGCCGGATCGGCCTAAAGCCGCAGACGGATCACTTGATCCGCTTTGCGGTGTATTCCTCGTCGATGTTGTCGCGGAAGTAGCTCCACATCGAGCCGGACGTGCTCAAGCGGCGATAGGTTTCTTGCGGCACGCCGGCATATTCGATGTTCTTGCCATCGTCGAACTCCACGCGCAGAACGCGCGCGCTGGCGTCATAGCCGATAGCGCGCAGCTTGCCGGCATTGACATTTTTCATGTCCATGAGCGAAGGCCTCTCATTTCAGCAACACCATGCCCGCCTTGGCAGCGGCCCGATCGAAGGTCACAGTGCTTGCACATCCTTCCGCATTGGCGATGCGTTCCACCAGGAAATCCGCAAAATCTGCCTTACCGACTTCGAACAATCGCAGGGCCTTCCAGACGGTTTCGGCTTCTTGCACGACCAGTTGCTTGGTGCCAAGAATACGTCTGAGCAAGGCGACGACTTCCGGCTTGCTCGCGTCGTAGCAACTCTCGCTCACCCAGACCAGCTCGGCCAGCGTGACGAGGCTGATAAAGCCAGGATTGTCCGCCGAGCATTCCCGCTCGATGAGCTTCTCGGCGCGTGCCGACTGTAACTTGTCGTCCTGCGCGATATAACGCACCAGGACATTGGTATCGAGCCCGATCACTTACCGGCACCGCGCTTTTTAATCGCTTCCCGCATGCGGGTGACGGACACCGGCTTGGCCGGTTTTTTGAGCAAGCCCTTCAATGCCTGCACGCCATGCGTCGCCGGCTTGATGACGAACTCGCCATCCGCCTGCTCCACAAACTCGATGCGGTCGCCGGCATCAAGCTTTAGCCGCTGGCGCACTTCCAGCGGAATAGTGACTTGCCCTTTGCTGGTCATGGTGGCGGTTGACATAGAAACCTTTCGATATTGTCTATTCCTTACTTTAAGGTAAGGTTTCGCTGGACGTCAACCACTTCATTCGACACCTGTTCATTCGACACCGCTCATACGGAACTCCCTGGGATTTCAAAATCGCCCTCATCGCGCCGATGAAGCCAGAAACCTTAAATCAAATCGCGCCAGGCCATGCTCGGTATGCACAGAAGCCTCGCCACCATGAGCGCGCATGATGGATTGCGTGATCGCCAATCCGAGTCCGGCACCATCGCTAGCACGATGCCGGGAGGTTTCCACGCGATAAAAACGATCAAAGAGGCGGGACAGATGTTCGGCGGCGATGGAATCTCCGGTGTTTTCCACTGAGAGAAGCATCGCCGATTCGCCGCTGTCTTCAATGCAGACGCTAATACGCCCGCCGGGAGGCGTATGGCGCACTGCGTTCGACAGCAGGTTGTTGATGGCTCTGCGCAACATCAAGCGGTCGGCGGCAATTTGACCTTCGCCGGTCAGCGATAAACGAATGTTCTTTTCTTCAACCAATGCCTCGTAAAACTCGAGCACGCTGTGAACTTCATCGCGCAAGCTGAGCGTCTCCCGATTGGGAACGATGAGCAGATTGTCCGACCGAGCGAGGAACAGCATGTCCGACAGCATGCGTGCCAACCGCTCGAATTCCTCCGCATTGGATGCCAGCACTTCCCGGTATTCGTCGGGCGTTCTGGGCTTGGACAAGATGACCTGCGTTTGTGTCAGCAGATTGCTGACCGGCGTACGCAGTTCATGGGCGAGATCGGAAGAAAAATCAGACAAGCGCTGGAACGAGGCTTCGAGCCGCGCCAGCATCGCATTCAAGCTTTCGGCGACCTCGGCCAGTTCCACGGGAATGGCGGCGACCGACAGCCTATGGTCCAAACTGGCGGCCGTAATCTCGGCTGCTTCTTGTCGTATCCCCCGCAGCGGCGCCAGGCCGCGCCGCGCCGCTGCCCAGCCCAGGAAACCGCTGATCAGCGCGGCCAGTCCCACCACCGACCAAAGTGTCATGCGGAACGAAGTCATGAAATGGGTATGGTTGGACATGTCGGATGCGATTGCGACGATGGCCTGAGGAACATCTTGCATGCCGGTGAGCACGGTCGCCGACATGCCGCGATAGTGCCGTCCCTGAGCGTCCATCCACATCGTAGGATGCGCCGGTTTGCCCTGCTCCACGGCCATGAGCGAGGACGGAAAGGCGTTGTCGCCGCTGGCAAACAAACGGCGGCCGTTCGGCGTCGAGACGCTTACGATTAACCCTTGGTGCCCCACCAACGCATCGTCCAGGTGTTGCCTCAAGGCATCGAGCCCCTGGCCGCTATCGCCTTTCTCTAGCGCGTGCTGAACAAGCGCCAGCTTGCCGGTGAGCAGCTCCATATCCAGCTCTTCAAAGTGCCGGTCGAGCAGCGCACCCACCAACAGTCCTAGCAGCAGCAGTACGGTCGTCGATACCCCCGCGAAAAGCAACGTCAACCGCAAGGTGATGGATTGTCCGCCGCTCAGCCGCACTCGGGTGCCTCCAGCACATAGCCCATGCCGCGCACGGTGTTGATGAGTTTGGGCTCAAAGCCATCATCGACTTTCGCACGCAGCCGCCGGATAGCCACCTCGATGACATTGGTGTCGCTGTCGAAATTCATATCCCAGACCTGCGACGCAATCAGCGAGCGCGGCAGCACCTCGCCCTGACGACGCAACAGCAGCTCCAGCAAGGCAAACTCTTTGGAAGTCAGTTCGATGCGCTTGCCTGCACGGATGACGCGCCGGCGCATCAAGTCAAGCTCCAGGTCGGCAGCCCGCAGGAATTCCGCCTCCTTGCTTTTGCCGCCACGCCGCAGCAGAGTGCGCACCCGCGCCAGAAATTCGGAAAAAGCAAAGGGCTTCACAAGATAATCGTCGGCACCGAGTTCCAGTCCTCTGACGCGGTCATCGACGCTGTCACGAGCTGTCAGAAATAATATCGGCATATCCTTTCCCGCACCGCGCAGGCCTTGCAGCACGTGCCAGCCGTCCATGCCGGGCAGCATCACATCAAGTACCGCAAGGTTGTAATCGTCGTTCAAACCAGCATGTAAACCGTCGAGGCCATTGCGCACCAGGTCGACCACGAAGCCGGCTTCAGATAAGCCCTGCTTCAAATAATCGCCCGTCTTGGGCTCATCTTCGACAACCAGAATTTTCATGTCGCGCTTTCCATCCACCCTCCAGACAGTGGGCCCGTTTCAACGCCATTCTGCGCCGGCTGAGCGGGCCGCCGGCAAAATTACTGAAATGTAATCTTAGGTTAAGCCGTTGGGGTGAGAATGCCTTACCGCGCACCTTCTGACGAATATGAAACCAATATTGACCGGCGCCCTGGGCGCACTGCTGCTGGCTCTCGCTACGACGGCCATCGTGCTTTATGCAGGCATCCCCGATGCAGCCGCCGATGCGCCGCACGCTGACTTTGTACTGCGCTTGATCGAGTGGACGCGCGAACAGTCCATTGCCCGGCGCATTGTCGATATCACCCCACCGGACGACCTGGCCGATGCCGAGCGAATACGTCGCGGCGCCGGCAACTATGCCGCCATGTGCGCAGAATGCCATCTCTCGCCCGGCGCGCAGGATTCGGAAATCCGCCGAGGCCTCTACCCCGTGCCGCCCAATTTCAGTCTGCCCGCCACAACGGTGAGCAATGCTGAGCGTGCCGCCGCGCGGCGATTCTGGATCATCAAGCACGGCATCAAGGCATCCGGCATGGCAGCCTGGTCCAAGGGCGGCATGCAAGACGCAGCTATCTGGGATGTGGTCGCCTTTCTCGAGGTACTCCCCGCATTGAGCGCCGAGCAATATCGCCAGCAAGTCGCCGCGAGCGACGGACATCAGCATGGCGACATGCCACAAGCGACGCAGCCAGCCATAGCGCCGCATCATGCCGATTCGGCACATGGCTCCAAGCCGCACACTCACACGCATTGATCACCCGGAGGCATTGTCATGGACGACGCTGTTACCTCACCCACGCATGAACACGGAGATGAGCATCATCACACCCCGTCTGCCCCGACGCCTGCGGCGGCCGCCGACATCGACCCCGTCTGCGGCATGCAGGTGAAACCCGTCTCGCCGCACCAGACCACGCACGTCGGCACGCTTTATCGCTTTTGCAGCGACAAATGCAAAGCGAAGTTCGATGCGGATCCGGCGCATTACGCCCATCCGCCATCGCCGCCTAATAAAGCATCCGGCGCCGCCAAACCGGGCGTTCAGTACACCTGCCCCATGCACCCAGAAATCATCCGCGATGCGCCGGGCAGCTGTCCCAAGTGCGGCATGACCTTGGTGCCCATCGCAGGTGGCGGCGAAGCCGACGACGCAGAATTGCGCAAGCTCACGCGGCGCCTCTGGGTTGGTATCGCGCTGTCGGTGCCACTGGTGATACTGGCGATGTCGCCCATGGTCGGCATCCATAATCCCTTTGGCTTGCAACCGCGACCACGCGGCTGGATCGAGTTTGTGCTGGGCACGCCGGTTGTGCTGTGGGTCGGCTGGCCTATCCTGGTCAAATTCGGGTTCTCCCTGATCCATCGCGCGCTGAACATGTACACGCTCATCGGACTGGGCGTGGGGCTGGCTTATCTGTTCAGCCTGGCTGCGGTGTTTTTCCCCAACCTGTTCCCAGCCGATTTCCGCGAGCATGACGGCGCCGTGGGTACCTATTTCGAGGCAGCGGCGGTCATCGTCACACTGGTGATGCTTGGCGACGTGCTGCAATTGCGCGCTATGGGCAAAACCAGTCAGGCGATTCAGCAACTCCTGAAACTTGCCCCCAACCTCGCCTGGCGTGTGCGCGACGATGGCAGCGAGGAACAGGTGCCGCTGGAGACGGTCGCGGTCGGTAACCGATTGCGCGTCAAGCCCGGAGAGAAAATACCCGTGGACGGCACCGTGCTGGAAGGGGCAAGCCGCGTGGATGAATCCATGATCACCGGCGAGCCGGTGCCAGTGGCCAAAGCGCCGAATGACAAAGTCACCGGCGCAACCTTGAATGGCAATGGCGCATTGCTGATCCGCGCGGAACGCGTCGGGGCGGACACGCTGCTGGCGCGCATCGTTCATATGGTCAGCGAAGCGCAGCGCACCCGCGCGCCGATACAGCGGCTGGCCGATGTCATCGCGGCTTACTTCGTGCAGATCGTCGTCGTCATCGCCGTCGTCACTGCGCTCGCCTGGTGGTTTGTCGGGCCGGAGCCGAGATTCGGCTACGCCTTTCTCAACGCCATTGCGGTGTTGATCATCGCCTGCCCCTGTGCAGTCGGGCTGGCCACACCCATCTCCATGACCGTGGCCATGGGCCAGGGGGCGCGCGCCGGCGTCTTGTTCCGCAACGCCGAGGCGATAGAGCGCATGCGCGACATCGACACCCTGGTGGTGGACAAGACCGGCACGCTCACCCTGGGCCATCCCGCCCTGACGGATTTCGTCGCCGAGGGTCTACCGGAAAACGAGGCGCTGACGCTGGTCGCCGGCGTAGAACAACTTTCCGAACACCCGATAGGGCTAGCGATAGTCGAAGGCGCCAAGACGCGCGGTCTGACACCATCGTCAGCCGGCGCCTTCGAGGCCGTCAACGGTCTCGGCGTGCAAGCGAATATTGACGGCAAACACCTGCTCGTCGGCAGCCGCGCCTTTCTCGCCCAGCGCGGCGTCGATACACAGCCCTGGGAAGCACGCGCCGAAGCCTGGCGCGCAGAGGCCAAGACCGTGGTGTTTTTCGCGTTGAATGGCGTTGCCGCCGGTCTGGCAGCCGTGGCCGACCCGATCAAGGAGAGCACCCCGGATGCGATTGCCTTGCTCAAACAATCCGGCCTGCGCATCGTGATGCTGACCGGCGATTCCAAGCGCACGGCCGATGCGGTGGCGCTCAAGCTGGGCATAGACGAAGCGCTCGCCGAAGTGCTGCCGGAGGACAAGGCCGGCCACATCAAGCGCTTACAGGCCGAAGGACGCAAGGTGGCAATGGCGGGCGACGGCATCAACGACGCGCCGGCCCTGGCGCAAGCCGACGTCGGCATCGCCATGGGGACCGGCACGGATATCGCGATGGAAAGCGCCGGCATAACCCTGGTCAAGGGCGACCTGCGCGGGATTGCACGCGCCGCCGTGCTGTCGCGTGCCACCATGCGCAACATCCGCCAGAATCTGGTTTTCGCCTTCGGCTACAACGCGCTCGGCATCCCGGTGGCCGCCGGCGTGCTCTACCCGACTTTCGGTTTGTTGCTCTCGCCGGTCTTCGCCGGCGCCGCCATGGCGTTGAGTTCAGTCTCCGTGGTCACTAACGCCTTGCGGCTTAATCGTCTCAAGTTATGACAGGTTTGCAGGTGCTTGAAGCCGGTCAACAGAGTTGGGCGCAGCCGGAAATAACAGAATTGTAATTTGCCAGTCAGCTTGCTGTTGGCGGCAGACGCGCATAGTCACAGAGTGCTTATTGGAAGGCGTATTCATGAAGCTGATTTCCCGCCGCCTGCTGCTGGCTTTGTGCTTAGGTGCCGCAACGGCCTCGGCCCAATCGGTGACGCAAGTGGAAGTATTCAAAAGCGCCGACTGCGGCTGTTGCGAACAATGGATCGCGCACTTGCGCCAGCATGGCTTTCAGGTCGATGCGCATAACGTCGGCGATGTGCCTGCCGCCCGGCAACGCTTGGGCATGCCGGACCGGCTCGGCGCTTGCCACACGGCACGGATAGGCAAGTACGTCATCGAAGGGCATGTACCCGCTGCGGATATCCAGCGCCTGCTCAAGGAAAAGCCCAATGCGCTTGGGCTGGCGGTTCCCTCCATGCCGCCGGGTTCGCCCGGCATGGAAAGCGCCAAACCGATTCCGTATGACACCCTGCTGGTCCAGACCGACGGCAGCACCCGCGTGTATGCACACCATTGACATTTGACAGGAGACAGTCATGAAACGCACTCTCGCAGTAGCCCTATCGATGTCCCTATTCGGCCTACCTGCTTTGGCGGACGATGCGCACCATCCCGACAAGGCGACTGCCGCTGCAAGCAGCGACACGATGGCCAAAAAGCCCGTCGCCAATGCGTCCGCCAAGAATGCTCAGCCCGTCGAGAAGATAGATTTGCAAGTTCAGAAGACCCAAGCACTGCTGGACAAGATCAAGACCACCGCCGATCCAGCCGAACGACAAAAACTGATGCATGAGCACACGCAAGCGATGATGGAAGGCATGCAGATGATGCACGGCATGGGTGGCGACATGATGACCGGCATGATGGGCAAGGGCGATAGCGGCCCATCAAAAAGTCGCACCAAGACCAGCCCGGCCAGCAACGCCATGATGTGCGATCACGCCATGATGGAAAAGCACATGGCCATGATGCAAACAATGATGGAGCAGATGATGGCGCACCAGCAGGCGACGGAAAGCGTAACAAAGTAAGCGCACAAACTCGCTTCTATCGAGCCTTCCATAACTCGCGACACTCATCGCAAATCCGTTCGCCCCGAGCTTGTCGAAGGGCTGCGTGGGCTTCGACAGGCTCAGCCCGAACGGGGTTTGTCACTGAGTTTGGTAACTCTCAATAGGTAATCTAAAGTTGCCGCTACTGATACCTACAAGTGGCGGATGTCTGCGGCGAGCACTAGACACACGTCCGCTGCGACCCGGGCGTGATTGAGGAAGAATCAATTAACTTCTTCTGCGCGACAATCCAAGCCACGAAGCCGGCAACCACGACGACGAGCAAAATCGGCAGCCATATCCACGGGCTTTCCGCAATGGACCGCGGCCAGGCTCGCGCCATTGCCGAGATGGGCGAGGATGACCCGGCCTTGCGCGGCTTGCGCTCCGGCCTGACGCGCCAGCTCTTCCATCAGAAACGCATAGGACAAGCCGTGAAAGCCGTAGCGCCGCACGCCTTGCGCCTCGTAGCGGCGCGGGATCGGCAACACCCGCGCCACGCGCGGCAGATCATGGTGAAATGCCGTGTCGAAACACGCCACCTGGAGCAGATCGGGAAAGCGGCGATGGAACGCCTCCGTCAGCAGGATTTCCTCAGGCAGATGCTCGGTCTCGAAGGGACTGAGCCGGCGCAGCTCCTCGACCATGTCCGGGGTGATGCGCTGCGGCGCGCTGTACTTCGACCCGCCGTGCACCACGCGATGGCCGACCGCGGTCAACGCGTCACGAGCGCTACGCGCCTCGATCCAATCCATCAGCACATTCACTGCCGCCGCGTGATCGGGCGCCTTCACCAGCCGCGAAAAATTGTCCGCCTGGTCCGAACCTTTCACGCGCAAGCTGGAATCCGGCAGCCCGATCCGCTCGATCGCGCCCGCCAGAATCCGCCGCAGCGAGTCACCGGACTCGAACAGCGCGAATTTGATGCTCGACGAGCCGCCATTGATAGTCCGGATGCGCGGACTAATTGGCTTCATCGATCACCCCCGCTTCATGCTGCAATCGGAACGAAGCCGGATTCGTTCCGTCCGTCGCCGGTCGCGGCGATTCATAGCCCGTACGGTCCGAATCCGGCGCAAGTTGTTGCTGGTGTTACTTTGCCAGCTGCCTGCGGATGGACTGCAACTCCCGTCTGCGCGTCGCAGTGGTCTTGGGGTAGGCCATCTCGAGACCATTGAACGCATCGAGGATGGCCTGGGAAACGATCAGCCTGGCGTTCTTCTTGTCATCGGCCGGCACGACGTACCAGGGCGCATGATCGGTGCTGGTCGCGCTAAGACACTCCTCGTAAGCCGTCATGTACTGCTCCCAGTATTTCCTCTCGTGAATATCGGCGAGACTGAATTTCCAGTTCTTGTCCGGTTCGTCGATGCGCGCGAGGAATCGCTTTCTCTGCTCGTCCTTCGAAAGGTGTAGGAAGAACTTTACGATGCGCGTGCCGTTGCGATAGAGATGCTCTTCCAGGTCCACGATGGAGCGATATCGCCCCGTCCAAGTCGAGCAGTCGTCGTGCACTTCGCCCGGCAGCCCCTGGGCGCGCAGGATCTCCGGATGCACCCGGACGATCAGCACTTCTTCGTAATAGGAGCGGTTGAAAATGCCGATGCGGCCACGTTCCGGTAGGACGCGGGTAGTGCGCCACAGAAAGTCGTGCTCCAGCTCGGTCGCGCTGGGGTGCTGGAAGCTGAACACCTGGCAGCCTTGCGGATTGACGCCCGACATCACGTGCCGGATAGCGCCGTCCTTGCCGGCGGCGTCCATCGCCTGAAAGATCAGCAGCAAGGCATAGCGGTTGGAGGCGTAGTGTAGGCGCTGCAGCGCACTCAAATCCTCGACCTGTCCCTGGAGGATTTTGCTGTACTTCTTCTTGGACTTGTACACCGGCTTTACCTGCGTCGGCCGCTTTTTGAGGTTGACCTTTTCCCCGGCTGGCACTCGAAATTCACTGGCATCGATCTTCATTGTTATCTCTTTATCGGTTGAACATGCGGTGGAGGATGCGCTGCCACCATCCGCTTCGCGGGACATCGTATGCTGCGCCAAACTGATCTATCCTTTTTTCAAACCGGATTCGGTTTTTATGTCTGGTCGTTGCAGGGGCCCGGCAGTTCGCCCCTCAAACGCAACCGGATCCATTTCGAATGCTCTGCGCGCGCGCGCCAGCCTGCTCTCAAACCGTGCCCGGTCATGCGGGGACTCGATGGTGCGCGCGGCCAATTCAGCGACATATTCAATTTCGTGACGGAGCAGCCGGCGTCGGCTCGGGCTGAGCGTCAGACTGGCGATGGTTTGAAACGCACCGACCATCCGTAACATGATGGCGACATTGCCGCTGGCGCTACCGCGAATCTGATCGAACGATTCCGTCACCAGACTGGCAAAGGTCGGCCCGATGGAAATTACCCTCAATTCTCCATCCTCATAGCGGTGCGATGAAGGGATTTTTCGCAGGACAAGACGGGCCAGAATCGCCGTCAGATAATCTACGCATATCACAGCCGTCGTGGTGTCGTTCGTGCCGGGCGAGAGCGCTCGCATCGCCATATCCACGATCTGTCTGATGCCGAAAGCCGAATCCTGCTCCGGTGCACGGTGGCGGCTAATGCTATATGCGTTCTGCAGGGCGGCCTTGATCTCGGTTGCGGGCGGATTCTCCAGGGCAAGCCACGCAAGCGGGGTGCCTTGGACGACAAACATGCCGATGCCGCGTTCCATGCGAACGATAGTCTTGTGCTCCCGCGCCAGGCGCAGGAGCGCTGCGTTATCTACGTTTTCGATATAACCATCACCCTTGACCGGGACGGGTTGCCAGGTGCGCTCAGGTAACGGCAGCATTGCCGGCTGCTCAACGTCGTCAACGGGCCCTTGTCCAAGTGGCCCTGGGAAGAGCCGGTCAACGGCCCTCATGGTTTCCTCAGCAACCGAGGCAATAATGCTCGAGGCCTGGATCGATGTGGCAATGTGATGAATAAAAAAGATGAGCACACCGATGCCGCCGATCGCCAGCAGCACGCCTAAAGATACCGCCAGGCTCGGCACAAATGCGCCGGGGTCGCCGCCGCGGATGGTGCGCAACACGATCAGGCAATAGGTAAAAATGCCGGCGAAGATGCCGAGCGAGACCTGCGTGACGCGGTCGCGCATGAAATTGCGCAGGATGCGCGAAGTGTATTGGCTCGACGCCAGCGCCAATGTCACTAATGTCATCGAAAACGTGACGCCTACCACGGTCATTATGGAACCGGCGATCGTGGACAACATCCCGCG
>JBBQGH010000040.1:0-24860 GCA_038322845.1 Gammaproteobacteria bacterium
GGGTCGTGGAAGACCACCACGTTGATAGGTCAGGTGTGGAAGCGCAGTAATGCGTTAAGCTAACTGATACTAATTGCCCGTGAGGCTTGATCCTATAACCTTAAGTAGCAACAGGCTTCGCGCCTAACAATCACAACCAAACAAAACTTTACTTCTTCCAGATGCGCCTCGATGTCCTCAAACGACGTCGAAGCCACCCCTAAAGTCTGACGACCATAGCGAGTCGGCCCCACCCCTTCCCATCCCGAACAGGACCGTGAAACAACTCCGCGCCAATGATATTGCGGATTGCCCGTGAGAAAGTAGGTCATCGTCAGACTAGTTACACAAACCAAAAGCCCTCCCAAAGAGGGCTTTTGGTTTTTTGTGAACGGAAGATTGAGGCGAATCCGGTAAAATGGCCGACTTTCCAAATTCACTGTAGCTGATGAAAACGACTTTCCTGGAATTCGAACAGCCCATCGCCGAGCTTGAAGCGAAGATAGAAGAGCTGCGCTATGTGCAGGACGATTCGGCCGTAGATATCTCCGAGGAGATCAGCCGTCTTGACACTAAGAGTCAGTCTCTCACCAAGGATATATACGCCAAGCTGACGCCGTGGCAGATTGCCATGGTGTCGCGCCACCCGCAGCGCCCCTATACGCTGGATTACGTCCAGCACATTTTCACAGACTTCGACGAATTACACGGCGACCGCAGTTTTGCCGACGATCACGCCATTGTTGGCGGTTTGGCGCGCTTCAACGGCCAGTCAGTTATGGTAATCGGTCACCAAAAGGGCCGTGATACGAAGGAAAAAATACTCCGCAATTTCGGTATGCCGCGTCCGGAGGGATATCGCAAAGCGCAACGTCTGATGCGCCTTGCGGAGAAGTTTGGTATTCCGGTTGTCACCTTTGTGGATACGCCCGGCGCCTATCCGGGTATCGACGCGGAAGAGCGTGGGCAATCGGAAGCCATAGGCCGCAACCTGTATGTCATGGCAGAATTGAAGGTTCCCCTTATCTGTACCGTTATCGGTGAAGGGGGCTCTGGCGGCGCGTTAGCGATCGCGATGGGCGATGTCGTCAACATGCTTCAATACGCAACGTACTCCGTGATTTCACCAGAAGGTTGCGCTTCCATCTTGTGGAAGAGTGCCGACAAGGCGCCCGAAGCTGCTGAAACGATGGGTATCACCGCTGCGCGCTTGAAGACACTCGGACTGATTGATCGCATTATCAATGAACCACTGGGCGGCGCTCATCGTGATCACCGCGCCATGGCTCAGTCACTCAAAAAGGCGTTGCAAGAGGCGTTGCGGCAAGTCGGTGAGCTCTCTCCTGCCGAGCTGGTTGCGCAGCGCTTCGAGCGTGTGCTGAGCTATGGCAAGTTCAAGGAACAACCCGTCCGTTAAGCTGGCGGAGCGGGTTGCAAAAAATCTCCGACCCTACGTCGCAGCGGGCGACCGGCTGGTTGTCGGCCTTTCAGGCGGATTAGATTCGGTCGTACTGTTACACACCCTCACTGCGCTAAAATCTGAATTGGGTTTCAGCTTGACGGCGCTACACATCCATCATGGGCTGAGCCCCAATGCTGACCATTGGCTGCAATTTACCCAGCAACTTTGCCAAAGCTGGAATGTTCCATTTTGTTCCGAGCGTGTGTGCGTAGAAGCACATGCGCCTGAAGGTCCCGAGGCAGCGGCGCGCCACGCACGCTACGAGGCCTATGCAAGCCAGGACGCGGAATGGCTGGCACTGGCCCATCATCGTGATGATCAGGCCGAGACGCTGCTCTTCAACTTATTGCGAGGCGCGGGTGTAAGCGGTGCCGCGGCCATGCCGTCGACACGTCGCCTGGCGACTAACGCGAAGCTACGCATCCTTCGGCCGCTGCTTGATGTGTCACGTACAGAGATCGAGGCGTATGCGCGCGAGGCGAACCTTGCTTGGGTCGATGATGAAAGCAATCGCGATTCGCGGTATGCGCGCAACTTTCTTCGACATGAGATTTTTCCGCTGCTGCGTGAACGCTTTCCTGGTTGCGATGCCGCTTTTTCCCGGGCGGCAACCCACTTCGCCCAAGCCGATGCGCTGCTGGAGTCACTTGCGCAAATAGACGCGACTTCGGTGCTCCGCGACGGACGCATCGCGGTGCCGGAGTTCGTTAAGTTGGAGGAGGCACGTGCCAGCAATCTGCTGCGGCACGTGTTGAGATGCGAAGGCGTGCGCATGCCGGACACTGTGCGGCTGGAGGAAATAGCGCGTCAGATCCGCACGGCGGTCATGGATCGGCAGATTGCCTTTGATTTAGACGGTCGGGTTTTGCATGTTTTTCACGGCGAGGTTTGGCTGGTGCGACGGTTCGAGCCGCCCGCATGTACTTTGGCCTGGCATGGCGAACCGACGCTCCAATGGGGTACGTCTGTGCTTCGTTTCAAGTCAGCGGTAGGCGCGGGAATCAGCCAACAAAAGCTTTCCCATGAGCAGGTTTATATATCGAGTCGTCATGGCGGTGAACGCTTCCAGCCGGACCGCCAGCGCCCACGTCGCACACTCAAGAAACTTCTTCAGGAACAGGGCATACCTCCATGGCAGCGTGCCGCGCTGCCACTGCTACGAACCAACGACAATTTGGTTTGGGTCGCCGACGTCGGCATAGACTGCCAATACCAATGTGGGCCCGGTGAGCTGGGATGGTTAGTAAGCTGGGAGCAAGGGTCTTAGCTTTTAATACTTGCAGTTGCACCCAGAATGCGCGACGCTTCCTACTTGAGTGTCCGCCCAATAGGCATGGCGGCATTTCTTTTCACCGGAGAAGGAGAAAAAATGAAACTGCATACACTACTGTTGGGCATGTTGGCGTCGGCCGTTTTTTCGAGCGTGTCCGCGCAGCAGCCTATCGTCATCAAGTTCAGCCATGTGGTGGCGGTTGATACGCCCAAGGGCCAGGCGGCCAATTACTTCAAGAAGTTGGCGGAAGAACGCACAAAGGGACGCGTCAAGGTTGAGGTTTATCCTAACAGCCAGCTTTATAAGGACAAGGAGGAGTTGGAGGCCTTGCAACTGGGTGCAGTGCAAATGCTCGCGCCCTCGTTGGCCAAATTCGGCCCGCTCGGCGTGCGCGAGTTTGAGGTGTTCGACTTGCCTTATATCTTCGACGACTACCAAGAGCTACACAAGGTTACCCAGGGTCCGATTGGCCAGCAGCTGCTGAATAAGCTCGAGAACAAAGGAATTCTCGGCCTAGCCTATTGGGATAACGGCTTCAAGGTCATGAGCGCGAACAAGCCGCTCAGAACGACGGCCGACTTCAGAGGGCTAAAGATGCGCATCCAGGCATCCAAGGTGCTGGATTCCGAGATGCGGGTACTTGGCGCAACACCGCAGGTCATGGCCTTCTCGGAGGTGTATCAAGCGCTACAGACCGGCGTTGTTGATGGTACCGAGAACCCGCCCTCCAATCTCTACACGCAGAAAATGTACGAGGTGCAGAAGTTTGTAACGGTGTCGAACCACGGCTATCTCGGCTATGCCGTCATCGTGAACAAGAAATTCTGGGACGGCTTGCCGGCGGATATCCGGGCCGCTTTGGATGGCGCAATGAAGGATGCCACCAAGTTCGCTAACGACGTCGCCAAGAAGGATAACGACGAGGCACTGGAGAAAGTGAAAGCGTCAGGCAAGAGCGAGATCATCCTTCTGACGCCTGACGAGAAAAAGGCCTGGAAGAAGGCACTGGTCAAGGTGCATACCGAGAATGAAGCCCGGATTGGCAAGGATCTCATCCAATCAATCTACAAAGAAACAGGCTTCGATCCAGGCAAGCTTTGAGGAGGCACGCTTTGATGTCGAGCAGGCCGCCGCGATTTTAATCGCAGCGGCCTATGTTTTTGCGCTGCGCTTGGGTTCCATCCTCCGCAAGGAGACATAAGAAATGTTGAAAGCTCTTGATCACCTCGAGGAATGGCTGATTACCTTCCTAATGGGCGCGGCGACACTGGTGATTTTTGCTGCTGTACTCCATCGCTATGCCTCGAATATTCCTTATCCGGCTTTCCAGGACTGGCTACTCACCATCAACATGAGTTGGGCGCAGGAACTGTGCATCTATATGTTCGTCTGGATGGCCAAGTTCGGCGCGGCTTACGGCGTACGCACTGGCATACACGTTGGCGTAGATGTGCTGATCAACCGCCTCTCCAGCAAAAACCGTTTCAAGTTTGTCCTGTTCGGTCTGATGGCCGGCGCATTCTTTACCGGCATCATTGCGGTGATGGGGGGCGGATTGGTTTGGCATGTCCGAGAAGGCGGCACAACCACTGAAGTACTGGAATGGCCGCAATGGATAGTCTATATGGCGATCCCGCTGGGCTCGGGGCTGATGTGCTTCCGCTTTTTGCAGGTTGCTTGGAACTTTGTAAAAACGGGCCAACTCCCGCACCACGACCACGGCCACGTGGAAGGCATTGAAGACCTGAAAAACGAAGACCTCATACCCCTGGCGCTCAAGGACAATCTGCACCCGCGTAATGTGAGGAAGGGCGGCGAAAAATGAACGCCGCCATCATTTTCGTTCTATTACTGGTGCTCATGCTCACCGGCATGCCGATTTCGATTTCACTCGGCCTGACCGTGCTGACGTTCTTCTTCAGTTTCTCAAACGACCCGATGACGGTGGTGGCGCAGAAACTATTTACCGGCATCGAGAAGTTTGAAATCATGGCAATTCCATTTTTCATTCTCGCCGGCAATTTTCTCACGCACGGCGGGGTGGCGCGCCGCATGATCAATTTCGCGACCTCCATGGTAGGCCATTGGCATGGCGGCTTGGGGCTGGCCGGCGTCATGGCCTGTGCACTGTTCGCGGCCGTCTCCGGCTCAAGTCCGGCGACGGTGGTGGCTATCGGGTCTATCCTTCTTCCGGCAATGGTGAAGCAAGGATTTCCGAAGAGCTTCGGCGCTGGCGTCATCACCACCTCCGGTGCACTCGGCATCCTGATTCCGCCTTCCATCGTCATGGTCATGTACTCGGTATCGACCAGTACTTCAGTCGGTGCGTTGTTCATGGCAGGCATCGTGCCGGGCTTGGTGATGGCATCCCTGCTCGGTCTGACCACTTGGTGGAAGGCGCGTAAAAACGACTATCCGCGCATGCCCAAAGCGACCTGGCGTGTGCGTCTCAAGGCCTTCCGTGAAAGCGTGTGGGGTCTGCTGCTGATTGTGGTGGTCATGGGCGGCATCTACACCGGTGTTTTCACACCGACCGAGGCGGCGGCCATGAGTGCCGTGTATGCCTTCTTGATCGCCACATTTGTTTATAAGGACATGGGGCTGAAGAAGGTGCCGAAGGTGTTGCTCGACTCGGCCAATATGAGCGCGATGCTGCTCTACATCATCACCAATGCCATGCTGTTTTCCTTCCTGCTGACTTCCGAGCAGATCCCGCAGATCATGGCCGACTGGATCATTGGTAAGGGCCTCGGGCCCATCGCTTTCCTGCTGGTGGTGAACGTCCTGCTCCTGGTCGCCGGCAACTTCATGGAGCCCTCTTCCATTGTGCTCATCATGGCGCCGATCCTCTTTCCGGTGGCCATGAAGCTGGGCATCAATCCCGTGCATTTCGGCATACTCATCACGGTGAATATGGAAGTGGGTATGTGCCACCCACCGGTGGGACTCAATCTCTACGTTGCCAGCGGCGTTACGAAGATGGGGATCACCGAGTTGACGGTCGCCGTCTGGCCATGGCTGTTGACGATGTTGGGCTTCCTCATCCTCGTCACCTATTGGCCTGCGCTCTCCCTCTGGTTGCCTAAAACGCTGGGCATGTTGTAAGCGGGTTACTTCAGCAAAGCCCGGCCTCGGCCGGACTTTGCTTTTTATGGCCGCCATCTTGGGGACAGTCGTACTTTTTGCTGATAAAATAACGCGTTAAACGCGATTCCCCGTGTTTCCTTTCAACTCTTTGATTCTGGAGCTTTAGATGGCTGTTGAACGTACCCTGTCGATCATTAAACCCGATGCCGTGGCCAAAAACGTGATCGGCAAGATTTATTCACGCTTCGAGACGAACGACCTGAAAATCGTCGCGTCGAAAATGAAGCACTTGTCGCGCGCCGACGCCGAAGGTTTCTACGCCGTGCATCGTGAGCGGCCCTTCTTCAAAGACCTGGTGGAATTCATGATCTCTGGTCCGGTCATGATCCAGGCGCTGGAAGGTGAGGATGCCATCGCCAAAAATCGTGAGCTGATGGGCGCCACTGATCCGAAGAAGGCCGCACAGGGAACCATCCGCGCCGATTTTGCCGAAAGCATCGATGCCAATGCGGTGCATGGCTCCGACGCGCCGGAAACGGCGGCTGCGGAAATCGCCTATTTTTTCCCGACGATGGAAGTCTATTCGCGCTGAACAGATGAAGATTAACCTTCTTGATTTCGATGCCGAAGGCCTTACCGCCTGGTTCGCCGAGATGGGCGAAAAGCCCTTCCGCGCGAAGCAGGTGCTGCGCTGGGTGCATCAATTCGGGGAGGACGACTTCGCGCGCATGACCGACGTCGCCAAGAGTTTGCGCGAACGTCTGGCCGACATCGCCGAGGTGCGGGTGCCGCAGGTGTTGCGCGATTCTACGGCCTCCGATGGCACGCGCAAGTGGTTGCTCGATGTTGGCAACGGCAACGCGGTCGACTGCGTCTTCATACCGGAAGAAAATCGCGGCACCCTATGCATCTCCAGTCAGGCCGGTTGTGCGCTGGACTGCTCGTTCTGCTCCACCGGCAAGCAAGGTTTCAATCGTAACCTCACCACTGCCGAGATCATCGGCCAATTGTGGTGGGCAAAGAAAGCGTTGGGCGATTTTCGTGGCGCTCGCATCCAGATCGGAAACGATGATAGTGACGACGAACGCATCATCACCAACGTCGTAATGATGGGCATGGGTGAACCGCTGGCGAATTTCGACAACGTCACCGCCGCTCTGAAGTTGATGCTGGACGATAACGCTTATGGCTTGTCGCGTCGGCGTGTGACGCTGTCGACTTCGGGTGTGGTCCCGGCGCTGGAGCGCTTGCGCGATGCTTGCCCGGTTGCGCTGGCGGTATCATTGCATGCGCCAAACGATGCATTGCGCGACCAATTGGTGCCTATTAACCGCAAGTATCCATTGGTAGAGTTGTTGGCGGCATGCCGCCACTATCTGGAGAAGGCGCCCCGCGATTTTGTAACCTTCGAATACGTCATGCTGGATGGCGTGAATGACAGCGATGCGCATGCGCAGGAGTTGATTCGTTTGGTGCGCGACGTGCCGTGCAAGTTCAATCTGATTCCTTTCAATCCATTTCCCGGCTCCGGCTATACGTGCTCGCCCGCCTCACGCGTGCGACACTTCGCCAATATCTTGATGGGTGCGCAGATCGTCACGACCACGCGCAAGACGCGCGGCGATGACATCGATGCCGCCTGTGGCCAGCTTGCCGGACAGGTGCGCGACCGTACGCAGCGCCGGCAAAAACGCACCGTACCGATTGCGGAGATTGCATCTTGAAACGAATCAACCTAGCTTTAGCATTGTCCTTTGGTTTGGCGTTTTTTCTTGCGGGTTGCGCAGGTGGCGGTCGCCCGTCCCCGCAAAAAGATGCCGAAGTTCCCGTTTCGCAGCAGGCCTCCGTCGGTCAGGCGCAAGGCCGTGCCAAGACCCACACTGAGCTAGGCACGCTGTACTACCAGTCTGGCAATATGCAAATTGCCTTGCAAGAGGCGCGCATCGCACTGGAGTCGGACGCCAGCTATGCACCGGCGTACAACCTGCTGGGATTGATACACCTGTTCCTGCGCGAAGCACCGCAGGCCCAAGATAACTTCGAGCGCGCTTCACGTCTCGCTCCGGGCGATCCGGAAATCGCGAATAACTACGGCTGGTTCCTCTGCCAGAACGGGCGCGAGAACGAAGGCTTGCAACTTTTCGCGTCGGCCGCCAACAATCCGCTCTACAAAACACCGACCAAGCCTTATACCAACGCGGGCTTGTGTGCCTTGCGTCTGAAGGATGACAAGGGCGCCGAGGCATATTTCCAGCGCGCCGCGCAGGCCGATCCCAGCAATGCACAAGCGATTTTCAATCTTGCCGATCTGCTCTATCGGCGCGGCGACTACGCCACCGCACGCAAGTACGTCGCCGAAGTGATGCGGCTCAACCCGCCCAACGCCGAGTCCCTGTGGCTGGCACTGCGTATTGAGCGCAAGCTCGGCGATCGGTCGGCCGAGGCCAGCTATGCTTCGCAGTTGCGGCGCGGCTTCGCCGGTACGCCACAGCATCAGGCTTTGATGCAGGGAAAATTCGAGTGACCCAAGTAGACAGCGTACAAGCTGAACCGACGGCATCGGTCGAAGCGGCACCAGTGGAAACGCCCGGGCCCGGCACGCTACTGCGCCGCGCCCGCGAATCGCGCGGCATGACGCTAGACGAAGTTGGCGCCTCGCTGAAAATGAGTTCGCGCCAGGTCGAAGCGGTCGAAAAGGAGGACTACTCGCGTCTGTCCGGTGCCACCTTCATACGCGGCTTCATACGCAACTACGCTAAGCTACTCAAGATCGATCCTGCCGAGCCACTGGCCGCGCTGGAAGCCAGGACAGCGTTGCCGGTGGCCGTGTTGAGTATGCCGTCTGGTTCGGGCATCCGTATGCCCAGTGTCTATGACCGCGACGGCAAAGGCTCGCGCCTGGCGTTAGTGTCGGTAGTGGTGCTGCTGGTCATAGCGTTGGTGCTTTATTTCGACGTAGTTGACGTCGATCGCTTGCTGGGCCACGGCGCTGCTACTTCAAGCGTGTCGAAAGGCGGCGAAGCGCTACTGGCGATACAGCCGGAGATCGTTCAGCCCGGCGTCGATGCTTCAACTGTGTCGCCAACCCAAACGCCAAACCAAGCCCAAACCCAAGCGCAAACCCTAGCCCAAACCCTAGCGCCTGTGGAAGGAGCGGTGGGCAGTGAGCCCGCCGTGCTCAAGCCTGGTGAGCATACGTTGGCGTTTTCGTTCGATGGAGATTCCTGGGTCGAAGTAAAAGATGCGACCGGGCGTACGCTGATATCGCAACTGAATCCCAAAGGTAGTACGCAGACTTTGATAGGTCGCTCGCCTTTCCAGCTTGCCGTCGGCAATGCCGCCAACGTCCGGCTCCAGTATGACGAGCTAGCGGTGGACCTGCGGCCACACACGCGTGTGGAAGTTGCACGCCTGACTCTGGATTAGTTTTTCCATGGATATGGCAACGAACTCCGGCAATGGGTCGCTGGCCCGCCGCAAGACGCGCGCCGTGCGAGTGGGTGGCGTGACTATCGGCGGCGCGCATCCCATCGTGGTGCAGTCGATGACCAACACTGATACCGCCGATGAGGTGGCCACCGCGATACAGGTGGCGCAGCTCGCGCGTGCCGGTTCCGAGATCGTACGCATCACGGTGAACACCCAAGAGGCCGCGCGCGCTGTGCCGCATATCCGTGAGCGCTTGCAGCAGATGAACGTGAGTGTGCCTTTGGTGGGCGATTTCCATTTCAATGGTCACAAACTATTGTCGGAAAATCCCGTTTGCGTTGAGGCGCTGGACAAGTTGCGTATTAATCCGGGCAATGTGGGGCGCGGAACCAAGCGCGATGATCAATTCGCGCAAATCGTGGAGCTCGCGGCGCGCTACAACAAACCGGTGCGTATCGGCGTTAACTGGGGCAGCCTCGATCAGGCACTGCTGGCGCGCATCATGGATGAAAATGCCCAGCGGTCTGCGCCTAAAGACGTTGTTGAGGTTATGCGCGAGGCGATGATCACTTCAGCGTTGGAGAGTGCGGCACAGGCCGAAGCGCTGGGCTTGCCCGGAGATGCCATCGTACTGTCCTGCAAAGTCAGTGGCGTGCAAGATCTCATCGCGATTTATCGAGAACTGGCGCGCCGGTGCGACTATCCACTGCACCTGGGCCTGACCGAAGCGGGCATGGGCTCCAAGGGTATCGTCGCCTCGACAGCGGCTTTGGCCGTACTGTTGCAGGAGGGGATCGGAGACACCATCCGCGTCTCACTCACGCCAGAACCGAATGGCGATCGTACGCGTGAGGTGATTGTCGCGCAGGAAATACTGCAAACTTTGGGCTTGCGCGCTTTTACGCCGCTGGTGGCAGCTTGTCCCGGTTGCGGCCGCACCACCAGTACCGTCTTCCAGGAGCTGGCCCAGGGAATTCAGACTCACGTGCGCGAGAAAATGCCCGAATGGCGTTTGCAGTACAGCGGGGTAGAAAACATGACGCTGGCTGTGATGGGCTGCGTCGTGAATGGGCCGGGCGAAAGCAAACACGCCAACATCGGCATCAGTTTGCCGGGCTCGGGCGAGACGCCCGTGGCGCCAGTTTTCGTCGATGGCGAAAAGACCGTCACACTGAAGGGCGACAATATCGCCGCCGAATTCACGGCGATAGTCGACCACTACGTTGCTACACACTACGAAAAACGGACATAAGCTGCCGGTTACACGAATGAATGCGGGCTTAGTTTCATCCATCTCGATTCGTGTTCATCGGCGTCATCCGCGGCTAAAGGGCTTTCAATGAGCGACACGATTCAAGCCGTGCGCGGCATGAACGACATCCTGCCCGACGAGGCGGAGCTGTGGGAGGAATTAGAAGATACCGTGCGCGCTTGGTTGCGCGCTTACGGCTATCGTCCCATCCGCATGCCGCTAGTCGAGCCGACGCCGCTGTTCGCTCGCGCCATCGGCGCTGTCACCGACATCGTCGAGAAGGAGATGTACTCGTTTGTGGATGCCCTGAATGGCGAACCGCTCACTTTACGTCCCGAGGGCACTGCCTCCTGCGTGCGTGCTGTCATACAGCACAACCTGCTCTACGGCAGCTCGCAGCGCCTTTGGTATGGCGGTTCCATGTTCCGCCATGAGCGACCTCAGAAAGGGCGCTATCGCCAGTTCCATCAATTTGGCGTTGAAGCGCTTGGTTATGCCGGACCGGATATCGATGCAGAACACATACTCATGTGCGCGCGCCTGTGGGACGATCTGGGGCTGACCGGCATACGTCTGGAAATTAATTCGCTAGGCAGCACCGAGGAACGCGCGCACCATCGTGGTGAGCTGATCGCGTATCTTGAGTCGCACAGCGAGCTGCTGGACGCGGATGCCCAACGACGCTTGCATAGCAATCCCTTGCGCATCCTAGACAGCAAGAATCCGGCGATGCAGACCGTGATCGAGGGCGCACCCAAGCTTATCGATTTTCTTGGCGATGAATCGCGGGCACATTTTGATGGCGTACAGTCGTTGCTGAAGAACGCGGGCCTGCCCTGCCGCATCAATCAGCGTCTGGTGCGCGGTCTCGACTACTACAACCTCACGGTGTTCGAGTGGGTGACGGACAAACTTGGCGCGCAGGGGACAGTCTGCGCGGGCGGTCGCTACGACGGCCTCGTCGAGCAACTGGGCGGCAAGCCGGCGCCGGCCTGTGGTTTCGCTATGGGCGTAGAACGGCTCATCGCCTTGCTGCGAGAACAACATGGCGCGGATGCCGAAGCGGTGGCGAAAGTGTCGCCCGATGTTTATGTCATCAATCAGGGCACGGCCGCGCAGGGCGTGGCGTTCCGTCTAGCCGAACAATTGCGCGACGCCGCTTTCGACGTAGTTTTGCATTGCGGTGGCGGCAGCTTCAAGTCGCAAATGAAGCGCGCCGATGCCTCGGGAGCCACGCTGGCCGTCATTATTGGCGAAGACGAAGTAGCGGCGGGCGCTGCCACCATTAAGCCCTTGCGCGAGGCGAAGGACCAAACCCGCGTGGCATTTGATTCACTTATCGACGAAGTCGGCGATTTGCTATTTGGAGAAGAAGAAAATGGCGACATATGATTTAGAAGAGCAGGAACAGATTTCCGAGCTGAAAACCTGGTGGCGCATGCATGGCAACGTTGTTATCGCAGCGTTGTTAGCGGTGGTCATCGGTGTCGCTGGCTGGCAGTTCTGGGTTCGCTATCAGCGTAACCAGACTGAGCAGGCGACGGTGATCTATGCCGCTGTGCAAAAAGCGGCTGCTGCCCACGATGCGAAAAAGGCGCGCGACGCGGCGGGCGAACTACTCGAAAAATTTCCCGGCACGACCTACGCGGCGTTGGCGGCGCTGATCTCGGCGCGCTTGCAATTCGACGCAGGTGACGTGTCCACCACCAAGATACAGTTGCAATGGGTGATCGACAAGGCGGCGGATAGTGGGCTGCGCGACCTTGCCCGCTTGCACTTAGCGCATGTGCTGTTTGATGAGAAAGCGGCGGACGAAGCGCTGAAGTTACTCGCGACCGAGCCTGATCCCGCATTTGCGCCGCGCTACGCCGAGTTGAAGGGTGACATCCTGGCGACCCAGGGGAAAAAGCCCGAGGCCCGCGCAGCCTATCAGGCGGCGCTCGCCAAGCTGGAAGCGCTGAAGTCGCAGCGCGAAGCGAATTATCATGAGCTGCTGCAAATGAAGCTCGACGCCATAGGGGGAAAATGATGCGTATCGTTGCTCTTGTCGCTACCTGCGCGATACTCTCGGCTTGTTCGACGATGGAGTCCGTGATCGAAAAGGCTAATCCAGTTAACTGGTTTGCCAGCAGCCCAAAGATCAAGCCGGCCGAACTTGAGCCGATTAAGGCCAGCGCCGATGTCACGACGCTGTGGCAGGCGAGTATTGGTACGGCTGGCGACTTTGTGCTGACGCCTGCCGTGGTTGGCAATAGCGTTTACGTTGCGGCCACCAATGGCAGTCTGACGCGTTTCGATGACGGCAAGCAGGTGTGGCGCATTGAGACCGATCAGCCAATTTCCGGCGGTGTCGGCTCGGATGGCCACCTTATCGTGGTGGGTACGCCGAAGGGCGAGGTACTGGCCTTCGACAATGCCGGCAAAGCGCTATGGAAGACGCGCGTCAGTTCCGAAGTGTTGGCCGCGCCGCAAGTCGGCGAAGGTCTGGTGGTTGTGCGCAGTGGTGACAACCGCATTTTTGCGCTCGATAGCGCTGATGGTAAACGACACTGGGTCTATCAGCGTTCCGTGCCGACGCTGTCTTTGCGCACCAATGTTGGCGTTACGCTTGCAGGCAAGGCAGTGCTGGCCGGCTTCCCAGGCGGCAAACTGGTCGCTATTGCCACCAACAATGGCGCTCCGCTATGGGAGGGCGCAGTCGCCTTGCCTAAAGGCTCGACAGAATTGGAGCGCGTCGCCGACGTGACGAGTTCGCCCGTGGTGGCCGGTCGCGAGGTATGTGCGACGGCCTTTCAAGGTCGCGTCACCTGTTTTGATCTGGCCTCGGGCAGCCCGCTTTGGTCGCGCGAAATGTCCTCCGCCTCAGGCTTGGATGTGGATGCGCGTAACGTCTATGTCAGCGACGACAAAGGCGCTGTGCAGGCCCTGGATCGCAGCAACGGCGCCAGCGTTTGGAAACAGGACAAGCTCTTCATGCGCCAGTTGAGCCGGCCGCTGGCGGTGGGTAACTTGGTTGCTGTGGGCGACTATAAAGGCGTGGTGCATTTTCTGCGCACCGAAGATGGCGCTTTCGCCGCGCGCGCTAACACCGACGGCGGTGGCGTCGCCGCCGAACCGCAGCGGCTCGATAAGGGCGTGCTGGTGCAGACCAGGAGCGGTGGCGTTTACGCCTTTGCGCCCAACTGAGCACCCAACTAAGCACGCAACTGAGCACCCAACTTAGCAGCGAACCAACAGCAAAACTAAGCAGCGAACTAAGCAGCGTACTAAGCAGCAAACTGAGGCACCGCCACACGCATGAAACCTACGCTCGTTATTGTCGGCCGCCCCAACGTCGGCAAGT
Source organism: Gammaproteobacteria bacterium (assembly GCA_038322845.1). Classification (GTDB taxonomy): domain Bacteria; phylum Pseudomonadota; class Gammaproteobacteria; order Burkholderiales; family Rhodocyclaceae; genus Desulfobacillus. The sequence continues at coordinate 13,826 of JBBQGH010000040.1, forward strand.
CTACGCTGTTCAACCGCCTCACTCGGTCACGCGATGCGCTGGTGGCCGATATACCTGGGCTTACGCGTGACCGACATTACGGCCATGGCCGGCTCGGTTCGCGCCCTTATCTGGTGGTGGATACCGGCGGCTTCGAGCCCTCGGCGAAGGACGGCATCCTGCATGAAATGGCCCAACAGGCCGAAGCGGCGATCGCCGAGGCTGACATGCTTTTGTTTGTCGTGGATGGCCGCGCCGGCCTGACGCCACAAGACAAAAGCATCGCTGACCGCTTGCGGCGCAGCGGCAGGCCCATGCTGCTGGTGGTAAACAAAGCCGAAGGCATGGATCGCAACTTGGTTTCGGCCGAGTTCCACGAATTGGGCAGTGGCGAGCCGCTGGCGATCTCGTCCGCGCATGGTGACGGTGTGCAAGAAATGCTCGACGAGGCGCTAGCGTCCTTCCCCGAAGAGGACGAGGAGCTCTCCGATTTCGAAGGGCCGCGCATCGCCGTTGTAGGACGTCCGAACGTTGGCAAATCTACGCTGATCAATACGCTGTTGGGCGAGGAGCGCGTTATCGCCTTCGACCAGCCTGGCACCACCCGTGATGCCATCGCTATACCCTTCGAGCGGCGCGGCAAGCCTTATACGTTGATCGACACCGCCGGTTTGCGTCGCAGGGGTAGCGTCTTTGAAACCGTGGAGAAGTTCTCAGTCATCAAAACGCTGCAATCCATAGAACAATCCAATGTAGTCGTGCTTGTTCTGGATGCCAGCCAAGATATTTCCGACCAGGACGCTCACATTGCCGGCTTCTGCGTAGAAGCCGGGCGCGCCATGGTGGTCGCCGTCAACAAATGGGACGACGTCGATGAGTATCGCCGCGAGCGCGTGAAGATGGATCTGGCTCGCAAGCTGAATTTTCTCGCCTTCGCGAAAATGCACTTCATTTCCGCGCTGAAGGGCGAAGGCATCAATCCCTTGATGACATCGGTAGATACGGCTTATGCCGCTTCCATGATCAAGATGCCGACACCCAAGCTGACTCGCCTGTTACTCGCTGCGGTTGAGAAACAGCAGCCGCCGCGACATGGGATTTTTCGTCCGAAGCTGCGTTTTGCGCACCAGGGCGGGAACAATCCGCCCATCATCGTGGTCCACGGCAATGCCCTGAATCACGTACCAGATTCCTACAAACGCTATCTCGAACGCATTTTTATGGAAGCCTTTGAACTGCGTGGCACCCCATTGCGCGTCGAGTTTCGCACGAGTAAAAATCCCTACGCTGATCGGGGTCGCTAAGGGATGCCATTCAGTAGTTGTTAAGGCGTGGCAGCGGCTTCCGCTTACGCGGTGGCGCTAGGCGAAAAATTCCAGTAGAGTAGTTCTCGCAATAACCCATTTATAGGTGCCACTATGAGTAACAAAGGGCAACTTTTACAAGACCCATTTTTGAATACCTTGCGCCGCGAGCACATCCCGGTTTCCATTTACCTGGTGAACGGTATCAAACTGCAAGGACAGGTCGAATCTTTCGATCAGTACGTGGTCCTTCTGAAGAACACCGTTACACAAATGGTTTATAAACATGCCATCTCCACCGTTGTTCCAGCCCGGCCGGTCACTATCCCCCACGACGACGCTGAAGGTTGATGAACAACTTTCCCGGCGGGGCAGGTCCCGCCGTTATTGATGTTTGACCGTCCTGCATCCACCGGCGAGCGCGCCGTGCTTGTCCAACTTGACTTCGGTCAGGGAGATATTGCAGAGCGACTGGAAGAACTCAAATTGCTTGCCGAATCCGCGGGGGCCACGGTTGCGGCCGTCGTTCAAGGGCGGCGTGAGCGGCCCGACCCGGCTCTCTATGCTGGAAAAGGCAAGGTGGCTGAGGTCGGTGACGCCTTGCGCGATACCGAAGCCGATATTGCCATCTTCAATCACGAACTTTCCGCCGGCCAGCAGCGCAATCTTGAAAAAGAACTCGCCTGTCGCGTCGTGGATCGCAGCAGCTTGATCCTGGATATTTTCGCGCAGCGGGCGAAAAGCCACGAAGGCAAACTGCAAGTGGAGCTGGCGCAATTGCAGCATCTGTCCACGCGCCTGGTGCACGGGTGGACGCACTTGGAGCGGCAAAAGGGCGGCATTGGTCTGCGCGGTCCGGGCGAAACCCAGCTGGAAACCGACCGCCGTCTGCTTGGCAAGCGTGTCAAAGTATTGAAAGAGCGCTTGGTGCTGTTGCAGCGTCAGCGTGCGGTGCGCCGACGCGCTCGTACGCGCCGCGAGATGCTGGCAGTTTCATTGGTTGGTTACACCAACGCCGGCAAATCCACGCTCTTCAATGCGCTCACCAAGGCAGGGGCTTACGCGGCCGATCAGCTCTTTGCAACGCTGGATACCACCTCGCGCCGATTGTATCTGGAGGATGCCGGACAGGTGATCCTGTCGGATACGGTCGGCTTCATACGCGAGCTGCCGCATTCCCTGGTGGCGGCTTTCCACGCCACACTGGAAGAAACCGCCGCAGCAGATATTTTGCTGCATGTAGTGGATTCCGCCAGTGCGGATCGCGACGCGCAAATCGCCGCGGTGGATGGTGTCCTGCGTGAAATCGGCGCCGGAGATGTGCCGCAAATCGTCGTCCGAAACAAGATTGATGTCACTGGCGTAGCGCCTGGAATCGAGCGTGACGCCTATGGTAGAATCTGCCGCGTCCGTCTCAGTGCAAGAACCGGTGCAGGTCTCGATCTCATGCGGCAGGCGTTGGCCGAGACGGCGCGCGACCGCGCTGCACCGGCGTCTCCCGCAGCGTCTCCCATTATCCAAGCTGCCTGACCTTAACCACTCGATCACTCGAACACTCGAAGCCTATGATTACTGGCATCCTCATGTCCCTCAATGACCCCAAGTGGGGTAATAACAAAGGGCCTAACCAGGGTCCGCCCGATCTTGAAGATCTGTGGCGGGATTTCAATCGACGGCTTTCTGGCCTATTCGGCAAGAAAAGCAGCGGCAATGGTGGCAATAGCAGTAATAGTGGCGACAATCGCCCGCCCATGAACGTGCGCGCTTTCGGCGGGGGTATCGGTGCGTTGATCGCGCTTGTGCTGGTCCTGTGGCTTGCGAGTGGCTTTTATATCGTCGATGCCAGCCAACGTGGCGTTGTACTTACGTTCGGCAAGTTTTCGCAAACCACTGAGCCGGGTCTGCGCTGGCGTTTTCCCTACCCGATCCAGACGCACGAGATTGTCAAGTTCACCGATGTGCGAGTGGTCGAAGTCGGCTATCGCGGTTCGGACAAGAACCGCGTACTTAAAGAGGCGCTGATGCTCACGGATGATCTGAATATCATCAGCATCCAGTTCGCCGTGCAATGGTTTCTCAAGGATCCTAAGGATTACCTCTTCAACAACCGTAACGCCGCTGACAGCGTGCTGCAAGCGGCAGAAACCGCCATGCGGGAAGTGGTCGGCAAAAGTACGATGGACTTCGTGCTTTACGAGGATCGTAAGCAGGTCGCCGAATTGGCGACCAAGATCACGCAGGATATTCTCGACCGTTACAAAACGGGCATTATCATTTCAAATCTTACGCTCCAGAATATCCAGCCGCCCGAGCAGGTGCAGGCGTCCTTCGAGGATGCCGTGAAAGCGGGCCAGGACCGTGACCGGCAGGTAAACGAAGGCCAGGCCTATGCCAACGATGTAATCCCGCGGGCACGCGGCGCGGCTGCGAGACTGTTCGAGGAGGCGAATGGCTACAAGGCGCGTGTGATCGCCAATGCTGAGGGCGAGGCTTCACGCTTTAAGCAAGTGGTTGCCGAGTACAGTAAAGCGCCGGAAGTAACGCGTCAGCGCCTGTATATCGACACCATGCAGCAAGTGCTTTCCAGCACTAGCAAGGTCATGATTGACGCCAAGAGTCAGGGAAATCTGCTTTATCTGCCGCTCGACAAGCTGATGCAAGCGGCCGGCGCCGCCAATGCCAGTGGAGCTGCGGCGATGCCCGAAGCGACCACCACCGCAGTGCGGCCTGTGCAGATCATACCTAACGACGTGCCGCCGCAAAACGAAAGAGCGGAAGCAGGCGGACGCTCGCGCGAGTCGCTACGCTCACGTGAAAGGGGAGAACGCTAATGCGCCGCAATCTGCCTTTCATCATTGCTTTCCTGATAGGCCTCATCGTCGTCGCTGCCATGGCCATGTTCACCGTTGATCAGCGTAATTTCGCCATCGTGCGCCAGCTCGGCGAAATTAGAGAAGTCATAAGCCAGCCAGGTCTATATTTCAAGTGGCCGCTGATCCAAGATGTGCGATATTTCGACAAGCGCATTCTGACCTACGATGCGCCGGACCCCGCCAGCTTCTTTACCTCCGAGAAAAAAACTGTTCAGGTAGATGCTTTCGTCAAATGGCGCGTCATTGATCCAAAGCAGTACTACATTTCGGTACAGGGTGATGAGTCAGTAGCGCAAACGCGGCTCTCTCAGACCGTAAATGCGGGACTGCGAGACGAATTTTCCAAGCGCACGGTGCATGAGGTCGTATCCGGCGAGCGCGAAAAAATCATGGAAGCTGTGCGCACCAAAGCCGACGCCGATGCTCGTGCCATCGGCGTCGAGATAATCGACGTGCGTCTCAAGCGCGTCGACTTGCCGGACAAAGTGAGCGAGTCCGTATATAGCCGTATGGAGTCCGAGCGCAAGCGTGTTGCCAACGAGCTGCGCTCTAAGGGCGGCGCCGAAGCGGAAAAGATCAGAGCTGATGCGGACCGACAGCGTGAAATCATTATTGCCGAAGCCTATCGTGACGCCCAGCGCGTCAAGGGTGAAGGGGACGCGAAAGCGACCGCCATCTACGGCAGCGCTTTCGGGCAGAATGCCGAGTTCTATGCTTTCTATCGCAGCCTGGAAGCCTACAAGCAGAGCTTCCGGAGCAAGAACGACGTCATGATTGTCGACCCCAGCTCAGACTTCTTCAGGTACCTCAAGGGCGCCGGCAAAGGCGGGAAGTAATGTGGCGTTTGCTGTTGACAGCGTTCGCGCTGATGCTGGTGCTCGAAGGCCTGTTGCCTTTTCTCGCGCCTAAGCTTTGGCGAGCCACTTTCCGCCGTATTACAGAATTCGCTGACGGCCAACTGCGGTTCATAGGCCTCTCGTCCATGATCGTTGGTCTCCTCTTGCTCTTCCTACTGCAATGAGCTCCACGCGCTGGCTGTTGCCGGAGTCGATCGAAGATCTGTTGCCCGCCGAAGCGCGCCAGATAGAATATTTGCGTCGCGCGCTGCTCGATGAATTTGCCTTGCATGGCTACGAGCTGGTGGTGCCACCTTTACTCGAGTACATCGAGTCGCTGCTCACCGGCAGTGGGCGCGACATGGATTTGTGCACCTTTAAACTGGTCGATCAGCTTTCCGGTCGCACCATGGGCTTGCGCGCCGATATCACGCCGCAAGTGGCGCGCATCGACGCGCATTTGCTGAATCGTCAGGGCGTTGTGCGCCTGTGTTACTGCGGCAGCGTCTTGCATACGCTACCCGCAGGGCTGACGGCGACGCGCGAGCCGCTGCAAATCGGCGCCGAGTTGTACGGCCACGTCGGTGTGGAAGCGGACGTGGAAATCATCCGCCTTCTTGCACGCTCGCTGTCACTTGCTGGCGTGAAAGCCAGCCGTCTCGATCTGAGTCATGTCGGCATCTTCCGCGCGCTCGCCACGCGGGGCGGCCTGGACGCCGCGCTGGAGCAAGAACTCTTCGCCGTGTTGCAAGCCAAAGACATTCCCGCACTGCGCGAACTGGTGGCGGGTATCGCGGATCCGGTGCGCTCCGCACTGCTTGCCTTGCCCGAATGCTACGGCGGAATAGAGACTCTCGATCGGGCCGGCCAGCTGTTGCCGGGGGATGCCGAAATCGACCAAGCCTTGGCCGATTTGCGCCGCCTCGCTGAGCAGTTCACCGATCTGCCCCTGGGCTTCGATTTGGCGGATCTGCGCGGATATCACTATCACAGCGGCGTTGTCTTCGCGGCGTATTGCTCGGCGCATCCAAATGCGGTGGCCTTGGGCGGGCGCTACGATAAAGTTGGCAAAGCGTATGGCCGCGGCCGCCCGGCGACCGGGTTCAGCCTCGATCTGCGGCAACTTGCGCAATTGGGTGCAGCGTCCGAGCCGCCGCGCGCCATCCTCGCGCCCTATGACAGCGCAGACCCGCTCTTAAGCACTGCCATAGCCGACCTACGTGGTCGTGGTGACGTAGTGGTCGAGGCGCTACCGGGTCACGAAGGTACTTGGCAGGAAACCGCGTGCGACCGACAACTGCTGCGGCGTGATGGTCGCTGGATCGTCGAAAAAATTCTGGGAGCGAAGTAAAGCATGGCAAAAAATGTGGTCGTCGTCGGCACCCAGTGGGGTGACGAGGGCAAAGGTAAAATCGTTGATTGGCTGACCGATCATGCCCAGGGCGTGGTGCGCTTTCAGGGTGGTCACAATGCCGGGCACACCCTGGTAATCGCTGGCAAAAAGACCGTTTTACATTTGATCCCTTCAGGCATTTTGCGTGCTGACGTGGCCTGTTATATCGGCAACGGCGTGGTGCTCTCGCCGGAGGCGCTCCTCAAGGAAATGGACGAGCTTGAGGCGGCCGGGGTGGAAGTCGCGCAGCGACTGAAGATTTCCGAAGCCTGCCCTCTGATCCTTCCCTACCATCAGGCGCTCGACGTTGCGCGCGAGGCGGCCAAGGGCGCCAACAAGATCGGCACCACCGGGCGCGGCATCGGTCCGGCTTACGAAGACAAGGCGGCGCGGCGCGGTCTGCGCCTGCAAGATCTGCTGCGCCCCAAGCGTTTTGCGGAGAAGCTTGCAGAAATCCTCGATTACCATAACTACGTTTTGCAGCATTATTTCCGCGTTCAGCCCGTCGACTTTCAACAGACGCTGGAAGGCGCGTTGGCAATGGCGCCGCGCATGAAGGCTTTGGTCGCCGATGTGCCACGCGCACTCTACGAGGCGCATCGCGGTGGAGCCAATCTGCTGTTCGAAGGGGCGCAGGGCACCTTGCTCGATATTGATCACGGCACTTATCCTTTTGTCACCTCCTCTAACTGCGTGGCGGGTGCGGCCTCGGCCGGCGCGGGCGTGGGCCCTGGCATGCTGCATTATGTGCTTGGCATTACCAAGGCCTACACGACCCGTGTGGGTAGCGGTCCCTTTCCGACTGAACTCGACGATGAAGTCGGCAAGCACCTCGCCATGCGCGGCAATGAATTCGGTGCCACAACTGGTCGGCCGCGTCGTTGCGGTTGGTTCGACGCCGCAGCGCTCAAGCGCTCTATACAAATCAACGGCGTATCCGGCCTTTGCGTCACCAAGCTCGATGTGCTGGACGGCGTCGAAGAACTTAAACTTTGCACTGGCTACAAACTCGATGGCGGCTTCACCGACATCCTCCCCGTGGGTGCGGAAGAGCTATCGAATTGCGAACCCGTGTATGAAAGCCTGGCGGGCTGGAAGGAAAGCACCGTAGGCATTAAGAGCTTCGACGCCTTGCCCGCCGCCGCGCGCGCTTATCTCAAACGCATGGAACAGGTTTGTGACGTGCCGGTGGATATGATTTCCACAGGCCCCGATCGGGAGGAAACGATCGTGTTGAGGCATCCTTTCAAGTGACCCGGAAATAAAAAAAACCGGTCAGCCGACCGGCTTTTTGCGTTCCTGGTGCCCAGAAGAGGACTCGAACCTCCACAGTGTTACCACCACTAGGACCTGAACCTAGCGCGTCTACCAATTCCGCCATCTGGGCAAAGAGGGCGCAATTTTAAAGGAAAACCCCATTTTGTCAAACAAACTCAGCAAGATTCGCCGCAACGATCCGCACTTCGAACGCGAGGCGCGCAAGTACGAACACCCGTTGCCCAGCCGCGAATATGTACTGCAAATATTGAGCGAGCACGGCGTGCCTTTACCACTCGAACAGCTCGTCAAACTGCTGGATATGAAGCCGCACGAGGCCGATGCCTTTGCGCGCCGGCTCGGTGCGATGGAGCGAGAAGGGCAGCTTGTGCAGAACCGACGCGGCGATTATCTATTGCCCGACAAGGTCGATCTCATACGCGGCCGTGTCGAAGGGCATCCCGACGGTTTCGGTTTTCTCACGCGCGAGGATGACGGCCCCGATCTTTTTCTCGACCCCAAGGAAATGCAAAAGGTGTTGCATGGTGACCGCGTTATGGCGCGGCAAGTGGGCGTGGATAGGCGTGGTCGTCCCGAAGGCAAGATTGTTGAGGTGCTGGAGCGCGCCAACAGCCGTTTGGTGGGGCGCGTGCACAACGAGCATGGCGTGCTATTCCTCGTGGCCGAGAATCGCCGCATCAGCCAGGACATCCTGATTGCGCCGGGAGCCAAGATCAAGCCTACGTCGGGACAGGTGGTGATCGTCGAACTGATCGAGCAGCCCTCAAAACACGCCCAACCCATCGCCAAAGTTGTCGAGATACTGGGTAACTACGCCGATCCCGGCATGGAAATCGAAATCGCTTTGCGCAAGCATGAGCTGCCCTTCGAGTTTTCTCGCGAGGCGCTGGCCGAAGCCAAAAAGCTGCCGGATGAGGTGCGCAAGAGCGACTGGAAGTGGGATGACGGCCAGCGTGAAGATCTGCGCGAACTGCCGCTCGTTACCATCGACGGCGAGACGGCGCGCGATTTTGACGACGCCGTGTATTGTGAAACAGTGGGGGCAAAAGCTGGCAAGAACGGCACTGGCGGTTTCCGCTTGGTCGTCGCCATTGCCGATGTCAGCCACTATGTGCAGTCGGCAGGCGCGTTGGATGCCGATGCCTTCGAGCGCGGCAACTCGGTGTATTTTCCGCGACGTGTCATTCCCATGCTGCCGGAAAAAATCTCCAATGGTCTTTGTTCGCTCAATCCTCAGGTCGAGCGCCTGTGCATGGTCTGCGATATGGCCATAGCGGCGGATGGTGAAATCACGCGCTATCGCTTCTATCCGGCGGTGATGTTTTCCCAGGCGCGGCTGACGTACAACGAAGTCGCTGCCGCGCTCCATGAACCCGGCAGCGCCGCAGAGAAAAAGCTTGAAAAGCTGCTGCCGCAATTGCGCAATCTCGATGCGCTGTATCACGTGCTCGCCAAGGCCCGCAAAACGCGCGGCGCAATTGATTTCGAAACCGTCGAAACACAAATGATCTTCGACGACCAAGGCAAGATCGAGCGCATCGTGCCGGTGGTGCGTAATGATGCACATCGCATCATTGAAGAGTGCATGCTGGCCGCTAACGTCTGCGCGTCGGAGTTCTTGCAACAATACGAGCACCCTGCGCTTTATCGTGTGCATGAAGGACCCACGCCCGAGAAGCTCGAAAAGTTGCGTCAGTTCCTCAAGGAGTTTGGTCTGCAACTCAGCGGGGGCACCGAGCCGCACGCCAAGGATTACGCCACCCTGCTAGACAGCGTCAAGACGCGGCCCGATATGCAGCTCTTGCAGACGGTGATGTTGCGCTCCCTGCGACAGGCGCAATACAGCCCGGATAACGTCGGCCACTTCGGCTTGGCCTACGAGTCCTATACGCACTTCACCTCGCCCATACGCCGCTATCCGGACCTGCTGGTGCATCGGGCCATCAAGGCCGTGTTATCGGGCAAGCGCTATCAACCCGCCGGCGAGACCGGCAGTTGGGACGACGCCGGCATGCATTGCTCGCAAACCGAGCGGCGCGCCGACGAAGCCACCCGCGATGTTGAAGCCTGGCTCAAGTGCTACTACATGCAAGACCGCATCGGCGAAGATTTTGCGGGCAGTGTTTCTTCGGTGACTTCCTTCGGCATCTTCGTCGCCTTGGACGATGTGTTTATCGAAGGGCTGGTACACATCTCGGAACTCGGCGTCGACTATTTTCATTACGACGACGCCAAGCACCAGATCCTCGGCGAGCGCACCGGCAAGCGCTTCCGTCTTTCCGACCGCGTGCGGGTCCAACTGGTGAGAGTCGATATGGAAACCAACAAGATCGACTTCCGACTAGCCGGGGAGGCGGGCGTAGGCGCGAATCAAGCGGGCGCCAAAGCCGGCGGCAAGTCGAGAGACAAGACGGTTGGAAAAACCGGTAGAGAAACGATTGGAAAAACGGGCGGAAAAGCCGATGGCAAAGCGCGAGTAGAGCGCAAGCGCCGTGGCTGAGACGCGCTTCATATATGGCTTTCACGCCATCAATGCCTACCTACGTCAGAGCGCTGCTAGCGTGCAGGAAATCCACATCGTCGCCGGCCGGAAGGACGGCCGCACGCGCGACCTCATCAAGCTCGCCGAGACCCACGGCGTGCGCGTCTTGCAGACCGACGCTGCACGCATGGACGGCATGGCCGGCGGCAATCAGGCGCGCCACCAGGGCGTGGTGGCGCGCGTTTCGGCCGTGCAACGCCATGTCACGCTGGACGACGTGCTGGATACGCTCACCGAGTCCGCCCTCTTGCTGGTGCTGGATGGCGTGCAAGACCCGCACAACCTCGGCGCCTGTTTGCGCGTCGCCGATGCGGCCGGCGCCCATGCCGTCATTGCCCCTAAAGATCGCGCGGTTGGCCTCAATGCCACTGCCATCAAGGTCGCCAGTGGCGCCGCCGACAGCGTGCCTTATGTCACCGTCACCAATCTCGCGCGGGCGCTGCGCGAGATGCAAGAGCGCGGTGTGCGCGTACTCGGGGCTGATGCCGAGGCGAGCGAAGATATTTACAGCGCCGATCTCGCCGGCCCGCTGGCCTTGGTGCTGGGCTCGGAAGGTGACGGCTTGCGTCGCCTCACCCGCGAGACCTGCGATGCGCTCATCAAAATTCCCATGCTGGGCAGTGTCGAAAGCCTGAACGTCTCGGTTGCCAGCGGTATTTGCCTGTTCGAAGCTCGCCGCCAGCGGGCCCTCGCAAAATAAGCCCAACACATTGATTTGCCTTGGCCAGGCGGCTATAATGCTCGGCTCTTTAACCCTTGCTCCACCGCACCGCATGGCGGGGGGCGCTAACCATAAGGAGATTGCATGCGTCACTACGAAATCGTTTTTA
>JBBQGH010000041.1:0-23704 GCA_038322845.1 Gammaproteobacteria bacterium
GCGGGAAAATGCCTCGTATCAAGCACCAGAAGCGGGCATATCTCCGATGGAATTTCGATTTCGTTCACAATTTCGCCTTGATCAAATTGATCTGAATTTGATGGCGCGCTTCGCGACTACTTGTTCAGCGTTTCCCTAATACTCCTTACGGTTGATCAAGGAAGACGAATCGCGTCTGGTCAGACGTTTAGCTTGCTGGCTATGCCAGCGAATTGCCAAGCCCGCCAAAACGAGTGGGAACAAAAAGGCTGCAAGTGCCAACAAGGGATGGACGAATTGCTCCATAACAGTGTGCGGTGCGCGAGAGTCAAGGTCTCAACGCAAGGCGTCTAGCGCGAGGTTGAGTTCAAGCACATTCACGCGCAGCTCGCCGAAGAGACCCCACTGGCGGCCTTCGGTGTGCTGCTGGACGAGTGCACGCAGGACCTCCGTGCTGAGCTTGCGCGCACTGGCGACGCGGGCGAGCTGATATTGCGCTGCCGCCGGACTGATGTGCGGGTCGAGGCCGCTGGCCGAAGCGCTAACGAGCTCGACGGGGATAGCCGCCGTGTTGCCTGGGTCCGCCGCCTTGAGTGCGTCGATGCGCCCTTTGGCCGCATCAACTAGCGCGGGGTTTAGCGGACCCAGGTTGGAACCGCTGGAAGCCGCGCCGTTATCGGGCTGTGGGCTGGTTGCCGAGGGACGGCCCCAGAAATATTTCGCATCGGTGAAGTTCTGACCGATCAAGCGGGAGCCGATTGCCTTGCCGTCTTTGAGGATCAGGCTGCCGGCCGCCTCGTTGGGAAACGCCAGCTTACCTATGCCCCAGGTCGCCAGGGGGTAAAGCACGCCGGTGATTAGCGACAGGACGATAAACAAGGAGAGCGCGGGTCTGAGATAGGTTTTCATACAGCTTCCTTTATGCAAGACCGGTGACGGTCAGCGTGACGTCTATCACTTTGATTCCGATGAAGGGCACAATAATGCCGCCGAGGCCGTAGATCAGCAGATTGCGTCGCAATAGCGTGGCCGCGCCCAGCGGCCGGTATTTGACGCCCTTTAAGGCAAGCGGGATGAGGAACATGATGATCAGCGCATTAAAGATCACTGCTGACAGAATGGCCGATGACGGGCTCGTCAGATGCATCACATTAAGCGCGTTGAGTGCGGGATAAGTCGTCGCAAACGCCGCCGGGATGATGGCGAAGTATTTGGCGATGTCGTTGGCGATGCTGAAGGTAGTGAGTGAGCCGCGCGTCATCAGCATCTGCTTGCCGGTTTCGACAATCTCGATAAGTTTTGTCGGATTCGAATCGAGGTCGACCATGTTGCCGGCTTCCTTCGCCGCTTGTGTGCCGCTGTTCATGGCGACGGCCACATCTGCTTGCGCGAGGGCCGGCGCGTCGTTGGTACCGTCGCCGGTCATGGCCACCAGCTTGCCTTCCGCCTGATGCTGACGGATCAGCGCCAGCTTGGCTTCGGGTGTGGCCTCGGCGAGAAAATCATCCACGCCGGCTTCGGCAGCGATGGCGGCCGCAGTCAGTCGATTATCGCCGGTGATCATCACCGTCTTGATGCCCATGCGACGCAACTCGGCGAAGCGCTCCTTGATGCCGCCCTTAACAATATCTTTTAACTCGACCACGCCGAGCACGCGCGCGCCGTCAGCGACCACCAGTGGGGTGCTGCCACGTCGCGCAACCTCTTCGACTTGTCGGGTGAGCTCGGCAGGGAAGGACTGCCCGAGCGCTGTCACATGATTACGTATGGCGTCCGCCGCGCCCTTGCGTACTTGGCGCTCACCTAAATCGACGCCACTCATGCGGGTGTGAGCGCTAAATGGCACGAAGGTGGCGCCGAGTGCTTTGATATCGCGTTCGCGCAGATTGAAACGCTGTTTGGCAAGCACCACGATGCTGCGGCCTTCCGGTGTTTCATCGGCCAGCGACGCCAACTGCGCCACGTCGGCAAGCTCGGCTTCCGTCACGCCTACTGCGGGCAGAAAGAGCGAGGCCTGACGGTTGCCGAGAGTGATAGTGCCGGTTTTGTCGAGTAGCAGCACGTCCACATCGCCCGCCGCTTCGACAGCGCGGCCGGAGGTGGCGATGACGTTGTGCGCCATCATGCGGCTCATGCCGGCGATGCCGATGGCCGAGAGCAGCGCGCCTATGGTGGTGGGGATCAGGCACACCAGCAGCGCGATCAGTGCGGTGATGGTGATGGGCGTGCCCACTTTCGCCGCTTCCACGCTGAAGAGCGAGTATGGCAAGAGCGTCGCCGTCACGGCGAGGAAGACCATAGTCAGCGCCACCAGCAGTATGGTCAGCGCGATTTCATTGGGCGTCTTCTTGCGCTTGGCGCCTTCCACCATGGCGATCATGCGGTCTATAAAGGCTTCGCCTGGATTGACCGTCACGCTCATTACGATCCAGTCGGACAGCACTTTCGTGCCGCCCGTAACCGAAGAGAAATCGCCGCCCGATTCGCGGATCACCGGCGCCGATTCGCCGGTGATGGCGCTTTCATCTACCGAGGCCACGCCTTCAATCACCTGGCCGTCGATGGGGATGGTGTCGCCAGCTAACACCACGACCACGTCGCCTTTGCGCAGATCGGTAGCCGGCTGCGGGTGCCATTGCGAGCCGTAGTGCGGCTCGTGCAACTTCTTCGCCCACACGGTCTTACGCATACCGCGCAGCGCTGCCGCCTGGGCTTTGCTGCGACCTTCCGCCATCGCCTCGGCAAAGTTGGCGAAGAGTACGGTGAACCACAGCCATAGCGCCACAGCCAGAATAAATCCGGCCGGCGCTTCGCCTTGGCCTTTGAGCGCTTGCAGCCACAGCAGCGTCGTCAGGAGGCTGCCGACATAGACAACAAACATGACCGGATTGCGCCACTGCAGGCGCGGGTCGAGTTTCTTGAAGGAATCGATGATGGCCGGCTTGACCAGCGTGGCATCGAACATCGCGAGTGTTTTATGCGTCATGATTTTTCCTTATTTGCCAGACCACAGCATCAGATGTTCGACCACGGGGCCCAGCGCCAGTGCGGGGAAGTAGTTGAGCGCGCCGACCAAGAGCACGGTGGCGATCAACAAAGTCCCAAACAGCGGGCCGTGCGTCGGCATGGTGCCGGCGGTTTCCGAGATGCGCTTCTTACCCGCCAGCGCGCCGGCGACGGCGAGCACCGGCACGATCACGCCGAAGCGGCCGAACCACACGGCGATGCCCGTCATCAAGTTGTAGAAGGGCGTGTTGGCGGAAAGCCCGGCGAAGGCGCTGCCGTTGTTGTTGGCGGCCGAGGTGAAGGCGTAGAGAATTTCCGAAAAGCCATGCGCGCCGGGATTGGCGATGCCGGCCTTACCGTCTGCCATGATCACGGCGATAGCCGTGAGTGATAACACCAGCAGTGGCGTGACGAGAATGGCGATGGAGACCATCTTCATCTCGTAAGACTCAATCTTCTTACCCAGATATTCCGGCGTGCGGCCGATCATCAGCCCGGCGATGAATACCGCGAGAATCGCGAACATCAGCATGCCGTAAAGGCCCGTACCGACACCGCCGAATACAACTTCTCCGAGCTGCATCATAAACAGCGGCACGAAGCCGCCCATGGGCGTAAACGAATCGTGCATGGCATTCACGGCCCCGCAGGAGGCGCCGGTAGTGACGGTGGCGAAGATGGCAGAATCAACAATGCCAAAGCGTGTTTCCTTACCCTCCATATTGCCGCCTGCTTGTAAGACGCTGGCAGATTGATCGACGCCGAGCTGGGCGATTAACGGATTGCCCTGCTGTTCGAAATGCACCGTCACCATCGCGAGTACGCTGAACATGAGCACCATCGCCGCGAGTACCGTCCAGCCTTGGCGCGTGTCGCCGACCATGCGGCCAAAGGTGTAGCAGAGCGCGCTCGGTATGAGGAAGATGGCCAGTATCTGCAGGAAATTCGACAGCGGCGTCGGGTTCTCGTAAGGGTGCGCGGAATTGGCGTTGAAGAACCCGCCGCCGTTGGTGCCGAGCATCTTGATGGCTTCTTGCGACGCCACCGGTCCCATAGGCAGGGTTTGCGTGGACATCTTTGCGGCTTCTGTCACCGCGTTGCCCTTATCGTCTTTCAGCGGTTGGCCCGCGGTATCAATTTTGGGCGCTTGGTACTCAGTCACTTCGAGTGTGGTGACATCTTTATAGGCGTCGAAATTCTGGATCACGCCCTGGCCCATGAAGGCCACCGCCAGCAGCAAGGAACCGGGTAGGAGGATGAACAGGGTGGCGCGCGTTAAATCCACCCAGGCGTTGCCTATGGTCTGCGCGGTGTGCCGTGCGAAGCCGCGTATCAAGGCGATCACCACAACGATACCGGTAGCAGCCGAGAAAAAGTTCTGCACCGCTAGCGCGAGCATCTGCGTGAGATAGCTCATGGTCGATTCGCCCGCATAGCCTTGCCAGTTGGTGTTGGTGACGAAGCTGACGGCGGTGTTGAAGGAGGAATCTGTGCTGACGTTCCCTAATTGCTGCGGGTTGAGCGGCAGCCAAAGTTGCAGGCGTTGCATGGCATAGACGGCGAGGGCGCCGATCGCCGAGAAAATTAGTATGGCCAATGCGTAACGCAGCCAGTTCATTTCCTCCTGGGCGTTCACGCCGCAAAGGCGATGAACCACCGACTCGATGCGTCTCGCGAAAACGAACTTGCCCTCCATCACCTGGGCGATGTAGATGCCGAGCGGCTTGGCGAGCACGAGCAGAATCGCCAGGAATAGACCTAGTGTGAGCCATGCATGGGGAGTCATCACAGATCCTCCGCTTTGATGAGGGCGTATATCAGATAAGCCATTAGGCCTACCGTGGTAATACCGCTGAGGATATAGAGCCAGGTCATTTCGGGCTTCCGAGTTTCGCGCAGCCGATGGCGAGAGCGGCTGTCAGGGCGAAGAAAATTCCGATTGCAAATAGATAGGTGACATCCATGGGGCAGCTCCTAAAACGATTCACCGAGAGAATTTAGCCCTAGTCGCGTCGGAGAGTTGTAAAAAGCCACGGTGTGCGCATAAAAATTGTGTAAAGGCAGGGCTTGCGGGCCATGTTTATGCGGCCCAATGAATGCCGGAACAAATAGGCGAGGGGCTTTCAACTATTGAAACCAGTAAAATGAGGTCCTTATGAGCACAATCTGGAAACCCAATGTGACTGTCGCTGCGCTGATCGAGCGCGACGGCAAATTTCTTTTGGTGGAAGAAGAGACGGAAGAAGGCATCCGCTTTAATCAGCCGGCCGGGCATCTCGATGAAGGTGAGTCCCTGCTGGCCGCCGCCGCGCGGGAAACCCTGGAAGAAACCGCGCATCGCTTCGTGCCGACATTTATCGTTGGCGTCTATCAGTGGCAGCGACCTAAGCGCGACGTCACCTATCTGCGCTTCGCCTTCGGCGGTGAGGTGCGGGGCGAGGAGGTGGGCCGCGCGCTCGATAAAGGCATACTAGGTGCTCTCTGGCTCACGCCGTCTGAAATTGAAGCGTGCCGCGCGCAGCACCGCAGTCCGCTGGTCATGCGCTGCCTGGAAGACTATCTGACCGGCAAGCGTTACGACTTGGATCTCATTACACACTATGACTAAAACAGTGGTGGTCGGCATGTCCGGCGGCGTGGATTCGTCGGTGGCGGCGCTGTTGCTGAAGCAGCAGGGTTGGAAAGTCGTTGGCCTGTTCATGAAGAACTGGGAGGACGACGACGACGATGAATATTGTTCTTCGCGCCAGGATTTGATCGACGTCGCGGCGGTATGCGACATCATCGGCGTCGATCTCGAAGTCGTAAACTTTTCTGCCGAATACAAGGAGCGCGTCTTTTCAGAGTTTTTGCGTGAGTATCAGGCTGGCCGCACGCCCAATCCCGATGTGTTGTGCAACGCCGAGATCAAGTTCAAGGCCTTTCTCGATCACGCCTTGAACTTGGGCGCTGACATGATCGCCACCGGCCACTATGCGCAGGTGCGTGAGGTGCGGACGGAACTGAGCAGCGAATTTCAGTTACTCAAGGCCGAGGACGGAACCAAGGATCAAAGCTATTTTCTCCACCGCCTCAACCAGACGCAGTTGGCTAAGACGCTATTTCCCCTCGGTGCGATTTACAAGCGCGACGTACGCCAGATGGCTGCCGACGCCGGCCTGCCGAATTTCGCCAAGAAGGATTCGACAGGCATTTGCTTCATCGGTGAGCGCCCCTTCAAAGAATTTCTCGAACGCTACCTGCCGCATCAGCCGGGCGAGGTGCGCACGCTGGAAGGCAAGCTAGTCGGCCAGCATCAAGGTCTCATGTATCACACGCTGGGCCAACGCAAAGGGCTGGGCATAGGCGGCATTGCGGGTGGCGAGAAAGACGGCGAGCACGACGCCTGGTATGTCGCTGGCAAGGACATGGAAAAGAACGTGCTCTACGTCGTGCAAGGCCACGACCACCCGGTGTTGTTCTCAGAGCGCCTCACCGCCAGCGATCTCACCTGGGTCTGCGGCCGCACACCGCACACGCATTGGGTCTACACGGCGAAGACCCGCTATCGCCAGCCCGATGCGCCGTGCGAAGTCGAAACAGTCGACGCGGAGAAATGCCAAGTTGCTTTCGCCGCCCCGCAATGGGCCGTTACACCGGGTCAGTCAGTGGTGATTTATGAAAGCAAGGTGTGCCTGGGTGGCGGGATTATTGTTTGAGCGCAACGGGGCAGTAACAGTTCGAACGCTCATTATTGGAAGTTGAACTTCCGGTAGTGACCCAGCAGGGACGGTCAGGTTGAGCCGATGCGGACGTTCAACGCCGCGTTCGGCAGTGTTTCAGGTCGCCTGGCCAGTATCGTCATATTCGCTCCATCGCCATTTGTGAGTAACCGCGAGGCCGTACCGACGTCCCATTTCTTCGATCATGTCTCGCGGTCCCTCGATACTACCCTCCGTCCTGTTGTCCCATTCGAATTTCAACCTCACGC
This sequence comes from Gammaproteobacteria bacterium, assembly GCA_038322845.1. GTDB lineage: Bacteria > Pseudomonadota > Gammaproteobacteria > Burkholderiales > Rhodocyclaceae > Desulfobacillus. The sequence goes on from JBBQGH010000041.1 coordinate 6,956, forward strand.
CACCCTTCTGCATCTTGATCTGCGCGTAGTCGATCCAGGCATCTAACCCCTCGTACTCACCGGTCTTGCTCCATCCGTTGCGTGTCATTGAATCGATGATCTCGGGGAATCGCGCGGTCGGGATGTCCTTGATCGTCGCGAGCCCCAAAAGGCGAAATCGGAGCTTTGAACCAGCTCTAAGGATTCGGGCCAAAGGGTTCATGCGAGTCTGCCGGGTTGGGCGTCTTGATATGAATTTCAATTCAGGCTCGAGGCAGTAAGGCGTTGCGCATACCAAACCCATACGAGCCCCCAAACTACCAGTTGCGATGCGAAAGCGATGAGTTTGGTACGCAACTCGTGCCTTCTCTCTCCAAAGACGATGCGGTACGTTAGGTCAAGGATCGCTCGGGACGCCACCAAACCCAAAAAAATTTCAATAGCGCCGACACCCAGCGCACCGACCAATAACAAGACGACACCTACGTATGTTGGCAACCACACGACTTCGGTAACGTACTTGTTGTTTGGAGAGATCACACGTTGCTCGTTACTCATGACGCCAAACGTAGCGCCAACATGCGCGCGCTGCATTTGCGCGCGTCGGTGTTGAGCGGCGGGTTGGGCGGCATGCGCCCTCACCTCTCGCGTAGGACCCGAGAAGAGAACGCTCCCGGGTTGGAGAACGCCGCCCGAATCTCAGTTGCCCACGCCGGGGAGCCGATGGCTATAGCGAACGTAGCGCGGCACCCAGACTCGTATGCCTGGTCCGGCCACGAGTTGTGCAGAACGAACCAGATTGCTTCCGCCAGCGGCTCGGCTGCGTGCCAAGTGGTCAACACGACGCGGTCGCCTATGGCCGGCGTATTCGGTCCGACTTCCTCTTCGTCGATGATGTCGTGGACTCGCTCACAGTCGGGGCCCCACGCACAGATGTAGACGGCTCCCCAGTCGAGGAGCTTGCGGGCAAGCGTACTGACGCGTTCAGCATCAACGTCCCGTGCATCCCACGCCAGGAGGCAAGCGAATTGCGGGCTGGAGAGAGTAATGCTCTCAGGCAATTCTTCGGGTGTGTCGAGTGCGAGGATGAAAAGATCGCGCCCCGTAACGCTGTCGTTGCCTACGAGAACTGCATCAGCCATGACTTTTCACGCCGTCCCAACCAGGCAGTAGAAAAAGTAGTTGAGGGGTCTTGACCCTACATTTTAGTGGGTGGCAAAACCATTCCTCGCTTTGCGATCGCTCGATGGCGGCCATTTTGGTGGGCGGATTCATTCGTTCGTACCTATGCAATTTCCAAAACGGAGTTTTTCTACAGCTTCAACGTAGAAGTAACAGGCGCTGCGCGGCTTTTTCGCGCAGCGCCTGGTTGACTGCTGGGTTGGGCAACAGATTCAAATCACCTTCTCCAACTGCGCCCTAAATTCAGGCGTTACGTTTGTCCACTTTGTTTTGCTGTTCAAGGCAAGCACGCGACCATATTCGTTTTTCACGGCGGCAACAATTTGTTGAAACAGCGTAATGGGCTCCCAGCGTTTTGGCTCATATGCCACCAGCGTTCTGGTTGTCTCATTCCACCTGATACCCGAGGCATCTCGCCAAATATAGGTGAAGTCATCTGAGGCTTGAGGCTTCACGAAAAGATGACCAGCCGCATCTAGGCCTACTTCTTCAACAATCGAGTTCATCAGCTCACCCTGTTGCCTAACGTAAGGAAGATGACAAAACGCGAAGTAAACAGATTAGTGGACCCGCCAAGAATCTGGCTGTCTCAGCTAAGTGACCGTGTATTAACACCGTCAGAGTTTTGCAAAAGTTCGCCATGTCCAATATCTTTCTGGTACCAGTGAATAGCTGAGAAGCATACGCGAGGAAGTTGCGAATGGCTTGCACCATGGGAAATTGTGGATGGACCGCTGATGGCCGGTTCTTGCCCGCCGCAGTTACATTGCGCCAAACTGCATAGCTAGCGATTTGGGTTGGCGGCGTGCCACCCCGCAAAATGGCTGACAACCCCGGCCGCTCCGAAGTGGCCGGATCCTTCCCCTGGCCACGCCGTCGACCCTGGCAGTATTGTCGTTACATGACGCCAGCAAGCCGTCAGGCAGGCCACAATCTTGCAGCCGGATCCTTAAGCCAAAATCTTTAAGCCGTGCTTTTGCACGATGTTTAGTAGCTTAAGGGCCATTCCGCTTGGACGCTTTGCACCCGACTCCCATTTCTGAATAGTCGATTCACTCGTGTTGAGATAGCGGGCAAAAATCGGTTGGCTCACATGGTTAATTTCACGAATCGTTTTTATCTGCTTCGGCTTGATCTCCACAGGCATAGCTAAACAAGATTCATCGAATTCGCGCAAAGTGGCTTTGCTAATAGCTCCGACTTTGTGCAAGGCCCGCGCCGAGGAATGAATCGCCTCGAAAGCATCATTCTTAAACTTTAGTTTTGTCGTCATGGCAGATCTCGATTAGGTCCTTGTCTTTCAAAAGTTGATAAAGCTGCTTTTCATTCAACCCGGCATATATATTTGCGAGCTTCCGAAATTCGATCAGTTCGCCATCACCAATATTCGCACGATCTTTCTTGGCAAACAGGTACTCAAAAATCCAGTTGCGTCCGCCTTTAGCAAGAATGATCGATCGATGCATGTTGTCGTTCAGCCGCTTCTTGAATACACCGCCGCCTAAATTCTCCGCTTGGCCCTTCATGGCTTGGCGGACAGCCTTACACAGTTCGGCGTCCGTTATGAGCGATTTTCTCGCTGCTTTAGAAAAATAGGCCGTCTTGAATGCAGGGGCTGCGGGTGGGCTATTTTTGAGCATGTTTTAATGGTAGCACTGGGTGCTACTGTAGTCAATGATCTTGAAGTGACGAACGCAAGGCCTCTAACCGTTAGCTTTTTGTTTCGTCGCTAGCAGCGTTGCGCCAATCTTTATCCACAGAAGTTGTGGATATCTCGGTGGACATTGACACGAAAGTGACGTCCCATAAGGCCGGTAGTCGCGTGCTGAATTTTTAGGCGCTGACGTTTCAAGCGGGGGCCGACGCTTGCGCCGCTGATCCAATTTCGTTTTACGGATTGCGCGCGTTGACAAACCAGGTGCTGGACGGCGCCCACACGCCGTGGGGACGCTCATACACACTCAGCGTTTCACGCAACGCTTCCACCACTTGCCCCTTGCGGCGTACGCCTTCTTCGCCGGCCAGACGAATGATCTCGCCCGCGGGGCCCAGGGTCATGGCGAACTCAATCGCTTCGTCGAGATCCCGGCCGATGCAGATGTCCGTATCGAAACGTTCAAAGGTGACGTGGTCGTAGCCTGCGCTGTGCAGCATGTCGCTCACCATATCCGCGCCCGACATCGAAAACGGCCCGGGGCCGCAATGCACCTGATCGGTATCTTCGTGAGACACCACCGGCACGATCTCCTTCACGCGCCGTTCCGCATCATGTAGCCACGGGTTGTCCTCGCGGCGCCGCCACACAATCATGGTCAATTCGCCGCCCGGAACCAAGGCTTTGCGGATGTTGCGCATGGCCGCGCCCGGCATGCTGAAGAACATCGTACCGAAGCGCGCGAAGGCGTAGTCGTAGGGCCCGCGCAAATCGTCCCATTGCACATCCGACACGAAGAAGGCGGCGTTATCGACTTCAGCCTGCGCTGCGTCACGGCTGGCGGCATCGATGAAGTTCGGCGCGCAATCAACACCGACCGCGCGCCCCTCCGGCCCCACGCTGCGCGCGATGCGCACGGTGCTGTCGCCGAAGCCACAGCCCACATCAAGCACGCGTGCATTCGGCGGGTGCGGATTACGGGCAAGTACCTTGTCGCTGTGGCCAGCCAGGCCTTGCACAAGCAAATGTTTGAAGCGACAAAATTTATCGAACAGAACGGTATTCCAAGCCTCAATGATGCCAGCGTTGCCGTTGACCGTGGCGCCCACGGTGTCATTTGTCGCTATGCTCATTTCAGTCTCCTTCACGCATGAAAGATCGTTGCGATTCCTGGCCGCATCCTGCCGTTAACCCGATGGATTATCAATGGGTGTTAACTTTTGGCCTACCCCGTGCAAACGAAGGGCAAGCAGTATCAAGTTGATCGCGGTCATTCCAAGTTTGCCCAGGCTGCCCCTGCCGCTACTCATAACTGGAATGCCAACCAGAGCAGCAGACCTTCAATCAAATCGCGCAGCAGTCCGCGCTGGCGAGCAACGTAGCGATCAGCCGTCTTGCGATGTTCTTCCATAAAACTGCCAAAGCGGCGGATATCGTCGGGGGCATAGAACGCCACCATCAATTCGTAGTTGAGCAAGAGGCTGCGCGAGTCGAGATTGACCGAGCCAGACAAGGCGAGCGCTTCGTCGACCACCACTGCCTTGGCGTGGATCATGTACGGCACTAACCACACGCGTGCGCCCGGCGCTGTGAGCGCCCCCAGCGCCCGATGGCGCGCCACGTCGGCGAGACGATGATTTGAACGTCTTGGCAGTATCAAATCGACGCACACGCCGCGCCGTGCAGCGAGCGACAGTGCCATCAGTAACGCATCACTGGGCACGAAATACGGTGTCACCGCCGTAATACAGTGGCGCGCCTTAAAGCATGCTGTGACCAACAGGTCGTGCACGGTGTCGTCAGCCTGATCCGGGCCGGAAGCAATGATCTGGGCGAACGGCGCCTGAGCTATTTGCTCGTCCTGCGCGGTTTCTCGTTGGGGTGAGCGAGTAGCAAAGGCCCAATCGCGCTCGAATAGTTGGCGCCCTTGTATGGCGAGCGGCCCCTCGAGATCGAAAGTGAGGTCTCTCCACGGGCCACTTTTGCTCACCCCTTCGAAATACTCGGCCGCCAAATTTCGCCCACCACACCACAGGCGCTTGCCGTCGACTACCAACAGTTTTCGATGGTTGCGTAGATTGGTGCTGGTCCTGAACGGCACATGTAAAAGCGGACCGTACAACTGCACGTCAATGCCGGCCGCTTTGAGCGGGCGCAGATTAAACCACCCACCCATCATGCGGCCCACCCCATCAATCAGCAGCCTTACCTTAACGCCGCTGCGTGCCTTGGCCATGAGGCGCGCAATCAGCGCCTTGCCGATGGCATCGCGCCCGATCATGAAAGTGCACAAGACCACCTCATGCTCGGCGCTGTCGATCAACGCCCACAGCGCTTGCAGTGCCTGCTTGCCGTCGGCGTGAATATGCAAGTTCTTGTAGGACGCCACGGCAGGTTGTCCCATCGACGCCGCCAAAAGTCGCGGCCATGCGTCATCGGCATGTAGATCTGGCGCCGGCGTGGTGGGGAGCGCCAGGCGTCGGGAACGCCTATGTTTGCGTGTACCAAACAGCAGGTACAGTGGCAGTCCCAGGTAGGGAATGAGCAGGATGGTCAGAACCCAGGAAATCGCCGCAGACGGTGCGCGCCGCTGTTGCAGCGAGTGGGTGGTGAGCACGTAGATCAGTAGCCCCAATATCACCATCAGGACATGGAGCGAAAGCCAAGGGAATATGGGCAGAATTTTGATCATCGTTCCTGGCGCCAGATGGAATGCGGTTTAATCGACGACGCATAGCTTGCTCCCCGCACGGTATGGGAGCGATGAGGTGCTGAATTGTCTACGACTGGGTAACGCATGCCAAGGTCGGGGGCGAACGGTGAATGGTGAATGGGTGCCCAACCTCAACGACCTTGCAAATACGGCTATAGCATACGCGCGCTTTGCGGTCGTTCGCACGCCAATGTCAGGAAGTTCGTTGCTGGTACCACCGCGTCAGCTCTATGCTGGTGACACAGAGTGCGAGCCACGCCGCTCCCGATGCAAAGCCCGCTATGATGTCGCTGGCAAAATGCACACCTAAGAACATGCGGCTGGCACCCACGGTGTAGGCAAGCGCTACGGCGGCCATGAGCGTCGGCAGGTGCCAGCGCGCGGGCAGCAGCCTTAACGCCACATAAGCCAACATGCCGTAAGCCACCACGGAGCCCGAACTGTGGCCGCTGGGGAAACTGTAACTTTGCTCGAGTACTAGACCGTCGGCCTGCAGTGGGCGTACACGCCCAAAGATTTGTTTGAGGATGTTTGTCTGCAAGCCGTTGCCAGCCACCGCCACCACCCATCCGAGGGCCAGCCAGCGGCGACCCGCGGCCACCAGTGCTATCGCCATAACGATGGATAATGCCGTGCGCGTAGCGGCATCTCCGAGGTGCGTGAGGGCGGCAAAAACCTGCAGCGCCGGTTGCTGCACGCTGCTGCGCAAGGCGTCGGTGAGCGCCTGGTCGGCCCTGGCCAGGCTTACTCCCCCAACGAGCTGTGCGGCCAGTAAGGCGAAGACGCCGGCGCCGATCAAGATGAAAGCGACGCCGATCGCAATGCGCAGCATCATGAAATGCGGGGGCGAAGTGCTGCTCTGGTGCAGCGGCACGGCGCCTCGCCGCAAGCCCCGCCCGTAGGCCCACGCGTAGGCCCACCAACAGGCGCCCGTTGCCGTCAGTAGCAGGGCCAACGTCATGAAGAAAAGGGGCAGCGCGTGCTGACCCGCCCAGGTGGCGACTTGCACGAGTCGGTCGGCGTTAGCTTGCATCGGTCATTTCGCCAGGCTTCACTTCGGTGACGTTGGCATGGACAAAAGCTTGGGAAGGGATGGCGTAGTCCCATCGCTCGATCAAGCAACGACCCATCGGTGCATCATCACCCCAACGCAGCAGATTGACGGAGTTCGGTAAGCCTTCGCGGACTCGCGACGACACCGCTGTGCCCGCCTGGACGGCCCACATAGGCCGCGCAAGATCCGACAGCGCCATCACGTAGGGGAGGTGGATGTGTCCTCCCATCACAATATCAGCGCCGGCGGCTGCCCATGACCGCAATGCGGTGGCATGCCCGCGCAGGCGGTTGTGCGCTTCCTCCGTACGCAGGACGGCAACGGGTTGATGGACTACCACGACGCGTAACTGCTCGGGACTGGCGATGAGCAGGCGTTTGGCCACCCGATCTATCTGCGCCAACGACACTTCACCGTTCTTGTGGCGATACCAGCGCGTCGTGTTGACACACACTACCAGCAAGTCGTGCGAAGAATGCACTGGTTCGAGTTCGTCGCCGAATGCCTCGCAGTACCGGGCGTATGGTTGGCGCAAACGAGCAAGCACATCGAAAAGCGGAATGTCGTGGTTGCCCGGAATGGCCAGCGTCGGTGTGCCGAGTCGATCAACGAAAGACCGCGCCGCACGGAACTGACTGCGACGGGCACGCTGAGTGATGTCCCCCGAGAGCACCACGACATCGGGCCGCTGTTGCAGCGACAGCGCCACCAGCGCTTCGACGACCGGCGACTGCTCGGTGCCGAAATGCGGGTCGGATATCTGCAATAACACACTCAAGAATTGATCCGCCCATGATCGGCTGCCGTTACTTCGGCCATTGGTTTGAGGAGGTATAAGGGCTTGGGAGACACTTGGAATTCCAGGGGCGCACGCATCCAACTTACCTCGCCGTCGAAAGCTACCTTAACCTTGCGGCCACCAAATGGCAGCCGTGGCCTCACCACCATACGATGGAACTTAAAGCTGTCCACGGTGCTGGCTTCGCCGAGAGTGCCGACGGCCCCGCGGCACAGCAGCCAGAGCATCGCCAACGTTCCGATGGGTCGCAGCATGACCGCTGCGATGCAGCCCTCGTCTAGTGCTTGCGCCTCGGGCATACCCACCTGTTCCAGTTGCAGCCGGTTGTTACTAACAAAGAGCGTCGGTGTGGTCACTTTACGTGAATTGGCACCGAGTTCGATGCCCAGCCGTAGCTGACGATGCTTACCCAGCAGTGTAATTAAACCGGCGCCGAAGGCCACTAGCCGACTGCGGCCGAAGCGTGCCTTATAGGCCTCGCGGTCCTGAAGCAACTCGGGGTACAGGCCGAGGCTGGCGTTGACGAGAAACACTTGTTCGTTGATCAAGCCTACCTGAACGGGCGCGGGTACCCACCCTAGCAGGCCCTGTGCGGCCTCGGCAGCATCGGCGGGAATGCCGTGCGTCCGGGCAAAGTAATTGAAGGTGCCCTGGGGTAGCACGCCCATGGCGCAGCCTTGGGCATGGGCCGCTTGCGCCACCGAATTGATGGTGCCATCGCCACCCACGGCAACAACGGCGCTACGGCGGGCAATGGCTGTCGCAGCCGCTTGCTGTGCGACGCGCGCAAGTTCATCTGGGCGGGCGAACAGCAACTCGCCGGTTCTCCCGGCCGCCTTAAGCGCCTCTTCTATCGTACGGCGTTTCGTCTCACCGTCGTTATGACCCGAGGCGGCGTTAATGACGAATAGCATGGGTGAAGCGCGGTCTATTTCGGGAACGTGCGACTGCTGGGATTGTGTAGGGGTCAAAGCGGCGGCGGCAGACGGAGTTGGATATGTGGACGTGGCGTGGGGCAAAACGGCGACACTAAGGGGTCAAGTCGCTAACGTCCGTGCGCCATCCCACACTGCGGCGCTTCGCCGGAACTTCGCGACTGACGCAGCTTGCAATCTGCACAGCGCGATGTTCAATGATTCAACGCCTAAGCCATAAGAAAAAAAGCCGCGTAACGCGGCTTTTTTTGAGTGTGACTTTTCGGCTTCAAGCTTGTGGCACGGTTTCCGCGAACGACGGCCGTTGCATTAATTCATCGTAGAGCCGCGCGAGATTGGGATGGCCTTCGCGCCAGTCGATCTCGGGGAAACGGAAGACCAACGCACCCAGAGCCGTGCCGACGACGATATCGGCCAAGGTGAAAGCGTTACCCATGCACCAAGCTTGTTCGCCCAGTTCTTCAGAGAGCAATTCCAAACCACGCGTGACTTTTTCGCGCTGACGTGCAACCCATGAAGCACTTCTTTCTTTTTCGGGTCGCTTATTTTCCAGGAAGATCGCGACGGACGCATCCAATATACCATCCGCTAAAGCCTCCCAGCGCTTGATGCGTATGCGCTCGCGACCGAGCACGGGCAGCAGGCGGTTATTCGGTGTGACGCTGTCGAGGTATTCGACAATCACGCGTGAATCGAACAGCGTGCTTTCATCGTCCAAAACCAGCACGGGTACTTTGCCCAGCGGGTTGTACTTCGACACACCCGACTCTTCGGTCCAGGGCGAGTCGACCACTAAGTCGTATTCAATTTTTTTCTCAGCCAGAACGATGCGCGCTTTGCGTACGTAGGGGCTGGTGAGGGTACCGATGAGTTTCATATTAGATCGTGGATTTTAGAGCGCTGCGATTATAACACCCCCTCGCGCGGACCTCGAAGTGCTTGATCGCAGCGTGATAAAATTCGCCTTCTATTCCCAGCAGTTTTCCTTACATGACGCTTACTTCTCTCACCGCCCTGACGGGCCTATCTCCGCTGGACGGCCGCTATGCCGAAAAAGTCGAGGTGTTGCGTGCACATTTCTCGGAATATGGCCTAATCAGAAACCGTGTTCGCGTTGAGGTGGCTTGGCTCAAAGCGCTCTCCGCCGAGCCCTATTTCACCGAAATTCCGCACTTTTCCGCCGACACACTTGAAGAATTAGACGCTCTGGTGGCGGACTTCTCCGTTTCCGATGCGGAATCGATCAAGGCCATAGAAGCCCGCACCAATCATGACGTCAAGGCCATGGAGTACTGGCTCAAAGAGCAGCTTTCCGACAACGCTGAGGTGATGAACGTCGCCGAGTTCATACACTTTGGCTGTACCTCAGAGGATATTAACAACCTGTCGCACGCGCTGATGTTACGAGACGGTCGCGACACGAATCTGCTGCCAGCCCTCGACGCTATCATCGCCCGCCTCGTAGAACTGGCGCACGAATTGGCAGCGCAGCCTATGCTGGCACGCACCCATGGCCAGCCGGCTACGCCCACCACCTTGGGCAAGGAAATGGCCAATTTTGCGCATCGCTTAAAGCGCGCGCGCGCCGGCATCGCCGCGGTGTCACTGACCGCGAAATTCAACGGAGCGGTGGGGAATTACAACGCGCATCTGGCTGCTTACCCGAATTTTGACTGGGAAACCTACGCGCGGCGCTTCGTTGAATCCTTCGACCTCGAATTCAACCCCTACACTATCCAGATCGAGCCGCATGACAGCATGGCCGAGCTGTTCGACGCCATTGCACGGGCTAATACCATCCTGCTCGATCTCGACCGTGATATCTGGTCCTACGTGTCGCTGGGTTACTTCAAGCAAAGGCTCAAGGCCGGCGAGATTGGCTCTTCCACTATGCCGCATAAGGTGAACCCCATAGACTTCGAAAATTCCGAAGGCAATCTGGGACTCGCCAACGCCGTGCTGCGCCATCTTGCCGACAAGCTGCCGGTCTCGCGCATGCAGCGCGATCTCACCGACTCCACGGTGTTGCGCAATATGGGCGTGGCCTTCGGCTACAGCCTGGTGGGCTACGACTCCTGCCTTAAAGGGCTAGGCAAGCTGGAAGCCGATGCCAAGCGCTTACGTGAGGATTTGGATGCGTGCTGGGAAGTGCTAGCCGAGCCGGTGCAAACCGTGATGCGTCGCTACGGAGTAGAGAATCCCTACGAGCAATTGAAGGAGCTCACCCGGGGCAAAGGTATTACGCGCGACGCTTTACAGGCTTTCATACACGGATTGGCGATACCCGAGGCCGATAAGCAACGCTTGCTGGCCATGACGCCTTGGACCTATCTCGGTAAAGCCGTAGAACTGGCTAAGAGAATTTAATATAGGATTTGTTAAAGGGATTTTATTTTGGCGTTTGCAGACAATCTAAAAAAACTACCCGGCGTGGCGCATCTGGCCGCCGTTACGCTGCTTGAAAACAACGAGGTCGTTGCTAGCATCGAACACAAACCGGGGCAGATTGGTTCTCTCGCGGTATATAACCACCTCGGCCAGATTTACGGCGCCATCACGCCGGAAGCGGCCAAGGCCGGCCTCGAACTCTATGCCGAGCACACAGAGGACGCGCGTGCTAATCCGGCCAAGCATCCGAATATCGACCGCCTCATCAAGCTCGTCGAAGACGGCCGCACCTTGCGCGTGAAGCACCTTTTTGCATCTGACTGAATTTGAATGAGCCTGACTGAGCACGGCGGATTAAGAAAGACGCAACGATGGAATGGCTGACTTCTCCTGAAGCGTGGATCGCGCTGTTCACCCTGACTGGGCTGGAGATTGTGCTGGGCGTGGACAACATTATTTTTATTTCCATCCTGGTCGGCCGCCTGCCGCCTGAGCAGCGTCCGCGTGGCCGGCTGTTCGGTTTGGGGCTGGCTATGCTGACACGCATCGCGCTGTTGCTCTCGCTGGCCTGGATGATGCGCCTCACTGAGCCGCTGTTTTCCGTGCTGGGGCAGGATGTTTCCGGGCGAGATTTAATACTGTTGGGTGGCGGCCTGTTCCTGCTCGTCAAGGCGGTGATGGAAATCCATAACTCGCTTGAAGGAGAGGACGACGGCGACCCCAAAGCAGGGCCCAAGCATGCTGGCTTTGTCAGCACGCTGATACAGATCGCCCTCATCGACATCGTGTTCTCGTTGGACTCCGTCATCACCGCAGTGGGTATGGCGAATCACATACCGGTGATGGTGCTGGCTATCGTCTTGGCGGTGCTGGTCATGATGTTCGCCGCCAAGCCCATCGGCGATTTCGTTGATACGCATCCAACCATCAAGATGCTGGCATTGTCGTTCCTAATCCTCGTTGGTGTGGCGCTATTAGGCGAGGGTTTGGGCATGCACCTGCCCAAGGGCTATATCTACTTCGCCATGGCGTTCTCGGTGACCGTGGAAATGCTTAATCTGCGGCTGCGTAAGAAACGCCAGCCAGTGAAGCTGCATCACGACATGCCGGATTTGGACGGCGAGTAGCTCAAAGGCTTTGCCGCGGATTTCGCGGATGAACGCGGATCGTTTCCTGGTCATTCCCGCGCAGGTGGGAATCTAGCGTCTTTAGTGGGACGTCGCTGGGTACCCGCTTGCGCGAGGACGACAATCAGGAGTATCCGCGTTAATCCGCGCAATCCGCGGCAAAAAATGGCATAAAAAAAGCCCGCGTCGCGGGCTTTTTCTTGCAAGTGTGGAGCAGGATCAAACGACCGCTTCTTCCTTGTCCTTCTTCGGCTTGATGAACTGGTCGCGCGAGACGCCTAACCACATCACTAGTGGGCTGGAAACCAGCACCGACGAATAGATGCCGAAGAGGATGCCGATAGTCAGTGCCAGGGCAAAGTAGTGCAGGGTTTCGCCGCCAAAGATCAGCATGGAAAGCACTACCATTTGTGTACAGCCGTGGGTGATGATGGTGCGACTCATGGTGACGGTAATGGCGTTGTCTATCACCTGTGGCACGGTGGCTTTGCGCATTTTTTTGAAGTTCTCGCGTATCCGGTCGAACACCACCACCGACTCATTGACCGAGTAACCGAGAATGGCGAGTACGGCCGCCAGCACGGGTAGCGAGAATTCCCATTGGAAGAAGGCGAAGAAGCCGAGGATGATCACAATGTCGTGCAGGTTGGCGATGATAGCTGAGACGGCAAAGCGCCATTCGAAGCGCAGCGCGAGATAGGCCATGATGCCGAAGCAGACCAGCAACAGCGCCATGGCGCCGTCCGACGCCAGTTCCTTACCCACTTGTGGGCCAACGAATTCGACACGGCGAAACTGCGGATTACCGCCGGCGGCGGTGAGCGTGGTCAAGACGCGTTCGCTGGTTTTGGCGCTGTCCAGGCCCTTGGCGAGCGGTACGCGTATCAAGAGGTCACGGGCGCTGCCGAAATTCTGTACTTGGGCGTCAGCAAAGCCGTCTTTTTCCAGATGACTGCGCACCTGATCGACGTTGGGCGCTTCAGCGTAGGCCACTTCCATCAAGGTGCCACCGGTGAATTCGATGGAAAAGTGCAGGCCCCGGGTCGTCAGAAAAAACACCGCGAGCAAGAAGGTGATGAGCGAGATCACATTAAAGACCAGCGCATGCTTCATGAACGGGATGTCGCGTTTGATGCGGAAAAATTCCATAGCAAAAACCCCTTAGCCGCGGATGACGCGGACGAACGCCAATACAAACGATGTGTGGATGCGGGCGATCATTTCGCGCCCGCTTTCCAGATTTGACCGATCGACACTTTTTCCAGTTTGCGCTGACGGCCGTAGTAGAGATTCACGATGGCGCGCGAGACGGTCACTGCGGAGAAAATCGATGTGAGTATGCCCAAGCACAACACCACCGCGAAGCCGCGCACCGGGCCGGAACCGAAAATGAACAGCGCCACGCCGGCAATGAGTGTGGTGATGTTGGAATCGATAATGGTGCCGAAGGCACGGTCGTAGCCGGCGGAGATGGCCGCTTGCGGCGAGTTGCCGTTGCGCAGTTCTTCGCGGACGCGCTCGTTGATGAGCACGTTGGCATCGATCGCCATGCCCAGCGTAAGCGCAATGGCAGCCATGCCGGGCAGCGTTAGCGTCGCTTGCATCAGCGAGAGCAGCGCGATCAGGAAGAGCAGGTTGCAGGCCAGCGCAATGACCGAGATAAAACCGAACAGCAAGTAGTAGGCGGTCATGAATACCGCGACGGCGGCGAAGCCCCACAGCGTGGAGTCGAAGCCCTTCTTGATGTTTTCCGCGCCGAGACTCGGGCCGATAGTGCGCTCTTCGATGATTTCCATCGGTGCGGCCAGCGAACCTGCGCGCAGCAGCAGTGCTGTGTCGGCGGCTTCCATGGTGGTCATGCGGCCGGATATTTGTACGCGTCCGCCGCCGATTTCCGTGCGGATGACCGGCGCGGTAACGACTTCGCCCTTACCCTTTTCAATGAGCAGTATGGCCATGCGCTTGTTGACGTTTTCGCGCGTGAGGTCCTTGAAGATGCGCGCGCCGGCAGAATCCAGCGTGAGGTGTACGGCCGCCTCATGCGTCTGATTGTCGAACCCAGGCTGGGCGTCGGTCAGTCGGTCGCCCGTTAGCACGACCTGCTTCTTCACCAGCAACGGATGGCCATTGCGTTCTACGTAGTATTCGGTGCCGAGCGGTGGTTGGCCGTGCGCGGCCTGTTCCATCACTGCCGGGTTCTCGCTATTCTCATCATCGACCAGGCGCACTTCCAGCGTGGCGGTGCGACCGAGGATGTCTTTGGCCTTGGCCGTATCCTGCACGCCCGGCAGTTGCACGACGATGCGGTCGGCGCCTTGTTGCTGAATGATGGGTTCCGCCACACCCAGCTCGTTGATGCGGTTATGCAGCGTCGTGATGTTTTGCTTGACGGCAAATTCCTGAATGCGCTTTTGCGCTTCGGGCTTAAGCGTGGCGACCAGCTTGAGGTCAGCGCCGTCTTGCGCATCTGCCAGGAGGAGGTCGGTTTGAGTATCGCTAATCGCGTCACGCGCCTTTTTGCGGGTTTCCTCGTCGCGGAACTTGATCGCCACCGCCAGTCCGTCGCGTGCCACGCCGATGTGGCGTACGTTCTTGTCACGCAGCAGGGTGCGCAGGTCGGTGCCTGTCGCATCGAGTCGTTTCGTGAGCGCGCCCTTCATATCGACTTGCAGCAGGAAGTGCACGCCGCCGCGCAAGTCGAGACCCAGATACATGGGTAACGCATGCAGGGCGCGCAGCCAGTTGGGCGAACTGGAAAGCAGATTCAGGGCGACGACGTAGGATGCGTTGTTGGCGTCTGGATTGAGGGCTTTTTCGACGGCATCTTTCGCCTTGATCTGTGTTTCGGTGTCGCCAAAGCGTACGCGTACGCTATTGAGATCGGAGAACACACCCTGGTGGGGGATGTTCGCCGCTTGCAAGGTTTCTTCCACGCGCTGCGCCAGCTTGGTGTCCACCTTGATCGTGGATTTGACACTGGAAACCTGTACCGCTGGCGATTCGCCGTAGAAATTGGGCAGCGTATAGAGCAGACCCAGCAAGATCATGCCGGCGACGAGTAGGTTTTTCCAAAGCGGGTATCGGTTCATGATTCTCGATGAAGCGTGACGAGGGAGGGGCGGCGAATGACGGTAATTATGCGACGGGCTTCATGTCACCCGTCACAAGGTTTTCAGCGTTCCTTTGGGCAGAATGCTGGACACGGCGCCTTTTTGCACCGCGATTTCGACGTTCTGCGCGACCTCTAGCGTGATGTAATTTTCACCGACCTTGCTGATGCGTCCGGCCAGGCCGCCGCCCGTGACAACTTCATCGCCTTTTTGCAGGGCTTCCAGCAAAGCGCGTTGCTCTTTGGCTTTCCTCATCTGCGGACGGATCATGATGAACCACAGCACGATAAACATCAGGATGATGGGCAGCATGCCCATCAGGCCGCCCAAGGGGTCGCTTGCAGCTGGTGTAGTGGCTTGCGCCCAGGCATTGGATATCAACATGTTTGCTCCAGCGTAAAAGTCGAAAAATCGCGAAATTATAACAGCCTGGCCTCACCCACCCGTTACTTTCGCCGGGCCTCGCGAAAGGCGGCGACCGTCGCCTCCAGCCGGCCTTCTGTAATGGCCTCGCGCAGCTCGCGCATGAGCAGTTGGTAATAATGCAGGTTGTGCAGGGTGTTGAGCCGTGCGCCGAGAATTTCATTGGCGCGCTGCAAGTGGTGCAGGTAGGCGCGGGTGAAATGTTTGCAGGTATAGCACTCGCAGGTTTCATCCAATGGCCCGGTATCCGTCGCATGCACGGCGTTGCGTATCTTCACCGTGCCCCGGCGCGTGAATAGCCAGCCGTTGCGGGCGTTGCGCGTCGGCAGCACGCAGTCGAACATGTCGATGCCGCGTTGTACGGCATTGACCAGATCTTCCGGCGTGCCTACGCCCATCAGGTAGCGCGGCTTGTCTGCAGGCAACTTGGGCGCGGTGTGGGCGAGAATGCGCTGCATATCATCCTTGGGTTCGCCCACCGAGAGGCCGCCGATGGCATAGCCGTCGAAGCCCATGCTCGTCAGGCCGGCGAGTGACTCATCTCGCAAATCTTCATACATGCCGCCCTGCACGATGGCGAATAGTGCGTTCGGGTTGTCGCCATGGGCACGCTTGGAGCGCTCGGCCCAGCGCAGGCTCATGCGCATGGACTGCGCCGCCTCGTCGTGAATGGCGGGGTAGGGCGTGCATTCATCGAAAATCATTACGATGTCGGCATTCAGCACGCGCTGTATGCGCATGGATTCCTCCGGCGTGAGAAACAGCTTGTCGCCATTGATGGGCGACTGGAAGTTCACGCCTTCCTCGGTGATTTTGCGCAGCTCGCCCAGACTGAAAACCTGAAAGCCGCCCGAATCCGTGAGGATAGGGCCGTCCCAGCCCATGAAGCGGTGCAGCCCCCCGTGCGCGGCGATAACCGCCAGCCCAGGCCGAAGCCAGAGATGGAAGGTGTTGCCTAGCACGACCTGCGCGCCCACGCCGCGCAATTCTTCCGGCGACATGGCTTTCACCGTGCCATAGGTGCCCACCGGCATGAAGGCCGGCGTATCCACCTCGCCGTGGGCCAGCGTGAGCTTGCCGCGGCGGGCGGCGCCGTCGTTGGCGAGAAGTTCAAATTTCATGTTTGGTACTTATGCAATGGCTGCCCAATATCAAAACTGCGGAGTCATTCCCGCGCACGCGGGAATCTAGCGGCGTTGGCCTAAAGTCACACGATTCCCGCTTGCGCGAGCATGACGGGGAAAGCTTAGGGAAACGCTGAATAAGTCGGTATCGCTGTGAACGATTTTTTAGTCATGTGGTCAGATAATGGAAGGCGAACACAAGGGATGGAACGATGAAGCAGATGACGCTGGCGACGAGACCGGGTTTTGAGAAACCCAAGC
>JBBQGH010000042.1:0-23556 GCA_038322845.1 Gammaproteobacteria bacterium
TTCTCGAAGTAAAAGAGCCGGTATAAACCATACAAGCTTGTCGAAGGGCAGGCGCTATGCCACAAGGCTTCGACAAGCTTCGATGGAGACACCCGAACGGTGTGCAGCCCGAACGGATTTTGGTTTGGATGGCTTAACCGAATAGCATTGGCTCAGGCCCGGTAACGCACGCACCCTTTTTGCCCATCTCCGCCGAGCGGAGCCCATCACGCTCGCGCTCTCCCCAGCGCCCGAACCCAGCCACTGCCGTCGCGGCCATGGCCGCGCTAAAGCACCTCATGCGACAAAAATATATTGTCGACATTTTCGCAAGCAATGTTGCATGAAAACAACATTCCCCGGGCGGGGTCTGAATTGACGTGATTAACGTCAACACTTAGATGATCAATATGGCAATATTTCGTTGGGGTTCTCTTTGGTCCTGAAATTCTTCTAGCAATTCTAACAATAGCAACATCCTATGGAGGGATGGTAATGCGAAGCTTACGTCCGGTAGTAACAACATTAGCGTTGTCGATTTCGGTTATTGGGCCGCAAGCCGCCTATTCCCAACAAGTTACGGCCGGCATCCAGGAAATGGTCGTCACCGCTCAGCGTCGTGAACAAAAAGTCACCGACGTACCCATGTCCATCACCGCCTTCGGCGAAAAGGACATCGAGCGTCGCAATATCAACTCCTTGTCTGACTATGCGAGTACAGCCCCGTCCGTCTCGTTTTTCGACACCGGCGCGTTCGGCAATGAATTGAAGATCCGCGGCGTAGGCGCCGGCACGCAGAAACTGTCGCCAACCACGGCCGTTTACATGGGCGACGTTCCGGTCATACACACCGGGCGAAATCTGAACGGCAGCTACGATTTCCGTGTGGTTGACATGAACCGCATCGAAGTCCTGAATGGCCCACAAGGGCAACTGTATGGCGCCAACTCGCTGGGCGGAGCAATTAAATACGTTCCCAACGCCCCCAATCACAAGAAATTCTCCGGCAGTGTCTCCCTCGGCGCCAACACCGTAAGCCACGGCGATAATGGCTACGACGTTGATGCCGTGTTGAATATTCCCCTCTCGGAGACATTTGCGGCTCGCATGGTCGGATATACCGCAAAGATCGGTGGCGTCTATGACAACGCCTATGCAGGCAGCCCACCGCTGAGTTCCGTCTTTGGTCTGGCGGTATTCTGCGGCCTTCCTCCGGGGGCGCCATGCCCCGCTGGCAGCGCGCCATATACGCCAGGTACGCCCTTGGGTGACCATCGCACGCCGTCCAGCCAGAAGAGTAACGACGATAAAATCGATATCGACGGCGGCCGGCTCACCTTGGATTGGCGGGCCACGGAGGATCTGAACTTTATGCTGCTCTTGGCGACCGAAACCAAGAAAAACCATGGCGTAAGCTACGCCCAGGCCATACTTCCCGGCGACCCGAACGCCGGTGGAACCGGGACCACAGATTATAAGAACTTCGAACACTCCCAACCCAACCCGCAAGGAACGCGGGACGAAATTAACTTAAGCAACCTGGTCGTCACCTACGATTTTGGCTCAGCCATGCTGACTTCCTCCACGGGTTATTGGAAGCGTAAGGCAAGACTGGACCAAGACATTGCCTATGGCGCAGGCGGAAGCCTGAACGCCTACCCCTTCATCATTACGCGTGACGACGAGCCGACCAGTTTTACGCAGGAATTCCGGCTGACCTCGCAAGGCAAAGGGCCGCTGCAATGGCTGGCGGGTCTGTTCTATCAGGAACTCAAGCAGGACTATCATCAAGGATTCATTGATGGCAGCGGCGTCGGCGCGTTCTGCGCAAACTTGAACTGCAACCTGCTCGGCGGCGGTACCGCGCCCATAGGCAGCTTCGATGGGCATTATGTCGATAAGCAGAAAGCCATGTTCGGCGAGCTGAAATACCAGGTGTTGCCGACCGTCAATGCGGCCTTCAGCTTCCGCTACTTCCTCATCAACCAAACGGCGCAATCGACGCAGATGGGCCGCCTCTTCGGACAACAAAATCCTGCGGGCGGTCCGCCGGCTTTTGTTCCCGGTCCGCCGCCGCCCGTATCCTATGATCCGATCAACATCTCGAACAGCAACTCCGAGCGCGTGTTCACGCCCAAGTACAACGTCACTTGGACGCCGGACAAGGACAGCATGTACTACGCCACCGTTTCCAAGGGATTCCGTACCGGCGTCGTAAACCTTGTGCCGCCGGTAAATTTCAACAACTGTGGCTTGGCGCTGGCTGCTTCGGGTTTCCCCAATGGCGTGCCGCCGTCCAAAGCGGACACCGTGTGGAACTATGAACTGGGCACCAAGCTGGCGCTGGTCGAGAAGCGGGTGCAACTCGATGCGTCTGTTTTCCGCGTTGATTGGAACCAGATGCAAAGCCACTTCTTCCTTAGCACGCTGGCGCCGCCCCCCGCCAAGGGATGCGGTTTCGACATGATCACCAACGCCGGCAAGGCCCAGAACATTGGCGTGGAGGCGAAGCTCACTGCCAAAGTGACCAACGCCCTGTCCTTCGACTTCGCTGGTAGCGCAATCGACGCCAAGTACAAAGAGGATGTGCTGCTCACCGGCGCCAAGAACGGCGATCATATTCAGGGTGTGCCACGCTTCCAAACCAATGCCGGCGTGGAATACAACTACATACTGGCCGGCATGCCGTCTTATGCGCGGCTGGACTGGAACTACATCGGCGAAATCTACAACAACCCCGGCGACTTCCAGCCCGGCGGCGGCCTCCCGGTCGCCCAAGGCAACTTCTCGGTTGTTAATGCACGCCTCGGTTGGGCCATCACCGACAACCTTAGCATCGACGCCTATGCGCAAAACATCGGCGACACGCGTGGCGTCACCAATGCGTCGGATGGCAACGGCCAATTCGCCACGGTGGTCAGCTTCATCCGCCCCCGCACACTGGGCGCAAACGTCCGCTTCGACTTCTAAGCGCACCTACTGTTGCTATCACGCCGTTCGTGCCACAAGCGCGAACGGCGTTTTTGTTTTTAAGCGACGCCGGACAACGCTTCCGCCACTGCAGTGATCACCCCCGCCCATTCACTCGTGTCCGCCTGGCGAAATTGCCGCAGGGTCGGATACCAGGGTGAGTCGTTGCGATCGAGCAACCAACGCCAGCAGGTGTCGTGACGATTGAGCAGCCATACCGGTTTGCCCAGCGCACCCGCGAGATGCGCCACGGCGGTATCGACGCTGATGACAAGATCGAGATTGTCGACGAAGGCCGCCGTGTCGGAGAAATCCGCCCATTCCGTGCTGAAGTCGTGAACAGGCGCCGCTAGTTGCGCGGCAGCCAGTTCCGAAACCTGTGCCCCCTTTTGCAGGCTGAAGAAGCTGCAGCGCCCGCCCGTCAGCAAAGGCGCAAGCTGTTGCAGGCGCACGCTGCGACGCGCGTCAATGGCCGCCAATTCCACGCTGTGTTTCCGTGAATTGCCGGCCCAAACCAGCCCCACCTTGAAGCCGGGATAGCTGGCGAGGCGCACGCGCCAATGCGCCGCTTTCACCGCATCGGCGAAAAGATAAGGCGTCGGCGGCAAGTCTTCGGGGCCCAGCTTCAAGCGGTACGGCAGACTCATCAGGGGGCAATGCACATCGTACTCGGGCATGGTCGCGCCACGTACCACGACCTGAGATAAACCAGGCACTGAGCGCAGCAGCTCGGCCAATTCCGCAGGCACTTCTGCGATGACGACAGCACCACGGCGCGCAGCCGCTTCGGCAAAACGTATGAACTGCAAGGTGTCGCCAAATCCCTGTTCGGCCCAGACGAGCAGGCGCTTGCCGTCTAGTGACTCGCCATGCCAGGCACGCTCGGGCGGCTTGTCGTAAGCACCGAGCAGGTTGGCGCAGCCTTCCCAGCGAAATTCGAAATTTGCCCAGCCCTGTTCGAAATCACCGAGCAACAGCTGGCTCAGCGCGAGGTTCCAACGCAATTGCGGCAGCATGCCATCCGCATTGGGTAAGGCCAGCGCAGCTTCAAGACATTCCTTGGCTTCGTGTGGTCGCCCCAAGTCCTGCAGCACCGTCGCAAGATTGTTGAGCGCCTCAACAGAGTGGGGTTGTGCCGCAACCGCTTGTTCGAGATGCCGCAAAGCTTCTTCACGCCGGCCGAGTATGCGCAAGGTGTTGGCGAGATTGATGCGGGCGCTGGCATATTCCGGGTCTTGCCCTAGCGCCGCTTCGAATGCGGCCAGCGCCTCGCTCAAGCGCCCTTGATGGTGCAGCGCCAAGCCGAGATTGTTGCGCGCTTGATTGAGTTCCGGCGCGAGTGCAACCACGCGCTCCAGCGTCGCCTGGGCCTGGGCATGGCGTTTTTGTTGCAGCAAAGCCAGCCCCAGCCAGTTGAGCGTATCGATATCGTCCTCGGCGTGCTGGAGCGCGCGTTCCAGCAGTGTTTGTGCTTGCGCCGCATCCCCTTGCACGAGCGCCAGACGCCCGAGCGTGCGCAGCGTCAAGGCATCGTCGGGCGCCAACGCCAGCGCGCGTTGCAGGGCGCTATCCGCTTCGCCGAGACGCCCTTCTTCGATGCGCTGATCAGCCAGGCCAATACAAGCCGCCAACAACTGGCGCACCGCCTCAGAAAAACCCGGGCTTGCTTCCAGCGTCGCCTCGAGAAATTTGCAGGCGGTCTCGTAGATCCCCAGGTCGCAGCACAGCACGCCGATGAGGTAGAGCACTTCCTCGTCCCGGCTGTCGCGCTGATGCAGTGTGAGATAAAGCTGCTCGGCTTCATCCAGCCGGCCAGCCATGTGATGTTCGATGGCTAGCGCCAGCGTGCGGTCGCGTTCCGTGAATGTTTCGCTCATGGGATTCCTGACAGGTGTATGCGTCGAGCAGCGGCTGTGATATTCATGAGATCAATGACTATAGGCACTTATGTCGTACTGCACTGCCGAGATATAGTCGGGAAAACCGGCGTTCATTCGCGCCAAAGGCCCAGGCCACCCATGCCGTGTCGACAGCCCTGCCGGACATGCGCTATTGCAAAGATGCGTCAGGAGGGTGGCGCAGGGCTTGCCGTCCGTGACATACTTCACAGAAAATTGGCCTCGCTCATGGCATGGTTTCAAAGTTCCAGTGAGGGGGCAAACCATGCTGCGGGCGCCACGCCAGACAAACCATTGGCCCATGAGCACAGTGACCGCCAGGAGAAATCGCATGACCCCGCAAGCCCTGCTGTCTGAAGAAAGCGCCGCGTCAGATAAGGATCCTGAACACTTTCAGGCCTGGCTGGCCAAGCTGCCCTACGATCAGCCCGGTTATGCGGCGCAAATCCTCGTCAAAGAGCTGCGGCGCTTGCATAGCGCGTCCAATATCCGCACCCGGCTCAAGCTGCTCGAGCCAGCGGTCGAACCAGCCGAACACCTGCTGCGCGAAGCCGGAAAAGACCTGGCACGCTGCACGCTGCCCATGGCGCCCGAGGCACAACAGGATTTTCTCGACATCAATGCGCTGTTGCGCACCTTGGCGCAATACTATTCCGATGTCGCCAGCGAAATCGCCAGTAAGTGGATAGGTATTGGCTTCGCCAAGCCTCTACTTTTGGCGACTGTGCGCGCCATGCAGTTTCAGGCGCAACGGCTCGATCTCGCCTATCGTGTCTATGCGCGCGGCTCGAACTCGGCCTGGGCTGAGCTGCACCGCCTCTACCGCGTGGCCCGCAAGGGCGGCTTCGCCACCAGCGCGTCACCAGGCATTGATGCCACCCCCGAGCAAATCTATCTCAAGGCGCTGCTGCTGGCTTTTGCCGAGCCGACAAAACTGGCGCCGGGTGATCTGGAGCACGTGCGCCAATACGTTGACCACTATTGGCAATTTTCCGAATTGCTCGAAGCCGATGTCGACCGCCCGGAGCAACAAGACGCAGACGCCTGCTTTCTGATCAAACCGAGCGAAGCCCGCGCCGGCCGATCCTTGGTGCGCGCCGCGCGCTTGCCTATCGAACCCGGCGATCTGATTCTGCGTTGCACCCGGCTGCAAACCAAACTGTTAGGTCAGATGACCGGGCTGGAGCGGCGCATCGAACCGGACCGTCTCGGCCTGCCGTCATCGGCCAACGAGCCGCAGTACGTGGCGCTGCTGCGCAATATGCAACGCTTGTGGAGCGCGCCACCGGTAAGACGTCACAGCCGACAAAACTTCAAGCCGCGCGTCGACATCGTGGTCGGCTTTGAAGCGTTAATTACCTTTCTTTCTGGCGTGGCATTTCGGCGCCGCACCGCTGAGGCAAGTCAAAGTGCCCTGGCGCTGGAACTTAGCGAATGGGCCATCGGCAACGAAAGTCCGGGCGGATTCGCCGTCCAGTACATCGGTGGCAAAGCGGGCCCAGTGCGCGTAGGTGAAGTCGTCGGCCTGCGACCGCGCGACGAGAGCACCGTACATATTTGTCTCATGCGCCGCGTAGTGAGCAACGATCTGCAGAGCCTGGAACTGGGTTTGCAGAAGCTGGCTGCGGTGGCAAAAGCGAGCACCATCACCGTGATTGACCAAGGCCCCAAGAGCCCTGCCCTGTTACGGCCACAGGAATTGCAGGTCATTCTGTTGCCGCGCTTGCCGAATCAGGACAATGCCCCCGCTCTGATCGCACCACGTGATGCGTTGATGCCCGGTGCGCGCATACGCGCGCTCGAAGACGGCCATGAGGTCACCCTGCAGGTCTCCAAGCCGATAGAGCAGTGCGCGTCCTGCGATGTTTTTGCGCTTACCGTGATCGCCGATTAATGCGTGGTCATCGATGCATTTTTCGTTGACGCGTCGCCACTGAACGAGAGTTTCGAGTGTTTGTATTATTTTCCCTGCTACCGCCCGGCGTAAGTTTTACTGCCGCCCCACACCCTGACGAACTGTCTGCCTGGCTGGCGGCTCTGCCGGCTGAGCCTAAGCAGACGGCACTCTTGCTAAAGAAGCAGCTTTACCGAATCCGTGGTGTGGTCAATACCCATGCCCGTCTCAAAATGCTGGACCAGCTGTTGAACACCAGTAACCGTGTTGTAAGCGCCTTCGAGGCTGACTTGATCCGGGCCCGCTATCCCCTCTCTGCAGAGTTGCAGCGCGGCGTTATCGTCGGCAACGACCTGCTCAAGCGGCACGCGCGCGCCTACACCGAGACGGTGGAAAAACTTTCGGGCAAGTGGATAGGCGTCGGTCTGGGGCACATATTGAGGCCGGCACTGGTGCAGGCGATGGAGCTGGAGAAACGGCGTTTGTTGCTGGCATTCCGCGCCTATACGCCGGGTTCGCGATCGGCCTGGAAGAACCTGCACCAGCTCTATCGCATCGCCCGCAAGGGCGGCTACGCAAAAACACTACAGGAGGGTGCGGCAGATACGCCAGAGCGCACCTATATCAAGGCCCTGCTCATGACGTTTGCCGAACCGGCGCGTTTGACACAGCAGGAATTGGAGCGAGTACGCTTCTACATCGAGCGTCACGCCAAGCACGCCCAGCTTATCGAAGCACCAGGTTCTGCGCGCCATGACGTTCCCGCTGGCTGCTTTCTGGTTCGCCAACAGGATGACGCCGACGCCAGCTCGATGCGCAATCGGCCCAGCAGCAATCCGACCAGCGGCGATTTGGTGCTCGACTGTAGCCTCTTGATCAGCAAACTGCGCGAGCAGATCGATGGTCTCGAGCACGGCATACTACCCTCCAAACTCGAGCTACCGTCGATCGCCAAACACCCTCATTACGTAGCGATGCTGCGCAGCTTACTCACGCTTTGGAGCGCGCCGCCGCAACGGCGCTTTTCACGACAGCATTTTCGTCCGCGTATCGACCTCGTTGCTGGTTTTGACGATATCTGGTCTTTCATGACGGGCCGCTATTTCAACCGTCGGCAAACCGATAATTTGATCGTCGCCGCCGAGGCCACGCCGCAAATCAGCGAATGGTCCATCGCCAACGAAAGTCCGACGGGTTTCGCCTTGCAATACGTCAGCGGCGATACCGGCGATATCGCCTCGGGCGCGCTGATAGGTTTATCTCCTCCCACACGTGGCACGGTCTACATCTGCATGGTGCGCAGACTGGTCAGCCGGGAACACAACCGGGTAGACCTCGGTTTGCAGAAGTACGCAGCAGCAGCCGTTGCAACCCGGTTCACCTTGCAGGGTGACGCCTCCGGAGACAAAGACCAGGCGCGCGCGATCGTACTACCGCTGGTGCCGTCGCTCGATGGCAAAGCCGCCGTGATCGCGCCGCTGGGCACGCTCTGGCCGGGCAAGCGCGTGCCCTTCCAGTTAGGTGAAGCGCAGGTCACTTACGTGACCGGCGCCGCCATCGAGCAACACGCCGATTACGAAATCTTTGCGCTCAGCCCGGCTTAGGCCGGGGCGGGAACAGGCGTCCTCCGTGGTAAGTTGAACCGAATTTCACGATGGAGGCGACTGTTTTTGCGAAACTTGGCCGGGTGCATGTCGCACTTTGCCGTTGACTCCACCTTGTCTAAAAATGGTTCCGTTGCTTACTGGATGCGCCAGACGAAGCGCAATTGATGCCATGAAGGTTCCGGCTTGCCATTGACGACGCGCGGCTTGAAGTGGCATTGCGTCAGGGCATCACGGGCGGCTGTGTCCAAGCGCGTGTGACCGCTGGATTGCTGGACCTGGCTCTCCCTGACCCGACCGTCCACACCCACCAGCATCAGCAGCGTGACAGCGCCCTCTTCATCGCGGTTAAGCGACAGCGAGGGATATTCGGGTTGCTGGCAGGCGTGAGCCGGATCGATGACTGCGGGGGTAATTTGCGGTGCGACTTCCCGTACCTCCTGCTTGGGATTGTCGGGGGTTGCCGGGGTGATGGTCGGCCGCACCGGCACCACGTCGATCTTAAAGTCGTCCGCGAACACATTGGGCATGGGCGGAGGGCGAAGCCGGTCATGCGGCTGCGGCTCGGGCGGTGGCTTGTTTTTGAACTCGTCAATATTGCCGACAACAAGAGGGGGCCTTGCGACTTCGACGTCGATGACGTGTTTGCCCAGCCCATTGACCAGCGCCCACACAATCACGATGTGCAGGGCGATCACCATGCCGATATTCATCAAATGCTTCGATGGGTTTCTTTGCTGATGTGCGAAGTCCATACCATCCTCCTGTCCTTAGAGCGCTTGGCGGTGTGGTGCCACCTGCCATGCCGGAAAAACATAAACGCGGTCAGAACGTAACGGGATCAGGTCTTGCAATAAGGCTCCTAAGCCCATCGCCAGCGCTGTTCTACTTCCCTGCAAACCAGAACAGCGTACTTCACTCTACACCTTTGTCGATGGCGCAACATGTGGCGAATTGCCGCAGTTTTTGCATGGCTTCGCGACCTCGCGCGGCATCGTTGCGCTGGACCACGCTTAACCGGGATCGGCCACGAATCCCCCGGGAAAAGCTTGCGGGTAGGCGTAGCGCGTGGGCCTTGGAATAATGCCGCGCGCCAGCAGATTTTCGCGCGAGTCGTAGTAAATCGTCACGACCTCGGCCGGCGAGCTGCTGGCGCGTTGAAAAGCGGTGTAACGCGTGGGATCGTTCAAGCGCTCGCCATGGCCGGTCCCGAGGCGCTCGCGCTTGGCCAGCGGTCCCTCGGCCAGCGCGCCCAGCGCATCGGCAGTCGCTGAGCGCGAAGTGGGCGATGACGGCGCGGCCTGCTTGGCCGCGCCATTGAACGTCTCGGCCGCATTTGGCGGCGCGTTCTCGCGCCAGCGTTGTAACTCGTCGCGACGCTCTACGGGCTCGTTGCGCTCCTGGAAAACGGCGACGCCGATCACACCGACGTTATCCGGCCGGTTGGTGCGCGCTGCGTAGGAATCGGGCAGCGCTGTAAAGTAAAAAGCTGCCACATCATCCATGCTTTTCCGCCAGCCGCGTAGCTCGGCGGAACCGCCTTCATCCAGCACATAACCCGATTGCGCCGCTGCTGCCGTCTGGCCGGTGACGGCATTCACGCCATCCACCGCCAGCACCGTCAGTACGCGGCCGCCACCGCGATTGACGATCTCCACTGCATAGCGCTCGCCCGGCGTGCCAATCACATACAACTGGCCTCGGTGACGATAAGTCTGCAAGCGCTGGCCCGTCGCGCGACTGACAATATTCACGTCAACCAACCGGCTCGCTTCGGCCACCGACGCGCAACCTGAGAGCAACAGCAACACACACAACGTAAGGGTTTTAAACATGGTCTTCTCCTCGAAAAATGAACTTGCGCTCATATAAACGAGAGACGAAGGGGAAAGGGGTTAAATTTGCTGCGCGAATGAACCGCTTTTGTAGCGACCGACCCGAGCTATCCAACCATGCGCAAGCTAGGCAAGCCGGAAAACTGCGTTGGAAAACGAGCGTGCATAGCGGAACGCAAGCCCCTTATGTCGACGCCGGCACAATTAAGGGTTAACAGTGCTCAAGGTATTCGCGTCGCGCACGATCATCCAGGCGCCCTGGCGTTTTTCGAGAATAGTAAGGGCATAGCCCTGGCGCGTGAGGGTATCGCCGCCCTTGCGAGTGACAGTGTTAACGGCGAGCCGGTTGACGCAATACGCCACGTCACCATAAATTTTGACCTCCTCTACATGGGAATCGACCTGTCGGATGAAGGCGGGCATCGTGATGCTCGCTGCTTCAAAATCGGCCTTCGCCAAGCGAGCCTGGCCCGGCAAAAAAAACGCCGTGTCGTCCGCAATCACGCTGAGCGCACGCTTGGTGTAGCCGAGCCGCATGGACTCCATCCAGGTCTCGATCAACTGGCGAATTTCTTGCTCGTCCTGACTCAAAACGCTACTCCCCCTCACGCTGGAACGCCCATTACTGAAAATCGGGCGGCAATCTCAAATCCGGGTAGGCTCGCTTGAAATCAGCTAATGCGGCCTTGGCCTCTTGTTCTTTTCCCTGCCTCTTAAGCTCACGTATACGCGCCAGCCATGCTTCCGCAGCCGACGCTGCATCTGCACCACGCGCAGCATTTTCGGCTGGTGCCTGCAGCGCATCGCGCGCATCTTCGCGGCTGCGCATGCGCGGGCTTTCAAGCTCACCCGAGGCCGGCGCAGTAGAGCTCTGCGCCGGCGTGGCCACCGGCGAGCCGCGAAGCATAATACTTTTGGGCGCCATTGGGGAAACGCCAGGCGGTGCCGCGCGCAATGCCGGCGCATTGTCCGAAGACTCGAGCCTACCCTCGAGCCTACCCTTGGGCGCCGGCTCGGCAGCAACTTCCTTCTTGGACTCGAAAGCGCTGGGGCTCGGCGCCGGTGGCGACAGGGCCTTAACCACCGCGCGTGGAGCCGACGCTGGCGCAGCACGCCTTTCCTTCGCTTGATCCACCGCGCCGTTGTCGGCACGCGTCCGCGCGCTGGTGACCGTTGCTTCGTCGCGCTCCTGTTCGTAGCGCACCATAAAACTCAGGCTGATGGTCAACACAATGGTCGCAAAGGCGGCCACCGGCGCGCTCCATCGTCGCCACCAGGCCGATCCGCGCGCCGGCTTGCTGGCAACAGCCGCTGCTGCCGCATCGAGTATGGCGCGATCGAGCGCCAGCGGCGGCTCAGCACTGGCGGCTTCGCGGTAGAGGCGCGAAAGCGCGGCGTTGGTCTCGTTGCCCGGCTGATCGCTCATCTCAGTTCTTTCAGTTGCTGACGCAGTTTGGCAACGGCATAGCGCAGGCGACTCTTCGCGGTCTCGCGATTGACACCAGTGGCGGCGGCGATTTCTTCAAGTGTCATCTCGCCTTCTTCGCTCAGGATAAATGTCTCGCGCTGAGCGGCCGGCAGAGCATCGATGTGACGTACCAACTCTTCGGCCAGCGCCTTGCGCTCCAGCAAAATCTCGGGCTGCTCAGCGCGGGGTGCTATCAAGGTGGCGGCAGGGTCGCTATCCCAATCGCTGTCGATATCGCCACCACTTTCATAAGTCGCAGCGGCATCACCGGCATGACGACGATAGTGGTCAATCAGCCGATTGTGCGCGATGCGAAACAGCCACGTCGAAAACTTCGCCGTCACTTCGTAGCCCGCACGCGCGCCGATAATTTTGAGCCAGATGTCCTGGTAGAGTTCCTCGGCATAGGCCGCGCTCCCGCACTGGCGCAACAAGTAGCGGTACAGCTTGCCGCGCCAGCGACCATACAGCGCTTCGAATGCCCGCGCATCACCGGCGCGGTAAGCTAGCATCAGCATTTCATCGGTACGATCATCGTGCATGCGGCAGTGTATTTTGAGGTAAACGCAATAGGCAAGTTTTTGGGGTTGAGTTGGCGTAGATCACTCCCCTTTTGTCCCCGGAAAAGCCACAACGCGGGAAATTGATTTTGCGCAACGCCGTTGCAACTTTTCCGACTTAAGCTACTATCGATTGGTCATTGGATGCGAATCTCGACATGAATGCACTGGAATATATCGAAAACAAAACCTACGACGAAATCCAGGTAGGCGATTCCGCCAGCCTGACGCGTACCCTGAAACCGCAGGACATCCAGCTTTTCGCCATCATGTCCGGCGACGTTAATCCCGCGCACGTCGATCCGGAATATGCCAAGAGCAGCATGTTCCGTGAGGTGATCGCCCACGGCATGTGGGGCGGCGCGCTAATCTCCACGGTGCTCGGCACGCAGTTCCCGGGACCAGGCACCCTCTACATTGACCAGACTTTGCACTTCTCGCACCCGGTGGGCGTCGGCGACACCATCACCGTCAATCTAACAGCGACGCGAAAATTCGACCACAACCATCACATCCTCTTCGACTGCGTATGCACCAACCAAGAGGGGCGGACTGTGATCCGTGGCACGGCCGAAGTGCTGGCGCCCACCGAAAAAGTGAAGCGTCCGCGCGTCGAACTGCCCGAAGTCACCCTCCTCGACCGCGAAGCGCGCTACCAGCACCTGCTTGCCCGCACCAAGGGGCTGGAAGCGATTCCAATGGCAGTGGCACATCCTTGCGACGCCGCCTCGCTGGAAGGCGTGGTGACGGCCACCGAGGCCGGTCTCATCGTTCCCATCCTGATCGGCCCTGCAGAGAAAATCCGTGCCATCGCCCAGCAACAGGGGTTTCATCTCGGCAACATGGAGATCATCGACGTGCCGCACAGCCACGCCGCCGCCGCGCAGGCCGTGGCGCTGGTGCGCGCCGGGCGCGCCGAAGCGCTGATGAAGGGCTCGCTCCACACCGACGAACTGATGTGCGAAGTGGTGGCGGCCGAAACGGGCCTGCGCACCGCGCGCCGCATCAGCCATGTCTTCGTCGCCGATGTGCCGACCTACCCCAAGCCGCTGCTGATCACCGATGCCGCCATCACCATCGAACCGACGCTGGACGACAAGGTGGACATCGTGCAGAACGCCATCGACCTGGCGCTGATCCTGGGTGTGGTCGAGCCGAAGGTGGCGATACTCGCCGCCGTGGAAACCGTGACGTCGAAAATGCGCGCGACCACCGATGCGGCGGCCCTGTGCAAAATGGCCGAGCGGGGCCAGATCACTGGCGGCGTGCTCGATGGCCCGCTGGCCTTCGACAACGCCGTCTCCATCGTTGCCGCCAAGACCAAAGGCATCCTGTCCGCAGTAGCCGGCCGCGCCGACATCCTCGTGGTACCGGACATTGAATCCGGTAACATGCTCGCCAAGCAACTCGAATATTTGGCCGACGCCCTCTTGGCCGGTGTAGTGGTTGGCGCGCGCGTACCCATCGTGCTGACCAGCCGCGCCGACACCGCCGAAGCGCGCGCCGCCTCTTGTGCCATCGCGCTGCTCATGGCACATGCCAAGCGCAAACAGATGAAGAACCTATGATACGCACCATCCTCGTCATCAACGCCGGCTCATCGAGCATCAAGTTCGCGCTGTTCGAATGGGAGGTGACGCTCAGTGCCGAGCCGGTTTTACGCGGCGAACTGGACGGCATCGGCGCCGAGCCGCGCCTGCGCGCGTGCGATGCAGCGGGTACGACTCTGGTCGACATGCGTCTAAATGAAATTGCCGCACTCCCGGCCGATGAGCAGCATCACCGCAGTCTGGCGTTCCTGCTGCAATGGCTGCGCGAACACAATGCCGGCTGGGATATCGCGGCTGTCGGCCATCGCGTGGTGCATGGCGCGGAGCGCTTTGCCCTGCCGCTCATCGTGGATGATGCGGTGATAGACGCGCTAGCCGGCTTAGCCCAACTCGCACCGCTGCACCAACCGCACAACGTCGCCGGCATCCGCACCTTGCGCGCCTTGCTGCCGGGCGCAGCGCAGATCGCCTGCTTCGACACCGCCTTTCATCAGACCCAGCCAGCCGTGGCGCGCGCCTTCGCCCTGCCGCGCGCACTTTCCGAGCAAGGCATCAAGCGCTATGGGTTTCATGGCTTGTCTTACGAATACATCGCCGAATCGCTGCCAGCCTATTTGGGCGCCAAAGCCGACGGCCGCGTGGTGGTGGCCCATCTTGGCAACGGTGCGTCGATGTGCGCATTGCGACATCGCAAGAGCGTCGCCACTACCATGGGTTTCACGGCACTAGACGGCCTCATGATGGGTACGCGTTGCGGCAGCATCGATCCGGGCGCGGTACTGCACCTGATGGAGTTCCATCACATGGACGCCGCTCAGGTCTCCAGACTGCTTTACCAGGATTCCGGACTGCTCGGCGTTTCCGGCATTTCACAAGACATGCGCACTCTCCTGGCGAGCGACGCACCGGCCGCACAGGAAGCGATAGCGTTGTTTTGCTATCGTGTCTCGCGCGAACTGGGCTCGCTCGCCGCCGCCCTGGGCGGGTTGGATGTGCTGGTTTTCACCGCTGGTATCGGCGAGCATGCCGCGCCAATCCGCGAGCGCATCTGCCAACAGGCCGCCTGGCTGGGCGTCAAGCTCGACACCGCCGCCAACAACGAACATGCGCCGCGCATCAGCCCGGCAGGTAGCACGGTGGAAGTGCTGGTCATGCCCACCAACGAAGAATGGATGATCGCGCGACA
Organism: Gammaproteobacteria bacterium; assembly: GCA_038322845.1. Lineage (GTDB taxonomy): Bacteria > Pseudomonadota > Gammaproteobacteria > Burkholderiales > Rhodocyclaceae > Desulfobacillus. Next base: position 14,945 of record JBBQGH010000042.1, read on the forward strand.
CGTCACCGAACTTTTGAACACCTGAACCTTCAAAAGAAACGTCTCGCCGAGTGCCAAGGTTGCTACCGTGGCCCGTGGCAACCTTGGCAGCACACGATTCCCGTTGTCGCCGGCGACATCGGCCTTAAAAGTCCATGTCTCCAGCAAGGACAAGGTGCCTGATTGGACCGAAAATAGCCCGAAAAACCGCGCCTGTCCTAGTGTGCGGTGCGGCACACTATATCTAGTGGTTCTTTGTAGTTGAAAACACAAGACATTTTAGTATCACATTGTTTTAAAAGGACAAATAAAATTTAGAAAACCTGTTCACTTGGCGATTTGGAAAGCGTATTCTTGTCGCCGGTCAGGACAAAATCACCACGGAGAAAACTAGATGAGCGCCACTCTCTCTAACCAAAGCGAGACAACACTCCGAGTAGTCGAAACACCCCCCGCAGAGCAGGAAATCTCCAGCGAAGTCTTGCTGGAAAAATACGCCAAAGGCAACGAACAAAATGTCACCGACGTACGCCGCCGCGTGGCGCGCGCGCTCGCCGCAGTCGAAGCCGAAGACAAACAGGTTTATTGGGAAAAGCAATTCCTCGAAGCGCAAGAGAACGGCTTCGTGCCCGCCGGTCGCATTAATTCCGCCGCCGGCACCGATTTGCAAGCCACCTTGATCAATTGCTTCGTGCAGCCGGTGGGCGATTCGATTTCAGAAGTCGTCGACGGTCGCCCCGGCATCTATACCGCGCTAGCGCAGGCCGCTGAAACCATGCGTCGCGGCGGTGGCGTTGGCTACGACTTCTCCTCCATCCGTCCGATAGGCGCACTGGTGAAGGGCACGCAATCGCGCGCCTCCGGCCCGGTGTCGTATATGCGCGTGTTTGACCGCTCCTGCGAAACGGTGGAATCCGCCGGCGCGCGGCGCGGTGCGCAGATGGGCGTGCTGCGATGCGACCATCCGGATATCGAAGCCTTCATCCACGCCAAGGACAAGGGCGACCTCACCAACTTCAATGTCTCGGTGGGCGTCAGCGATGACTTCATGAAGGCAGTCGAAACCGACAGCGAAGTGGAGCTGGCGCACAAGGCGCGACCGTCCGAGGATTTCATGGCCGCCGGCGCCTATAAGCGCGACGACGGCGCCTGGGTATATCGCAAAGTACGCGCCCGCGATCTGTGGGAACAAATCATGCGTTCCACCTACGATCACGCCGAGCCAGGCATCCTCTTCCTGGATCGCATGAATCGCGACAACAACCTCTATTACTGCGAAACCATTGAGGCCACCAACCCCTGCGTAACGGCGGATACCTGGGTTATGACCACCGCAGGACCGCGCCAGGTGCACCAGCTGATCGGCACACCGTTCGAGGCAGTGGTGAGCGGCACGACCTATCCAACCGAGTCGCAAGGTTTCTTTCCGACGGGAACCAAGCCGGTATTGAAGCTGCGAACGGGTGAAGGCCACAGTCTGCGCCTGACGGCCGATCACCCCGTGCTGCGTGTCTCGCACAAGACCCGTTATGTGCGCGACACCGAATGGATCAAGGCTGGCGAACTACAAGCCGGCGACGAAATCGTCCTGAACGACCACCGCACCCTTGCCGGCTGGGCCGGCAAGCACAGCGAGGCCGAAGGCTACCTGATCGGCCTGCTCATCGGCGACGGCACGCTCAAAGACGACAAGGCCGTCCTCAGCGTCTGGGACGTCGAGGCACGCCAGCAGGCCAACGGCGGTTCCATCGTTTCCGTCGGCGTTGCCGGTGTCATGACGGCGGCGGAAACGGCGGCGCGCACCCTGCCCCATCGCGCCGATTTCCAGGGCTGGCAGAAAGCCATCCAGGGCCGCGGCGAATACCGCCTATCCCTAGGCGCCGTGCGCACCCTCGCCCTATCGCTCGGGCTGGCGCCGGGCAACAAACATCTCACTCCCGCCATCGAAGCAGCTTCATCGGACTTCAGCCGCGGCATGCTGCGCGGCCTGTTCGACGCCGACGGCTCCGTGCAGGGCTCGCAGGAAAAAGGCCTTAGCGTGCGTCTGACGCAAGTCTCCCTCTCCGATCTGGAAGCGGTGCAGCGCATGCTGCTGCGCTTGGGCATTGCCTCCACCATCTACCGCGAGCGGCGCCCCGCCGGCAGCCGCGCACTGCCCAACGGCAAGGGCGGCCTGCACGACTACCCCACCCAGGCCATTCACGACCTGGTCATCGCCGGGGACAACCTAGCGCACTTCGCCGAACGGATCGGCTTCGCCGACGCCGACAAGGCGGCGCGGCTCGATATCGCCCTCGGCGCCTACCGGCGCACGCCCAACCGCGAGCGCTTCGTCGCGACGGTGGCGACGTTGGAAGAGGACGGCGTCGAAGCGGTGTATGACGTGACCGTCGCCGAAGTACATGCCTTCGACGCCAATGGACTCTACGTGCACAACTGCGCCGAACAACCGCTGCCGCCTTATGGCTGCTGCTGCCTGGGCTCGATCAATCTCACCCACTTCGTGCGTGACCCGTTCACCGACGAAGCCGAGTTCGACTACCCGGCTTTCGGCCGCGTGGTGGATGTTTCCACGCGCATGCTCGACAACGTGCTCGACGCCACCAACTGGCCGTTGCCGCAGCAGCACGCCGAAGCGCAAGCTAAGCGCCGCGTCGGCTTGGGCTACACCGGCCTGGGTGATGCCCTCATCATGCTCTGCCTGCGTTATGACACGCAGCAAGCGCGCGACAAGGCCACCGAAATTTCCGCCTTCATGCGTGACCGCTCCTACATCACTTCCGTAGAGTTGGCTAAAGAGCGCGGCGCTTTCCCGCTCTTCAATGCGGATATGTATCTTTCCGGCGGCAACTTCGCTTCGCGCCTGCCGGCCGAGATCAAGGATCAAATCCGCAAGCACGGCATCCGCAATTCGCACCTGTTGTCGATTGCGCCCACCGGCACCATCAGCCTGGCTTTTGCCGACAACGCCTCCAACGGCATCGAGCCGCCCTTCTCGTGGACCTACACCCGCAAGAAGCGCATGGCCGATGGCACGCACAAGGAATATTCCGTCGAAGACTACGCCTGGCGCTATTACCGCCATGTCGGCGGCGATGTCACCAAACTGCCGCCCTACTTTGTCACCGCGCTGGAAATTTCCGCCGCCGCACACAAAGACATGGTCGCCGCCGTCGCACCCTATATTGACACCAGCATTTCCAAAACGGTGAATGTGCCAGAAGATTATCCCTACCAGGATTTCGAAGACCTCTACATGGCCGCCTGGAAATCGGGCTTGAAGGGTCTCGCCACATATCGGCCCAACAAGGTGCTGGGTTCAGTGCTCTCCGTCGATGGCGGCGCTTCCGCCGACAAGAAACAGCCGCAAGACGTTGTCATCAACGACGCCAACCGCCGCCTCGTTATCAAGACGCTGCCGGCGCCGGTGCTCGCCAGTCTGCGCTGGCCCAGCCGTCCGCGGATGACCGACGGCAACGCCGCGTGGACCTACATGATCGAAACGCCCCACGGCGAATTCGCCCTCTTTGTCGGTCACATCGAGCAAAACCACAAGCCCGTGCCCTTTGAAGTATGGGTGAATGGCTCAGAGCAACCGCGTGGTCTGGGCGCCGTCGCCAAGACGCTCTCCATGGACATGCGCGCGCAAGATCCCGCCTGGCTCAAGCTCAAGCTCGACACGCTCGCCAAGACGGTCGGCGACGAATCCTTCGACATGCACTTCCCGCCCAACGGCGAACAGAAGCGCATGCCCAGCGTGGTTGCCGCCGTGGCGCAAGTCGTGCGTTATCGCGTCGAGCAAATCTGCGGCAGCGTCGACGACAAGGCCACCACGCCGGTACTCGATACGTTATTCAGTCTGCAAGAGCCCAAGACCGGCACCGACGGCACACTGTCCTGGACGGTGGATATTCAAAACCCCGCGTCAGGCGAAGATTTCGTGCTGGGCCTGAAAGAAATTACCCTGCCCGACGGCGTCACACGCCCTTACTCCATGTGGCTCTCGGGCAACTACCCGCGCGCGCTGGACGGCCTCTCGCACATCCTTTCGCTAGACATGCGCGTGATGGACCCGGCCTGGATCGGCATGAAGCTGCGCAAACTGCTTAACTACCCCGAGCCGCTCGGCGATTTCATGGCCTTCGTACCCGGCACGCGCCGCCAGCAAAACTGGCCCTCGACCGTGGCCTACCTCGCCCGCCTCATCATCCACCGCTACGCCATGCTCGGCATCCTCGACGAGCACGGCTTCCCGACCCGCGAGATGGGTATACTCGAAGCCCCGCGCGAAGCCAACGCACCGAAAGTCATGCAAGGCGCGCTATGTCAGGAGTGCGGCAACTACACCGTGATCCGCAAGGATGGCTGCGATTTTTGTAGCGCTTGTGGGGCGGTGGGGACTTGTGGTTGATGGGTCGATTGATCGAAGCGACGATTTGACTCGCAGTGCTGAACAAAAACCCGCAGATGAAAATCTGCGGGTTTTTTCTTTGTCGAAGAAGAACAGCACTACGCAACCGCGTGTTGCTGTCGCCCTTCAAACAGTTATGCGGCAATCCCCACTTTTTTGCCGGGGTCTTCTGAAGCTGATATTCTGACCTGATGAAAGTTAGTGAAGTCCTTCGCATGCTTCAGGACGATGGCTGATTTGTAGCTGCGACACGAGGCAGCCACCGTCAGTACAAGCATCCCTCGAAGCCAGGCCGAGTCACCGTTCCAGGGAAGCCAAGCGACGACCTTGCGCCCGGCACGCTGAACAGCATCTTGAAACAATCTGGATTGAAGAAGTGAGGTTTATATGCGCTACGCCATCGTGATCGAAAAGGCTGAAGGCAATTACTCGTCCTACGTGCCCGATTTGCCCGGCTGTATTGCAACAGGGTCAAGCATTGAGGAGGTGGAAGCGCAAATCCGAGAAGCCATCGAGTTCCACCTTGAAGGCCTACGCGAAGATGGCGCAGCGATTCCAGACCCATCAAGCCAGGTTGAGTACATCGAAATTGCCGCCTAACGATTTTGGGGATATGCCAAATCAATTGACGCTGGCCCCTTATCGCAGTGGGTACGCAATCGCGCTGCGGCCTCGGCTTCGTCGAGGCCATGCGTGGAGTCGACGTTCAGTTGTTCGGAGATTGCTTCAACTTGCAGTGCATGCCAGTTAGCCATCGGAAGGCCCATATTTGCGATCATGTTTAAGGTTAATGGCGCAGGCAGCTCACTTAGACATCAAGCGCAAATTCGGGGTTACCTGTTACGATCATAAACTCAACTTAATGAGGAGGGCGCGCTATGCAATTGCTAACCATTGTCGCCATGCTGTTCGCCGCGTTTAGTGTCACGTTCGCGCTACAGAACAATGTGCCGGTGACCGTGACCTTCCTGCTCTGGCGCTTCGATAGTTCCCTCGCCATGGTGTTGCTGATCGCCATGGCATTGGGTGGCCTCGTCGTCGCGTTCGTTTCGACACCGTCGACCGTGCGTCGGCAATGGGCCCTCAATCGTCAGCGCAAGCGCATAGAGGAACTTGAACAGGCCGCCAGCGAACGGAACGGGAAAATAGCCGAACTGGAGCGCCGCTTGCCGGTCGGCGAACTCGTAACGGCGCCATCGTATGTTGGCCTCAAGCAGCTTATCGTCAACGATAAGGGGCCAGGGTGAATTGATTTGGCATAACGGCGGGTTCAACTTCCTGACCCCACCTTCTCTCCCAAGCCGATCAGCGTTGATCAGCGGCACGCCAATCGACCGCGCCTAACTTACCGTCGCCGAAGAAGTAAGTGTAGAGCAGGCTTACGGATTGCACGCGCTGTTGAGCGTCGGCAATGTCGGGATAGTGCGCATTTCGCTGGGAAGTGTTGTACCTGAGCGTGATGGCATGACTGTCTTGAACACGCACGGTGAACGCGGCATCACCGCGGAAGATACGCTCTGATCCACGGTTCTCGGTAGAGGCTACATCGCTGACGTAGTATGAGCGCGCCGTTAAGTCGAGGGCAGCGGCCTCGCCGAACATCAGGCGCAGTGCAAGGAGTGCCTGCGGCGTCGCGCCATAGTGGTAATCGCGCTCACCTGAGCCGTGTATGGTCCCGGCTGCACCGTAGCCCAGACCACCGAGGGCCGTGCCCTGAAGTGCCACTGATTTCGAGATCCACCACTGGGCAGTTGTTCCGAGAGAAACAGCCGTGCTCGAGACGCGAAATGTTTGTGGCGAGATGTAATCGTAGCTCCCATAGAGGCCCCACACGCCACGATAGTTGTCGCCTACCGCATACTCCTTTCCAACGAGCAGACCACGGCTCATGATGTTTTCGAATGCATTGGCAGTGTTGGCGCTGAACTCAAAATCGAAGTAGTCGAAAGGACGCGTATAGCTATAGCCGGCCTTCCCGGGGAGTCCATAGGACATGTGGAAGTCCGCAGTTGCCGTATTGCGCTTTATCTTTTGCGACACAACAACATCATCGAACACGCTATCGACCGCGTTCAAGCCGATACGCACGTAGGCATAGGTAGCCGGGTCGTGGCTATCGAATACCTTGCGGAACCGGCTGCCGAAGGCGAGCCGGTTGAAACCCAGAGACGGGGAGATCGCTGCCGTGTCACTGCCGGATGTAAATTGACACAGAGCGCCGATTTAAAACTGATACACCGATTTGAGAAAATGGCCGGATTTTGAAAGCGGCCGTGATCACAGACGAGGTGTATGTGGAAATCGAATTATTGAGGAAGCATGGCATGAGCTTGCGCAAGATTGCCGAAGAGGTGGGATGCGCGGTTAACACTGTACGAAGCCACTTAAAGGCGGATACGCTGCCAAGGTATCAGCGCAACAAATTGCGCGAGACCAAGCTGTCACCGTTTGAAGAATACTTACGGGAACGCCAGGCCGCAGCCCGTCCGGCGTGGATACCGGCGACGGTGTTATTGCGTGAGATTGTGGCGCTGGGCTACACCGGAAGCCACAGCCAGCTACGCGCCTATATGCATGGTCTCAAGCCCACCTTGCCGGCGGATCCGGTGGTGCGATTCGAGACCGCCCCGGGCGAGCAGATGCAGGTTGACTGGGTTGAGTTCCGCAAAGGGAGAAACCCACTGTACGCCTTCTGCGCGACACTGGGCTTCAGCCGGGCAAGCTTTGTCGAGTTCGTCACCGACATGAAAGTGGAGACGCTGATCGCGTGCCACCAGCACGCCTTTGACGCGTTTGGCGGCATCACCCGGCGCGTTCTATACGACAATATGAAAACCGTGGTGATTGAGCGCGACGCCGCTGGCGACGGTGCGCATCGTTTCCACGACGGGTTTCTCGATTACGCTCGCCACTGCGGCTTCGTGATCAAGCTGTGCCGGCCGTATCGGGCCAAGACCAAGGGCAAGGTCGAGCGCTTTAATGGTTATTTGCGCCGCTCGTTTTACGTGCCGCTGGTGGCGCAGCTCAACCAGGCCGGGCTGACGCTGGATGCGGTCACCGCCAATGCCCAGGTGCGTCGATGGCTAAAAGACATCGCCAATGAACGCGTTCATGGCACGACGCAAATTCGCCCGGCTCAACGCTTGCAAGAAGAATGTCTGCAACCGATACCCAGCCCCTGGCGTGGCGACATCCGCGCGGCGCGCCCGCAGCGTGAGGTCGCTGCTGAGCCGGTCGCACGCCCCGTAGTGGTTATCGAGCGGATTGCACAGGTGTCGCCTGCGCAACACCCACTGGCAGTGTACGAGCGCCTGCTTGAACAGGCATTTGGCGAACAGGCGGTGACGGCATGAATCTCCAACACGAAAGAATGCTGGCGCTATGCGAGACACTCAACCTGCCGTTCGTTGCCCAAGCGTACCCGGCGGCGGCACAGGATGCCGCACAGCAGGCAACGGCCTATAGCGATTTCCTGGAGGGGCTGCTCAGGGCCGAGGCGGCGGGACGCAACGTGAGAAAGCAGACCATACTCACCCGACTGGCCGGCTTTCCTGCGATCAAGACGCTGGACGACTTCGACTATGAGTTTGCCCAAGGCGTGAAGCGGAGCCAGATTGAGGAACTGGCTGGACTGGGCTTTGTGGAGCGCAATGAGAATGTGGTGCTCATCGGCCCCTCGGGCGTGGGCAAGACCCATTTGGCGATTGCTCTGGGTTACCGGGCGGCGCAGGCCGGTATCAAGACGCGCTTTACCACTGCCGCCGATCTGTTGCTGACCTTGACGACTGCGCACACACAGAATCAGTTGAAAAGCGTCATGCATCGGGCCATCAACAGCTATCGCCTGCTCATCATTGACGAAATCGGCTACCTGCCGATGAACCGCGAGCAGGCCAACCTGTTCTTCCAGGTCATCGCGGCGCGCTACGAAAAAGGCAGCTTGATCGTCACCAGCAATTTGCCCTTCGGCCAATGGGATGCGACCTTCGCTCAGGATGCCACGCTGACCGCCGCGCTTCTCGACCGCTTGCTACACCACGCACGCATCATGCCGATTTCCGGCGAGAGCTACCGCCTCAAAAATCAGCGTATGGCGGGAATGGTAAAGAGCAAACGGGAGACTGCGCCAGCAGCATAAGTAGTATGCAGATGTAATGGGGGTGTATCAGTTTTAAATCGGCGCTCGCTGTAAAACTGTGTCAATTTTAAATCGGCGTTGACA
>JBBQGH010000043.1:0-23262 GCA_038322845.1 Gammaproteobacteria bacterium
GCTTGGGTTTCTCAAAACCCGGTCTCGTCGCCAGCGTCATCTGCTTCATCGTTCCATCCCTTGTGTTCGCCTTCCATTATCTGACCACATGACTAAAAAATCGTTCACAGCGATACCGACTTATTCAGCGTTTCCTTAGATTCGGATGGGATTCCGATGAGTTAAGCCGTTACTGGCGAAGTAAGCATTCGGTCAAGGAGTACTATGATTCCAGGGCCCTTGTTTAGGTTTACGAGGCCCATCCACAGGCCGCGGGCCGCAGACGAGACTATGACTCTTCCCCAACCATCGATACGCTCGCTTTTGTTGATCCTGGTGGCCGCCACCGGCTTACCGCTGGTCGGATTGTTGGCCTACACGGTGTATGTGGACACTGAGCGTGCCATTGCTCAAGAAAAGAACACTGTGTACTCGCTTGCCACGGTTTTCGCGGCCAACGTTTCCCGCATCATGGCGACCAACCAGGCAGCGCTGGATCGGATTTCGAAGCGGCCGCGTGTCCTTGCTGTCGACGAGCATCAATGCGACCCCATCTTCAACGACTTTCGCACACTCTTTCCCGCCTTCGCCAACATTGCCTCGATTGATCTATCGGGCAGGATAGTCTGCTCGGCAGTAGAACAACCCGGCGGGAAGCCTATTTCCATCGCACATACGGAATGGTTCAAGCGTGCCATGGCCGAGCGGCGCTTCATCGTCGGCAATCCATTTGTGGGGCCTATTACCGGCAGATGGGTATCGGTGCTCGTCAACCCCATTTACGACGACGTGAATGCCTTGAAAGGTTTCATGGCGCTGCCGCTCGACCTGGCGGCTTACGATCCAAAAATCTCCGCGGCTCCGATAACGCCAGCCACCCGCTATGGAATTATAAGCACCGACGGCATTTTGATCTGGCGGAACGAGGATCCCGAAAAGCTGATTGGGACCAACGTGCGTGGTTTCGAGGCTGTGGACAAGATGTTAGCGACCAAAGATGGCGTCTATGAAGCCAGGGGTGCGGATGGCACGGCGCGTGTCTATGCGGCGGCCCCTGTGCCTGAGGCCAACTGGTATGTCTTCGTCGGTATTCCGTCTCGGCCACTCTATGTCGATGCGTTCCAGCGAGCAATACGCAATTCTGCCCTGGCGCTCGGCTTTTTGTTGGGGATTGCTGGGCTCACGATTTATATCGCGCATCGTCGCATCGCGCTGCCGGTGCTTGCGCTGGTGTCGGGCGTGAAGGCGATAAAGGACGGTCGCTACGATGCGCGGGTTAATGTGGGTTCCGGCGAAGTGGCGGAGGTGGCAGCAGAATTCAACCAAATGGCCGAGTCTTGGCAAGCTGCCGAACGCCAACTTCGCGAACTTAACCTACACCTCGAAGAGCGGATACACGCGCGCACAACCGAGTTGGAAGAGGCGAATCGGGAACTCAGCGCCTTTAGTTACTCCGTCTCTCACGATCTGCGCGCGCCCCTACGGGCCATTGACGGATTTTGTCATGTACTGCTGGAGGATTACGGCGAGCGATTAGACGATACAGGTCGCAGTTATTTGAATCGCGTTCGCAAAGCCAGTCAGCATATGGCCGAAATTATCGACGATATGCTGGGCATGGCGCGCAGCATGCGTGATGAGATGCATTGCCGAATTTTCGATTTTTCGGCAATGGCCAGAACCGTTATTGCGGATGTCACGTCGAGCTCGCCCCGCGATGGGGTTGAATGGAAGCTAGCCGACGGCATCATGGCTTTTGGAGATGAAAACCTGTTGGGTGTAGTCCTGCAAAATCTGCTCGGTAATGCTTATAAATACACCAGCAAGCACGCCTCGGCGAGTATCGAGTTCGGCGTGTTACCGGAAAAACAGGATGGCAGCGCGGTATATTTCGTCAAAGATGACGGCGTCGGTTTTGACATGAGTCACAGCGGCAAACTATTTGGCGTGTTCCAGCGTTTGCATCGAGATGATGACTTCGATGGACATGGCATAGGCCTCGCCACGGTGCATCGCGTTGTCCAGCGCCACGGCGGAAAGACATGGGCTGAAGGCGCGGTGGAGCAAGGAGCCACCTTTTATTTCACTTTGCCCGACCCAGAGAAAAGTAAGGTCGAAGCATGCATGGGCTGCGTCGAACCAGCCTGCGACGCTCGCGAAGGCGAGCAGAGAGTGTCCGCGGCTGGGTAGTGCGCGTATAGTTTTCTCACTTTTCGACTTGGGGTACGATAGCCTTGCGACCCATCCTAACCACAAAGCACAGAGGAGAAATTATGAGACTGATCGCCATTTATGCCGCGGCCTTGGCCACGCTGTTATCCGCTTGCGCCAACATGTCCCCGGGACCCGCTGCCGAAGCGATCCTTAACCCCACGAGTGGCAATAAGGTCAGCGGCAGCGTCAAATTCACCCAGAAGGATGATGCGGTATGGCTCAACGCCAAGGTCAGCGGCCTCACCCCCGGCGCGCACGGTTTTCATATTCACGACAAAGGCGATTGCAGTGCGCCGGATGGCACCAGCGCCGGCGGCCACTTCAATCCCACTGCCAAGCCGCATGGCCATCCCGATCACGGCGACCACCACGCCGGCGACATGCCCGCGCTGGAAGCCGATGCCGCCGGTAACGCCAGCCTCAGCAGCGAACTGCACGGCGTCACGCTAGGCGAGGGCGCCAACAGCATCGTCGGCCGTGGACTGATCGTTCATGCCGCTGCGGACGACTACACCACGCAGCCCACCGGCAACTCCGGTGCGCGCTTGGCTTGTGGGGTGATTGTTAAACGGTAAAAAAAGCAGGTTTATTGTTAGGGCGTGTTCCAATCATTTTGTCGGACAAAATGATTGAGAACATGCCCTAGCCCACAAGGTTGGGCCTATCGATGCTTGAGCAACTCATCAAGCGCGAGCCCAATGTCTTTGGCGATCTGGCGGAGCAAGATCGGCGAGATGTCTCGACCTTGATGAAATGGGACGGTTGTGCAACGACCTGCGTATCGCGGAACTGTTTGTGTGATCCGCGTTGGCGAACCTCGCTGAAACCGAGTTTGATCAGAATGGCAATGACTTCATTGGGTTTGAGGACGGGAACGTTGCCCATGAGTCAAGCGACGGCAACGTTTTGTACCCCGACGAACTCGGACTCCAGCACCGGTTCGCCATCTTCCAGAAGCATTGAGATAACATCGTGAAGGTTGTGATTGACTTCATCCAGCGTTTCCCCCTGGGAATGGGCGCCAGGAAACCCGGGAACAAAGCCAACGAAGAGACCAGTTTGTGGGCATCGCTCAATGACTGCTGAATAGACCTTCATGGCTAGCTCCAAAACGGCATAGGAAATGCGATTATCAAGCTATGCTTTGTGATAAGCAACCGCCGCCCCCCAATGTTTGACCTGAGCAGGCGCCATAGGCGGCCCGTGGAATGACGGGTTGGCGTCATGTCCATGCGAACGGTCTGGGGCTGTTTTGGAATTGAGCCCAGCTCAGGTGAAAAAACCCGCAGCGAAGCCTAAAAAGCCGCAGCTTGCGATCAAGGGGATGATGCCAAGCTTGTAGCGGAACAGCGCCAGCATTGCGGCCACGCATAGAAGGGCGGATAGCCAGTCGAAAGGACCGGCTGCACCTTGCGGCCAGAAAACATGCCAGGCGAAAAACACCGCAAGGTTGAGCACCACGCCGACCACCGCCGCGGTGATGGCGGAGAGCGGGGCCGTGAATTTTAGATTGCCATGGGTGGTCTCTATCAACGTGCCGCCTAGCAGAATGAAGAGGAAGGACGGCAAGAAGGTGAAGAAGGTCGCCACCGTCGCCGCGACTGCGCCGGCCAGCAAGCTGTGTTCCGCGCCGAATAACGCCTGGCTCCAGCCGCCCATGAAGCCGACGAATGCCACCACCATGATGAGCGGCCCAGGCGTCGTTTCGCCCAAGGCCAATCCATCGATCATCTGCGTTGCGCTGAGCCATTGGTAGTGCTCAACGGCACCCTGATATACATACGGCAGTACGGCGTAGGCGCCGCCGAAGGTGAGCAGTGCGGCTTTGGTGAAGAACCAGCCCATTTGTGCGAGCGTGCCGTCCCAGCCACTTTGCCACGTGAGCAAAAGTATTGCGCCTAGCCAAAGCACCAGGAAAACCACCAGCAGTTTGACGGTGTGGCTGCGCGTGTAGCGATGATGCGGCGCCCGCGGCGCGTCGTCGTCGATCACGGCGCGGCCGTAGCTTTGTTTGGCTGCGCCGTGTCCGCCGCCGATGCGGAATTTTTCAGGCGCGAGCCGCCCGCCCAGCGCGCCAATCATGGCCGCTGCCAGCACGATGGCGGGGAAGGGTACGTTGAAAGCGAAAATGGCCACGAACGCCGCTGCGGCAATACTCCACAGCAGGCGGCTCGTCAGCGCGCGGGAGCCGATGCGCCAGGCGGCGAAGGCGACAATGGCGGTCACCGCCGGCTTGATGCCATAGAGTACACCGGCGATGGCCGGTATGTTGCCGTAGGCAACGTAGAGCCACGACAGGAGCACCAGGAGCAACAGGGAAGGCAGCACGAATAGCACGCCGGCGACCACCCCACCGGCCGTGCGATGCATGAGCCAGCCGATATAGACGGCGAGCTGCGTCGCCTCCGGGCCGGGTAGCAGCATGCAGTAATTTAGCGCATGCAGAAAACGGTTCTCGGAAATCCAGCGGCGTCTTTCCACCAGATCCTGATGCATGATGGCGATCTGCCCCGTGGGGCCGCCGAAGCTGATAAAGCCGAGCTTTAGCCAGTACCAGAAGGCTTCGACGAAGCTGGGCTTGGCGGGTGCCTGATCAGGCGAAATGGATGGTTGGGGCGTGACGGTGTCCATGAGTTACCTCAGTGAAAAAAGCAGCGCTTGGACGGGACACCGTCTTGGGTAGTCGGGGGTCTGCGTTCCCCGGCAGTACAGAGAAATTTTAGCAATGCTGCGGAATCGAATCAAGCAACAACACGTCATCGCTGGCGCTAACGGCTCAACCCTTAAGTGCCGGGCTGGGTGTTTCCCTCGGGCGGCGGCGACGCCGGCAGCTCCGGCTGCTCGGATTGCTCATCGGTAGGCAGCGGGTTTTTGTCTAGCTGTTTGCGCTTCAGCTTTTCATCTTTTTTTCTTTTCTTCTCGAGTTCTTTTTGACGCTTCTCGTACTGAAAATTGGGTTTGGCCACGGTGATTCTTTCCTTTAGGTGAGTTTGGGTGAGTGTAGGTGTGTGAAAGACCTAATTTTGAAGTGTCGCGTTCAAGTGCGGCCCAACGAGTTGCAATAATTGCACGAATATCTTGGGATTGCCGACGAGGATATTACCTGTTTGCATGTAATCGGCCTCACCGGCCAGATCACTCACTAGGCCGCCCGCTTCGGTGATGAGCAGCGTGCCGGCAGCCATGTCCCAGGGTGAGAGGCCGATTTCCCAGAAACCGTCGAGTCGGCCGGCGGCAACGTAGGCGAGATCCAGTGCGGCGGCGCCGGGGCGACGGATGCCGGCGGACTTTTGCATGATGTCGCGAAACATGCCGAGGTAGGCGTCGACGTGATCGAACACGCGGTAGGGAAAGCCCGTGCCGATGAGTGATTCTTCCATTCTCACCCGCTTGGAAACACGGATACGACGGTCATTGAGGTAGGCGCCCGCGCCCTTGCTGGCGGTGAAGAGTTCGTTGCGCGTGGGGTCATACACTACGGCGTGGGTCATCACACCCTTTACGGCGAGCGCGATAGACACGCAAAACTGCGGAAAGCCGTGGATGAAATTAGTGGTGCCGTCGAGCGGATCAATGATCCATTGATAGTCCGACTCGCCAGAGCTGCCGGACTCTTCTGCTAATATCGCATGATCGGGATACGATTCGTGCAGCACCCTGATAATCGCCTCTTCCGCGGCGCGATCGATCTCTGTAACGAAGTCTTTGTCACCCTTAGCGCTCACTTTGATGCGGTCTACGTCGTGGGTAGCGCGAGTGATAATGCCGCCCGCGCGGCGCGCCGCTTTGACGGCGATGTTCAATGTAGGGTGCATGAAAGTTCCGAATTTAAATGAGCGCGCCCGCCGCTTGATGGCCGAGTCGAATAAGGGCTGCATTTTAATATGAACGACGCCTTAGAGGTTCATCTCAAGGATAGGGAGCGGTGAATACCCCGCTCGACCGCATCCGCATTGTCCTCTCGCGCCCCAGTCATCCGGGCAATATCGGCGCGGCGGCGCGCGCCATGAAAACCATGGGGCTTTCGCGACTCTATCTGGTCGAGCCGCGCGATTTTCCCAGCGGCGAGGCGCGCGCCCGCTCCTCCAACGCGTTGGATGTGTTGGAGGGGGCGGTGGTCTGCTCCAGCCTTGAGCAAGCCCTGAATGGCAGCATAATCGCCGGCGGCATGACGGCGCGGCAGCGGGAAGTTGCGGCCCCGATGCGCTGGGCGCGCGACGGCGCGGCGGAAATCGCCGCAGCCTTGGCGCACGGCGACGTGGCGCTGGTCTTCGGCAACGAGACGGCGGGGCTCAGCAACGAGGAACTCGCGCTTTGCGGCATACCCATCACCATTCCCACCAACCCGGCTTATTCCTCGCTCAACCTTGGTGCGGCGGTGCAGGTGATGTGCTACGAGTTGCGTCTAGCCATTCTTGGCCAGGAAGCGTCGCCTGCCTCGGTCTATGAGCCGGCGTCATTTGAAGACGTGCAGCGCCTCTATGCGCACCTGGAAGTAGCCCTTACCGAAAGTGGCTTTCTCGACCCGGCGAACCCTAAGCGCCTGATGGCGAGATTGCATCGGCTCTTCGACCGCGTTGGGCTGGAAAAAGAGGAAGTCAGCATTTTGCGCGGCATGCTCAGAAACTTTCAGCAACCTGAGTACAAAGGCCAGTTGGCGTTGAAGGGATGGCCGGAGAGGGAGGCTAACAAGACCCCAAGGAAGACCCCAAGGCTAGTGGAAAAGGCTGGCAACAAAGGCTGGCAAAAAAATTGACTGAAACTGAGGGTCTTTATAGTATTCGGGCTTGATTTAGGAGCTTAGACATATGTTTGTCCGCCTGCGCGAAGACATCGCCTGCGTTTTCGACCGCGACCCGGCCGCCCGCACCGCCTGGGAGGTATTGACCTGCTACCCCGGGCTGCATGCGCTGGTCAGCCATCGCCTGGCGCACTGGATCTGGCAGCGCGGCTTTAAGTGGTTGGCGCGCTGGATGTCGCATTTCGCGCGCTTCTTTACGGGTATCGAGATACACCCTGGCGCGACGATAGGGCGCCGCTTTTTCATTGATCACGGCATGGGCGTGGTGATCGGTGAAACGGCCGTGATCGGCGATGACTGCACGCTATATCACGGTGTCACCCTGGGTGGCACTTCTTGGAACAAGGGCAAGCGCCATCCCACGCTAGGCAACGGCGTGGTGATCGGCGCGGGCGCCAAAGTGCTGGGGCCGATTACATTGGGGGAGGGCGCCAAGATTGGCTCCAACGCGGTGGTCGTGCGCGACGTACCGCCGGGCGCGACTGCCGTGGGTATACCGGCGCGCGTAATCGAGAGCGAGCAGGCGCAGCGCCGTGAAGCACACGCGGAAAAGCTGGGTTTTTCCGCCTACGCCATCACCTCGGATCAGGACGATCCACTAGCCCAAGCCATACACGGTCTGTTGGATCATGCGGTGGAAACTGATAGGCGCTTAGCGGCCTTGCTGGAATGCCTCGCGCATTCGGGCGTTTGCCTGGCGGATGAGCTCGCTACGGCCGATAAATTCGATCCGAAGTACCTGAGCAAAATAGTTGACTAATTCGGTAGGGTGTTCTATTGTTGACCGTAATACTCGGGTATTCCCCACGGCGGAAAGCGGAGAGCGACAATGAGACTGACTACCAAAGGACGTTTTGCGGTGACGGCGATGATTGATCTAGCGCAGCGCCAGGACAAAGGCCCCGTAACCTTGGCTGGCATTAGTGATCGGCAGAAGATTTCGCTGTCCTATCTGGAACAGCTTTTCGGTAAGCTGCGCCGTCATAAGATAGTGGCCAGCGTGCGCGGGCCCGGTGGCGGCTACACGCTGGCGCAGCCGGCAGCGGGGGTGACGGTGGCTGACATTATTAAGGCTGTCGACGAACCACTAGACGCAACGCAATGCGGTGGCCGCGAAAACTGTCAGGATGAACAGCGCTGTATGACGCACGATTTGTGGACCAACCTCAACAAGCGCATGTATGACTATCTCGCTTCGGTGTCGCTGCACGATCTGGTGATGAGCCAGAAAATCAAACCGGTGCATGTCGTCGACGAGCGCTTGCGCAGTAAGTCGCGACGCGACGACACGACGGTTCTTGCCTAATTTTGCAACGATCTCGACAATACGAACCCCATGTTTGCGCCAACCTATTTCGATCACAACGCCACCACGCCGCTGGACGCGCGCGTGCTGGATGCAATGTTGCCGTATTTGCAAACGCGCTACGGCAATGCCTCCAGTCGCCATGAGTACGGCCGCACCGCTCGTTCAGCAATAGATACGGCCCGTCAGCAAGTGGCGGCTGCGGTAGGCGCGCATCCGACAGAAATTATTTTTACCAGCGGTGGTTCGGAAGCCAACAACCTTTTCATTCGGGGTACGGCAGCGACTTTGCGGCCGGCTTGCGTTGCGGTCAGCGCCATCGAACATCCCTGCGTGCGCGAGCCCGCCAAGGAACTGGTGCGCCAGGGCTGGCGTTTGCACGAGATCGCCGTGGATGCCAACGGTGTTATCAATACCGACGACTACGCCCTCGCCCTGGCCGAGCCGGCGCGGCTGATTTCCATCATGCTCGCCAACAATGAAACCGGCGTGCTGCAAGACATTCCCGCCTTGGCCGCGCAAGCACGCGAGTATGGCGGGGGAGCCTGGTTCCATAGTGATGCTGTGCAGGCGTTGGGCAAGCTGCCGCTCGATTTTCGTGCTTTGAACGCCAGCGGCGTGCATGCGCTGACGGTTTCTTCCCACAAGATTTACGGCCCGCAAGGCGCTGCGGCGCTGGTGCTGGATAAGCGTTTGGACCTGCGCCCGCTCATTTCGGGCGGCGGCCAGGAACGCAACCTGCGCTCGGGCACCGAGAACGTTGCCGCCATCGTCGGTTTCGGTGTTGCATGCGAACTGGCGACGCAACAACTGCGCGATGAAGCGCCGCGCCAAATGCGGCTGCGCGAAAAGCTGGAAAGCGGCTTGGCGGCCACGGGTGCGACCATATTCGGCCGCGCGGCGACCCGCTTGCCCAACACCACGTTTTTTGCCGTAGCAGATATCGACGGGGAAACCCTGGTCGCGCAACTCGACCGCGCCGGTTTTGCCGTCGCCAGTGGTTCAGCCTGTTCCAGCGTGTCGCCGGCGCCTTCACGCACGCTGATGGCGATGGGCGTGGAAATGAACGTGGCGCGCGGTGCGGTGCGCATATCCGTGGGTCGCGGCAATAGCGAAGAGGATGTCGAGCGCTTCCTGCAGGCGTTTGGCGAAACGATAGTGAAGTTAAAATCCATGGCCGCACTTGCGGCCTGAACGTGAACTGGAGAGTGCGCATGATCAAATTTCCCATCTACCTCGACTATTCAGCGACGACACCTGTCGACCCGCGAGTTGCGGCGAAGATGATTCCCTACCTGACGGAGAAATTCGGCAATCCGGCCAGCCGCTCGCATTCTTATGGATGGGAAGCGGAAAAGGCCGTGGAAGACGCGCGCGAAGAAGTTGCACAATTGGTGAATGCCGATTCCAAGGAAATCATTTGGACCTCCGGTGCGACTGAATCGAACAACCTCGCTATCAAGGGCGCGGCGAATTTCTATCAGGGCAAGGGCAAGCATCTCATCACCATGAAGACGGAGCATAAGGCCGTGCTCGACACCATGCGCGAATTGGAGCGTGTGGGCTTCGAGGTGACTTACCTCGATCCGCTGGAAAACGGTTTGATCGATCTTGCCAAGTTCAAGGCGGCGTTGCGCGCTGACACCATCGTCGTGTCGATCATGTATGTGAATAACGAAATCGGCGTGATCCAGCCCATAGAAGAAATCGGCGAAATCTGTCGCGACAAGGGCATCATTTTTCATGTCGATGCGGCGCAGGCGACCGGCAAGGTGGCCTTCGATCTGAATAAGCTTAAAGTCGATTTGATGTCCTTCTCCGCGCACAAGACTTACGGTCCTAAGGGCATCGGTGCGCTCTATGTGCGGCGCAAGCCGCGCGTGCGTCTCGAAGCCCAGATGCATGGCGGCGGCCACGAGCGCGGCCTGCGTTCGGGCACGCTGGCGACGCATCAGATAGTTGGCATGGGTGAAGCTTTTCGTATTGCCCGTACTGAGATGGCCACTGAGAACGAACGTATCCGCATGTTGCGTGACCGCCTCTGGAATGGGCTCTCCGGTATCGAAGAAGTGGTTTTGAACGGCGACATGGAGCAGCGCGTAGCCCACAATCTCAACGTCAGTTTTGCCTTCGTTGAAGGCGAGTCACTCATCATGGCGATTAAGGATGTAGCGGTCTCGTCTGGCTCAGCCTGCACTTCGGCGAGTCTGGAGCCGTCCTACGTACTACGTGCCCTTGGTCGTCCCGATGAGCTGGCGCACAGCTCGATCCGCTTCACCATCGGCCGTTTCACGACGGAAGAAGAAATCGATTACACCATCGATCTCTTGCGTAACAAGATAGGCAAATTGCGCGAGTTGTCTCCCCTGTGGGAGATGCATCAAGAAGGCATCGACTTGAATACCGTGCAATGGGCCGCACATTGATTATTGAGGAGTAGCGAAAATGGCATATAGCGAAAAAGTTCTGGATCACTACGAAAATCCGCGCAACGTCGGCGCTTTTGGCAAAGAGGCAGAGGATGTCGGCACCGGCATGGTCGGCGCACCGGCCTGCGGCGACGTTATGAAGTTGCAGATCAAGGTCGGCAAGGACGGCATCATCGAAGATGCCAAATTCAAAACCTACGGTTGTGGCTCGGCCATCGCCTCCAGCTCGCTCGTCACCGAGTGGGTCAAGGGCAAGACACTCGACCAGGCACTGGACATCAAGAATACGCACATCGCCGAAGAACTGGCGCTGCCGCCAGTGAAAATACACTGCTCGATCCTGGCGGAAGACGCCATTAAGGCGGCCGTGGCGGACTACAAACAGAAGCACCAATCCTGATCTACGCATGGGGTAGCACAATGGCTGTCACTCTCACCGAAAAAGCGGCACAGCATGTGAGCAACTTTATTGCCAAGCGCGGCAAGGGCGTCGGCGTCCGTTTAGGCGTCAAGACCTCGGGCTGCTCGGGCATGTCCTACAAGCTCGAATTCGCCGACCAGGCGAACCCGGAAGATATCGTCTTTGAGTACTTCGGCGTCAAGTTGCTGATTGATCCCAAGAGCCTGCCTTACCTTGAGGGTACCGAGTTAGACTTCACGCGCGAAGGCTTGAATGAAGGTTTCAAGTTCAATAACCCGAACGTCAAGGATGCCTGCGGCTGCGGCGAGAGCTTCAACGTCTAAAACCCTGTTGCTGCGGCTCACGCGGCTAAACATTGATGAGCGTGGATAGCCTTTCCCTGATTTTTTCGCTAATCTGCGTTTATCGGCGAACTCCGCGGTGAGTATTTTCATGGCACCCGATTTCACCCAGGATTTCTTCACCTTGCTGGCCCAGCCGCGCAATTATCGCCTCGATATTGCGCAACTGGACACGGCCTATCATGAGTTGCAATCGCAGGTGCACCCAGACCACTACGCGCATTTGCCGGACGCGGAACGCCGTCTCTCCATGCAGTGGTCTACCCAGGTGAATGAGGCTTATCGGACGCTCAAGCATCCGCTGCATCGCGCCCGTTATCTTCTGCAGCTGGCCGGGGTCGACGTCGAGCAAGAAAGCAACACTGCCATGCCCGCCGCTTTTTTAATGGAGCAGATGGAGTGGCGAGAAGCGGTAGCCGAAGCCCGCGCCGCCAGCGATCATCACGAACTCGAAAAACTCATGCAGCGTTTACAGCAACAGGCCGCCAGCATACGGGCCGAGATCGAGCATGAGATTGACGAGACACAAAACTATTTGGCCGCCGCCGAAGCGCTACGCCGACTGATGTTCATCGAAAAACTCGAGCAGGAAATCGACGAGGCACTAGAAGCCATAGAGTCCTAAACCCTAATTATTAAGCTTTAAGCGCAGCGCGCATAACTCAAAACACGCAATGGTACTACTGCAACTTTCCGAACCCGGCATGTCCTCCGCGCCGCACCAGCACCGCCTGGCGGTGGGCATAGACTTGGGCACAACCAACTCGCTGGTGGCCACGGTGCGCAATAGCATGGCTGTGGTGCTGAATGACGAGCAGGGGCGTTCGCTACTGCCTTCCATCGTGCATTACAAGAGCGACGGTAGCGTAGATGTTGGCTATCCTGCGCACACCATCCAGGCTGTCGATCCGCGCAACACCATCGTTTCCGTCAAGCGTTTTATGGGGCGCGGCTTGAAGGATGTCGCCCACCTCGAATCCATGCCCTACGATTTTATGGATGCCGAAGGTATGGTGAAGGTACGCACCGCGGCGGGCGTGAAAAGCCCGGTGGAAATCTCCGCCGAGATACTCAAGGTCTTGCGCCTGCGCGCCGAAGCGAGCATGGGAGGCGAACTCGTCGGCGCGGTCATCACGGTGCCCGCTTACTTCGACGATGCGCAGCGGCAGGCCACCAAAGATGCCGCGACACTGGCGGGGCTGAACGTGCTGCGTCTGTTGAACGAACCGACGGCGGCCGCTATCGCTTACGGCATCGACAATGCTTCAGAAGGCATCTACGCGGTCTATGATCTCGGCGGTGGCACATTCGATATTTCCATACTCAAACTTTCGCGCGGTGTCTTCGAAGTGCTCTCCACCAACGGCGACGCTTCTCTGGGCGGCGACGATTTCGATCAGCGCGTGTACTGCTGGATACTCGACAACGCCAAAGTCGGTTTCCCCAGCATCGAAGATACGCGCCGCCTGCTACTTAAAGCCCGCGAAGCGAAGGAAATGCTGACCGCGCACGACAGCGTTCCTGTCCATGCCGTGCTGGGCACGGGCGAACAGGTTAACCTCACGCTGGGCATCCACGACTTCGCGGCCATCACCGAGACGCTGGTGGCCAAAACCTTACGCCCCACCCGCAAGGCGCTGCGCGATGCCGGCCTGACAATAAACGACATACGCGGCGTGGTGATGGTCGGTGGTGCTACTCGCATGCCACAAATCCAGCGTGCGGTCGGGGAGTTCTTCAAGCAGGAGCCGCTCACCAATCTCGACCCGGACAAGGTGGTGGCCCTGGGCGCGGCCATGCAGGCGAATGTGCTGGCTGGCAATCGTGCTTCCAGCGAAGAATGGTTGCTGCTCGATGTGATTCCGCTGTCGCTGGGCCTGGAAACCATGGGCGGCTTGACCGAAAAAATCATCACGCGCAATTCCACCATACCCATCGCCAAGGGCCAAGATTTCACCACCTACAAAGACGGCCAGACGGCCATGAGTTTTCATGTCGTGCAAGGCGAGCGCGAGTTGGTGTCGGACTGCCGCTCGCTAGCGCGGTTTGAGTTGCGTGGCATACCGCCCATGGTCGCCGGCGCGGCGCGCATCCGTGTGACCTTCCAGGTTGATGCGGACGGCTTGCTCGCGGTCTCGGCGCGGGAGATGACTTCAGGTGTTGAGGCCTCCATTACCGTTAAGCCATCCTACGGCCTGTCTGACGACGAAATCGCTGGCATGCTAAGCGATTCCATGCAGCAGGCCACCAACGACATGCAAGCGCGCAATCTGCGTGAGCAGCGGGTCGAGGCGCAGCGGCTCGTCGAATCGGTGGATGCCGCGCTGGAGGTGGACGCCATGCTCCTCACCGCCGATGAGCGCAGCGCCATTGATGACGAAATTCTCGCGCTACGTCGCCTGTTAGACTGTCAGGATCACCGTGCCATCAAGGCCGGCATGGAAAAACTCAACGCGCTCACGCAGGACTTCGCCGAGCGGCGTATGGATCGCAGCATCAAGCGCGCGCTCACCGGACACAAAATCATCGAGTTCAAGGTATGACTAAAATCACTGTATTGCCCCATGTCGATTTGTGTCCTGAGGGCACGGAAATCGACGTCGCGCCTGGCACCACCATTTGCGATGGGCTGCTGAAGAACGGCATCGAGATTGAACACGCCTGCGAAAAATCTTGCGCCTGCACGACTTGCCATGTGGTAATCCGCCAGGGCTTGAATTCACTCGCGGAAGCGGAAGAAAAAGAAGAAGACATGCTCGACAAAGCCTGGGGCCTGGAGCCGCAATCACGCCTTTCATGCCAGGCGCGTGTCACCGATACGCCACTGACCATAGAAATTCCGCGCTATACCATCAACATGGTCAGCGAAGGTCACAAGAAATAAGGATGCCGAAATGAAGTGGACTGACACGCTGGATATCGCCATCGAACTGTTGGAACGCCACCCCGACGTTGATCCGCTTAAAGTGAACTTCGTCGACCTGATGAAGTTCGTCGTCGCCTTGCCAGGCTTCGATGACGATCCCAAGCATTGCGGCGAAAAAATCCTAGAAGCGATCCAGATGGCATGGATTGAGGAGGCATCATGAAAAACGATGACAGCAATTTGCAACGCAATGTGCTCGGCGGCCCGCTGGGCATATGCAGCGAGCGGCCTTTGACGGGCTTCTTCCGTAATGGCTGCTGTGACACCTCGCCGCAGGATGTCGGCCTCCACACTGTGTGTATAGTCGCCACCGAGGAGTTTCTGGCATTCTCGAAGAGTCGCGGCAACGATTTGTCGACACCGATTCCGGAGTACGATTTCCCCGGTGTGAAGCCCGGTGAGCGCTGGTGTCTCTGCGCAGCACGCTGGGTGGAGGCCCTAAAGGCCGGCAAAGCGCCGAACGTCGTACTCCACGCCACCAACGAAAAAACCCTGAATATCGTCTCGCTCGAAGACCTCAAGCGCCACGCTTTCGACCTGCACTAAGGCCTGCAATGACACTTTGCTCGGTGCGCTGAACCGCGCTAATCATCCAGCATCAGTAAGTCGGAGCCACGCGTGGCATCAGGCTGCATGTGACTAGGCGCACGCAATACTGGCCGTGGCTCGCGACCCGTTCGTAGCACGCTCATAGCACGCGGCACCTCATTCCATGCCATTTTCATCGCAGCTGAACCTGTGGCGTTTGTTAAGTTTGCTGCCGGCCTATGCCATTAATGGCTTCACCGTGGCGCTGGGCGTCGGCTGCCTCCAAATACTTGTTACCCTGCTCGCCGGTAGGCATGTAGCCTTGCTCGTGCTGGGTGGCGCGGTGTGCGCGAGCCTGGCGGACGGCCCGAACACCGTGACGCGCACCGGGTACCACGTATCTGCCGCCGCTTTGCTGAGCGTCTGCGCCACGCTAGGGGTGGTCTTGCTCAAGCTGCATCCGCTGGCACTGGGCCTAGGCGTGGCGCTGATTGCTTTCGTCGCCATGATGAGCATGGCCTGGGGCGCTCGCACCGCTGCGGTGGCTTTTGCGCCCATCCTGTCCATGATTTTCGCTATGGCCATGCCGGCCAGTGGCGAGCCGCTCATTGTCGTCGCCTGGAATGCCTGCGGTGGCCTGGCTTACCTCGTCTGGGCACTCGCCACGAGCGCGCTTTGTCAGCCGCGTTATCGCAGCCTGGCGCTGGGCGAAGCATTGCAATCCGCCGCGCAGTTGTTTTGCGCGCGCGCGGATGTGCTGGGGTCGATGCGTTCGGAGGTGGGTGACACCAGCGATGGCGCACCCATGCGTGCATGGATCGGCGGCGAGGCCAAGCTGGCTGATTGCCTGCAATCCGCGCGCAATTTTCTTTTCACGGCCGCAGATGGACCCCGCTCGCGCCGCGACACGGCCATACTGCTCCGCATCATCGATTTACGCGACGTGTTGCTGGCTAGCCGGCTCGACCTCGATCTGCTGGGCGTTGACCCAACCGGGCAAGCCCTGCGAGACAAGCTTGCCGGGGCCTTGCGCCAGATCGGCGAACAGCTCTACCGCGCGGCCGATGCCTTGCGCAACGGCAGCACGCCTCCATCGGAGAGCGAGCCGAGCTTTCAATTCGACACGCTATTCGCCGATGTGGCGATAGCGCCAACCGACTCGCGGGCCAGACTTTTCCCGCCCTTGCTTGAGCGTCTCAAGCAACTCGCAGAAGACGTCGGGCGTATACATCGCCTGCTGTCGGGGCAAGCGCCCAGTTTGCAAATTACCCGAGCCCAATTGCAACTCTTTGTCGCCGCGGAGGGCTGGCCTCTGCGTGCGTTGCGCGTTCAACTTCGACGCGACTCGCCGGTCCTGCGTCACGCGGTGCGTACCGGCCTAGCTTTGAGTAGCACCTATTTTCTCGCCATGGCCTTGCCGTGGGCCTCGCATCCGTACTGGCTGATTTTGAGCGTGGCCGTGGTGTTACGAGGCAGCCTGGAGCAAACCCTGGCACGCCGCAATGCGCGCGTGCTAGGCACCATGTTGGGCTGCCTGGTGGTGGTGGGGCTGTCCTACGTGCCGTCGCCCTTGCTCTTGAGTGCCGTGTTTCTAACGGCAGTGGGTATCGCCCATGCCTATGTCACCCGGCGTTACTGGCTCACTGCTACGGCGGCCACGGTGCTGGCGCTGCTGCAATCGTATATGGTCAATCCTGGCGGCGGATTTGCCATTGCTGAGCGCGTTGCCGATACCCTCTTGGGCGTACTGTTGGCGTGGAGCTTCAGCTATGTACTGCCCTCATGGGAACGACGCAACTTGCCGGGGGCGTTAGCGCGTCTCATGAACGATTTGCACGACTACGCAAGCCAGGTGTTGCAGCCACCACCCGGCGATGCTGTCGCATTGCGCCTGGCGCGGCGCCGCGCCTACGACACGCTAGCTTCCTTGGGAGATACCTTGCAGCGTAGCAGCGTCGAGCCTAAGCGCGTTCGTTTGCCCGCGAAACAAGTTGCCAGCCTGCTAGATCACGGCGAACGCCTGATGGCGCATCTGTCCATGGTCCGCTTAATTCTGTCACAACTGAGCGCTACAGAGGATGCGGCTATAGCGTCCGCCGTAGTTGCAAAGGAACTCGCTGAAGCGCATGTGGCACTATCCGCCTGCCTCGACTTGCAGAACTCGGAACCAAACACAATCACCGACATGGACGAACTTGATTTGCTGCCCGCGCAAGCCCCCGAGCACAACCTCATGCCCTGGCTGTCGCGGCGCTTGTTACTCACGGTGCACGAGGCTCAGTTGATTAGCCTAGCGGCCGCGTCAGTGTTGTTGGTGCGTCAATCGACCAGAACGGGCGGACGCGGCTCCTAATTCTTTTTTCTTATTTCATCCATCTTGTCGCGCCACTCCTTGAGCTCTTCATCTTCAATCTGAAGTTGCAAGGCGACAGCTTCCAGCGGTTCGACTTCCTCATCGCCCACTCTGCGAGCGAGTTTTTTACGCATCCTGGCGAATAGACGTTCAGCGTCTTCTTTCGACAGCGCTCTCGCTCTTTCCACATACTCTTTTGAGGCCTTCTTAGGTTTCATCTTAATTCTTCCTTTCGGGACATTAGGGGTATTTAGGGGTATTAGGGGCAAGAACGCTAGCCTCAGTCTACATCCACCGCGCCGGCCTATCTACCGTGCTGACATGGGAGGCGACGGAGAAGCAACCCAGACGCAACCCAGACGCCTCGCTGATAGCGCAGCGAAGTGGAAAGAACTCTATTGCGGCACGTAAAGCGTGGGGTCCAAGTTCTTTTGCGCTACGTTTTAAATTCTCAAATCGAAATATTGTCAATATGCCTAAAGTAAAAGTTTGCGGCAGTACAAAAAATATCACCTTAGATATATCTTGACTAGCGCATCGGCGGCTGCAAGACTTCGTCGCGCAGTTCGGCGTGATCCCGTATAAGTATGTCGTGCTGCGTCCCAGTCTATTGGGAATTGCAACTCGTTGTCTTTAGATGTTTATCCACTCAAGGAGCCTCTATGCGTAAGCTAGTTTTTGGTTTGTTGTCTCTGTTGGCCGTTTCTGCTTCCTCGGCGTTCGCCGCCAATCAGACTATCGTCGCCTATGAAATCGACACATATTTCGTATTCACCGGCAATGGCGGCCCGGGCAGCACCATCACCGTGACGGCCATCCTGGTCAACCCGAGCAACCATGCCCAGCAGATTGGCACGAAACAAGAATGGTGCCAGATCAGCGGCTACAACTCGCTGGGTCATCCGCTGCTGTGGTGTGACGAACATCTGTATTTCACCGCAAACAAGGGCAGCCTGAACGCGCAAGGCTACTTTGACGAAACGACCTTCGAGCAAGGCGTGGCCCAAACCATCCCGGTCATTGGTGGTGGCGGCGTATACGCGGGCAAAACCGGCACGGAAACCCTGCAACAAATCGTGTTCCCGAACGAAATCCTGAACACGCTGGTTATCCACTAATAGTACTTACCCGTACTATGAAAAACGGCGCCTTAGGGCGCCGTTTTTTTTCGTATGTCCGAATGGTGCGATGTCGGCCAGCTTGGACTAACGAAGGTCGCAAAAAAAGCCGCAGCCACAAATTCCACATTCGCCAAGAGGAACTGGCATAGCAAAAGTTATATTAGAACGTTTTAGTGACTAGTTCGGACATGCCTCGTAGAGGCAATAAGCACGGGCGTCTCCGGGCATAGGCTGCGGTGATTCTGTATTTTCAGCGATGCGTGTCGCTTACCTAGCTGTGGAGTTCTGTGCGCCAAAGAACGAGCGCTCGAGTCGCATCGAGGCCTCTTCAACATTGCGCCCGACCGCATTGACCACATTCGGGAAGTCGGGTGCTTGATCCCATGGCTCTGCAATCGGCATGCTTGCATCCTCGCGCTGCATCCATAGCACTTTGCCGCTGTCGATATCGATGAGCTCGCCCTTGACCTTGAATACGGCCTTGGGCGGTCCCAAAGGAGTCACGCCGCGATAGTCGCGCTCGGTGCCGATACGCTCCACCGTAATGACCAACAGGCGAGCGATGCCAGCGGCCTTCAAAGCCCTGAAGTCGCGTGTTGCATTTACGTCAGGCGTCGCGGGTGTCTGCCATTCTGAGGCAGGCAAAATGCCGGATTCTGCCAACTGCGTGACAGTAAAGCCGCGGGCCTTCAATTGCTTCGCCATATTCTCCGCGATCATCGCGGCGCGTTTGGTGTCGATGGACCTCAACCGCTCAGTCAGGGGCTGGGCTCTCGTGGCATTGATGACCCCATCCAGCACGGCTCCGCCAGTGAAATAGGTATCAGGACTGGGCAGCGGGTCTAAGGCGACGCCGATGACGCCTTTGCGGTCCTGCCAGAAACCCGTATCCAGAGTCACCGGCTTTTGAACAACGGACGCACAGCCTTGAACGAGCAGGAGCAGCACCGGAATCATCAGATGATAGAAATTTTTCATGGAATAACTGCCCCTTTCAATTGAATGGTGATGCGTTTTGGATTTTTGTGTTTGCCACTTATCGCCATGCTAACCCGGCGTCTGACCAAATTGAGCGTCGAATTTTTCGCTCAAGCCCTGCACGGCCTCGCGCTCGCCGCGCACGCGGAAAAATGCACCATCACCATCCGCGCGCTCTTCCAACACCTCGCAGCTCGCGAAGATTTCCCCGCGCATCTGTTGCGCCGACCAAGGCAGGAAAAGCTCGGCCTCAATCTGATCCTGCTTGAAAAAAGCCAGGATCGCTACACGCAGCAAGGCGATGTCGTCCGGGCGGCGCGCGCTCATCACGATGCAATCTGGGTATTTCTCACGCAGCGCTGCCTCGCGTTCAGCTTGCGCCGCCGCATCGCCGACGTGATCGATTTTGTTGAACACACGTAAGCGCGGCACCTCGTGCGCGCCGATTTCGTTGATGACTTCGTCCGTGACCTCAAGCTGCCGTTCATAGCCGGGATCGCTGGCATCAATCACATGTAGCAATAGCGAGGCCTCCAGCGCCTCTTCGAGCGTGGATTTGAAGGAGGCAACCAGCCCGTGCGGCAGGTTCTTGATGAAGCCGACGGTGTCGCTCACCAGCACGCGGGGCCGGCTCTCGGGATGGAGCGCGCGCACGGTGGTGTCGAGCGTGGCGAAAAGCTTGTTCTCGACCAGCACGTCGCTACCCGTCAGGGCGCGCATCAGCGTGGATTTGCCCGCATTCGTGTAGCCCACCAGCGCCACGCCGGCGAGGCCCTGTCGCTCCTGCCGCCGGGCGCGCTGCGTCTTGCGCTCGACTTCCATGGCGAGAATTTCCTGCTGCAGCTCGGCGATGCGGTCGCGTATCTTGCGCCGGTCCAGCTCCGTGTGCGATTCGCCAGCGCCGCGACCGCCCGTGCCGCTGCGTTGCCGTCCCTGCGGCCCAGCCAGCTTGGCCGCCTCGCGCAGGCGCGGCGCCATGTAGCCCAAGCGAGCGATTTCCACCTGCGCGCGGGCTGCGCGGGATTTGGCATGGCGATGAAAAATTTCCAGAATGACCATGGTGCGGTCCATCACTTCGCAGCCGACTTCCTTTTCAAGATTGCGCGCCTGCGACGGCGATATTTCATGGTCAACAAACAGCACGTCGATCCTGCCGGCGTCGGGGTCGACAGCGGCATGTGAGGGTTTCTCGAACTCGACAGGCTCGACATCGTCGCCCACGAAATCGCGTATCTCCTCGCGCTTACCCACGCCCAGGTAGGCCGTAGTATCAAAGCTGCTGCGCTTTTGCGTGAAGGTCGCGGTGATCTGAAAGCCCAGCGTCTTGGCCAGATCACGCAGTTCGGCCAGCGAAGTCTCGAACTCGATGTCGGTCACATTCGGCAATTGCACAGACGCCACGACGGCGTATTTGGGTGCTGCTTTAATTGGGTTCTGCATTCAGGGGTGGCTACTGTTGTTGGAGTGAAGCCGGACGTTCACTTGCTATGTCCAGGCTTGGGTGAGGAGTTCGTCTAAGGCAGACACAATGCGCTGGCCTTCGTGGCTCAAGGATGCCACGAGATCACCCATCTGTTCGCATGGCGTCGAGACGATGCCGAGCGGATGCAAGACGACTGAGATACCACCATCACCGACTGGATTATGCCTTCAGCCAATTTTCAGTTTTCAAGCCAGGGTATTTTGAAAAGTCTTTTTGGTTATTGGTCACAAGCAGTACGTTGAGGGAGACCGCATGTGCGGCGATCAACTTATCCAGGTGGTCTTTCTTTCTGTCACGAGTGGCAAATCTAATCGGGCCGTAGGCCAAGCCAGCACCCGCATCGAACGGAACCACCGGAATATCTTCAATCAGGTTGGCGAGATTGATACGTTCCCGCTTTGGATTGGCGGACGTGGCGACGCCGTATTCCAACTCTGCAAAGGTGATGGCCGACATCACGACATCGCCGACATAGCACTGCGCAAATCGCCGGGAGACTTCCTCCGGCTGATTCTTCATCAAATAGATGCACATGTTGGTGTCGAGCATATAGCGCGGCATTACAGGGGGGACCGCTCTGTCTGATCCTGGTCACCACGCGCGTTTGCCATAAAGTCAGGCGAGAACTTTGCGAACTTAGTCAACACGCCAGACAATGACCGACGTAGCGGACGAATACGCAGCTCGGTACCTACGCGCTCAATCTCCAGGTCAATGTCAGTGCGCTGAAAGGCCAAGTCGGCCGGGATACGCACGGCCTGAGAATTGCCATTTTTGAACGCTTTGGTGGTACGCATTTGAGTTCCACTATTAGATGTACAAGGGATGTACTCTAGCGCACAACGCACAAAATGTAAATACATAGATGTACATTGACGAACAAGTGGTTATTTCAATGTGGAAACTATTGACGCCGGCCTCTTTGATTTTGCAGCGTCTTGGCCAGATCGCGCAGTTCGGCCAGCGATGTCTCGAACTCGATGTCGCTCACATTCGGCAATTGCACGGCCGCCACGACGGCGAATTTTGGCTGGGCTTTGATTGGGTTCTGCATTCAGGATTGACTACTGTTGTTTGAGTGAAGCCGGATAGTACCTGTCCGTCCATCTGGGGACGTCGAGCTTTGTGAATCTGATGGTGAAAGACTGCCTCCGAAGGGGGGCGGAAATATATCGGAGCCGGCTGCTTCCTTCTTCAGGGCGACTCGCGTCGCGTCTGCAATTTAATTGCAGACGCAGGGGTGGGGGACGGTGGGCCAAAAATCTCGGGAGGCTCAAGTAGCATGGGTACAATGGCGCCTGCACTTGTGCCAACGAAGGCGACCTTAATCAAGCAGGTTTTCGCTGAGCCTTTGGTTCGGAAGCGCAATTGTTCTAGGGTGTTGAGCGCTGTCGAGTCAAAGACTCCCTGCGGGCTGGCCTCTAATAGGTTAATGCGATTAGCTGCTCCTTTTTCCACGTCAACGCTTGCTATGGCCCACCCGCTTTGGCCAACCGATAAGGCCTCAGGTGGGTAGTTCGCCGCCTTTTCAACATACGATGGTCCCAAAGCACGGCATTCATCTGAAGGTGGCTCATATTTGCCAATCGGGCGTACCGGCAGGCACGAGACGGCTCTCGCGTCGGTCACGATGGGCGTGTCTCTTACAGTCTCCACCCAGACGCTCCGCTTCTCATAGCGCTTTAGCTTTTCACTGATCGATTCGACGGGTAGCTTGTACTTAAGGGCTTCTGCATAGGCTTGATTTTGCCAGGTTGTGGCTCCTTCAAAATCACCTAATGCAGCCGCAACAGCAGCCCGGACTTCAAACAGGCTCAGATGGTCGAGATATTCGTCGCCAACGGCAGTCAGATAGGCTCGCGCTTTACCTCCATCACGAAACTGCTCATCTGGGCTAGTGGCAAAAAGCCACGCGAGCTTTAAGTGTGCATGAGGATTTTTACTCGAGGCTGCGAGCTGAAACCACTTGATTGCGGCGTTCCTGTCTCGAGCCAGACGCCCACCAACTAATAGTTCTAAACCGAGCAGGTATTGCGCATCCGGCTGTCCACTTTTGGCTGCGCGCCACAGCAAACCAAGCGCTTTATCCGCAGCTTGCTCGACACAGGGTTTATCGCTTTCGTAGAATGCAGTCCTGGCCGCTGCGAATCGCGCTGGGCCGTAACCTTCGTCGGCGGCCTTTTGAACCCAGCGTTTCTCGTCCGCGGGGTCTACCTTGGCTCCTGCAAAGCTGCGCAGGCCAGTTAAGGAAACGCTGAATAAGTCGGTATCGCTGTGAACGATTTTTTAGTCATGTGGTCAGATAATGGAAGGCGAACACAAGGGATGGAACGATGAAGCAGATGACGCTGGCGACGAGACCGGGTTTTGAGAAACCCAAGC
>JBBQGH010000044.1:0-20520 GCA_038322845.1 Gammaproteobacteria bacterium
TGACCGCCGTTTCGCGAAAGCGTGACCGCGATTTCGCGAAAAGCGTGACCGATTGAGGTAACATCAACCCCTATTCATGCAGCATCTCACCACCGGTCACGCTCCCGCGAAACGACCGGTCACGTTCCGCGAAATAGCAAGCGGACTGTGTTCAAGCCGGCCATGCACCGCGTTGTTGACCTACAACAACAGCAGGCATAATTTTTATGGCTACGATGCCGAGCAAAAATCGCGGGGGCTCGCTGCAGATATAATCACCGGGCACACCATTTCCCTCCAATCTTTTCAACTTCACAGGAGTTACCATGAAAATTCAATCCATCGCATTCGTTGGCTTTATTGCCGCCGCAGGGCTGGCCTCATTTAATGCATCCGCCGCCGACAGCAGTCTAAAAACCGTCGCCGCGCTGAACCAGAACAAAGCTACCCTCGTCGGCCAAACGATCAGCGCCCAGGGCAAGGTGGTGAAGGTCAATAACGGCATCATGGGCCGCAACTTCGTTCATGTACAGGACGGCACGGGCGACGCCAACAGCAACAACCTCGTCGTCACCAGCAAGCAAACCGCCAATGTCGGCGACCAAGTCACCATTTCCGGCGTGGTGGTGGTGAATCGTGATTTTGGTAGCGGCTATTCCTACCCGCTGCTGATTGAAGACGCCAGCATCACGGTCAAGAAGTAAGTGCGGGGTTAGCGCGGCGCTACTGATGGGAACGCGTCAGCGCAGCCCTTAGGCGCAGCGCGTCACGGCGCGTTTGCCACACTGGGGCTGGCGCTGACTTTCCTTTGGCCCTATGCACTCGCGATGTCTTTCTCACCATTTCTTTCTCACCATTTCGTTCTCAACATTTCATCAACTCGGCGAACGGTAGCCTTCGCAGCATGAAAACGATTTTCCTTTCGATATTCCTCTGCGTGGTCAGTGCCACGACGCCGACGTTCGCAAAAACACCCGGCGAAGTTGAAGTGAATGGAACGCTGCGTGAGGCAACCATGCAAGGGCTGTCGGGCCCGTCGCAAAAACTCTCCGAGTTCCGCGGCAAGCCGCTCATCATCAACGTCTGGGCCAGTTGGTGCGGGCCCTGCCGACAAGAAATGGGTTCATTGGACAGGCTCTCGCGCCGCTACGGCGGCAAGCGCTTCACCGTGATCGGCATTTCCACCGACGACTACCCCAACGCTGCCAAAGCCTTCCTGCAAAAAGCCAACACCAACTTCAGCCACTTCATCGACAGTCAGCTCTTCCTGGAAAACATGCTGGGTGCAAATAAATTGCCGCTGACCCTATTGGTCGACGCACAAGGCCGCGTGCTCGCCAAATTCTATGGCGCGAAGGAATGGGATAGTCCTGAGGCCGTGGGAGTGATTGGCAAGGCCTTTCGCATCCAAATGTAAGATTCAATCACCGCGCTTGCCAAGGGTTGACGAATGCAGGTGACAGGCGTGGCGCGCTCGCCAGTGTTGCCATTCTTGTCCTTCGGATGATGGATGTCGCCATTTTTTACAGATACCCTCCCCGCCACTGGAAACCGATTCGTAAGATACTGTTTTTTATTGCTCTATAAGAGGCGGCACGGTTTTCGCTCTAGTTCAATTCCTTGAGCAATATTTACGTTCGACGGCTTTGGAGGGTTGGGTCATGTCTAGTTCATACATCAAGTCAGCAGCGGTAGGCGCACTTGGCATCCTGCTTGCTGGCTTCGTTCAGGCAGCGCCGGTGGCGGTGGCAACCTACGACTTTCATGACAACACGTTAAGTGCCAATGAAGCCGGCGTGGCGTCTCTGGGTGCAATTAACCCTCTGGGGTCGAATACGTTTCTTGTCGATACCGTGTTTGGCGACACTAAAAACGTCTATCGTTTTGATGGGAGTTCTGAATCCGGCCAGCAAGGGGGAGTATCCCTCAACACAACCGGGTTGCTCAGTAGCAAAGCGTATTCGGTCGACATGACCTTCTCCTTCGACCACGACGGACCGACCTGGCAGCGTATTCTCGATGCATCAAACAGATCGAGTGACAATGGCTTCTATGTCGAACCGGGAGACAAGCTGCAAATTTACCCGATCGGTGATGGCCCAACTTCGTGGACTTTTGGCGCATACCATCGTGTGAGCATGACCAACAATGGCTTGGGGCACGTTACTGCCTACCTTGATGGCATCTTTCAGTTTGACCTGACAACGACCGTGATGGATTTTGATTCCTATCTCGGCAACCCGAGCGACATCCTAACGTTTTTTGCGGATAACACAGGGGGCCCTGCACAAACGGAATGGGTGCCAGGAAAGGTGTCGTTAATCCGTCTTTACGA
This sequence comes from Gammaproteobacteria bacterium, assembly GCA_038322845.1. Classification (GTDB taxonomy): domain Bacteria; phylum Pseudomonadota; class Gammaproteobacteria; order Burkholderiales; family Rhodocyclaceae; genus Desulfobacillus. The sequence continues at coordinate 2,315 of JBBQGH010000044.1, forward strand.
TACGGAGCTGACTTCTGGCGAGGTTGGCGGTATTGGCCCCGGTCGCTCAGTGCCGGAGCCCTCTTCGTTACTGCTGCTTGCGCTGGGCTTACTGTCGGCCGCTGCCGCGAGTCGCCGCAGGCTCCAATAGTTTCTAATCCGCAGCAGACTAAAGGGCTGGCTCTGACCAGCCCTTTTTCATTCGAGCGATTTTTCCGCGCAAACTTGACCCACATCGTTGACGGCCTCGCTGGCCTTGGCGATGATGGGCCATGTATTTCCACGCGCCCACCCTGCTTACCAAAGGGTTACTCCTTCGCCTGCTTTTAGCAGCAATGCTCTGCGGCGCCGGTGTTTCTGGCGCGGCATCCGACAGCATCACTTCGCGACCGCTTGATCCCGCAGCCGCGCCGAATATCGTCACCCTCGATCAGAAAACCGCCTTGCAGCTTTCGCAAAGCGTAGTGAATCAACCCATCGGCGAATTCACGCTGCTCAATCGCCAGGGCAAGCCGGTGCGGCTGGCGGATTATCGGGGCAAGCCGCTGCTGGTGAGTTTTATCTACACCGGCTGCTTCGAGGTCTGCCCGACAACCACCAAGAACCTTCAGCGCGCCGTCACCGGCACTGTGGCGACGCTGGGGCTGGATCGGTTTCACATCGTCAGCATCGGCTTCAATCAGCCCTTCGACACGCCTGATGCGCTCAAATCCTTCGCGGCGCAGAACGGCATCGTCTTTCCCAACTGGGAATTTCTGAGCCCCGCGCCAGCCATACTGAAAGAGCTGACGCAGGCTTTCGGCTTCAGCTATGTGCCGACGCCAGCGGGCTTCGATCATGTGGTGCAGGTGAGCATCGTCGATGGCGAGGGCAAGATTTATCGGCAGGTGTATGGCGACGCGCTCACCACCGACATGCTGGTGGAACCGCTCAAGGAACTCATCACCGGCGCGCCCGTGGCGCAGACCAGCCCTATCGCCGACATTCTCGACCGCGTGCGCCTGCTCTGCTCGGTGTATGACCCCCGCACCGGCCTTTATCGGGTGAATTACGCCTTGCTCTTCGAGATCGCCGGCTTTATCACGTTTCTGATCTGCATCACGGTCTTTGTCTGGCGCAATCGTCGGAAAGCCGGCAGCGCTTGACTCGCCTCAAGTCGCTCGGCCAGGGCGAGAATTATCATCAAATGCTTAACCTACCTGCCACTTTTTCGTGACCCCCATCGACGCCTTCCGACGCGGCGGCTACGCGCTGACACAACGCATCGAAGCCGGCTTTGATGCGCTCTTCGGCGCGGCCCACAATCCCTGGCGGCATCTGGGTGCGCTGGGCTTTTATTTTTTCTGGCTGATCGCTGCGAGCGGGCTTTATCTCTACGCCGTGCTCGACACCAGCGTCGAGCACATCGGCGCTTCCATCAACTACTACAGCCGGGAACAGTGGTATCTGGGCGGCCTGTTACGCAGCATCCATCGCTACGCCTCGGACGCATTTGTCGTGGTGATGTTTCTACATCTGGCGCGCGAATTTTTCTACGGGCGCTATGTGGGCGTGCGCTGGTACAGTTGGATTACCGGCGTGCCGCTCATCTGGCTGGCCTACGCCTCGGGCATCGGCGGCTACTGGCTGGTGTGGGATCAACTGGCGCAATTCAGCATCATTGCCAGTGCGGAATGGCTGGACTGGCTGCCCATTGTCACCGACCCGACGGCGCGCAATTTCCTCACGCCGGGCGCGGTGAACGACCGGCTCTTCTCGCTGCTGATGTTTCTGCACATCGGCATTCCGCTCATGCTGCTGCTCGGGCTGTGGGTGCACATCCAGCGCATTTCGCGCGCCGACGTATTCCCCTCGCGCACACTGGGCCTGGGCACGCTGGCCATGCTCATCGTGCTGTCCTTCTTGCAGCCGGCTGTCTCGCATGCGCCGGCCAATCTGGCAATCGTGCCGACCACCATCGACCTCGACTGGTTCCTGTTGTTTGCACATCCGTTGATGTATGCCACGTCACCCGCAGCATTGTGGGCGCTCTGCGGCGTATTGACCTTACTCGTTGCCGTGCTGCCCTTGCTGCCCAGATCAACACGGGAAAAAACGCAGCCGGTCGCTGTGGTGACACCTGAGTTTTGCAACGGCTGTAGACGCTGCTTCGAAGACTGCCCCTACTCGGCCATCACCATGCTGCCGCATCCCGACAAGCCCGGCCATAGTCTGGCGCAGGTGGATGCGGCGCTGTGCGTAAGCTGCGGCATCTGCGCCGGCGCCTGCCCCTCCTCGACGCCGTTTCGCAGTGCCGAAAAACTGGTCACCGGCATCGACATGCCGCAGCAGTCCATAGACGCGGTGCGGCAAGCGCTGGAAGCACGCCTGGCGGCGCTCATTACCGCACCCACCGGCGCACCCAGAATCGTAGTGTTCGGTTGCGATTGCGCCGCCGCGCTCAACAGCCTGCAAGCCGCAGACACCGCCGCCATCTCGCTGCTGTGCATAGGCCTGCTGCCGCCTAGCCTGGTCGAATACAGCTTGCGCAGCGGCGCCGACGGCGTGCTCATCACCGGCTGCCGCGAGGGCAGTTGCGCCTATCGCTTCGGCAACTCCTGGACAGCGCAACGCTTAGCCGGCGAACGCGAGCCGCACTTGCGTACCAACGTGCCGGCCGAGCGCCTGCGCGTCGCCTGGGCCGACCCCCACGAAGCCGCGCATCTAAACGCCGCGCTCGCCGCATTCCGCAAAGACCTGCAAAATCTCGGCACGAATAAACAACCGCTCCACGTCCCTGTACGGAGGATATTCCATCATGACTAAATCATCAGTCACACCGCTCTCACTCATCGGCCAGACACTGTTCTATGGCTTTTTCGCGCTGATCATCGGCTATTTCTCCACCCAGCCGAGCTACCGACATTTCGCGCCTGATCGCGCACTCATCAAGTTGTCTTTCAGCCATCAGGCCCAACTGGTCGCCGAATGCCACAAGCGCACGCCGGAAGAACTCGCCAAGCTGCCGCCCAATATGCGCGCGCCCATGCAATGCGACCGAGAACGTTCGCCGGTGAAAGTGCAGGTGGCGCTCGATGGCGCGCCGCTCTACGACGGCGTGGCCCGCCCGTCGGGCCTCTCGCGCGACGGCGCCTCCACGCTCTATAAGCGTTTTGAAATTCCGGCGGGCGAGCACAAGCTGGCCGTGAAAATGAACGACAATGTGCGCCTTGCGGATTTCAACTACGTCAAAGAGGAAAAGGTGACGCTCAAGCCGGCGCAAATTCTGGTCATCGATTTCAGCGCGGAAAAAGGCGGCATTATTTTTGTGCAATGAGTTGTCCAATGAGCGGTTCAATGAGTTTTCAATGAGCACCCAATTTAACCTTCCCGTCGATCAACCCGAACTACAGCGACTGACCCGAGGATGGCTCTGGCTGGGCCTCTTGGCGCTGATCGGCGCGGGCCTGCTGTCTATTTTGCTGGTTGCGGGACGCACGCCCGGCGTGGGCAAACTCCTGCCCTTGGCGGATTTCTTTCTCGTCGCGCTGGTGGTTCACGTCGACCTTTCTGTCCTGGTATGGTTTGTTTCGGTCGCCGGCATGTTGTGGTCGCTAGGCGGCGGAACCGGCCACCGCGCGCTGGGTTCTGCGGCGTTGGCCGTTGCGGCGCTGGGCACGCTGCTCATGATCGTGTCGCCCTATATCGGCCGCGGCGGGCCGGTCATGGCCAACTACATCCCCATGCTGGAAGATCCGGTGTTCCGCTGGGGGCTGATTCTCATCGGCAGCGGCGCGACGCTGCTGGTATTGCGCAGCCTGCTCACGCTGCCCAAGCTGCGCCGCGATCTCGACGGCGCCGGCGCGCTGCGCGTGGGGCTGGCCTTGAGCTTGCTGCCCGCCCTCATCGCGCTCTTCGCCTTCGTTTGGTCTTACGCCACCATCCCCGACACGCTCACGGGCAAGGCTTACTACGAAATCCTTTTCTGGGGCGGCGGCCACGCGCTGCAATTCATCTGGACGACTTTCATGCTCATCGCCTGGCTGTGGCTCGCCAGTGCCTGCGGCGCGAAGCTGCCCATCACGCCGCGCGTGGCGGTACTGGTCTTCGCACTATCGACGATCTGCGTGCTGGCGATTCCCGTCGCCTACCTGCTGTGGCCGATCTACGCGGTGGAACATCGCAACCTGCTCACCTTCGCCATGGGCTTAGGCGGGGGCCTGCCGATACTGCCGGTGGCGCTGGCCGTGGTGATCGGTATGCGCGCCGCGCCGCCTGTCGAAAATGACGCCCGGCCACTGCGCGCCGCGCTGTATGCCTCACTGGCACTGTTCAGCTTCGGCGGCATCATCGGCCTCATGATCGCCGGCAACAACGTCAAGATTCCCGCCCACTATCACGGCTGCATTGTCGGCGTGACGCTGGCCTTGATGGGCCTGGTCTATCACCTGCTGCCGCGTATAGGCTACGGCGTGCCGGCGCGTCGCGCGGCGACGTTTTCTTCGTATTGCTACGCAGTGGGCCAGGCCATGCACATCGGCGGCCTGATGTGGTCGGGCGGCTACGGCGTGCAGCGCAAAGTCGCCGGTGCAGAACAAGTGCTGCACAGCACGCAAGAGATCGTCGCCATGGGTATCATGGGCGCAGGGGGTGGGGTCGCCATCATCGGTGGCTTGGTGTTCGTGGTGGTGGTGATCGGCGCGATACGCAGAAAATCGTAGGATGGGTGGAGGCGCTCTTTGCCGTAACCCATCAAGCCACGTTCGATGGGTTGCGCTTGCGCTCCACCCATCCTACTTTTTCAACACGCTCACCATCTGCCCGACAAACACCGCCAGCGCCAGCGCCGCAAGCACGGCAGCTTGACGTATGCCAAAGGCAACCATCAAACCTGCGGCAACGAAGGCCAAAGCACGCAGCGCGCCGTAGCGCGTCAGCGTGTTGCGCGCCTGCTGGTGCCAGGCTTGTTGCAAGCCGGGCCTGAGCCACAAGGGCAGCAACTGGCTCACGGCGCCCGTCACCAGCGGCAGCAAAAAGGCCAGCACAAAACCGAAGATCGCCTCGCGCCCCGCCAACGGCCCGCGCACATGGCCGGCGCCGACAAACAGCAATGCAGCGAAACCAAATAGCGCCAGCGCCAATGAAGGCGCAGCACCATCGCGCCGGCTGATTTCGCGCCAGAACTGCGCAACCCAAGTGGTACCCAGACTCACTACGGCCAGCAGCAGCAACAGCATGCCGGAATAGGCGATGGGTACGAACCAGGCGCTGCCGACCGCAATCATCAACACACCAAGCACGGTCAGCACCAGATCGCTGCGCAGGCGCGGCGCCGCCGAGGCATCAGGACGTGCAGCGGCAGTCGGCAACAGGACGGTGAGCGTGCCGATGGCGGTAAGACCGATGAAGCCCAGCGTATTGAGGTGCAAGTGGAATAGACGCAGCGCCGCGCGTTGTTCGGGCCACAGCAAGCTGCCCAGCGCCGCCATCATTGCCAGGGCGAGGCATAACACCGCCGCCAGATACCAATACAGACACGGGTGCGGCACACCCAGCGTGGCGCGGCCGCGCCGCACTATCCAGATCGCCATCGCCAGTGCGCCGATGAAAACCAGGCAGACAGCGAGGTGTATGCCGATCGTGAAAAATCCCGGCAGCAGAAAAGCGCTCGCTGCCAGCATGCCGGCCAGGCTCACGCCCAAAGGCAGCCAGCGCAAGGGCGCAAGCGCCGCACGGCTGCGCGTGAGCACGGGCACGAAATGCATCATGGCGCCGAAAATCAGCGGCATGATGCCGGCGGCGAAGGCAATATGGGCGGCGGCTGGCGTCGCCTCGCCAAACAGGATCAGCGCCACCGAGGCGGCCATGAAAATCACGGCCGCCAACGCGAGCAGAACCAGCATCGTCGCGTTATTGCCGCGCGAAGTCGATGACGATCTCGCCGGGCTCGCGCTTCACGTACTTGATGTCGACTTGCTCGCCGTAACGCGCGCGCAGTTGATCGAGCAGCGGCAGCGGGTCGTGGTCGTTGCAAAAACGCATGGTCTCGCCGGGATGCAGCGCGTCGAGCGCGCCGAAGATGGCGGCATGGCGAAAGCGCTTGGCAATCCCACGAGCGTCGAAGGGATAAAGCTGATCGGTTTGCAGATGCAGATGCGGTAGCGCCATGGTAAGTTGTCTCCTGAATGTTTGAGTTTGAAATACTGCCGAAGCGTAGTGATTGTCTACATCATGCAAGCCGGCATCCTTGATTGAAATCATGTAAGGGAAAATATCGCTAGCCTATAGTACATAGGTCAGCGAGGTGATTGACATGTTGAAGCGCCTACACAAACTATTGCAGTGGATTTTCATGCGCGTCGAGGCGCTGTTCAACCTCGCCTTCGGCGACAAGCTGAATCCGCTTTACCACCTCGGCACCATCACATTTTTCCTCTTCTGGCTGGTGGCCATCAGCGGCTTGTATCTCTACATCTTCGCCGACACCGGCGTGAAGGACGCCTACGATTCCGTCCAAGCCATCACCCACAAGCAATGGTGGGCCGGCGGCATCATGCGCAGCATTCATCGCTACGCCTCCGACGGCATGGTGCTCACCATGCTGCTGCACATGGTGCGCCACTTCGCCTTCGATCGCTATCGCGGCTTCCGCTGGTTCTCCTGGGCGACGGGGGTCATGCTGATCTGGCTGGTGTACATCTCCGGCATCAACGGCTTCATGCTGCCATGGGACAGATTGGCGCAATTCATCACCGTCGCCACCGCCGAACTGCTCGACTGGCTGCCGCTATTCCGCGGCACGCTGATCCGCAATTTCATTTTTGAAGGCGCGGTGAATGACCGGCTGTTCACGCTGTTCGCTTTCATCCACATCGGCGCACCGCTGTTCGTGCTGCTAGTGATGTGGATCCATGTGCAACGCGTGCCGCGCGCCACCACCAATCCGCCGCGCGTGATTGCTATCGCACTCACGCTCACCATGCTGGTATTGGCTTTGGTAAAGCCGGTGGTGAGTCAAGCGCCGGCCGATTTATCGACCGAAGTCGGCAAGCTCGATTTCGACTGGTTCCTGTTGCCAATTTACCCGCTGATCTACGCCTGGCCCATGGAGCGCCTGTGGGCGCTGCTGGCCGGTGGCACATTGCTGCTGTTTCTCGCGCCCTGGCTACCGCCACGGCTGCGCAAAGGTGCCGCTGCCGAACTCTCGCTCTCCGTGCATCCCGACAACAAGACGGTGACCGCACGTTTTGGCGAAACCATACTCGACGCCGGCTTGCGCGGCGGTATCAACCTGCCCTACGAATGCCGCAACGGCGGCTGCGGGCTGTGCAAATGCGCCGTGCTGAATGGCGAAGTCGATGCCGGCGCGTATCAGCCCAGCGCCTTGAGCGCAGCCGAGCGCGCGCAAGGCAAAGTGCTGATGTGCTGCGCCACACCGCTGTCTGACATCGAGATCGAATACCAGCCAGAAAACGCGCTCGCCGAGGCGCTGGCGCGAGACTATCTTCCCCGCGAGTATCTTGGCCATGTCCAGGCGCTGGAGCAACTCACCCACGATGTCATGCGCATGGTCATCGCACTACCGGACGGCGAACGTATCGCCTTTACCGCCGGACAGTACATCAACATCCTGCTCGACGACGGTCAGCGCCGCGCCTTCTCTTTTGCCAACGCGCCGCACGAAGGCGACAAGATCGAATTGCAGATACGCCTGGTAGCCGGCGGACGCTTCACGACTCAGGTCTTTGAGCGCATGCAGGTGGGCGATGCCATCCGTTTCGAAGGTCCGCTGGGTGATTTCGTGCTGCGCGAATCTAACCGTCCGATTATTTTCGTGGCGGGCGCAACCGGCTTCGCGCCGGTAAAAAGCATGGTCGAAGATGCCTTTCATCGCGCCATTAAACGGCCGATTCATTTGTACTGGGGCGTGCGCAGGCCCGACGATTTATACCTGCCCCAACTGCCCGAGCAATGGCAGCGCGAGCATGCCAACTTCCACTTCATCCCGGTGCTCTCAGAACCGCAACCGGACGACCATTGGCAAGGCCGCACGGGGCTGGTGCACGAAGCCATCTTGCAAGATTTCCCCAGCCTGGCCGGCAACGAGATTTACGCTTGTGGCTCGGTGAAAATGGTCGAAGCGATTTTCCCCACGCTCAAAGCGCAAGGTGCGGAAGAAGGCATGTGCTTCTCCGACGCCTTCCGCATATCGGGCCGCTCCATGGCCTTGCAGCCGCCTCCGGTAACGAGTCACCAAGCCTAGTTGGGGGGGCAGCTTTGCTGCCCACGCGGCAGCCACCTGATGACAAACGCGTGGGCAGCAAAGCTGCCCACCCTACGTGATAGAGTGGCCTCCTCAGACTGTTCAGGGGGCAACATGGGACGCACAAGAATAATTTTATTGACCCTGGTCGCGCTGGCGGCGCTGCTGGTCATCGCAGTGGTGCTGGTGGTGCGGCCCATGGCCAGCAAGTTCGACCCACCCGAGGCCGTCGCCGGTGCTGATCGTGTCTTTCGCTTGCGCAACGTGGTGGTGGACTACTACGCGGTAAAAACCGATGACGGCGCAATACTCTTTGACGCTGGGCTGGATAGTCGCGGCCCAGCGCTCGATGCGCTGCTTGCGGCTGCCGGGGCCAAGCGCGACGAAGTCCAAGCCGTCTTCATCACCCATGGCCATTCCGATCACGTCGCCGGCTTGATCCTGTTACCGCAGGCGAAGGCCTACGGCAGCGCATTGGAGGCCGGCGCCATGCGCGGCGAGAGCGAAAACAAACGGCCGGTGCCGAAAATTCTGCGCAAAGTCTTCGGCGTAAAACCGGTGAAGCTTACTGACAATCTGGAAGGGCGCGTCGAAATTCCCGTCTCAGGCGGCCGCGAGCGCGTGCTGGCGATTCCACTCGCCGGACACACCGCCGGCTCCTATGCCTATGTCTTTCGCGGCGTGCTGTTCTCGGGAGATGCCTTTAACTACAAAGACGGCGTGCTGAGTTTTCCGCCCGACATCGTGACCGAAGATATGGCTGCGGTGCGGCGTTCTATCGCGCAACTGCCCAAACTGCTTGAGGGAGTCGATGTGAAAATTATCTGCACTGGCCACGGCGGCTGCGCGCCGGCTGACCAGACACGCTCCTTGCTCGATGCTTTCGTGAAGCAAGCGAGCGTGGCACAATAATCATTCCAACGTCATCCCTGCGCGGCAGCCAGCTCGGCATCTTTCGCTCTCACCTTGACCGCCGCCGGGCGCACGTTGGCGCGGTCTATGTAAGCCTGGATCACTGGCGTCGCCTCGATCAGACCGAATTTCACGATCCAGGTCAGCGCCGTGCCCCACAGCACATCTGCCGCACTGAATTTCTCGCCGAGTAGATACGGGCCTTTCGCGAGTTGATCGGTCAGCGTTTTCATCATGGTGTCGAAATCGCCGTAGGACGCCATCGAAGGCTGCGGCGGTTCGCGCTTCAGCGCGCGATCGGTGATGGCCGGCTCGAAGCAGGAGGCGTAAAAAACCGTCCAGCGTAAATAGGGCCCGCGCAGCGCGTCGCCGATACCCGGCGCCAGACCCGCCTCTGGATAGAGATCGGCAAGATAAAGAACAATGGCCACTTGCTCGGTGATGAGCGCGCCGTTGTGCAAAATCGCCGGCACCTTGCCCATGGGATTGACGGCGAGATAAGCCGGCTGGCGCGTCTCGCCCGCCTTCATATTGAGCACCCTCAATTCGTAATCGGCCCCTAGCTCTTCCAGCAACATCCAGGTGCCGGTGGAACGCGAGTTGGGAGTGTGATACAGGGTTACTTTGCGATTGGTGTTCATGGATTTTCCTTACTGGGTGATGTTCGTGGCGAGGACGATTTACTGGGCATTATCTCGCGTACCGTATTACCGTAGGGTGGGCAGCTTTGCTGCCCCCGCGGATAATCTCCCAACGAAACGCGTGGGCAGCGCAGCTGCCCACCCAACTTTTCCTTGAGTTTATCGTTCAGCCATGCCAGCGCACCTAACCCTGCGGCGCGTCCGCTGGCGAAGCAGGCGGTCAGCAAATAGCCGCCGGTGGGCGCTTCCCAGTCCAGCATCTCGCCGGCGCAAAAAACGCCTGGGTGTGTGCGTAGCATCAGACCTTGATCGAGCGCTTCAAACATCACGCCGCCCGCGCTGCTGATCGCCTCAGCGAGCGGGCGCGGCGCGCCCAGCCGCAAAGGCAGCGCCTTGATCGCCGACGCCAGCCGCGCTGCATCGGCGAAATCCTGCGGCGACAACACTTCATACAGCAAACCAGCCTTCACACCGCTGATGCCCGTCTGGCCCTTCAAATGCGTGGCCAGCGAACGCGCGCCGCGCGGTCGCGACAATTCCTCGCTGAGGCGCAACAGGGAACGTCCCGGCGCGAGATCGAGATGCAAGGTCGCCTCACCCCTGACGGTGATCTCATCGCGCAGCGCCGCAGAGAACGCATAAATTAGGCTGCCCTCCACACCATGCTCGGTGATGATGAATTCGCCTTGCCGCGCCTGATTGGCGAAACTCGCCACCACCGATTTCACAGGATGGCCGGCATAGCGCAAACGAAAGTGCTCGCTCCAGCCGCAATTGTTAACTGCACTGACATCGAAGCCGCAGTTGGCAGGCACCAGCGGCGCAACGTTCACATCCGCGTCTTGAAGACGCTGCGCCCACGCGCCATCGGAGCCAAGCTGCGGCCAACTGCCGCCGCCCAGCGCCAGCACCACCGCATCCGCCCGCACCGTCTGCTCACCTTGCGGCGTGGCGAAACGCAAGCCTTCGCGCGGCTCCAGGCCGCCGATCCAGCGATGCCGCACATGAAATTTCACGCCCGCTTCGCGCAAACGATGCAGCCAGGCACGTAACAAGGGCGCCGCTTTTTTTTCGACTGGAAAAACCCGGCCCGAAGAACCCACAAAGGTCTCAACGCCCAAGCCGTGCACCCATTCTCGCAAGGCCTGCGGGCCGAATGCCGATAGCATCGTCGCTATCTCGGTACGACGCGCGCCATAGCGAGAAAGAAAAAAATCGAGCGCTTCCGCATGCGTGATGTTCAACCCACCCTTGCCCGCCAGCAGAAACTTGCGTCCCACCGACGGCATGGCGTCATACACCTCCACCCGCGCCCCGCCAGCGCTCAAGACCTCGGCGGCCATCAGCCCGGCCGGGCCGCCACCGATGACGGTGACATGCCATGGCGAGGAAACTGCCGTACCATCGTCCAAAGCGGAGTAACTGGCTCCTATGCGATCGATGTGTGCTCGGTGGTTTTCAAAAACTCGATTCAATTCCGCATGCGCCCTGAAAATTCGCGCCCTAACCCGAAAAGACCAATCATGTCGTCGCGCGGCTTGTGGCGGACTGAAAACCGCCGCTCAGCCTTATTCACTACGCATTGCTTACGCGACGCGGCATGGCGCCACAACCGGGAACCGCACTACTCATCCTTCCCCGTCTTCCCATCCTTGCCCAACAAATAACCCGCAATCGCGCCAAACAAACCAACGATGGGCGTGAGTTGTTCGTTGTTATAGCCGACAACGAGCAGCAGGGCGGAGAACGCGACGATGGTGATGACGCCGAACACACGCAGCACTTGCTGCGCCGGGGCGTTGGTGCGCCAGAGCAAAAGGGTGGCGAGGATCATGGCGAGGGCCGAAAAACCCAGCACGCCTATCGACAGAAATCGTACAAGCTCCTGCGACCAGGGTTGCTGCATCGCACCTGACGCGCCCGCCGCTGCATGGTCGAAGGCTTTTTGCGCGGCGTCAAGCGTGGACATTGCGGTAGAAGTATCGGTGGCCATTAATGCCCCCGCTTTTCAAGTTTGCCGACCCGCGCCTCAAGGGCTTCGACCTTGGCCGACAGCTCCTTGATCGCCGCCGTTTGCGCCCTCAGCAATTCCTCGTTGATAGGCGGCTGCTTCACCGCACCCGGCACCTGTGCCACCCACTTCTCTTTGGACGTGTCGAACACCGCGCCCGGCGCTTGCTGAGCGATGGCATTCACACAAACCAAAAGCGATACAACGAAAAAGAAACGCTTCATGGCACTCTCCTCCTAAGGCCTAAGGTTTAGTGGGATGCCTCCGTTGAAGCTGGCGGCATGAACGTCGTAATACGACTGACCATCACTTACGCACAATACCGCCCGGACTTCCGTTGTCACCGGCGACGACCGTAGATGACTGACCCTGTGCCTCTTTCAGCTCCTCGGGCGTCAACTGCCGCGCGACGGCTTCGCGCTCACGAACGGCATCCAGATTGTGCGCGGCGGCGGCACGGTTGAACCAGATGTAGGCTTGTACCGAATCTTTTCCAACGCCGATGCCATCCCTGTACAAGCGCCCGAGTTCAAGCATTCCCTCCATATCTCCTCGGGTTGCCGCTGTTTGTATCCATTTTGCGGACTGGCCAAAATCCTGCAAGATGCCCACGCCGCTACGGGACAGCCTGCCCAGCAAAACCATCGCCTCCGTGTTCCCATTGTCCGCCGCCAAGCGCAACCAACCCACGGCCTTTGCCGAAGTCTCATTGTTATGCGCCGGATCGTTAAACATCGCTTCGCCAACCTTGAACTGAGCGCTGACATCGCCTGTTTCCGCTGCCTTCAAAAGCGCCGGATCAAGTACGGCGGACGTTGTCACCGAACGTGGCGCCGAGGAACTCCCTGCTCTCGTCCACCAATAGGTCACGATAGCCGTCAGGACAATGGCGAAAAATACGCCACTCGCCGAAACAACCATATCTTTCTCGAAGAGCGGCGCCCTTCGTGCCAGGAAGCGATGCGAGCAATCCAGACAGCGATACGGACTCCTGTCTGGATGGCCTCGCTTTTCGTCAATCGAGAGCCATCTCGACTCCCGGCAACGGGTTCCTTCGCAACTTGGGCAGCGTATTTTGGCGCGTATAAACATCACAGTACCCCGTTACCTCAGATGTAATTGTCGATGCCTGCGCTAGTCAGCGCAACTCGAACCTAATCGCTTCACATTAAATGGAAGCGCGCTCGCGCTTGACCTCGCGGCGCGCCCTTAAGCGCGGTGTCAGCGAATTCTGCCCAAAGGTAGGGTACGGCACAAGCGCAAAAATGCGTCATCCGGGGCAAATAAGCCTGGCTCCGGGCCGTATGCCTTGCGCCATATTGTCACGACCGACCGCCTCAAACGCTACGCAGGCGCCTTAAAGTTCATCGCTCACTTGATTAACGACTTCCTGGAAACTATGATGGCCCAATACAGTCGCCTCAACGTCCGGTACGGGCAGGAGCGCCCGACACTATCAAGGCTCAACAAACAACAGACCAACAATAAGGAAACGGCCATGGATGTCCAAAAAGACCACGTGTTACACAGCCGGGACGGCAAATTCGAGAGCAACACCTCGTCCCTGGCTGATGTCGATCGCATACTCACTGCGGCGCTGGCCGCAGCGCCTGCTCATGGTCTGGCGATTCATTTTCATGGCGGACTGGTCGGCCAGAAATCGGGGCGAGGCATCGCCGATTTTCTCGCGCCGAAATATTCAGCAGCCGGCGCCTATCCGCTGTTCTTCGTATGGGAGTCGGGGCCGATCGAAACCCTCAAGAATAATCTCGGCGACATCCTGCAAGATCCGGCCTTCCGGGAATTGGTCAAGAAGGTCTCCGAGTGGGCGCTGAAAAAACTCGGCGGTCAGGTGGGTCTCAAAGGAGGGCCGGGGCAGACCATCAACGAAGATAAACTCCGAGCGGAGTACGACCTTTGGTTCAACGGCGCTACGCCCACGCCGCCGGTAACGGATGAAGGCAAGGTCACCCCCACCGCCGGCATGAAGGGCGCAGCGGGTGTCAATGAAGATGACCTGGCCGCCGAAATTGAAGATGGCCTGGACGGCGACCCAGACTTTCAGGATGCCATACAGAAACTCCACAACGCCATTGCCGGCGGCACCGCCGCCACCAAAGGCGCTGGCACCCAAGCGGCTGCCAGCGTGGTACTCGTTGACGACCAGGCTCTCAAGACGATGTTCCCCGGCACCACCGCCACTACGCGCGGCGGACTCGACTGGTTCTCGGTCGCAAAATTCGTCGCTACCGTAGTCATCAAAGTCATCATGCGCTACGCACAGGCACGTGCCCATGGCATGTATTGCACCGTGGTCGAGGAAGTGTTGCGTGCGGCCTACCTGGATAAAGTGGGCGCCACCGTCTGGAACCAGATGAAGAAGGACACCGCCGACAGCTTCGGCACCGACAGTCAGTGCTGTGGCACAGCCGTGCTGAAAGCGCTGGGCAAACTTCAAACCGCCGGCAAGACCTTCTCGAAAATCACGCTGATTGGTCACAGTACTGGCGCCGTCTATATCTGCCAGTGGCTTGATGCCGCAGCAACGCACGCGCCAGGGTTGAAGTTCGACATCATCTTCCTGGCGCCTGCCGTGCGTCACGAACTTTTCGCCACAGCGCTCTCAGCCCACAAGAACAGAATCGACGGCTTCAGGTTATTTGGCATGACGGATGCGGTCGAGTCGGACGATGCGCTGGTGCCGATTCTCTACACCCGCTCCCTGCTCTACTTTGTCTCGGGCGTGCTCGAAGGCCATGTCGAGGGGCAGTCCTGGGAAGACGACATCGACGCGCCTATCGTCGGCATGCAGCGCTACCTCACCGATACCCATGTCTTCAACGACAGCGATTTTCCGGAGGTCGACCAGGTGAGGAAATTCATGGCGGCCGTGCCGCATGCAACGGTCTGGGCGGATTCCTCCGCAGGCAACGGTCTCAACTCGCTCTCGCATAAGCACGGCGACTTCGATAATGAGGAAGAGACGATCAAGAGCCTTGCCTGGATCATCGAGCACGGATTCTGACATGACGGATGACTACGCGATTCTGGTTGGCATCGGCAAGTATGCCGACGCCAGCACCTTCCCGGAGTTGCAGGGGCCGGCCAACGACGTCGCCTTGATGAAGGCCTGGCTGACCGCACCCACGGGCGGCAATGTTGATCCGAACAACATCACCACCATCCTCAGCCCCCATGTCATCGACGTCGGAACAGACCCGGATAGCGTGCCACCCGTCACCGAGGATTTCAAAAAGGCCTTCAAGAAACTGGTGCGCGACGACAAAGGTCGCTTCATCAGCCGACCGGGTCGCCTCTACCTTTATTTTTCCGGCCACGGCTTCAGCGACAAGAAAAGCCTCGTCACGCAGGCCACGCTCTATGCCGCCAACGCCACCCGCGAATTCCCGGAAAATATTTTCGGCACTCACTACGCCCTGCTGGCGCAAGACAAGGCGCTGTTCGCGGAGATCGTGCTCATCATGGACTGTTGCCGCGACGCCGAAGTTAATCGACCGCCCGATGTGCCGCCGGTCAACGAAGCCGGCAACACCGCCGCCAGCACCGTCAAACTTTTCTGTATCTACGCCGCGCCCAAAGGTGGCAAAGCGCAGGAAAGAAAAATGGTCGAGCGCGACAACAAGGTCTGCGGCCTGCTCACCCACGCCGTGCTCAAGGCCTACGCCGAAGCGCGGCCCGACGCCGGCAACTTCATCACCGGCGCCGCCTTGAAGCGTCACCTGCTTGAGACCTGGACAGCGCTGTGCGGCGACACTCCGGCACCACCACCGGAAATCATGCTGCCGACCAACACGGACATCCAGTTCCGCTCGCAGAATCTGGGCGTGAATCAGATTTTCCAGATTGCCGATTTCCCGGCGACCGCAACCACGATGGAAGTACTCGATGGCCAGGGGCAGTCCATCGTTCGCTGTGACTTGCATCCGCCGCCGATGCCGTCGACCGTCACCTGGAACGGCAACCCGGCCACCAAGCTGGAATTTGACGACAAGACATTTGCATTGCGTCTGCAACCGGGTTTTTACAAGTGCGTGCTGGCGGGCGGCTTGAGCCGCTCGGCACTGTTCGAGGTCACGGTCGGCGGAGAATCCCATGCCCAGCTCTGACGTCCTGCTGAATGTATTGGCCGCCGACCAGACCTCGGAGGTCATCGTCGTTGACAGCGACTTCCGTGTGCTCGCCCGCGGCATCCAGGGTGTGCAACTGCAAGTGCCGCCTGGTATCTATCGCGCCAAACTCCGCGTCGGTGACCAGCAAAGCGATAAGCTATTTTCCGTCGAGGCCAATGAGCCCGACAATCACAAAATTGTTCAGCTCGACGCGCTGGAATTTTCCTCGCCGATCCCGCTGCAAAAAACCTCCACCTCGCGCGAATTTCATCAAGGCGCGATATGCAATGCGACCGCTGCGGGCGCCGCTACGGCGCAACTGGGCCAGGGCGCCGAAATCGTGGTGTTCCTGCGCGACCCCTCGCTGGTGTACTTCGAACTGAAACCAGAGCAGACCGAAACCTATCGCAAGAACTTCGACGGCTTCGTGCTCAGCAAGCTGGACGGCAGCGACGCGCATCCACTGGAGGCCATCGGTCAGCTCGACGCCACTCACGGCTACCTGATTGCCGGCGCGACCGTGGCCCCTGGCACCTACATTTTGTCTCGCGTGTCGTCCGAACATGAGCGGCTGTGTCTGCCTCTGGTCGTGCCTGCCGGGTGGTCGCTACAGGTCTTTGTCACCATGGCGCCCGCCGGTGATTCCGCCATCGCGCGACTGGCGGATTTCGATGGTGCGGCGATGGTCCTCGATAGGCCCAACGTAACGTTCTCTCCGGATCGCCCCGACCTCAGAGTATTGGAAGTAGCCAGACAGGCCCTGGCCCGAGGCCGCAATGTCGTCGACGACTACAGCCTGGCCGAATTGCTCTCCGGCAAATACCAGAATCCCATGATGGGCCTGCTCGCCGCCCATCTGCTGCTGCTCGCCAAGACGCCCGATCTGACGCTCGCCGAAAAGGTCATCACCAACACCGGCAATCTGATCGGCGCCGATTATCCTGATCTGCTGGTGTTGTCGTGGAAACTGACGCAACTGCGCGGCGCTGATACCGTCAATCCCACTAACCCCGCAGCCGCCCAGTCCCTGATTGACGCGATGAAGGCGCCGCCTATGCTCCAGTTGAGTTGGCACTACTTCATGGAAGCGTATCGCAGCCTTGGCGGCAAGGCGGTTCTCGATGCCCGACTGTCGAAGATGGCCAGCCAATTGCTGTCGTCCAGCGTGTGGGTGTTGTGGCTTGAGAGTGCCGACTACCCATCGGCCACACGCGACATGGTTGCGGAGGTCGCTGCGGTCGAATCTGCTGCGGCTGCGGCGCCACCTGTGCGCCTGTCAAAGGTATTCAGCCCGGCATCCTTCCCCACAGGACTGCCCGACATAGAAGCGACGTCTAAATCAATGGGGGGGGCGCCTAGTCTTGGAGCGGGCGACATTGCCAAGACGCTCTGGCTGGGTACGGCCTACGTCGCCAAAAAACTTTCCGGTTTGCTAGGTTCAAAAAAACGCCGCCTCACGCTTGAACAAGCGCCCGCAGCGCCACCGCAAGCTACGAAATCGGAATATGAGGAACTACGGCATGCCCTCACAGCGAAAGCCGGTCACATAGGCGCACACTTGGCGGCGCATTACTTCAAGGTACTGGTCGAGCACTTCGACTGGAAAGAAGTGGTTGGGCACTTGAAGAGCGTTAGTCTGTTCGGCGGAAAGGCACGTCCGCTGACGCCCTTGCAGCGTCAGCTTCTTCTTTCATTTAAAGCCGCCCGAGAGCAGTTCGACGATGAAGGAACGCTGTCAGAAGAGGCAATAGCGCATTGGCTGACCATTCCGGATGTACCAGCGCAATCCGTCCTCGATGATCTGACCATGCTGTATCTCATTGCCGCGAGCTTCGACGAAAAAAAACCCGTCCCGGCGAGCATTGCAAAAGCCATTGTGCGCACTGGCGATGAATGACTAACGCCACTGGCAAGCCGGGAACAAGTCTTTCGGAAGTCATTGGATATAAGGCTCAGCGCCAGTTCACACACCATGCGCGCTGCCCACCGAAAGTGCGCTTCCAATAATTTTCGATAGCGCTCCCCGCCTATCCCTGTATAATGCGCCCCGTGCAATGCAGCAATCGGTGTTTCCTCTAGCCCGCAAGCAAGTCATCGCGGGCTCATGTTCCCACAGACTGTATTCCACACACAGTCTCCGTCCCTGACCTCTCCCCTGGCCTTTCTTTTCGAACGGCGTTGGCAGTTTTTTTGGTTGGCGCCGGTGATACCGCGACCGCGATGAACGCGACGCTTACGCTTTATCTTTCGAAAGGAAAGAGTGATGGCTTTTGCCAAACTCGGTTTGAACC
>JBBQGH010000045.1:0-20252 GCA_038322845.1 Gammaproteobacteria bacterium
CGCTTGGGTTTCTCAAAACCCGGTCTCGTCGCCAGCGTCATCTGCTTCATCGTTCCATCCCTTGTGTTCGCCTTCCATTATCTGACCACATGACTAAAAAATCGTTCACAGCGATACCGACTTATTCAGCGTTTCCTTAAGTTACTCCTTGAGTGTTGATCGGAATTGAAAATACATGGATCGCACTGACAAAAGCAATAATCCCCTTAGTACCTTTGCCGTCCCCCCACGCAACTTCTATATACCGTAGGGCATATTCAAATGTCAATGAAATTTGCGTAAATGTGGTGTGAGAGCGAGCGGGGTGTTTACTGTCGTTTTGCGTGACGCAACATTGGGAACAGTGGGGTTGGAAACTAATTGTAGTTAGAAAAAAAGCGGGCAGCCTAAGCTGCCCGCTTTCGCTGTAGAAGCCGCTTTATCGCACTAGATAGATCTCGAAAACATGGATATTCGGGTCGATATCCGATTCGTAGGTCAACACTTCGCCGCGTGCCGCACGGAAATCGCCCGTGCCGCCCACGATAGGCAGCGATTGCGTGATGCCGAGGTGAAAGGCGCTGTGATTGACAGCGCCGTTCAGCACGATGGTGCCTTTCCCGACGATAGTCAGGTTATGCGTGCAGATATAAAGGTCGCCGGGCGGTTCACTATTGAGGCTGGCATTTTGTTTTGCCGTAGCACAGCTCAGGAGCTGCTTGCCTTTGACGTTCCCTGCCTTGTCTTTGAGCGTGCTCGTGCCGTAAAGCACCCAACCCGTGTTGGGCCCGGGAGGCGGGCCCGGGATAGGATTGAAGGCAGCGCCGGGGGTGACCACTGCAAGGCTGTCCGGGAAGTCTATGAACAGGTAATCTGGACGGTGTCTCGCTGTGGAATCCGAATCGGCATCGTGCGCCGATGCGATTTGCTGGAAGAGGGAAGCCATAACGAAAACAATCACACCTGCTGTTTTGGTCCGAGTCATATTCCGCTCCTAGAGGTGGTTGAGATTAAGGGTATAGCATTGAAGACCGCCAAGCAGTCTGTCGTAAGCTTATCCCCAATTTGTCGAGGCTTACCACTGGAGCGAAAAAATAGCCTAGCGGACGCAGACCGTTTCCCTAGGGTGATCGCTTAGAATGACACCACTTTCTCTCGCATAAAACTGCCTTATCGCCATGACCCAACCTGTTCGTACCCGCTTCGCGCCCAGCCCCACGGGCTATCTCCATGTCGGTGGCGCGCGCACCGCGCTTTATTCTTGGGCTTACGCCCGCAAACATGGCGGCACTTTCGTATTGCGCATTGAAGACACCGACGTTGAGCGATCAACGCAGGCCTCCATCGATGCCATCTTAGAAAGCATGCGCTGGCTGGGTCTGGATTGGGATGAGGGCCCTTTCTATCAGATGAAGCGGTTGGAGCGTTACGCCGAAGTTGCCCGGGAACTCGTCAAGAACGGCCATGCCTACTGGTGTTACGCCAGCAAAGAAGAATTGGACATCATGCGTGAAGCACAGCGCGCGGCGGGTGTGAAGCCCCGTTACGACGGCCGCTGGCGCCCGGAAAGCGTGCAAGGCAAAACGCCGCCCCCCGATGTACAGCCGGTGCTGCGCTTTTACAATCCGGACGAAGGCACGGTGGCCTGGGACGACCTCGTCAAAGGCCGCATAGAAATCGCCAACGGCGAACTGGATGACCTGGTGCTACTGCGCGCCGACGGCGTGCCGACCTATAATTTTGGCGTGGTGGTTGACGATCTCGACATGGCGATCACCCATTGCATACGTGGCGATGACCACGTGAACAACACGCCGCGCCAGATCAATATTTATCGGGCCATCGGCGCGCCAGTGCCGTACTTCGCTCACCTGCCCATGATCCTCGGTGCGGACGGAGAACGGCTATCCAAACGGCACGGCGCCGTGTCGGTGATGCAATATCCAGAGGATGGCTTTTTGCCTGAGGCGCTGCTGAATTATCTAGCGCGACTCGGTTGGTCGCATGGCAACGACGAAATGTTTTCCGTAGATCAACTCGTCGAGTGGTTCGACCTGGCGCACGTCAGTCGCTCGCCAGCGCAGTTTGATCCGGAAAAACTCACCTGGCTTAATCAGCAGTACCTCAAAGCCTCAGACGACAAGCGTCTCGCCAATGAAGTCGCGCAACGGCTCGCGGCTCGCGGTATCGGTACGGCTGCTGGCCCTGAACTTGCCAAGGTCGTCGCACTGTATAAGGACCGCACCGCCACGCTGAACGAACTGGCAGATGCGGTTGAGCCGTTTTACGTAGAGGTGTATCCCGGCGCGGAGTTGTTGGCGCAGCATGTGACGGAAGCGGCACGGGCTGCACTTAAGGACTTGCATACGCGCCTCAACGACGCAAGTTGGGAGCGCGCGAACCTGAACCAGATACTCAAAGAGGTGGTTGCCGCGCACGGTATGAAGCTGCCGCAGGTCGCTATTCCGCTACGCGTCGTGCTTACGGGCCAAGCGCAAACGCCTTCTATCGACGCCGTGCTTGAAGCCTTTGGTCGCGAAATTGTGCAGAAGCGCCTGGCGCGGCACGTCTAAGTCTTTTTCGGTCTGGCGCTACACAAGCGCGTAAAAGACAGGGCTACGGCCAGTTCGGTCTCCACCGGGTGCGGTTCATTGTTGAGTTGACTGGCGAGGAGTTCGGCCAGGAGCGGGGCGAAGACCAGGCCGCGCGAACCCAACCCGAGTAGGCCATAAAGGCCGGGCTGGGCTGCGCTATCCTCCGCACTATGCGGAATGGCGCCGACCACCGGCATGCGGTCGGGGCCGACACAGCGTATGCCGGCGCGGCCCGTCAAGGGCGCGGCATCCCGGGTAGCCGCGAAATTTTGATACAGCGCCGGCAACAACGTGTTGAGCCGTTCCAGATTAGCGCGATGATCTTCCTCACGCACTGTAGTGTCAGTCGAGTTTTCTTCATAAGTCGCGCCTATGACATGCACGCCGAATGGCGTGGCCGGCGTGATATAGCCTTCACGCGCCACCACCGTGCGCACATCAGGGCCTGCCTGCGCGGGCAGATAAGTGACCTGGCCACGCATCGGCCGCAGCGGCAGCCACTCGGTCCGCGCGTAGCGGCGCGCCAGATGGCCGTTGGCGAGGATGACCAGCGGTGCTTCAGCGATCAAAGTACCGGCCTCATCCCACACTTGCCAGTCGCTCTCGCCATGCGTCAGCTGGATGGCATTGCGTTGCGTATGCAATCGAATGGCGTCGCCGCCCGCGCGGAGCGCGGCGCCGCATAAGCTCGGCGGGTGCACCCAGCAACCGTCGGGAAACCACCAACCCGAGGTCGGTGTCTCCCAGCCGGCGAGTTGCGATGCGGTGTCGCGATCGACAAGGCGCAACACATCATCGGGCAGCACGCCCGACTGAACGATGCGCTGCTGGCGCATTGCGTCCTGCTCGTCACGCGCCAGTTTCAGTACGCCGCACTGTTGCCAGACCAGACCTAATCCCCGCGCGTCGAGATCGGCGTAGAGGCGCAAGGCGTAGTAAAAACCCTCGAGGGTGGCGCGGCTTAAGCGATTCCAGTCGGCGGCGAGCATGGGCTGCAGCACGCCGGCAGGGTTGCCAGAGGTTTCGCGCGCTGGCGCATCACGTCGCTCGATGAGATCGACGCGCCAGCCCCGCGTTGCCAATCGTTCAGCGCAAAGCGTGCCGGCAATGCCGGCGCCAATGACGATGGCGTGCTTGATGCCCACTGGCGAAATTGCTGCCGCGCCGCCTCGGCGCGCTGCAAGCATTTCACGCTTACTGCCGTAGCCCGCTCGCTTTTCGACGACGAAGCCTGCGCTGGCCAAACCACGTCGCACTTCACCGGCGACGGTG
Organism: Gammaproteobacteria bacterium; assembly: GCA_038322845.1. Classification (GTDB taxonomy): domain Bacteria; phylum Pseudomonadota; class Gammaproteobacteria; order Burkholderiales; family Rhodocyclaceae; genus Desulfobacillus. The sequence continues at coordinate 3,846 of JBBQGH010000045.1, forward strand.
TAGCTGGCGAGCGTAGCGTCCGCAGCGGCAAGCCGCGCCAGCTGCGCGTAGAGTTTTGTGCACCACATAGCGGGATTGCGTGATGGCGCGAAACCGTCGAGGAAAAACGCGTCGATACATGCTGTCAGTTGCGACAGCATGTGGGTGGCCTCACCCCAAAGAAGTGTCAATGTGACGCGTCCACCTTCCAAATGCAGGCGATGAAATCCCGGTATCAGTGGCGGATAGCGAGCTAAAAGTTGTTGGCTCAGGGGAGCGAGTTGAGGCCACAGCGCGTGGATTTTTGCAAGATCGTCGCGACGAAAAGGGTGCAGATCGACAGCGACATAATGCAGCCGCGCATCAGGGGCTGCGGCTTCGCGCCAGGATTGCCAAGTACAGAGAAAATTCAGGCCAGCGCCAAAGCCGGTTTCGAGCACGTTGAAATAAGTGCGTTTGGCCCAGCGCGCGGGCAGGTCATTGCCGGAGAGAAAAACGTGGTGGGTTTCTGCCAAACCGCCTGAAATGGACCAGTAGGTGTCGTCGTAGCGTTCGCTGAACGCCGCGCCATCCCTGAGGAGTAGCGCGGCGGGCAGTATCGGATCAGGCAACCTCTGGCTTTCTTTTGATGTGACCTATGCGCTTAACGCGCCATGATCACGCCGTTATCGACGCGCACGTGGTCACCCGAATGCCAACCGGGCGCGCCGTCTTGCATGAACTTCTGCGAGCTGCCGTCTTCATATCGCACGATGGTTTCGTATTTCACCGTCTTGCGCACGTTCTTCTCCACTTCGTTGCCCGCATAGGCGCCGCCCAGCGCGCCGGCCACGGTGGCCAGATCCTTGCCACGGCCGCCACCCACTTGGTGCCCTAGCACGCCACCCAAGACGCCTCCTGCGACCACGCCGAGGGCACTGCCTTCACCTTTCTGCTCGATGGGGCGTAGCGATTCGATTACGCCACAGTTACGGCAGGGCGCCGCTGCGGCCACAACCACCGGCGCTTGGCTCGAAGAAGGTGGAGGAGCATAGTATTCTGGCGCCCTAGCCATGCGCGCCGGTTCGCGATGCGTGTTCGCCTGCTTATGCACCTCGGGCACGGCTTGCGTAACCGCAGGCGCCGGTGCGGTGGCGGGGAGTGAGGGCGCGACTTGTGTCAGCGGGCCCCCTGGCACGGTTGGCACCGTTGGCGCAACGGCGCTGTCGACATGCGGGATTACGCCGAAGATGGCGGCGAGACCCGCCGCACTCAGAAGTATCACCGCGATAGCAGCGACCCAAAGCAGCGGATGCAGTTTTCCACGGAGGGCAAGATTTTGGCTGGAGGTGTTCATGATGTTTCCCTTCTTCTGAGAACTCTGATGGATGAATGAAACGAGTCAGACCGCTTAACGCGGTGAAATATCCCTTGAGCACACGCGATACAAACTATTACACATAATTTCGCTTAGACTTCCTTACGCAATTGCGGGAAAAGGATCACGTCGCGGATGCTCGCGCTATCAGTCAGCAGCATAATTAGGCGGTCTATGCCTATGCCGCAGCCCGCAGTGGGTGGCAAACCGTGTTCCAGCGCACGGATGTAATCGGCGTCGTAATACATGGCTTCTTCGTCACCGGCCTCTTTTGCTTGGGCTTGTTCCAGAAAGCGCGCCGCCTGATCTTCGGGATCGTTCAACTCGGAAAATCCGTTGGCGATTTCGCGACCAACGATAAAAAGCTCGAAGCGCTCGGTGACTTCTGGATTGCTGTCGGAACGGCGCGCCAGTGGTGACACCTCGGCCGGATAGTCGATGATGTAGGTCGGGTCCCACAACTCCGCTTCGGTGGTTTCTTCAAACAGCATCAGTTGCAAAGCGCCGAGGCCCTGATGCCGCCTGACTTCGACCTTCATTGCCGCTAGCTTGTCACGCAGCCATTGCTCGTCACCCAGTTGCGCCAGGCTGTAGCCGGGATGGTACTGGTGGATGGCTTCGGCGATTGTGAGGCGGGCAAAGGGCTTGGAGAGGTCCAGCGCACGGCCCTGATACTCAAATACCTCGGTGCCCAGTGCTTCTCGTGCGGTGTGGCGCAGCAAGCCTTCGGTGAAATCCATGAGCAGTTTGTAATCGGAGTAGGCCTCGTAAAACTCCATCATGGTGAATTCTGGATTGTGACGCGTCGAGATGCCTTCATTGCGAAAATTGCGATTGATCTCGAATACCTTCTCGAAGCCACCGACGACGAGACGCTTGAGGTAAAGCTCCGGCGCGATGCGCAGGAATAGCTCCATGTCGAGGGCGTTGTGACGTGTCTTGAAAGGCTTGGCCGCCGCACCGCCAGGGATGGGATGCATCATGGGTGTTTCCACTTCGAGAAAACCGTGATGCACCATGTAAGCGCGAATAGCCTGCGTCAGCCGCGAGCGAGCCGCGAACACCCAGCGCGAGCGCTCATTGGTGATGAGGTCAAGATAGCGTTGCCGCACCTTCTGCTCGCTGTCGGTGAGGCCGTGGAATTTTTCTGGCAGCGGGCGCAGTGCTTTCGCCAGCAGACGCAACTCGGTGACCATGATGGTGAGTTCGCCGGTCTTGGTCTTAAACAGCGAGCCGCGTGCGCCGACGATGTCACCAATGTCCCAATGCTTGAACGCCGCATGTACGACTTCACCGGCCTTGTCGTTGGTGACGTAGATTTGTATACGCCCGGACAAATCTTGCAGCGTGGCGAAGCTGGCTTTGCCCATGACGCGCTTGAGCATCATGCGCCCGGCCACGGTGACTTCCACGGGCAAGCCGTCGAGTTCCTCACGCGATTTCTCGCCATACGCCTCATCGAGTTTCTCGGCGGTGTTCTCGCGGCGAAAGTCATTGGGGAAAGCGATCCCTTCCGCACGCAGTTTCGTCAGCTTCTCGCGTCGCTCCGCGATGATCTGGTTTTCGTCTTTAGTAATTTCGTTGTTGTCGGACATGATGGTGTGAAGTGAGTAAGAGAATTAAGGTACGAGCTGTACGGTTACTGGATACTCGGCAAGGAAACTGTCTCTCGTTAGCAGCACCATCGGCTCACTGCGCGCTTGGGCGATGAGCATGCGGTCAAAAGGGTCCTTGTGTAGCGCGGGTAAGGCAGCGGCTTCGACGGCGTGACGCGAACGGATGGGCAGTTCAACGAAGCCGCTGGCACGCAGTGCGGTAACGATGGCTGCAGGTTCGGCGTGAAAATCGCTACGCCCCAATGTGTTTTTGATAGCGATCTCCCAGATGCTGGCTGGACTGTAAAAGACTTCGTTTTCGGTGTCCTCGATTTGTTGGCGCACAGGCTTGCTCAGTTTGCGCGGATCACCCAACGCCCATAGTAAGATGTGCGTGTCCAGCAGGAGGCGCATCAGCCGTGCCCTTCAAACGCGGCCAGGGTTTCATCGGGCAGCGGCGCATCGAAGTCTGCAGGCACGCTGATTTTTCCCGCCATTATGCCGAGCTTGCGTTTGCTGCCTTGCGTCAAGGGCACTAGGCGGGCCAAGGGTTTACCCGCTTTGGCGATCACAATTTCATCACCCGCGGCGGCCTGATCAACCAAACGGGACAAATGGGTTTTTGCTTCGTGAATATTGATAGCGGACATAGCACCCTCCTAAGTTGAACTTAGTTTAGTTCAACTAACCTCGACGGGCAAGTTCTCGGCATGTTTTATACCCCTTGCTTCAAGCTCGCCTCAATAAACTGATCGAGGTCACCGTCCAGCACGCCTTGCGTGTTGCCGACTTCGACGTTGGTACGCAGGTCTTTGATGCGCGATTGGTCCAAGACGTAAGAACGGATTTGATGACCCCAGCCGATGTCGGTCTTGGCGTCTTCCTCTTTTTGCGCCGCGTCCTGCCGCTTGCGCAGCTCCGCCTCATACAGGCGTGATTTCAGCATGGCCATGGCTTCCGCCTTGTTGCGATGCTGCGAGCGGTCGTTCTGGCATTGCACGACGATACCCGTTGGGTTGTGCGTAATGCGGATTGCCGATTCGGTTTTATTCACGTGCTGGCCGCCGGCGCCAGAGGCGCGGAATGTATCAATGCGCAAATCCGCGGGATTAATCTCCACTTCGATGGAATCATCGACTTCAGGATAGACGAAGACGCTGGCGAAGGACGTATGCCGTCTCGCATTGGAATCGTAAGGTGACTTGCGTACCAGACGATGGATACCGGATTCCGTGCGCAAATGGCCGTAGGCGTATTCGCCGGTCAGCTTAATCGTCGCGGTCTTGATGCCAGCCACATCGCCTTCCGATTGTTCCATTACTTCTGGCTGGAAGCCTTTGCGTTCGGCGTAGCGCAGATACATACGCAGCAGCATGGAGGCCCAGTCTTGCGCTTCGGTGCCGCCGGCGCCCGCCTGGATGTCGACGAAGCAGTTGTTTGAGTCCGCCGGGTTGGAAAACATGCGGCGGAATTCCATCGCTGCGACGCGCACTTCTAGTGCGTCGGTGTCGTGCTCGACAGCGACCACGGTGGATTCGTCGTTCTCCTCGCGCGCCATCTCGAACAATTCGTGCGCATCGCGCAGGCCCTGGTCGATTTCTGTGATGGAAACGACGACGCCTTCTAATAACTTTTTTTCTCGCCCTAGCGCCTGAGCACGCGGCGCATCGTTCCAGATGGCCGGGTCTTCGAGAACCTGGCTGACTTCGATCAGCTTGGCTTGTTTTCCCTCGAAGTCAAAGATACCTCCGTAGCTCGCTGGCGCGGGCCTGAAGGTCGTTGAGATGATTGAAAATGCTGTTGAGACGTTCGGCTTCCATGATGGGCGCTTCTGCGTGTCCGCTAGGTGGTACGAATGAGGAGCCGCGAATTGTACCGATGGGGCGGGACCGGGCCGCGTAGCCTGTTCGTGGCGCCGCTCAGGTCACACGCCCGAGGTTCAGGGTATCGTTGGCGGTGGCCGACTGCGCGGCGGTTTGCGCTGCTTCTTGAAGGGCTTTTTATGCGGCGTTCCCGCCGCCGGCTTATTAAAGCCGTTCGGGGCGGCGACATTGCGGCGCGGAGCCTGATTCTGCATCTGCTGCTTGGGGCCGTCTTCGCGATTGCCGGGCGCCAATCTGATTTCGAGATCGTTAATCTCGTCCCATTCGGCGTCGCTGCGCTCTCTTTCGGGTATTGCCAGCAGAGCGCTTAGCCGCTGGCGGGGCGATGTCGGTTCGGGTGAATTCATAGCGTCATTATCCCATGATCGGCAGCTTTTGATCACAGCGATCCCGGTCAAATTATAGGGATTCGGTTCCTCCGGGTCAGGTATGTATGGTACTCGAAACCTCTGCTCATGCCGAGGTCAGGGCGCTTTCAGTGTTGCGAGTTAATGATCTGTCCGGTTTTGTAGCACGCCATCTGTCCGGTTGTCATAGTCACCTCAAGGAGGTGGCTGATGAGACGGACGGGGTTGTTACAGGAGATCCGGAAGATGAGATTCGAAGAAGCGTATTCAGGGTGGAACGCAGGGCGGCTGACGCAAGCGGAAGCGGCGCAGCTATTGGGGATGGGCGAGCGCAATTTCCGTCGCTACGTCGTGCGGTTTGAGGCCGACGGGCTGGACGGCTTGATTGACCGCCGGCTAGAGCAGGTCTCGCATCAACGCGCGCCGGTCGACGAAGTCCTGGCATTGACCGAGCGCTATCGGACGCAGCACGCCGACTGGAACGTCAAGCACTTCCATAGCTGGTACCGGCGAGAGGGTGGCACGCGCTGCTACACCTGGGTCAAGCAACATCTGCAAGCTGCCGGCTTGGTCAAGCAGGGACAAACGCGAGGCGCCCATCGGAAACGTCGTGAGCGCGCTCCCCTGCCCGGCATGCTGGTGCATCAGGACGGCAGCACCCACGAATGGGTGGCCGGGCAGCAGTGGGATCTGATCGTCACCCTGGACGACGCGACCAACGAGCATTACGCCATGGTCTTCGTCGATGAGGAAGGCACCGCGAGTAGCTTTCAGGGGGTCGCGGCCGTCATTGAGCGCCGTGGGCTGTTCAGTGCCTTCTACAGTGATCGGGGCAGCCATTACTGGATCACCCCGGAGGCCGGCGGCAAAGTCGACAAGCTTCATCTCACCCAGTTTGGCCGCGCGTTGAAACAACTGGGCATCGAGATGATTGCGGCCTATTCGCCTGAAGCGCGCGGACGATCGGAACGGGCCTTTGGCACTCACCAGGGGCGCTTGCCGCAGGAACTGGCGTTGGCCGGCATTACGACGATGGCCGCCGCCAACCGTTATCTGAACGACGTGTATCGGCCGGCCTTCAACGCCGAGTTCATGCAACCGGCACGCGAGGCGGGTTCGGCTTTCGTGCCGTGGATCGGGGGGGAATCTAGCGGACATCCTGTCCGAACAGTTTGAACGCACGGTCGGCAACGACAATTGCGTGCGCTTCGAGGGGCTTTCGCTCCAGATCCCGGCGGCCCAACACCGTTGCCATTTCGTCAAGGCCAAGGTCAGGGTGCATCGCTATGCGGATGGCCGTTTGACGGTCTTCCACGGCCCGCGCAGACTGGCCGATTACGAAGCAACGGGGAAACTCAATACCGACAACTTGAAGGCCGCCGCGTAAGTCCGCTTCGCGCTGGCCGCGCGGGAAAAACCGCTCCGGGCTTCGCCCTCCGCCGCTTTCCCCGCGCAAACCCAATAAGCGGACAATTCATGTGCTACCAAACCGGACAAGTCTAGAAACCCGCGACAGGTCAGGGCGCTTTCAGCCCGCCCGTTACGGCCTAAAGCCTGTGCCATTTCGGCCGTAGTTGGTGTAGGGCGGACTTGAGTTAGCGGGCCTCCTGGGGATTTCTTCTCAAATACGCTAAGGACGGGCAGACATGGAACTTGTCGACATTTTTCAGGCGGGATTTGGCTGGCTGGCGGAGGGAGTGGTCGCAAATTCCACTCTAGTGCTGGCCTGTATTTTAATTGACGTATTGGACGCAACCTTGGTGAAGGAGCGCATGCGCCGCCGAACTGCTCTATCGCCTACGAGCGTTGCGCGCAGGGTCCGATGAGTTCTGCCTGTGCAGAGAGAAGAGTGCGAGAGGGCGGCTAAAGTCGGTGCATCACCGGTTTCGTCGAGTGGGTTTCCGACACAAGGGTGCGCGGATTACTCTCTGGGAGGTGCTGGTGGGCGGCACAGGGTTCGAACCTGTGACCCCTGCCGTGTGAAGGCAGTGCTCTACCGCTGAGCTAGCCGCCCGATTGAGGCGCGCATTTTCGCATAGGTGTTTGTCGCGGGTCAATTTGCGAGGTCGACTTAATGAGATGAGTGCGCGGTCGGTCGTTGACAGGGCACATGGTGCAGCGCAGAATCCTCGCGAATCCGACGGGGAGGAGATTTGTCCTTCCGTTGGCCCTGGGAGAAGCAGTGGATGTCCGGTAATTTGCAATTCGAAAACCTGCAACAAGCCGGGCAGGCCTTTGCGCAAGGGTTCTTGAATCTCCTTGCGCCGCTACAGTCGCCCAATCAGCCCGGCGCCCAGGCTGTTTCATATCTGGCGCCGGTCTTTCCCGAGACCGAAGAGATAGTCGCTCTGCGCAGCGAATTCGCTGCGCAGCACGCCGCCTTGTGGCAGGCTATGTTGGCGCGCAAGCCCGGTGCGGCCGGACCGGCGGTGGCGTCGCCCGCGCCCGGCGACAAGCGTTTTTCAGCACTCGCCTGGTCGGAAAGTCCTTATCACGACTATCTGCGTCAGGCCTATCTCATCAACGCTGCGTTTCTCAAAAAACTGGCTGAGGCCTACCCGCTAGAAGATACGCTGGCGAAGAACCGCCTGAAGTTTTTCACGGCGCAATATGTCGATGCGCTGGCGCCTTCTAACTTTGCGGCGACCAATCCCGAATTCATTAAGACGGCACTGGAAACTCAAGGCGCCAGCATCACCGAAGGCATCAAAAATCTCATCACCGATCTGCAGAAGGGCCGTGTCTCCATGACCGATGACGCGGCCTTCGAGGTGGGCCGGAACCTGGCGATGACTCCAGGCGAAGTGGTGTATGAGAATGAGCTGATGCAGTTGATCCAGTACGCGCCGGCCACGGCCAAAGTTTATGAGCGGCCGCTGCTAATCGTGCCGCCCTGCATCAACAAGTTTTACATTCTCGATTTGCAACCCGAAAACTCCTACGTACGTTACGCCGTGGAGCAGGGCATGACGGTGTTTCTTGTCTCTTGGCGCAACCCGCAAGAGGACCAGGCGCATTTCGGTTGGGATGATTATCTGGAACTCGGTCCGCTGGCTGCGCTGACCGCGTCGCGCGAGATCACTGGCACCGAGCAAGTGAACGCCTTGGGCTTTTGCGTCGGCGGCACGCTACTCTCGGCGGCGCTGTCGGTGGCGAAAGCACGCGGAGACAGCCCCGCGGCCAGCCTCACCTTGCTCACCACCCTGCTGGATTTTTCAGATGGCGGCGATATCGTCAATTTCGTCGATGAAGCATCGGTGGCGGCGCGCGAGGCGGCCATAGGCAAGGGCGGGCTGTTGCGCGGCACGGAGCTTTCCAGCGCGTTTTCCGCGCTGCGTGCCAACGACCTTATTTGGCAATACGTTGTTGGTAATTACCTGAAAGGTGGCAAACCAGCCGCCTTCGATCTGCTCTACTGGAACTCCGACAGCACCAATTTACCCGGACCTTTCGCGGTCTGGTATTTTCGCAAGCTCTACCTTGAGAACGCGCTGCGCGAGCCAGGCAGACTTGCCATGTGTGGCACTACCGCGGATCTCGGTCGGCTTGATATGCCAGCCTATATACTTGCCACGCGCGAAGATCACATTGTGCCTTGGCGCACGGCATACGAGTCGCGCCGTTTGCTGGGCGGCGAGAGCATCTTTGTGCTGGGTGCCAGCGGACATGTCGCGGGTGTGGTGAATCCGGCCGTGAAGAATCGGCGCAGTTATTGGCGTAATGGCGGAGGCAACGGAGGCAACAGCGGCAACAGCGACTCTAGCGCGGCGAGTCCGGAATCAGCGGATGATTGGCTGGCGGGCGCGACGGAGCATGCGGGTAGCTGGTGGGTGGATTGGATCAGTTGGCTTAAACAACATGGCGGCAAAGAGCGCGCCGCGCGCAAGAAATTGGGCAGCGGGAAATATCGGCCCATAGAGCTCGCGCCTGGACGCTATGTGAAAGAAAAAGATGTGAAAGAAAAAGTGTAAAAAAATAGCTTAGGCGACGCGACCGGGACGCGTCGCCGTCGCAAGCATTGCTATCCCTACATCGATCAGGAGGAGACGGTTATATGTCAAGAGTCGCATTGATTACCGGAGGTATGGGCGGTTTGGGTGAGGCCATCTGCATCAAGATGGCCGCGCTGGGCTACCAGGTCGTGACGACCTATAGTCCCAGCAACACCAAGGCCAGCGAGTGGCTGCAACAGATGAAAACGCAGGGCTTTCAGTTCCACGCCTATCCTTGCGATGTGGCGGATTACGATTCCTGCAAGGCCTGCGTCGAGAAAGTGCTGGGGGCAGTCGGTGCCGTCGATGTGCTGGTGAATAACGCCGGCATCACACGTGACATGACGTTCAAGAAAATGACCAAGGGCGATTGGGACGTGGTGATGAAGACCAACCTCGACAGCGTATTCAACATGACCAAGCAGGTCATGGACGGCATGACTGAGCGAGGCTGGGGCCGCGTTATCAACATCTCCTCGGTGAATGGGCAGAAGGGCGCCTTCGGTCAGACTAACTATTCCGCCGCCAAGGCAGGCATACACGGCTTCACCAAAGCCCTGGCGCTGGAAGTGGCCAAGAAGGGCGTGACAGTGAATACTATTTCGCCCGGCTATATCGGTACCAAAATGGTGATGGCAATTCCGCAAGAAGTGCTGGATTCCAAAATCCTGCCGCAGATTCCGCAAGGTCGTTTAGGCACACCCGAAGAGGTGGCAGGGCTGGTGGCTTACCTGGCTTCGGATGAAGCTGCCTTCGTCATCGGCGCCAATATTTCCATTAACGGCGGTCAGCATATGTATTGATTTCTGCGCCGTGTGGCTCACGGCGCAGCGCAGATGTTGTATTTGCGCAGAAAGTAGAAGATGTCCAAGAAAGTAGGGTTAGTGACAGGCGGTATGGGTGGTCTCGGCACGGCGATTTGCAAGGCGCTGGCGGATGACGGCTTCAATATGGTGGCGAATTGCCTGCCGGGTTTTCCGCAGAAGGACGAATGGCTGGCGAAGATGCGCGCCGAAGGCTACGACTTTCATGTGGCCGAAGGCGATGTCTCCGATTACGAATCCTGTAAAGCCATGGTGGAAAAACTCACCGCAGAAATCGGGCCGGTTGATGTGCTGGTTAACAATGCCGGCATTACCCGCGACAGCACGTTTCACAAGATGCACAAAAACGATTGGGAAATAGTCATCGACGTGAACCTCAACAGCGTTTTCAATGTCACCCATCAGGTGCTGCCCGGCATGGCGGCGCGGGGCTGGGGCCGCGTCATCAACATCTCTTCGGTGAATGGCATCAAAGGCCAGTTCGGTCAGGCTAATTACTCGGCGGCCAAGGCCGGCATACTCGGTTTCACGCGCGCCATTGCGCAGGAGGTGGCCAAGAAAGGCGTGACGGTAAACGCCATTGCGCCGGGCTATGTGGCTACCGAGATGGTCATGGCCATGAAGCAAGAGGTAGTTGACCAGATCATCGCCCAGGTCCCCATGGGGCGTCTCGGCAAACCGGAGGAGATCGGCAATCTGGTGGCCTTTCTGGCCTCCGAGCGCGCCGCGTATGTCACTGGCTCGACCTTGGCCATTAATGGTGGCCTGCATATGAGCTGATAGGGGTGCATGGTGCCATGAGGTGGCATAGGGTGACCCCTGTATAATTGTTTGCCTTGGGTGAGGAGCGAGTGATGGCTGAGCAGCAGATGCGACTGATCAAGAAATATCCGAACCGCCGCTTGTACGACACTAGAACCAGTTCCTATATCACTCTCTGCGATGTGAAGGAGCTGGTGCTCAAGAACGAAGACTTTCAGGTCGTCGACGCCAAGAGCAACGAGGATTTGACGCGCAGCATTCTGCTACAGATCATTCTCGATGAAGAGGGCGGCGGCATGCCGATGTTCACCCGCGATTTACTCTCGCAGATGATCCGCTTCTACGGCAATACCATGCAGGGCATGATGGGCAAGTACCTCGAAGGCAACGTCCGCGCTTTCACCGACATGCAAGCCAAGCTGCAAGACCAGGCGCACAGCATCTACGGCGAGAACACCCCGGATAGCAAAGACCTTTGGGCACAGTTCCTCAATTTCCAGGGTCCGGCCATGCAAGGCATGATGGGTACTTACATGGAACAGTCCAAAAATATGTTCATGCAGATGCAGGAACAGATCGAAGCGCAAACTCGCAACATATTTTCGGGCCTGCCATTCCCCAACGTTGGCGGCGTCGCCAAGAATGGTGCTAAGCCTAGTGAGTCGGCCACTGAAAAGGCGACTGATAAAGCCACTGAAGCCACTCAGGCGCAGGAATCCGAGAAGAAATAAATCGGCCGCTGCGCCGCGCGTTTCTTTCGCAATCCCACCAATTTCCCGCGCACCTTTCCCACGCAGCTCTCACGCATTCCTCACGCGTTTTCCAGCATGTCTAGTCAGAAAGCTCCCCCTAAAGTCGGTTTCGTTTCCCTCGGCTGTCCGAAAGCCCTGGTTGATTCCGAACAAATCCTCACCCGCTTGCGCGCAGAGGGTTACGACATCGTGCCGGATTACGACGGGGCTGATCTCGTCGTCGTGAATACTTGCGGCTTCATCGACGCCGCCGTGGCCGAATCGCTAGACGCCATCGGCGAAGCGCTGCACGAGAATGGCCGCGTCATCGTCACCGGCTGCCTCGGCGCCAAGGGTGATGTGGTGATGAAAACGCACCCGCAGGTACTCGCTGTCACCGGCCCACATGCCACCGAAGAAGTCATGCTGGCAGTGCATCAGCATCTACCCAAGCTACATGATCCGTACACCGATCTAGTGCCGCCGCAGGGGGTAAAGCTGACGCCGCGCCATTACGCGTATCTAAAAATTTCCGAAGGCTGCAATCACCGTTGCACTTTCTGCATCATTCCTTCCATGCGCGGTGATCTGGTGAGCCGACCTCTCGCCGACATCATGCGCGAGGCGGAAAATCTCGTCGCCGCCGGCGTGAAGGAATTGCTTATTGTCTCGCAAGACACCAGCGCCTACGGCGTAGATGTTAAATACCGCACCGGCTTTTGGAACGGTAAGCCCGTCAAAACGCGGCTTTACGATCTCGCTCAGGCGTTGGGCGAGTTGGGTATCTGGGTACGGCTGCATTACGTCTATCCTTATCCCAGCGTGGATGCGCTGATTCCACTCATGGCTGAAGGCAAAATCCTGCCTTACCTCGATGTGCCTTTTCAGCACGCATCGAGCCGCATCCTCAAGCTCATGAAGCGTCCCGCCAGCGCCGAGAACAATCTCGAGCGCATTCGTGCCTGGCGCGCTATTTGTCCGGACATCACCATCCGCAGCACCTTCATCGCCGGCTTTCCCGGCGAAACCGACGCCGAGTTCGAAGAACTACTGCAATTCCTCGAAGAAGCGCAGCTAGATCGCGTCGGATGCTTTGCCTATTCGCCTGTTGAAGGTGCGACCGCCAATGACTTGCCGGGTGCGCTACCCGACGAAGTGCGCGAAGAACGCCGCCAGCGTTTAATGGAATTGCAGGAAGACATCAGCACTCAACGCCTAGAGCGCAAGATCGGTCAGGTCATGCAAGTCCTGATCGAAGAAGTGGATGAAGACGGCGCCATTGCGCGCAGCCAGGGCGACGCGCCAGAAATCGACGGCTTGGTTAACATTCCCAACGGCGAAAATCTGGAAGTGGGCGAATTCGCCATGGTGCGCGTCACCGATTGCGACGTGCACGATCTCTACGCCGAAGTCGTCCGCGATTGACGATGGGCGAGGCCTTGCTGCCGCAACTCGCCGCCATTGTTGGCGACAAGGCGCTGCTGACGGGTGGCGACATGGCGGACAAGCTCACCGACTGGCGCGGCCGCTACACCGGCCGCGCACGTTGTGTCATCCAACCCGCCAGCACCGACGAAGTCGCCGCCGTAGTCACCCTGTGCGCCCTCGAACGCGTGCCCATGGTGCCTCAGGGCGGTAACACCAGCTTGTGCGGAGGCGCTACGCCGAATGCGACGGGCGAAGAGGTGGTTATTAACCTCTCACGAATGAACCGCATCCGCGCCATCGACCCCGCCAACAACACGATCACCGTCGAAGCTGGCTGCGTGCTGCAAGCTGTGCAGGAAACGGCAACCGCATCCGAGCGATTTTTCCCGCTCTCCCTCGCGGCCGAAGGTAGTTGCCAGATCGGCGGCAATCTTTCCACGAATGCCGGCGGCGTCAATGTGCTGCGCTACGGCAACATGCGCGAGCTTGTCCTTGGCCTCGAAGCGGTGTTGCCGGACGGCCGCATCTGGCATGGCCTGCGCGGTCTGCGCAAGGACAACACCGGCTACGATCTCAAGCAGCTCCTGATTGGCGCTGAAGGCACGCTCGGCATCATCACCGCCGCTGTGCTTAAAATTTTTCCTGCGCTGCGTCAGTCGGCCACCGCATGGGTCGCGCTCGACGATCCGGCCACCGCTGTCGCTCTGCTTGCGCACTTGCGTGGCACTTGCGGTGAGCGCGTTAGCGGCTTCGAAATCGTCGGTCGCACGTCACTCGATTTCGTGCTTAAGCACATCCCCGGCACGCGTGATCCATTGCCGCATAGCGCTCCGTGGTATGTGCTTATTGAACTGACGGACACGCTGGCCGATTTCGATCTCACCGGTAGCCTTGAGCGAATTCTCGCCGACGAGATCGCGGCGCATCGCGTGATAGACGCGGCGGTGGCACAAGACATCGCTCAGCGCCTAGCCATGTGGCGGCTGCGCGAGAGTATTTCGGAAGCCCAGCGAATTGAAGGCGTCAGCATTAAGCACGACATCGCCGTGCCAATCTCGCGCATAGCCGAATTTCTCGCCCGCGCTGATGCAGCGCTACACCACGCCTTTCCCGATGTGCGTATCGTCGCCTTTGGCCATCTCGGCGACGGTAACCTGCATTACAACCTCTCCAAGCCGCAGGCTATCGTCAACGCCGAATTCATCGCCGCCACGCCGGTGGTCAATCGCATCGTGCACGACCTCGTCGCCAGTCTAGACGGCTCTATCTCCGCTGAGCACGGTATCGGCCAACTAAAGCGCGTGGAGCTGGCGCACTACAAGAGTGCCGTCGAACTGGATCTCATGCGTGCCATCAAACACACGCTAGACCCGCACGGCCTGATGAACCCCGGCAAGATCTTTTAGGCGATCTCGGCTTTACAAGATTTTTGCCCATCCGTATAATGCGCGCTCCTCTGTGGGGGTATAGCTCAGCTGGGAGAGCGCTTGCATGGCATGCAAGAGGTCAGCGGTTCGATCCCGCTTACCTCCACCACAAGACACATAAGCCTGTCTGGTTTCAGGTCCCCATCGTCTAGAGGCCTAGGACATCGCCCTTTCACGGCGGTAACCGGGGTTCGAATCCCCGTGGGGACGCCACACAAACAAACGGCCTACATCTATGTAGGCCGTTTGTTTGTGTGGCGTGTCCAGAGATGGCTACACCGGAAGTTGCAAAGTAAGACGCTCGCATGGCGGCAACGCTACCGCGAAAAAATCCCCGCCCAACTCCCTGGGCCGAAATAAAGCCGTCCACCTCATTTCATGCGGACGGCTTTAAGTTAGTAGTGACGTGGGTCGTTCGGGCGCTGATCTTGGCGATTGGGAACGCCATCGCCATCACGGTCGCGATCCATACGATTCGGAACGCCATCATGGTCGCGGTCACGTTCCATGCGATCAGGCATACCGTCCCGATCACGATCGCGCCGATAGCCATCCCCATCTCTGTAGGGAGCCTCGTAAGCAACGCAGCCAGATAACAGATTCCCGATAGCGATCAGCAATATAAAAAGCTTCTTCATGACTACGCCTCCTTAAGGACTCACTACTAAAAGCACAGAACCGATACGAGGTTCGCCGGGACGGACCACGCCAAACTGGTTCTCTGTTGGATTATTGACGATTGGGGTTATTCGGGGCGCGGTCCTGACGATTCGGCACGCCGTCGCCATCGCGGTCGCCGCGTCTCCAACCGCCGCGCTCCATGTACCAACCGCCATCACGCTCCGTCCATGTCGGCTGGTTGTAGTGATAGCCGCGGCGTTCACGTAGCCAATGGCCATTTACCCATCGATGGTGGCCGTGTCTCCATTCCCAATGCCCGGCAACCCACACATGTCCGTGGCGTGGCGAGGGAGGAGCCTCTTCACGCGGCGGCGGTGGTGCAACTCGCACATAGGTCGCGGCCACTGCCGGGTGGGCAATACTGCCGAAGGATGCCGCGAGCATTGCGGCAAGGACGATTTTTCGGATCATAGCTATCTCCTGACTGGCCGTTTTAATAGTCGTAAGAACAGTCTTTGTAAAGCAAATGAGTGGCGCGGTATGTACGCCATCAAACATAGCTGCGCTTCATCCGAAGCCAGGTCCTGTGCGGCAGAATTAAAAGGCGGCTAAGGGTGTGGCGATGGGGAATTACGATGCAAACGCATAGCCGGACTTAGTCCGTTTCGCTTCATACATTGCCTTATCGGCGTTTTTGATCAACGCCTCGGCCGTAGTGCCATCTTTCGGGAAAACCGATATTCCTATGCTTGCGCTGATCGTCAGACTGACGCTGCCATCTGCAACGCTAACTTCCTGGGGCGCTTGAATCGCCTGGATAATTTTTTTCGCGATGAAGATGACGTTTTGCTCGTTTCCGATTTCCAATAACAGGTACAAAAATTCGTCGCCACCATAGCGGCTCATGGTGTCGTCGCCGCGAGTATTCTCCTTGAGGCGTCCCGCGATGGTCTGTAAGACGTTGTCACCAACGTCATGCCCATAGGTGTCGTTAATGATTTTGAAATCATTCAGATCCATGAACATGACTGCCATAGTCCAGTTATGCCGCTTCGCCTGGGCCAATCCATGTTCCAGCCGATCGTTGAATAGAGCGCGGTTGGGCAGGCCGGTCAAAGCATCGTGGAGCGCCGCGTGGCGGGCAACTTCTTCCTGTTCGGTGACCGTGGCTAACTGGTGTTCCAAGACATGCCGCTCCCGAACCTGAGCCTCTAAGGCGCGATTTACAACGGACAGGGCATCGGACGCTTCTTGGACTTTGTTTTCAACAATCTCGCTTTTTTCAAGGGCTTTTTCCACCCCGGGCTTCGCATCCCCATCAGTTAGGGAAACGCTGAACAAGTAGTCGCGAAGCGCGCCATCAAATTCAGATCAATTTGATCAAGGCGAAATTGTGAACGAAATCGAAATTCCATCGGAGATATGCCCGCTTCTGGTGCTTGATACGAGGCATTTTCCCGC
>JBBQGH010000046.1:0-19904 GCA_038322845.1 Gammaproteobacteria bacterium
ACGATTCGTACTGGCAGCGCACATCGGGTCGCTCGTTCGCGCGGGTAGGCCGCCCGTTTCTCCGTCTCGCGGCGTTCCATCGGACGACCGCATTCATGCCAAACGATTGACTTCCGAGTCGCCTACCTTACAATCCCCATAGCGCCCGCCCTCGCGGCAGTTCAGTCCAACAAGGTTTATCCGCCGAGATGACCCATCGCCTCATCCATACGTCGCCTCGTCGGCGGATAAACGCTATTCGTTAGAACGTGTGCGATAGTACTTCGCTCAGTATAGCTGCCTCCGCCTCGCGCTCTCCTAAAAAACGCACACCCAGAGCCTGTCTCCCAAGTGGCTGAGCGCCAAGTGGGCGGTAGAAAAGGAGAAAGCAGATATGTGCGTCATCGCACAGATGTAGTTTGCCTCAAGAGCGATACTAAATTCGTAGTCACCCTAAACCATCTAAAGGAATTGTTATGAACTGGGAACGCATCGAAGGTAACTGGAAACAGCTGAAAGGCAACGTCCAAACGCAGTGGGGCAAGCTGACGGACGACCACTTGGACATTATCGCGGGCAATCGCGAGAAATTGGCAGGCAAGATCCAGGAAGCGTATGGCATCTCTAAAGATGAAACCGAAAAGCAAATTTCCGAATGGGAGGCGCGTCAGCGCTAAGGTTAGCGCTAAGGTCACTTTTAAGGTCGGCAATAAATAATCGAGAGCGCCTCCTGAGTGTGGGGCGCGATCTAGCTAAATAAATATTTGAACAAAAGGAGAGTGCATGAAAACGGTGAAATTTGCAGTAAGCGCAGCGGTGTTGGCGTTCAGTCTCGGCGCGGCACAGGGTGCTTGGGCGGCGAATGAGATGGCGAGCCCGATAAGCAAGGCTGATTACAAAGCGGGTAAGCATCGCATCGAAGCCGATTACAAGGTTGAGAAGAAAAATTGCGGCAGCATGGCCGGCAACGCGAAGGATATTTGCAAGGCCGAGGCTAAAGGCAAGGAGCGTGTGGCACTTGCTGAACTTGAAGCGAGCTACAAACCGAGCAAAAAGGCCAATTACGAGGTAGCCGAAGCTAAGGCGAAGGCCGCCCACGAAGTCGCCGAGGAACGTTGCGACGACAAGGGCGGTAACGAAAAGGACGTGTGCAAGAAAGAGGCTAAAGCAGCTGAAACCAAGGCGAAAGCCGACGCCAAAGCCGCAATGAAGTCGAATGACGCAGTGGTCACTGCAAATGAAAAGAGCGCCGACGCCCAGGGCAAGGCCAACGAAAAAGTCATGGACGCTCATCAGGACGCCGCCAAAGACAAACGCAATGCGGATTACGCAGTGGCCAAGGAGAAGTGTGACGCCCTGGCTGGTGACGCGAAGTCCAAGTGTGTCAACGACGCCAAGGTGCACTACGGTCAATAACCAACGATGTCGGGTTTAACGCGGCGTTGTCTTGACGCCGCGTTAGCAGGAGCGCCGCTTAAGCGCCACTCAAGCGCCAATTAAGCGTCGCAGCTTGGTCGATAGGTACAGGAAGTCTTTTTTTGCACCGCCGGAGATATTTCTCCAGCTTATCGCCTCCCTCGAGGCACTTACAGGAAAGGGAAACGTCATGTTATATACAATCGCAGTGATCCTTCTGGTGCTGTGGCTACTTGGTTTGGTGACTTCTTACACTATGGGCGGCTTCATACACATATTGCTCGTCGTCGCCATTATCGCAGTGCTGGTGCGGGTCATTAGTGGCCGCTCGGCGCTTTAAGCGTATGCAGTAATTTAGGACAGGAGAAGTCATGAGTATCGAAACCATGGTGAGCGAAGGCGGTCTGGCAGATATCAGCCAGCGCCCAACCGAAAGTAATCGCGAAAGGCTGCTAGCAGATTTGAATGCCATTGTGACTGACGCCGAATTACTATTGAGACAAACGGCTGATTTGTCTCTCGAGGCCTACGGTCTCGCACGAGTGGGGCTAGAGGCTAAGCTGAAAGAAACGCGCCAGAAGTTGGCACGCCTCACTACCGTCGTCAACGAGAAAAGCCGTCGCGCGGCAGAAGCCACTGCCGCGTACGTAGGTGAACATCCTGGAAAGTCAATTTCCCTGGCACTTGCCAGCGGTGTGGTCGTAGGCTTAGCAATCGGAAAGCTGCGTGACTAGCGGCGACCGCCGCTTATTTAGCGGCGGCCGCAGTAACTCCGCAGTCACTCCACTCACTCTTAAGGTCCCGCAATAACGAGGAGCCAGCGGGCGCAATGCGCCTTTCTTTGCGCCATTTAAGTTTTTGCGCGTGCCCGCTCGTAAAGCTTCATCTTAGGCGTCAGGCGTGACGTCGTTAGCTGTGTGCACTCTGGGTGAAATTGGCTGTCCAGGTGTTCGCAGTCGGGGTGCTCGTGGTAGATATCGGGGCCTCTGTCCGGTAGTCGGATTTCGTGCCCCTGCGGGTTCCTTTTCATGGACTATTCCCCAACTAAAAAATCGCGTTGGGTCGTTGCCTCAACGCGATGCGAAATGACCAAATGGGTCGGAAAAGACCATCTCCACGCGCCGATTCTGCGTCCGGCCGGCGGCGTTAGTGTTGTCAGCAATCGGATAAGCTTCCCCATAACCGCGCACCTCTAGGCGATCACGCGACACGCCCGCGGCGACGAGCGAATCACGGAAGGCTGTCGCGCGCTGTTGCGACAACTCCGTGTTCATCTCCGCACCCCCAACGTTGTCCGTGTATCCTTCTATCAGTAGACGCCGTTCCGGAAACTCGCGCAAAATTGCCGCGATCCGGTCGACAGTGCGCTGTGCACTTGCTGTCAGGGTGGCTCGGCCGCTATCGAAGAGCACATCCTGCAATGTGACTACCGTGCCACGCTGGGTTTGTTGCGCTGAGAGTTCCTGCAAGGCCAATTGCAACTGCGCCGCTTTGTCTCTTTGCCGGGTGGCTTCGTCCATGGCGTAGCTCGCTTGCGCCTGGGCGGTACGGGCGTTGTCCTGCGCTACGTCGGCACGCTGCAATGCCGCCTGCGATTCTTGAGTGCGAGCATCTGCGCGCATGCGCTCGCGGTCCAAACTGGCTTGTTGAACCTTGGTATCCGCTTGGCGTTGGGCCGCCACGTACTGGGCAATGTTGACTCGTTGGCTCGCGAGGTAAGCAAGATGGCGGGTGCTGGCCAGATCTCGCTCAGCCGCCCAATTATCTTCCGCCCGATGCAAAGCCTCGCCCGCCTGAGCCAGTTCGATGGGCGCCGCATCCGCCACCAGCGAGCTATTGCGCGCTTGGTTGTAAGCACTACGCGCCTGGTCGATATCAGCGTTCATAGGCGGTGTCGATTGACACGCCACAAGCGATAGAGAAACGGCAGCGGCGAGCAAGTGATAAGGGCGATAGGAAACTTTAGGGTTCATTTTAGGCTGCTCCACAAAGAAGACGATGAGAGTCTGATGATTCATGGCCTGACTCCGGTTGTAACGGCGGGGGCCATTGTTGCGCGGCTGCTTTCTTCACGCACCGCATTGAGACTGGCTTCGACTTCATAAAGCGCCCGATTGGCGCGGATAGCGGCGCTCTTGCTGCGCGCGGCTTGCGCGTCGACATCCGCTTCTTCAGCAAGCACACGGGCTTCATCGCGGTTTCCAGCAAGGGCGAGCTGCTCGGCTCGACGCAGTTTTTCCCGAGCAATATTCAGTTCTGCGGGCGCCAATTCCGCCGCGCCCGATGAGCGAGCAGTCTCAATCGCCGCACGAGCTACCGCGACTTGGTCACTGGGCGGCGGCGTGGTGACGCAGGCCGCTAGCGTGCTCAATAACAGAACCGACAAAACCATAGGCCCGACGTTGTTGCGAGGTTTAATGACATGGCGCATAGCGGCCTCCATAAAGGTGATGAGTGGGGTGAGGAGTGATTTACCAAATGAAGAACACATTCTTACAGCAGTTTTTATGCCCGGTACGCCGGCAGCGCTCTCGGGACAGAAACCTAGCTCGATAGGCCTCCTGGCGCCGCAGTCTGCAAATCTTGCGGCAAACCTTGCCGCGTTGAGGATAGCTATTGAATACGTCGTATTGAGCACGTCGTCTTTCCTTGCGCCGCTGGGTATGCCGCTTGCCCAGCGTTTTACGCAATCAACTCTCGTCCCATATAAGGAAAAAGTTCATGGCCAAACGCAAATCCCCCTCAGTCAAGCCGCGTCCTTCCCGTGATGCCGCCGATACGGGCGCCCCTACGCCCGCCCAAGAAGTGCTGGGCACGGCGCAAAGCACCGTGTCGGGTCCCTCCACCGCACGGCTCGATAATAACAGCCCAGATGACTTGGCTGGCGACATTTACCCGGCCTTACTGCGGCGTCAGGTGGAAACGCAAATGCTGGCGCAGTCGATGCCTGGTAACCCCAACAAAGCCGCCGAACACGGTTTAGAAAACGGGCATCAGCCGCCTGCAGGCGCGCACGTCGAGGCACCCAGCGAAGCGCCCACCGCGAGCACACGCACTGAGAATGTAGCCTCCGAAAAACTAGGCAGCGGCGAGCCGATGATCGGCTTCAACGCGGGCAACAGCTCTTTGGATGGGGTGCGCACCGACGACGGTGGACAGACGCTCACTACTAACCAGGGCGTGCCCATCGGCGACAACCAGAACTCGCTCAAGGCGGGCTTGCGTGGCCCCACTTTGCTGGAAGACTTTATTCTTCGCGAGAAAATCACTCACTTCGATCACGAGCGGATTCCCGAACGCGTCGTGCATGCCCGCGGCTCGGCCGCCCATGGCTATTTTGAATGTTACGAACCGCTGACTGATGTCACCATGGCCGCGCCTTTCGCGGAGTCGGGCAAGAAAACGCCGACATTCGTCCGCTTCTCCACGGTCGCGGGCGAACGCGGCTCGGCCGACACGGTACGCGATGTGCGGGGATTCGCCGTGAAGTTTTATACGGACGCCGGTAATTGGGACTTGGTCGGCAACAACATCCCGGTGTTTTTTATTCAGGACGCGATGAAGTTTCCGGATCTGGTGCACGCCTTGAAACCTGAACCGCATCACCAAATGCCTCAAGCATCTTCGGCGCACGACACGTTCTGGGATTTTGTGTCACTCATGCCCGAATCGACCCATATGTTGCTGTGGGTCATGTCCGATCGGGCCATTCCGCGCAGCTATCGCATGATGCAGGGCTTTGGTGTGCATACCTTCCGCATGGTCAATGCGCAAGGCGTCTCACTGCTTTGCAAATTCCACTGGCGGCCAATCGCGGGTACGCATTCGCTGGTGTGGGACGAGGCGGTGAAGATCGCCGGCGCGGATGCAGATTTCCATCGGCGGGATTTGTGGGAATCCATAGAGGCCGGTGTGTATCCAGAATATGAACTCGGCCTTCAGTTGTTTACCGAGGAGCAGGCCGAGGGCTTTAGCTTCGATGTGCTTGATGCCACCAAGCTGGTACCGGAAGAAATGGTCCCTATACGCCCGGTCGGCAAGCTGGTCTTAAATCGCAATCCAGATAACTTTTTTGCCGAGACCGAGCAGGTGGCGTTTTGCACTGCGCACATCATTCCCGGTATCGACTTTACCAACGACCCTCTGTTGCAAGGGCGCATCCATTCCTACAACGATACTCAGCTCACCCGCTTGGGTGGGCCGAATTTCCACGAGATACCCATCAATGCGCCTCTGGCGCAGACACATAACAACCAGCGTGACGGCTTGCATCGCTTAAGCATTCCGCGCGGCCGCGTAAATTACGAACCGAATTCACTCGCCGGTGGCTGCCCTTTCCAAGCCGGCTCAGGCGGCTTTGTTTCATTTCCAGAGCCAGTGAAGGAGGACAAAGTGCGCGGCAAGCCGGAGCGCTTCGCAGACCATTACTCACAGGCACGCTTGTTCTGGCGCAGTCAGTCCGCTGTCGAGCAGCAACATATCATTAGCGCTTTTCGCTTTGAGTTGACGCGTGTTCAAACCCAAGCCGTGCGTGAACGGGTCATCTCCTTGCTCGTGAATGTGCACGAAGATCTGGCACTGGGCGTCGCCAGCAGCTTGGGCATCCCTGTGCCACCTGCGCAAGCGCTTGCCCTGGGCGCCATTGTCGAATCGGAAGTAGAAGTCTCTCCCGCGCTCTCCTTGATGGCGCATCCTGGCGATGGCGATATACGTGGGCGGCGTGTCGCCATTTTGGTGGCGCCCGGCGTTCATGGCGCAAGCCTGCGCGCGGTGCACGCTGCACTGATAGAAGAGGGTGCCGTGGCGCGTTTTGTCGGTGCGCGGCTGGGCTCGGTTCAGCCCGATTCGGATGCGCCCATCCACGTTGAAGTAACGTTGGAGACGGCACCCTCGGTGCTGTGGGACGCGGTGGTATTGCCCGACTTCGATGCCGCGATGCAGCCAAAGCCCGCCCTTGATGACAGTGTCGACTTTTTGCGCGATATGCACCGCCATTGCAAACCCATACTGGCCTTGGGACGAGGGCGCGAGTTGCTGGAATTGGCTCGCTTGCCTTTGGATCTCCCGAGTGGCGGGCCTGATATGGGCATAGTGCTAGCGTCGTTGGAGCCCAGACTGGTGAGTGCGACGTCGGCTTCGTCCGTTACTGACGATACCTGGGAAGCGGGTGAAATGCTCTCCTTAGACCACGGGTTGATGTATTTCACGTCTGCCTTGGCCCAGCACCGTCTATACGGGCGCGAGTTCATCGGCTAAGAGCGTGGCATTTCAAAAACAAGGTAGGCGGGAGAGTTCGTCTACGTCCAGCCAGGAGTCACACTGAATCTCCGGAGGTTTCAAAATGAGACAAGCACTACGTACGCCTAGAAATAGTCTGCGGCGGGGCAAAGCCAAACAGGGCAATACGTATGCTGGCCGTGACGTTGTCGCGGAGCCGCGTTTGCCACACGAACGCGATGAGTCTTCGGACAGCCAGAAAACGTCCAACTTGGAGAGTAAGGATCTAGTGCAACAGGCCTTTGAAGACGTCGAGAAAGGCGTGGTAGACACTGACAAAGGGCCGGTACTCCAAGACCTCGCGCGCAAAAAGTATCCACCTAAATAATTTTCGGTTCCGCATGGGTTGAGCCTGTCCTGAGAAGCCGGGAAGCAATCTTCTTGGGAACTAGCCAGTCCCTTGCCCCGCGCCTACCCGGTCTCCCTTCGCCGGACAAAATATGAATTCCGTGCGCAGGCTTACATAAACTTGCAGAAAATTTTGCAGCGGGCACGTAAATGTTGCACTTTCTAGCTGCCTATTTTGTCGGGGAATACGACAACAAAAATGGCTAACCAACACGCCATTGAAAACAAACAAAAATCGATGGGCAGCAGGGGAAGGCAGCGCCGTGGCTCCAGCGTGCAACAGGGTGGCACAGCCTTTGCATTAGTCCGGTGAATCTAACCGGTAGGAGCAGTAATCATGTCGTCCATGGCCCTCAATTTTGAACAGCGGCAGCATCAAACCCTATCGCCGCGATTGCAACGGGCCGTTCGCTTGCTCCAATTGTCGTCAGCCGAATTCGCCGAGGAGCTACACGACACGCTGGGCAACAATCCCTTCCTGGAGGCCGATGAATCCGGCAGCGATGCCGAGAGCGGCGCTGAGATCGATACCGAGAGCGACGTTGTCACCATCGATACGGCCTATGAAGATGTTACAACCGCAGCGCTCGCAACGGCTGAGGGGCACGACCTTCAAGCTGTCACCGATTACGTTATAGAGGACTTCGACAGCGAGCGCGAAAGCTGGCAATCGGATTTCATTTCCCCTGCTAGCCCTACGCATCACGGCGAGTTTGACTTGATGGACATGCAGCCGGTTCATCTGTCGCTCACGGCGCATTTGCATAGTCAGTTGAACGTACTACCGCTCGCCGAGCGCGATCTGGTGCTGGCACATGCAATCATCGAATCGCTGGACGACGACGGCTACCTGCGCTGCGACCTCGATGAGATCGCCGGCTTCGCGGATCTCAATCCGCAAGCGACGCCAGAGGAATTGCTCATCGCCTTAAAGCGCGTACAGGCGATGGAGCCGCACGGGGTTGCCGCGCGCGGCGTAGCGGAGTGTCTCTTACTACAACTGCCTACCATCGAGTGCGAAGAAACGCGCGACCTGGCGGGCCTCATTATTAGCGACCATCTGGAACGCCTGGCCGCCAAGGATATTGATGGGCTCGCGCGCCAACTTCGTCGTAGTGCGACCAAGATTGAGGCGGTGTGCGACCGCATACGCCAATTGGACCCACGTCCCGGCGCCCGTTTCACGGCAGCGCCTGCGGATTACATTGTTCCTGACATTGTCGTAAAAAAAGTGCGTGGCACATGGACGGCGGCGCTCAATCCCGCGGTGGTGCCGCGGGTGCGCCTCAATCAGGTCTATGCCGAAATGGCCCAGCGTCATCGGGCTACTCTAAATGCAGAGCTGGCCAGCCATTTGCAAGAGGCGCGCTGGACGGTGAACAATGTCGAACAACGCTTCGCGACCATACTCAGCGTTGCACAGGCCATCGTCAGCCGGCAACGCCATTTCTTCGACTTTGGCGCCATGGCTATGAAACCGCTGGGTCTGCGTGAAATCGCCGTTGAGCTGGGCATGCACGAGTCGACAGTGTCGAGAGTGACTAACAACAAATATATGGCCACACCATTAGGTGTTTTCGAGTTGAAGTATTTCTTCTCGCGCACCATGCAAACCGCCAGCGGCGGCGCGTGCTCACCCACGGCGATTCGCAGCCTAGTCAAAGATATGATTGCTGGAGAACAAGCTGATGCACCACTGTCAGACGCTGAGATTGCGCGTCAGCTCGCGAAACAAGGGCTAGTGGTTGCGCGACGCACTGTAACCAAATATCGCCAGCTATTACGCATCGAAGCCGTTGAGCGCCGACGCAGACACTAAACGAGACGGAGTTTGAGGCCTCAAGCTTGCGGAGTTGTTAAGTGTGCTTCATTTTGAATTTCTCTTGGCTTGCGTTAACGCAGCTTCCCGGCTGTGATTAGCTCCAGGTGATCTGCCCCATTGTTTTTGCTGGCCACTCCTCTTTCGCCTCTGCAAAGAAAGCCAATCTTCCGAGGCTACCCGATCGCTCACCAGCAAAGCGCGGACTTCTCCCCCGGGCACACGCATTGCCCTATTTGCTTGTACAGATTTTTCCGCAACTTGCGAAAGGGTTGATATGACAACAATAGCTATGCTGCGCGAGACGCCCACTCAACGTACTTTCACGCCGTCGCGTCCGGCCGCTCCTGTTACGGCGCTTAAGAAATGGCAAAACCGTCTGCTGGAGGCGTTGCCGGAAGATACGTGGCAGCGCCTTGCCCCGCAATTTGAACGCGTCGAATTATCCGCCGGCAATGTGCTGTATGAATGTGGCACCCCGTTGAAGTACGTTTATTTTCCAGTGACGTCCATCATCTCTTTGCTGTATGTGACTTCTGATGGCGCATCGTCCCAAGTAGCCATGGTTGGCCTAGAAGGCGTGGTCGGGATGTCGCTTTTCACGGGCGGCGAAACGTCCTCAACCTGCGCAGTTGTACAAAGCTCCGGTTGCGCCTTGCGATTGAGGGCGAGCGTGTTAGAGCAGGAGTTCAGCGCGGGTGGTGCGCTCAGCGAGGTGTTGTTGCGCTACACGCAATCTCTGCTAATCCAAATGGCGCAAACTGCGGTATGCAACCGCCACCATGCACTTGAACAGCAACTCTGTCGCTTGCTGCTTATGAGCCTCGACCGGCTCCCCGGTTCGGAAATGGCCATCACCCATGAAATGATTTCCAACCTCATAGGCGTGCGGCGCGAGGGTATTACCCACGCTGCCGGCAAGTTGCAACGCTTAGGGCTCATCAGTTACACCCGGGGTCGCATCACCGTGCTCAATCGTGAAGCGCTCGAAGAGCACGTCTGCGAATGTTATAGCTCGCCCAAGCGCCACCCCCATCACCAGGCGCGTACGGCTTACGCGTACAGCTAGGGTTTTGTGGCGATTTGCCGAGCCCTCAATGCTCGCACGCAATAAATGAAAAGGACCGCTACTGCGGTCCTTTTTGCATTGGGTCGATGTAGATGGCCAAAAGAAGAGCGAGGAAAGTGCGCGTATGTCGTTTAGCGCTCTGTTGGTGAAGGCCTTGGGTTCTCATCAAGTTCTAGTAAGACTGAACTTGAAAAAAATCCCGAGGCACGTCCATTCCAAAAAAGGGGGGAGGAAAGTTGAATGGTACGTTTTGACGCCTCGGGTACAAGACAGATATAGCAAACCGCGTGCCCGGTCTTAACACTAGAGCCGTATTGGGAACCTTCTCGATTCACTTAGCCAGGAGTTCAACCAGTAAGCTTTACAGGCCGATTTACCACTAGCACCGCGTTGACCTTGGAAGCGGATTACCGTCTATGCCGAGCGCGTGCGGCTTTCCACCATTTGACGAAAATCTAGAAGTGGGCACGTCGTTTGCTAACCAAGTATTGGAAGTCCGTACTCTGGAGAATCGATCATGGCCGTTAAAGACGTCATTTGCACCCTGAACAAACTTATAGAAACCAGTAAAGACGGCGAACACGGTTACCGAGCTTGCGCAAAACACTTGCAGTCGCCAGCGCTGCACGCGCTTTTTTTGCGTCGCGCCGATGACTGCCAGTTTGCCGCCCGCGAACTGCAGATGCATATCGCACTATTGGGCGGGCGGGCCCAGACCAACGGCAGCGCCGGGGGTAAGCTTCATCGCATCTGGGTAGCCTTACGTGGCTCTGTTCTTGGATATAACGACCAAAGCGTCTTGGGAGAATGCGAACGTGGTCAAGCGGTGGCGGTGGCCCGT
The DNA here is from genome assembly GCA_038322845.1 of Gammaproteobacteria bacterium. Taxonomy (GTDB): domain Bacteria; phylum Pseudomonadota; class Gammaproteobacteria; order Burkholderiales; family Rhodocyclaceae; genus Desulfobacillus. Next base: position 10,750 of record JBBQGH010000046.1, read on the forward strand.
TATCGCGCGGCGCTTAAAGACGACCTACCACGAGCGGAACGCCGAACCGCGGAGTATCAAACACAGGGTGTAGTGCGGCACTATGAGGAAATTCGCAACTTGCGTATTCGACAATTGGGTCAGCCCGGGCTGCCTCTAAGTACGCAACGCGAGCCCGCGATGTAACGAGGTGAAGTTTCGTACGCATCCATTGATCCGCCCTGCACCTTGCGGGGCGGAGCGCGGCATATAAAAGGGCGGCGTCGAAGCTCAGGAGTAGGCGCAGTTGGGGGGTGTAATGAGGGGTGTAGTAAGAAAGATCGGTCTAAAGTCGGAGTGCGGGGGAGGCGGGAACGCTGTGAACCTGCGCCGCCGTCCGTGTCGGACCTACCGGCACCCCGCCGCCTTCACCTTCCCAAACTTGCAACTGTTCCGGCGCGGCTTTGGACACTCGGAGGGTCTTCCCACGACAGTAGCGCGAATACATCAACATTGTAAAACCCACCAAACTGATTCCGATAGCTACCTTTTGTCGCATAAGAATTTCCTTTTACGTTTTCCAATACGGAGTGATTCGATAGTAGCGATGTACCTGCTCGTGCCACGCTCTATCTTCCGGGCTGGGCAAATGCGTCTTATAAAATCCGGGGGCTTTATCGAGGGAGGGCGTATTGGCATTTAGTACTAACCATTTTTTGCCGTCTTCATAATGAACGGCGCCCCACGGTATAGGAAAAAGACGTTCGCCGACGCCCATGAAACCGCCCGCTGCCACCAACAGATAAATGAGGCGCCCGCTTGCCACGTCTATCATTACGTCACTGATCATGCCTAAGGTTTCGCCATCTTTACTGACGAGTTTGTCCCCAAACAGCGAACCGCATATGGTGAGACAGAAGGGCGCCCGCGCGGCCTCGTCATCGTTAGCTGCGCCCAAGTTAGCCGAGGAACTGCGCATTTTAAGTGTCGTTGAAAACATAGTTGGGAAGTACGGCGGGCAGTGCAAGTGAGACTAAAGAAGCGAATGACTTTTATGAGCAAACGACGTGCCCGTACCGCCGACAAAATCTGTTTTTACGCCAGGAAGAAGTCGGTTACGCTACTATTTTTTGTGCACCGGTGACTTGATGGAACCAACCACTTCCCCCAAGGAAGAGTTCGACGAACCGAGCGGGCGCCAGTCCGCGGCACTCGGGCGCCTGGCAACTTGGCCTACCGCTTCCCTGCGTACTTATCTAGTGGGAACTATCCTACTCGCGACGCTGCCGGTGGCCATCCTCCTGTTCTACATGAACTTTGCCGACCTGCGCTTGCAGCGTCAGCGCTTAGGTGACGGCTTTCAGCAAACCGCTTTGTTGCTATCGCAAAGCGTCGAGCGGGAAATGATTTCGTCTCTCGATGCGCTAAAAATTCTTTCCTACAACCAATCGGTGCAGCGAGGCGACATCGCGCGTTATGCAGAAGTGATGAGCTTTCCACCGCGTCTACGTTCAAGTTGGCACAGCGTTTATTTACTGGATAACGCCGGGTTGGTACTTTTTGATACGGACCAGCAAGGGTTGCCGAACGGAGCGCCTGCGCCAGGCGCGGCAGGAAATGAGCCGCGTTCGCCCGTCTCCAATCTGCTGCGTGACAGGTTTAGCGGTGGCTATTTCACAAGCATCGAAACGCCGGTGATGGTGGAGGGTGTGCAGCGTTACACGGTGGGTGCGCGAATCAAAGCGTCTGTCTGGCAGAAAATGCTGGAAGAAGCGGGCGCGCCGCCAGGTGGCTTTATCAGCATTTTCGACCGGGATTACAGAGTTGTCGCGCGCACACTAGCGCCAGAACGCTCTATTGGTGAGCGTCTGCCGGATTCTAGAACGGCCGCCATGAAGCAAAGCAGCGCCGGTATTCAGCAGAGCACCCTGATGGAAGGGGGGGCGGCTTATGGGGCCTGGCAAAAAATCGGTTTGAGCGGCTGGGGAGTGGGTGTCGGCGTATCTGCGAGGCCGCTCTGGATAGCACAATGGCGCGCGGTGATGACCACCCTGGGGACCGCCCTGGGGTGCATACTCGTCGGTGTTTTTCTCGCGCTCTTTGCTGCCAAGCGGGTCACAGATCCCTTGCGTCATTTGGCGCTCAAAGGCCCCGCCCGAACTCCGAAGCGCATTGCGGTACGCGAAATCGCCTTATTGCGCGACGCACTACTGGCGGCGCAAATGCAGGATGAAACCGCTCACATTGCTCTGCAGGCAAAACGCGACTTACTACAACGCAAGGCGAATGAATTCGAAACACTCTTCGAGAGCACGCCCATCGGTCTTGCGTTCGCTCAAGATCCCCAATGCCGGTTGGTGATGCACAACGCCGCCATGAACGCTTTATTCGGGGTTTCCGACTCTTCCGGCACTGGCGTCGAAAACGGCGGGGTGCAAGTGTTTCATGACGACCGACTACTGGAGCGCGAAAACCAGCCTTTGCAGCGCGCGGCCGCGTTCGGGGAATCGGTGAAAGGCTCGGAGCTGAAAATACGTATCGACGACCAGCCGCCGATTTATGTGTTGGTGAATGCTGTACCCCTGCTCGATTTGTTGGGACGTCCTCGAGGGGCGATTGGCGCCGTGGTAGACATCACCGACCGAAAATTGGCGGAAGCCCGCCTGCTTAGCGCCGAAACCCGCCTGCGCGAAAGTCAAAACCTGGTCGAACTTGCGCAGGAGGCGGGCCACGTTGGTTTCTTCCAATACCAATTCAAAGAGGATGTACTGTCATTTACGCCTGGGCACGCCAAGCTCTTAGGTATGGACTTGATGCAATCTAATGGCAGCCTGGAAAATTGGCTGCGGCGCATTAAGCACGAGGACCGGGGTCGCGTCGAATCGAGCTTGCAGCTTCTGCTTACCGAGCAACGCGAAAAGGAAACGCTCGAATATCGCATCGCACTCCCCGATGGATCGGAGCGCTGGCTTTCCAGCCGTATGGTGCTGACCTACGACCCCGAGGGTCAACCGCTTTACATGATCGGCATTAGCATCGACGCCACAGAGCAGAAGTACGCGGAGCAAGAACGCGCGGCTTTGATCGAGCGCGAGAAATTGGCGCGCCTCGAAGCCGAAGAAGCCAGTCGCGCCAAGGATGAGTTTCTCGCTATGCTAGGGCATGAACTGCGCAACCCTCTGAGCGCGATATCTTCAGCGGTGGAAGTTCTCAATCGAGTCGAGGGTGATGCCGACGTTGCAACCAACGCGCGTCGCATCATCGCCCGTCAAACTGCGCATCTCGCGCATATGATGAATGACTTGCTGGATGTCGCGCGTGTGATTACAGGCAAGGTGCTGCTATCGCGGCGGAGCCACAATCTGGCTGCTCTGGTCGAACGTGTCATGGCGACGCTGGAAATGGCAGGCGAGACGCAGCATCACCAAGTGCTATCGGATGTCGAGGAGGTTTGGATAGACGCGGACGTGACCCGTATTGAGCAGATCATTACGAACCTGCTGACCAACGCCATTAAGTACACGCCCTCGGGAGGAAAAATTGGCATCGAGGTGCGCCAGGAAAGCGGCACGGCGGTGCTTGAGGTGCGCGACACCGGCGTGGGGATACCTGCTCAACTCCTGCCGCGCGTTTTCGATCTCTTTGTGCAGGGTGAACGCACGCTGGATCGTCGCTCGGGCGGTTTGGGTATCGGTCTGACGCTAGTGCGTCGCTTAGTCGAATTACATGACGGCACGATCGGGGTCGAAAGTTCCAACGCAGGTAGTCTATTCACGGTGCGACTTCCGGCTGTCCATGCCTCTGTGGGCGTGGAAGACAGGCCACGCTTGCCGGAATCACGCCGTCGCAATGTGACGGTGATCGAAGACAATCCGGACGCTTTAAATGCATTAGCCGTCATGCTCAAGCTTGACGGCCATACCGTGCGTACAGCCGGTGACGGAGCCGACGGACTCGCGTTGCTGCTCGAAGCCAGGCCCCACGCCGCACTGGTCGACATCGGCCTTCCCAGCCTGAACGGTTATGAAGTTGCTATGCGCGCACGCGCCGCCGGCTACACTGGCCGCATGATCGCTTTGTCCGGCTACGGGCAGGAGCGGGACGTGAAACAGGCGTTGAGTTCGGGCTTCGATGCCTACTTAGTAAAACCCATTGATACGGACGCTCTGCGCACTTTACTCTGCGAGGAGTGACTGGCTGTCGCTCGAGCGCTAAAAACGGTTACAACGTTCTAGGGACGTCGTAGCGAGTTCAACAGGAGCGAAATAGAGGCGGGCATACCAAAACGGCTAGCAAGGCCAGAGCGTAATACCAACAAGGCGCCGCCCCGGCACCAAGGTATGAGTTTGCGCCACCAGCCTTTGCTGCTGCGCGTCAGTGCAGCCGGCTCCGCTGCGGCGGGCGAGCTAACAAATTTGCCCACCAGCATCCGACCGACCAACAATGCCACGGCTACCCCAGCCAGCTTCAGACCGGCCGACTGTTTCAAGCGCGTGATGTCTGTGCGGATTGCTTGTATGTGACCCAGCACCCGCGCATCGCGTGTCATCAAGGCAAATTCGGCGGCTCGAATGCGCTCGTCTAGAGTTGCCTCGGTTAACGGCGTTGAAGTATTTGTGTCGGTCATAACGTTATAGGGGCGCGTTAGAGGGACGGCGATTGGTCCGAATTGATCGGCAGGGCGGGCAATTTCGAGACGGGCACAGTTAAATGCCTTAACGTGGCCGTCAGATGCAATAGTGAGGTTAGAGCAAGCGCCCGCCTGATTGCTCCATAAGCGAGTGCCGCATTGACGACGACTACTAGTGCAACGACTACGCCCCAATGGACCCCAGCGTGTAATGCAGCCAGCGCAAGGCCACCACACAGCGCCAGCCATGCGGTGGTCCCCAGAACCAAGGCACAAAGTGCCAATACCACAATGTGGGCCAGCGCCTGCGTCGCCCGGGAAAGTTCCAGCGCAAACAAATTCACGCGGTCGCTGACCAGACCCGGCAGTTCGCTCAGTAAGGCGTGTAACGCCTGCAGCAACGAAAGAGTTCCTTCGTTCGTGTTGGGGTTCGGGGCTGCAGGCGTCATATCAGCGAGCGATAATGCGGCTGATCAGCAATCCCGCCGCTACCGCGGCCGCCACAGCTAGCAGAGGATGTTCGCGCACTTGAGCGCGCGCGCTACCTTTCCACTCCTGCTGGATCGTATCAAACTGATCTAAACCATCTTGCACCGCCTCATGGGCTCGATCTATCCCGCTGTGCAGTTTCGCCGCCATGGGAGCGGCTTTCTCGGCCACGCGATCCACCGTTTGGTGGGCACCCTGGGCAGCATTTTCCGCCAGGTTCGTGACTTGATCCGAGGCGCTATTACTCGCAGCGGAGCGATTTAAAGGGGGGTTACTGGTAGTCATAAAATTCTCCTCGATATGGTAAGTAAAAATTATAGGAATAACTTCCGCGCTAAAGAGTGACTTAGCGTCAAAATTGAGGGGGCAATCTGCGTTCCTGTTTTGGACTTTGAAAGGTGCGTACGCTCACATTAAGCAAAAAAACCTTATACCCTTGTTGATCCTTAACGGTAAAAACTTTATTCTGTTGCTCTTTCTTGCATGTCGGTTTTGCCGATGAGAATTCCATGCCTAGCAAGTCACCGGCGCTAACCGGTCAGACAAATCGCACTGATCGCGCAGAGAAGTTTGGCGAGGTTACTGCCAAAAACCACGTGCTTGTCGTCGATGACGAGGTTGACTCAGCCTTGATGCTGGGTGCCCTGATCGAGAGTGACAAGTTTACGGTAGCTACGGCGCATAGCTTGCTGGAAGCGCGCCGCCACATTATTCTGCAGCAGCCTGACCTCATACTCCTGGATTTGCAGTTGCCCGACGGCAGCGGCATGGAACTGCTGGACGACAAGCAACTCGTTGAGCGGGCACAAATCGTGCTGATCACCGGCCATGCCAGCCTGGAAACTTCTATTCAGGCGTTACGTCTGGGCGCCGCGGATTATCTGGTTAAGCCGGTTAGTCTGAAGCAGTTGCAAGGGGTGTTGTCGCGCATCATGCGCCCCTCTGTATTGCAAGAGGAAGTGGCGACACTCTCGCAGGAATGGGAAAAAACCGGGCGTTTCGGTCACCTGTGGGGCCGTACGCCGGTCATGCAGGGCATTTATCAGCAAATTTCCCGCGTCGCGGGTACGGGCGTGACCGTCTTTATCTCCGGCGAGAGCGGTACGGGCAAGGAAGTCGTGGCGCGCACCGTGCACGACCTTAGCCGGCGCAGAAACAACCCTTTCCTTGCGGTGAATTGCGGGGCGATTTCGCCTACTCTAATCGAGAGTGAGATTTTCGGTCATGAGAAGGGCAGCTTTACGGGCGCCGACAGGCAGCATCAGGGCTTTTTTGAGCGTGCCCACGGCGGAACCCTGTTTCTGGATGAGATTACCGAGATGCCGCCGGAGTTACAGGTAAAGTTGTTGCGCGTTTTGGAAACCGGCGTCTTCATGCGGGTGGGGTCGTCCCAATACCAGGAGGCCGATGTGCGCATCATTGCGGCTACCAATCGTCCCGCGGAGCAGGCTATTACCACCGGTCGTTTACGCGAAGATTTGTTCTACCGATTGAACGTCTTTCCTATCGAGTTGCCCCCATTGCGTGATCGCGCTGAGGATATTCCGCTCCTCGCTCAACACTTTCTCAACAAGCTTATCGAACGCGAAAACCAGGTCAAAAATTTTTCAGCACCAGCTCTGGAAAAGCTCACGCAGTATCGTTGGCCGGGCAACATTCGCGAGTTACGCAATGTGGTGCAACGGGCCTATGTGATGACTGGGGACGACACCATCACGGACCAGTGGTTGCCTAAGGAAAATACCCCACCAGCGACCGCAGGTACTCTTGTTAACGAAGATGGGCCATCAATCTCCATCCGTTTCGGTACATCGCTCGCGCAAGCGGAATCGCAATTGATTTTTGCCACGCTGAAGCACTTCAACAATCACAAGGAGCGTACTGCCGCCGTGCTGGGCATTAGCCTCAAGACGCTATACAACCGCCTCAAGGTATATGAAACCGAAAAGGGGGAGGACGAAAAATTGTCCCCCCCTGTTCCCGGCTCTTTCTGAAGCCTGCACGCCGCTTAAGTCGGCCTACTCAGTTGTTTCGTTGCGAGAGAAGCTCCGCTTTACGCTCCTGAATTTGAGCGCCGAGCTGCCCCATGTCCAAGCGGGTGGATTTCGCCTTCGGAAATAGCTCGTTCTGCTCTTCCTTAACGTGGTGTTTTACATACTCCGACATCACTTTTATTTTGGCGTCGAACATCTCTCCGTCGGGCTCCACGCCCTCAACCTGAGCGATGAGTGCCTTCAAACTCGCATGTTCCACGGTGGCTTCAGGAATCAACTCCTTGTCCTTTAAAGCCTGTTTGACTGCCGGGTAAAATATCTCTTCTTCGACTTGCGCATGCACCGACAATTCGGTGCATATCTTAGCGACGAGTTGTTTTTTCTTGGAAGTCGAACGCGCTTTCTCGTACTCGGCAAACAGGCCGCTCACCAGCTTGTGGTCAGCACGTAGTAACGCCGTTGCGTCTTGAACCGTGGACGGAGTTTTCCCGTTCGTTTTCCGTTTAGTTGCAGTTGCCATGATGTGTATTCCTTTTTCCACTAGGATGGAGTTAGAGTGTTTTTTAATGCATGAACAAGGCGATCAGGATGATGATGGGGATGGGAACGCCAAGAAATAACAGTAGTAAAGAACGCATATTGCCTCCGGGATAAAATTTTAGTGTTGAGATCAGATGTCGCGACGCCGACCGCCAAAAGTGGCTGACAAGCTCGCGAAGAATGCACCGACGAGGAGTGAAACGAATAGCCAGAGGGCCGCATAAGCAGAAGCCTTCCGCGCTTTGTCCGCTGCTTCTTTAGCCGCGGTTTCCGCGTTCTTCAGAGTCGTCTGGGCCCGGGTGTAAGTGTCTGTCACACGCTTCTCCGCTTCCTGCTGAGTTAGCCCAGTGCGTTGTGCCACGAGCTGGCCCACATATCGAACATCCTCTGCGGGTAAGTTCCCCGTATGAATAGTATTCATAAAGATACGAGCAACTTCAGACGATGGATTGGCGGGGTTGGCATTGGTGGTGACACTCGCTGCCTGCGCCGAACTGCCAGGCTGCGCCCCAGTAGGTGCAGGGGCCGAAGCGGTGGTCGCGTTTACATCCTTTCTGAACAGAGAATCGAGGAAGTAACCCATCGGGGCGGCTCCGTTATCTGATTTCGCCATTTCGGACACCGCTGTCACGGCACTGGCAGCGGTGGTAGTTGCTACCCCTCCGGCCACGGCGGCACCCGCCTGGATGCCCCCACTCAATATCGTTCCAATTGTGGATGTCAGCAGGGCGGCGGTCGCTAGAGAAGCAACAGCCCAAGCCAAGAAACCATGCGCGGTGTCGCGAAAGTAAACTTCGTCGGTATGAACGGATATCCACTTCGTTCTCAGTCGGCCGGCAAGATAGCCCCCCAGGCCCGAAGCAGCGAGTTGTGTGAACGTTATCCAAACTATGGTTGAGACTCCCAAAGTCGTCGCAGTTACACCGCTGTTTGCCCAAGGCGACACTGAGGACAATCCCAAGCCGGTTCCCAATATCAGCAGGATTAGGGAGAGAGCGGCTGCCGCAGCGGCGCCCGCCAAGATCGCACCCCACGAGACGGCGCTGGGATGGTCTTGTAGCGGTTCGCTGGGCAGAACGCGGGCACGTACGGGTTCATCCGCCGTGGTGAAAGTTTGTAGAGCCATGATGAGTCCTTGGAGTTGATTTGGAGGCTCAATATTGCGCGAGGAGAGGCCGCCAGAATGTGCGGTGACGCACACATTCCGATAAATGAGGAAAGGGCATTCGGCGTGTCCACGGTTGTCTGAAGATGGGCGCAAAGTTGTTCGGCTCAGCCTATATTCAGGCGATAGGCGTGGATTGTGTGACGGGATTCTTACAGGGGTCTTTACATATCTCGCCACACCCCCTATAATTCCGCTTCTCTGCTGATGCAGAACTGGCGTCAAATTTTAGCCAGCAGTTCTTTAACAACCAAACAGCCGATAGGTGTGGGTATTTGGTGATTACGGTGGCGGGTATTTTGGGGTAATGGTTTAGGCTGTTGCTTTGAAGCATTCGCGAGTAAAAATTGAATGCTCATACTAGATAAATAAGTTCTAG
>JBBQGH010000047.1:0-19896 GCA_038322845.1 Gammaproteobacteria bacterium
CGAGTCGATGGCGAATATGTCCGTTGCGCTTGCGCCGCGCGATCTCTACGGCAACGTCGTTTCCTTGCAAAACTACGTCAGCCCGGATAACGACAGTCAGTTCATGATCTACATCTCCGGTCTGCGGCGCGCTCGCAAACTATCGGGTTCCGACACCCAGGACGCGATGGGTGGCCAGGATCTGATCTACGAGGACGGTGACGGCTTCAATCAGAAGATGTCGCCTACCCGCTATCCCTACAAATACGAAGTGGTGGAAGAGCGCGAGTTCCTGGTGCCGGCCTATACGCTGGACGGCAGTACGACCATGACCAAGGACAAGAAGGAGTTCGTGAACTACGAGTTCGAACGTCGTCCGCTCTACGTGCTCAAGTTGACTTCGCTCGACAGCAACTTCGTTTATAGCAGCCGCAAGATGTATGTCGACAAGGAAACCTTCATCGTTGTCGCGACCGAGAGCTATGACCAGAAAGGCCGGCTGTTCCGTACTGTCGACCAGACGTTCGCCTTCTACCCTGACATGGGAATGATGGTGATGAGCGATTTCCTCGCCAAGGATCATATCGACATGCACAGTACCTACATCAAGGGCTTTGGTGTGCCAGCGCCGCATCTGCGCCGCGAAGACTTCAGCTTGCAAAGCATGTCCAAGTACGGCAAGTAGCAGCGCGAAAAGGAGCATTGGTTATGGACGTACATCTATCGGAAATGAAGGCCTGGGCGAAGGAAAACATCGTCGGCGTGGAAAACGTGACGTTTCCTTCGTTCTCGCCGGATTTGTCCGAACTGGATGAGGACGGCATCCGCCACGACGTGCAGCAAGCGATCAAGCACGGCTTTTTCGCCACCTTGTGCGCAGCGGAATCCGGCTTGACCTTTGACGAGACGAAGCGCTTCGTCGCCATCGTTGCCGATGAAGCCAAGGGCAAACTCACGGTGGGCACCACATTGTTGTTCGACTCCATCGAGAAGAACATCGCGATGGCGAGGCACGCCGAAGAGGCGGGTTGTCAGTCGCTCACCATGGGTTTCCCGCCCAATTTCTATCCACACGACGTCGACGAGATTTTTCGCGCCGGCAAAACCATGATCGAGGCCAGTAATCTTGCTATCTCGATTTACCCAAGCCCGCACTTTAACTTTGAACGCTTTCATCACTCGGGCTACCCGCCCGAACTATTGGACCGCTTCGCCGACTTTCCCAATGTCGTCGCGTGCAAGGTCGGCGAACCCGGCTTGGCCGCTGAAATTCAAAGCCGGGTGGGCGACCGTCTCCTCGTCAGTAATCCTGTCGAGCGCATGTTGCCGCTGATGTGGCAAGCCAATCGTCAGCAATACATCGGCGCCGGCTGCTACGAAGCCTATCAGTCACCCGATAAGCCTTACATGGTCGACTACTACCGCAAACTGCGCGAAGGCAAGACCGCCGAGGCCATGGAGATTTACTGGTTTCTCACACCGGTGCGCGTCATATTCGAGGCGCAGCACATGCCGACTGCCATGCTCGGCAACTACAACTGGCCGCTACAGAAGTACTACCAATGGCTGGTGGGCGGCAACGGCGGCTATACGCGACAGCCGACCATGAAGATCCATCAACACGTCATGGAGCCCTTCAAGTTTGCACTTATGCAGATCGGCATTGATCCGCACGAGCCTGACGAAGAGTTCTACTACGGTCGCATGAATTTCGAAAAAATAAAAAGTGGCAAGCTCAAGACGCCGCGCGCGTTCTGACGCCTGGATTCAATTTTACGGAGTATGTAAGCCATGATCGATTTTTCTCTCAGCGAAGAACAACGCATGTACCAGCAGACGGCGCGTGACTTCGCGCTCAAGGAAATAAAGCCGGTGGCAGAAGCCATCAAGCACATGGACCGCAGCAAGCTAACGCCGTGGGATCTGTGCCGCGAGCTCTATCGCAAGGGCTCGTCGTTGGGCTTCACCAGGACGTTGATCCCCGCTGAGTACGGTGGCCTGGGCGGCACTTGCATGGATAACGTCATCATCATGGAAGAACTCGGGGCCGTCGATGTGGCTATCGCCGCTTCCTATTTCAACGTCAGCGCCACTTCGCCCATCATCATCCTCAAGGGTGGCAACGAAGCGCAACGCAAGCGCTGGTTGACCGCCATGGCCGAGGACGACGACTACGTGTTGTCGTCGGCGTCGAGCGAACCTAACGTCTCCGGCGCGGATGCCTTCTGCCCGGTACCCGATCCGAAGATCGGCCTGAAGAGCTTTGCGCGTCGCGATGGCGACCACTATGTGCTGAACGGCTCCAAGTCGGGTTTCTCCACCAACGCCGGCGCTGCCAAGGCCTACTTCATCATGGCGCGTACCGATCTCGACAAGCCGGGCATTGAAGCCACCTCGATGTTCTTCGTGCCCGCCGACACGCCCGGCCTGACCGTAGGCAAGAAAACGGAGTTGATCGGCTGGAAGTCCGCCATGCACTGCGAAGTGTTTCTCGATGACGTGCGTATTTCAGTCGACAACCGCATCGGCGAAGAGGGCGCCAACTTCGGTATGTTCTTCATGGAGGTGATTCCGTATCTCGGGGCGGGGTTAGCGGCCTGCTATGTTGGACAAGCGCGCGCCGCGTTTGAATATGCCTACGAATACGCAAATCAGCGCATCAGTTGGGGGCAGCCCATCATTAATCATCAGGCCGTCGCCTTGAAACTCGCTGACATGCTGGTTGATCTGGAAGCGGCGCGGCTGATGGTTTGGAAGCTCGCATGGGCAGCCGACTCGGGCGACATGGGCACGGCGGCACTGCTGTCGGCGGGGGCCAAGAGTTTCACCATGGATGTGGCCATCAAGAATGCCGAGCGCTGCGTGCGCATCCTTGGCGGCTACGGCATCGCCGCCGAATACGACGCTGGGAAATTTTTGGTCGACGCTTGGGTAGGTGAACCGTGCGATGGCACACGCGACCTGCTGCGTCTCAATATGCTCAACCTGCTGCGCATGATGCGCGGCTAAAGTAAGGAGATTAGAAATGACACGACGTGGTGCGCTCGCCATTCTGTTCGGTGCTGGTGCTTTGGTCCAGACCGCCGCTGCTGCCGACATTGCCTTTGATCTCACCAAGAAGGCATGGGTCGATGGAAAGACCGTGCAGGTTTATGTGCAAATGCCCAAGGCGCGCGGCGGACATGGTCCGAACGAACCTTCCAAGAACAAGGGCAAGGTTGATGTGTTTCTCGTTGCGCCGGTGTCCGATGCGGAACCGTATGGCCCGCAGATGTCCATGCCGCTCGACAAGATCAGCGGAAAACCGATGCTGGATGCCAACGGCAAACCTATGCCGGACGTCATCGTCCCCGCGCACGACGATACCTTTGAGCGCTTTGCCACCAAGCCGACGGACACCTATGGCTATTGGATCGTGCCTGGCCCCAAGGCCACGCCGGAGACAGTGGCGATTCAAGCCATGCCCGCCAATAGCATGGTCGGCGAGCCGCTGGTGCAGCGTATCAAGATTGATGGCGAGTGGGTGCCGCTGAACGATGCCAAGACCGTACGCAAGGGAATGGAACTGGGACTGGTGGCGAAGAAGTTCGCGACCTGGGGCGGTATCGCCTGGCTGAAGAGCGCGCCCAAGCACTAAAACCGTTTAATTTCACAAGGAGAAAACCATGAAAAAGATAAGCATGATTGTGGGTGGTGTTCTGCTGGCTGGCATAGTGGGACCAGCCGTTGCCGAGACGCTGGTATTGCGTGAAGTGAGCATGCGGACTTTTTCCTCGACGTTGAATGACGAGAAAAATAATCCGATTCTCATCATCGACGATCTCAAGAAGCCGCACCCCATTGGCCCCGGCCGTGGCGCGGGAGGCTGGGTTTTCCTCAACAACAAGGTGTTCGATTGGAAGAGCAACAAAGAGCTCGGCATGATGCGCGGTTGGTGCATGACCGTTGATCATGGCCCCAACGGCCCGTTCAAAGGCGACGTGGTGATTGGCCAGGGAGGTCCGTATGACGCTGCTTGCCAGATCACCTACATACTGCCGGATGGCCAGATCAATGCCAATGGCAATATGAATCTGACGGCGCTGGAGCAGGACAGCCCGCTTTCGTTGGGGGTGAATGGCGGCACCGGAAAATACGCCGGTGCGCGTGGCGAAGTCACGTTTGTGCAAGATCCACCGGGCCAGCCCATCGCCTATAAAGTCACCATCAAGTACAAAAAATAGCAAGACAAGACAAGGAGCCCATCATGATTATGAAAGTCCCTTTGATCGTCGCTACGCTATTGGCGGCATCAGGCCTGGCATCGGCGATGAATCCGGCAGTCGAGCTATCGGCCATCGAAAAGAAGGCGCTAGCCTGTGGCGCCTGTCACGGTAGCGACGGCATCAGCATCAATCCCGTATGGCCGAATCTTGCCGGCCAGAAAGAGGCGTATCTGGTCAAACAACTCAAGGATTTTCGCTCGGGCGTACGCAAAGATCCCCTGATGGTGCCGATGGCCAAGCCGCTTTCCGACAAGGATATCGCCGACTTTGCCAAGCACTTCAGCAGCCTCAAGTCGGCGGCAGCGCCAGCGTCGGCACCAGCATCCGTGTCGGCACCAGCGCCAGCGCCAGCACCAGCACCAGCACCAGCATCGGCCCCAGCGCCAGCACCTTAGGCGTTGGCAGACAACCTAAGAAAGGAAAGCGCCGTGTCCACGACAGACAGTCTAATTTGGGAAGGCAATAGCAAGGCCATGTTCGACAAGATGCTGTCCACCTCGCCAGGCTTCATGCGCGACAAGGTGCAGAAGAAGTTCAACGAATGGGTTACAGAGAAGGGGCTCACCACGCTGACCGAAGCGGCTATCGAACAGCACGTCAATGAAACTGTACCGCCGCAGTTTCGCGGCATGGTGCTCGGGCAGTTGGCTAGTCTGAAATCCTGACCAGGAGAATGACATGAGCGCGCCATTTGGCATTACCCATGAACGCGGCATCGGAGCGCCCGGCATGGCACCCAACTTGCCGCCCGATTTCGGGCGCGTTGGACTGCCGGCCGAGTTAGTACGCTATCCGGCGGCGGCCAGGCTGGTGTTGCACGGCCTGCTTTGGAAACCCGAGCAGGCCACTGCCAGCACGGTCGTTTATGTCCCCGGCTTCGGTGGCGGTTTCGCCGGACCGAATGACTTGAACAGTTTCGCTGCGCCGCTGGTGGCAGCGGGGCATGCGGTGCTGGCAATCAACACGCGCGCCGTGTCACCGACCGGCATGGTGTATGCGCATTTCGAAGACTGCCTGGAAGACCTCGACGCTGCACTCAGCTTTGTGCGCAGCCGAGGTTATACCTCCATCGTGCTGGTCGGCGACAGCCTGGGCGGTTGCCGTGTCGCCTATTACCTGGCGCATCGCAAGGAACATGGCGTTGCCGCAGTGGTGTTTCTGGGCGGCATTGTTTCGCCCTATATGGAAGCGCGCTTTCGCTGGAACGAAACCGAGCGGGCTTGTTATGACGCCTTTCTGGAGACGGCACGTCGCATGATCGCCGAGCGGCGCGGTCGCGAGGTAGTGAGTTTCCCTTGGGGCGGCGGCAGGCCACTCACGGTATCGGCGGAAACGCTGGTAAATTTTTTCGGCACACCGAGCGACGGCAATACCGATGTTCTCTCGCATGCCAAAGCGGTTACCGTGCCGGCGTTGGTGCTGCATGGCAGCCGCGACGGCATTTCCTTACCGGAGAACGCGCAAATCATCCACGCCGCCTTGACCGAGGCGCCGAGCCGCGAACTGCTGATGGTGAATGCCGATCACTTTTTTATGACTGAGGCGGATGCCATCGCCTATGCGCAACCATTGGCAAATTGGATTTCAAGAACGCTGTGCCCAGTTGAGCGGCAAAATTAGGCGCCAACAATTCATCACCCAACAACGGAGAGAAGCAATATGCAAATAAATTCACGGATTAATGCAAAGGTATTTGCCGCTGCGCTATTTGCCGCCGCGTCTTTAGGCGCGCAGGCGGCTAACGTAGTGCTGACAGCACATGGCGTCAAAGCCGCTACCGGCGGCTTTCTGTATGCGACGCTTTATTGCGGCGAGGCCGGCTGGCTGGATCCGTCGCGCGCTGTCGCCAACGTCAAGGCGCCCGTCACTGGCGAAGACGTGACGCTCAATTTTGAAAACGTCGCACCGGGCGGTTGTGCCGTCAATCTTTTCCACGACGAGAACGGCAATGGCAAGCTCGATTTTTCGGGCGGCATGATTTCTATTCCGATGGAGGGCGTCGCTGTTTCCAACAACGCCACGCGCATGGGGCCGCCGCACTACAAGAAAGCCGAATTTAAGGTGACGGGCGCCGAGGTCAAGCAAGACGTAAAGATGAACTACTGAGGATGAACTACTGAGGCGAGGGCTATTTTGCTCGCTGAGCGAGCGCCCCGTAGTAATTACTTGGTGTCGACGGCTTTGTCAGCCTTGTCCCCATTGCTGTCGATGCGCCACTCCCGCGCCAATACGTTGGCGGCGTCGCCGACGCTCTTGATTGGGTGGGCGACGCAGTAGTTATCCATCCAAGAATAAATCGCGTCGTTGCTGTTGCCCTTGAGGAAATCCTTTTCCATCCCGACCGCCAGGCCGGAGAGGTATCCCAACAGCCAGAAGTGATCCGCCGAAATTTCCCAGGCATTGGCTTTGCTGTCCGCCAGCCACTGGTCGCATGTGACACCACCGCGTGTTTGCACAGCGCAGGCGTAGGCGCTGGTGAGGAATAAGCTGGCGGCGCACAGGCTTGCTAGCGTCGTTTTCAGTTTTGTTTTGAACATCCCATTGCTCCCTAGCCAGTACCGCGCTCAGTACCACACTGAGTGCCGCGCGCCGGGACAGAATCTTGCAGGGAAACAGCGACAATGGCAACGTCGCGGCACGAACAACTGTGCGGCCAGAAAACTGTGCAGCACGGAAAACTACGCGGCGAATCAGAGACCCAAAGTGAAATAGAACGTGGCGCCGTGCGCGGTGGTAGGTGAGGGCCAGACGCGGCCGTGGTGCATTTCGATGATGCGCTTGACGGTGGCGAGCCCGATTCCTTCACCCTCGTAGCCCTGGCCGGGATGCAACTTTTCAAAGGGCAAGAAGAGCTTGTCGGCGTGCGCGATGTCGAAGCCCACGCCATTGTCGCGTACGTAGTAGATCGTGCGCTTCTTGTCCTGCATGGCGCCGAATTCGATTGTCGGATGCGCCACGTCGCGGGTGAATTTCCAAGAATTTTCGAGCAGATTGGTGAGGGCGTCACGTAGCAAGGTCTCGTCGCCATGGACGACCAGACCTTCTTCGCTGTGGAATTCCACTTCGCGATGCGGCTGCGCCTGGCGCAATTCTGTGGCAATTTCATTGGCGAGTTCGGAGAGATTGGTTGGCTTGAAGTTAGGCTGTGCGCGCGACAGCTTCGCCAGCTCCAGCAAACGATCAATGAGATGGCCCATCTTCTCGGCGGCGCCGCGCACGCGCCCAAGGCAGTCCAGACCGTAAGCGTCAAGCCGGTCGCCATAGTCCTCTTCGATGACGTGACAATATCCGTTGATGGCGCGCAATGGCGTACGCAAGTCATGCGAAACGGAATAGCTGAAGGTGCTAAGTTCCTGCACCATGGCTTGAAGTTCGCTGGTTCTTTCGGAAACGCGTTTCTCCAGTAGGGCATTCGACTGGCGCAGGATGTCTTCTTTTTCCGCCGCTTGCCGCATGTAGGCGTTGATGAGCAGGAACAAACCGCCCACTACCAGCATGATCATGGCGACACGCAGTTTTAGGCCATCTTCTTCCCTCAACCAGAAGTCCATGGCCACGTCCATCGGTACCGCCGCAGCGACCACCAGCGCATAGTCCGGCAACTGACGAAACACGATAAGGCGCGGCACGGTGGTGAACGGCGAGGCATCGACAAAACTACCTTCGGTGGCCGTGAGAAAGCGTTGGAACATGCCTTGAGTCGATAAGTCGCGATCGGCATGTTTCTCGCCGTTCGGATAGCCGTCCAGCATGCGCTGGGAACGGCTGTTTGCCAGCATTACCAGCCCGGTGTCGGGCAAGGCGATGGAGTCATACATGGAGCGCAGGTAGTCGGTGCGGAATTCCGCGACGATATAGCCGATCGGCATATGCGCATCCGGCCCGATGCGCCGCATCACCGGAAAGACGCGCTCATGGGCGCCCGGCGTGATGTGGGTGCGTCCGACGGCGCGCATCAGGTTCGCGTCGGCGGCCAGCGCACTACGCACATCAGCCAGATAGGCGGCCACTTCGCGTGCGGGCTCTCTGGCGGAGTTGGCCAGAACGCGGCCATGGGCATCGAGTACGGCAAACGACTCTATTTGCGGCATTCCGCTTTTGAGGCGTCTCTCCAGGAGCCGGTGCAAGCGGCGTTCGTCTAGTGTGCCCTGTTCGATATCTTGCGCCAGAATGTTCAGCGCGAATTCGGTTTTCGCTAACTCACCTTCGACGCGCTCGCGCAAAGCCAGGGTAAGTGCCAGCAGTTTGTTTTCGTAGATGGTGCGCGCTTCCACGCGCTTATCCAGCATCCGATTCATCGTGACGCTGAAGACAAAGGCGCAGATCGCCAGGAAAACAAAGGCCAAGAACCAGCCAGGTCTGCGGCGTAGGCGGGTAAAGAAGCCGACAGTTTCGGCGTTCATAGACGGCGGCTTACCCGCCACCGCTGCGCGGAAGGGAGCGGGCGATTGGACGTCGCGAGTAAAAGTGATAGGGAGCAACATCAAACTACGATCGAAGAGTCGAAGCCGGAGCGGACCATGCCCCAATGCCGGCCGCTGATGTATAGGGGCATGGCAACATCCACCACGATGTCGCCGATGTCCCGCATGTAGGTTTGTATCAGCAGGGGTGAGGTGTTCTTATTGGCGCGCATCTCCAGCGGCGTGGTGTTGTAGATGCGCTTGCTGCGATTGCCGAGCAGATCGATCTGGTAATCGCCGGTGAGCGGTTTGGAAAACTTCTGCATGTGAATGGCGAGGTAGCCGCCATTGTCCGAGGGCACGGCATAAATGCCACCGCTGATATCTGCAACTGCCTGCTCGCACAAGTCCTGCAATTCTCGCCCGAAGGCTTCGGTGAACTCGGTGGTGTATTTTTGCGGATTAGTGTGGGGGATGGGCCGGTAATTGCGGTCGAAGACATTGACGCCACGCTTGTGCATGTCTTCGATGCGCGCCTGCACCTCGTTGCGAAAGCGGCCGATGCGATCGATGTTCGCCTCGAACACATCGCGGCTGCCGACGCGGAAATTGAAGGACAGCGCCTGAATGGTTTCTGTGGTTCGCGTGAGCGACTCGGCGGCCTGGCTAGAAGTCACCATCTGCGTCGCTACGCTGACGCTCAACGTGTGGATCTCCTCCACGCTGTCGTGCATTTGCGCGTTGGTGGCCGTGAGTTGTTCGCTGCCGGCTGCGACGGCCATAAGGCTGGCGCTCATATTTTCGTAGTCCTGCACCATGGTGCCGAACTGCGAGGAAGTGCGCGTGACCACTTCACTGGTGCGCACGATATCCTCGCGTATGTGGGCTGTTTCGGTGCCGGTCTGGCCGACAAGGTCGATAATGCCGGCGATGTTGGTGGTGATTTGATCGGTCGCCGCCGCCGTCTTTTCCGCGAGTTTTCGCACTTCGTCGGCCACCACGGCGAAGCCACGTCCGTGTTCACCGGCGCGCGCCGCTTCGATCGCGGCATTTAGCGCAAGTAGATTGGTCTGGTCGGCCACGCCCTTGATGAGCTTGACGATCTCCTGGATGCTGACAGACTGGTTGGTAAGCTTGTCCACCGTGCCCGCGAAACCGTCTAGCCGTCGCGTCAGCGACTCGACCTTGCGTGACACGTCCAGCAATTCCTCCATAGAATGCCTCACACCTTCCAGATGCACCGTGGTTGAATCGGAAATGTTGCCGGTGCTGCTGGCGACATTTTCCAGCGCGTGCGCGGCCTCTTCGCTGGCGGTCAGCGCGGCCTCCGACAGCTTGCCCTGGGTAGCGGCGCCGCTCGCCGTTTGAGAAACCTGCGTGAGAACCACGGTCGCCTCGCGCGCGATGCCCATCGCCATTTTGCGGATTTCCGAAATTGAATCGCCCATGCGCTGCAAAAAAGTGTTGTAGCTGTCGGCGAACTGGCGCAACGCGGGTGACTGCGTCTCCAGTGCTTTGGACAAATCGGTTTCCCCCTGGGCACACTCCGCCAGGCGGGCAGTGATTTGGAACAGCGGGCGGACAAGGTTGTCCCGCAGCCAGAAATAGCAACCGATAACAGCCGCCGCGATCAGCGTGTTTAATACCGCCCCGCCCCAACTGCCGCTGTATACGCTCCATACCGCCGCGCCGATCTGGCAGACAGCAATCGCCAAAAGCAGTAAGAGGATTTCGGAAAGGCCGTTTTTCTGAGGCATCTTCATCACCATATGATCAATCAATCCCACCTACATGGTTCTGCCGGACATAGCTATCGACAGACGCTAAGAGAGCGGGGTTATATGGTTATCGGCAAGCTGAAGTTCTTCTTGAGCGAGGAAAGTGCCCACTAAGCTTCAGCCAGGGGCTCGTTTCTGCGGCGCTATTCTTGGGCTGGCTGGTTAGTGAGGTCGGAAACCCACGCCAGTGCGCTGCAGCGGTGGGGATACACCGCGCGCTATTGCGACAGTCAGTCGCTAAGACCACCCTCACGTCGCGATTGTGTATTGAGCCCTAGCGCACAGGAATAAACGCAACTGAGGCGCACTAAGGCGCACTCAGGGTTTGACGAACTTCACCACAAACTGATCCTTGGTGATCGGTGGCTCGGGCATGACCTGGTCGCGCGGGTCGGCTGGGTTGCGTAGGAAGTCGGCGGTGCCGGCGAGGTTGAAGCCGGCGGCTTCGACTTCGCGGATGAGGAAGGCTTCTTCCATACGGTGCAGGGTGCCTGCTTCAGAGATGCCAGTGCCCGGGCGGCCGGCGTGGTCGATGATGACGTAGAGGCCGCCGGGCTTGAGGGCGGCGTAGATGGCGCGATTCATTGTGGCGCGGTCGACCCCGGCGTGTTGCAGGTCGTGATAGTTGTAGAGCAAGGTGGCGAGATCAAAGCCCTTGTCTGCGAGCGGATTGGGCGCGGGGCTTTCGAATGGCTGCACGATTGATTGCAGATTCGCCACCGCCGGATATTGGGCGCGCTTGGCGAGGGCTTCGGGCGACGTTAGTCGTGGGCCGGGCGGCAGGGCGGCGCGTAGCGCGGCGGCAAGTGGACCGTTCTCCGGCACCGGCGGTGGTGCGCGATTGGGATCACGCGGTTCGCTCTGACCATACACCTTGCCCGTGGGGCCGACAGCGCGGGCCAACAACTCCGCCGTGTAACCACCGCCGGTGCTCAGATCCAGCACCGTCATGCCGGGCCGCACGCCGATGAAGGCGAGCAATTGTTCGGGCTTGCGCGTGGCATCCATTTTTCGGTCGAACTCGCTGCGATCCGGGCTGGCGACGATTTCGGCGATGCGTTCGGGGGAAAGCGTCGCCGCTTTTGATGCGGGGGCATTGAGATGGGCGCAGCCGCTGACGAGTAATACTGCGCCTAACAGCAGCGCGCCACGGCAGGACGGCCGACGGTGGATTTGCATCAAAGTTGAATTTGAGGAGCAGCGTGTGGCCAATGTCATGACGGCGCCTTTCAATGGCAAAAAATCGAAAGCTTAACGGCACACTGCCCGGAGAGCGCTATTCCATGCGCCTTTCCGGGCAGTGTGCTGGGGCGGATGCATCTTACTTCGGCGCGCCTGTCAATTTCGCCGCAGCGGCGAATACGGGAGCCAGATCGGCTTCGTTGAGGATGTCCCAATGCTCGGCGATCTTGCCGTCGGCCATGCGGAAGACGTTGGCGACGCGCACAGTCACCGCTAGGTTGGTGGGCGGCAGGCCCATGAAGGCGCCACTGTGCGTGCCCTTCCAGATGAGGAAGCAGGAGACTTTGTCACCATCGGCCAGTACATGCTGGACGTCGGGCTTCATGTCTGGAAAGCCGGCGAAGAAGCCAGTGTAGAAACGCTTGAGTGATTCACGCGCGGTGATGGCCTGCGCCTTGTCGGCGGCGTTGCGGCGATCGTTGTGATAGGCGAAGTCGGCGGCGAAGTTGTGGTCGACGGAATCGATGTCGCGCTTGACGAAGAGTTCTTCCGCTGCGCGTAGAAAGCTGGCTTTGTTGTTGTCTTGCTGGGTGCCGCTCATGGGTTTTCCTTTAGGGGTTGTTCGTTGGGGTTGTTCGTGGATGTCATTGCAGTAACGCTGCGACGCGCGGATGGTAGCGACATCTGCCCGGATGAACAAGCTGCGCGGAGTACGGGCGATTACAGCGCATCAAGAACAGAACCCCATTTTTCGGCGAGCTTGCGGCGTCCATTCAGGTTGGGATGAATTTCATTGAGCCAGTCGCCACTGTCGCCCGTGCTGCCGGCGGCGGCGCGATCCAGCGTGCCTAGCGTATCGACGACATGAATGTTGGGCAGGTGTAGTGAGGTGAGTATGCCGGCGAGCCGCTTTAGCAGCGCATCGGCGAGCGCCTGCCACAGTTCGGGCGGTACGTTGTGTTCGGTGAAGGCGGTGTAGAGCCAGGGGCCGAGTGCGCCGACAGTGCCCGCCAATCGGGCCGGTGCGGGGCGCGGCGTGGGGAAGTCGTAGGTGTGCAGGATGATCGGTATGCCGCGATTGGGGCTGACGGCATCGTCGCGCAAGGTCACGAGCGCTTCGAAATTACGGCGCAAGTACGCCTCGAATTTGGCGTAGCCCTCGGTGTCGATGTAGTCGTCGGCGTGCGTCGAGGGGGTAGCCGGTGCGGCGAGTATGCCGGGCGCGGCCAGCGCGGCGTCGATTAGATCGTTGCCGCCGGCGGAAAGCAGAATGGCGTCCCAGCGCCAGGCGAAGAGCGGGCGGGAGAGCAGATTGACGAAGGCCGTGTTTTGCCGCCACTCCACCATGTGCGTGAGCGTGTCGCCGGGGTAGGCGGTCGTGACGATCAGCGAAGTCTGTTCGAGTTTGAGTTCTTGCAGCAGATTGCCGCCCGGTAGCGCCGCCAGCGTGAACCAGGAATCGCCTTCGGCCAGATAGTGGCGCGTGTAGTCGCCCCAGATGGGCGCAGACGCGTCGCTGCCGGCCAGTTCGGCGGGCGTGATGAGCTTGGCTTTGGTTTGCATGGCGCTATCCTTGGTGTGGTCCTCGGTTGATCCTGGTATGAGTGGCGCCCAGATGCTACACCCGCACCAAGGGCGGCGACAAAATCGTGGCGGTGCTAATTTCGTCAGATCGTAGCGATCGGCCCTTGCTTGTCTCCGGTGGAAGTCGACGCTTATAATTGGCGGGTCTAGTCAGGCGCCCACCGTCACGAAAGGGGCGTTCCGCCAACTCTTCCGTGAGCCCATACCATGCCCAAATTCTCCGCCACTCGTTGTACTGTTTCTCGTCGCGCCGCCACCGCCGCTGCGCTGTGCTTTGCACTGGCCGCCCCCGCCTGGTCCGCCAGCCACGATGAGTCGAAAACCGCTGAGCCTAGCTTGGCGCAAATTAAGCCGCGTGCCGAAGAGGGCGACAAGGGTGCGCAGTTCTATCTGGGCTACATGTATGCCACGGGCACGGGCACGGAGCAAAACTTCACCGAGGCGGCGAAGTGGTATCGCAAAGCCGCCGATCAAGGCCACCCCGGCGCGCAGGCCAATCTCGCCAATCTCTATTCCGCGGGTCGTGGTGTCGAGAAGAACGAAGCCGAAGCCGTGAAGCTGTGGACGCTGGCAGCAGATCAGGGTGAAATGAATGCGATGACCAACTTGGGTATTGCTTATTCGTCCGGCCGTGGTGTGCCTAAGAATGAAGCGGAAGCCGTGAAGTGGTACACCAAGACTGCCGAGAAAGGTGAGAAGGGTTCGGACCGCGCGCAGTTCAATCTCGGCGTCATGTACCAGGCCGGCCGTGGTGTGGCCAAGGATCAGGCTGCTGCCCTCCAGTGGTATCGCAAGGCGGCGGATCAGGGTTTTGCCCCGGCGTATTACGCCGTCGGCTTGGCCTATGCGACGGGCCAGGGCGTCGCCAAGGATGAAGCGCAGGCGCTCGAGTGGTATCGCAAGGCCGCAGAAAATGGCTCAGCCAGCGCGCAAGCCAATCTCGGCACCATGTATGCCGAAGGGCGCGCTGTCGCGAAGGACGAGGCGAAAGCGGTTGAGTGGTATCGCAAAGCGGCCGAGCAGGGCGACGCCATCGGCCAGTATGGTCTGGGCGCCATGCTGGAAGCCGGTCGTGGCGTTGCTAAGGATGATGTTGCGGCAGCACAGTGGTACCGCAAGGCCGCCGAGCAGAATTTGAGTGGCGCGCAGTATCACCTGGGTTTGATGTATGCACAGGGCCGGGGCGTGGCCAAGGACGAGGCGGAAGCGGTGAAGTGGTACCGCAAAGCCGCGGAGGAAGATTCTTCCGGCGCGCAAGCCAATCTGGGTTTGATGTACAGCAAAGGCCGTGGCGTACCTAAAAATGAGGCAGAAGCGAGCAAGTGGTACCGCCGCGCCGCAGATCAGGACGAGCCCACCGGACAATACGCATTGGGCCTGATGTATGAAAACGGCAGCGGTGGCGTTGCCAAAGACGACGCGGAAGCGGTCAAGTGGTATCGCAAGGCGGCCAATCAAGGGCTGGCCAGTGCGCAGTCCAACTTGGGCCTAATGTTTGCCAATGGCCGTGGGGTACCTAAGAGCGATGCAGAAGCCGTGAAGTGGTATCGCAAAGCCGCGGATCAAGGTGAAGCGGCGGGCTATTTCAATCTAGCGGTGATGACATCCGAAGGCCGTAGCGTGCCGAAGAGCGCGGCCGAGGGATTTGCTCTATACCAAAAGGCGGCAGAACTGGGTTCCGTGACCGCGCAATACAACCTCGGTGTCGCCTACAAGCAGGGCAAGGGCACGGCCCGCAATTTGGCCGAGGCGGAAAAGTGGTTTAGCCAGGCCGCCGACAACGGCGACAAGCAGGCGAAAGAGGAACTGAAACGCTTGAAACGCAAATAAGACGCAAATGAGCGAATAGGTCGTCGCGCGAGTGAAACATTGAGGGGGCGGCAACGCCCCCTCTGTATTTGTGCCCCAGCGCCGCACGATGCGGCGGCCCTATTTGACAATTTAAGCTGCCTCGCGGGCTACTTCGGTTTTTTTTGCGGCTTGGCCTCTGGCTTTTCATCGTTGGTGGGCGCAGCACCGCCTTGCGGCACCATGTTCCAGGGCCACATCGCCGGATTAGCGAAAGGGTTGGCATTGGCCTCCGGCGAGCTGGCCGATTGGCTAATGGCTTGCAGGGCGGCCAACGTGGCGCGCTGCATTTCCAAGCCCTGGATGCTCATTTGCAGCATATTGAGATTCATGCGCAGCCAACCTTCGACGGTTTTCAATTCAGCGATGCGCTTATCGAGCTCGCCAATGTCAGTAGTGGGCGTAATCATGCCCGGCACACTGAAACCCATGCCGCCCCACATGGTTTTAAGGAATTCGAGCGGGTCTTGCGGAGCTTGGTCGGTAGTCATGAAATTTTTCCTTGTTTGAGCCTCGCTTCATCATAGCGCACGCCGCTGGCGGCTAGCGCTCGCCCTCGCGCAGCATGGCGTGTATGAGCGTGCGCAGTTTGGCGGGCATGACGGGTTTTTGCAGCAGATGAAAGTGATGCGCCTCGGCCTCCGCTTCGCGTTCCGGCGAGACGCTGCCGGTGGCCATAATGGCCGGCAGATTTTGCCCGAAACGTTCGCGCACTATGCGGATGGCCTCGCGGCCGACCGGCCCTTCCGGCAGACGGTAATCAGCGATGATGAGATCGGGTGCGCGCTCCAACGTCTGGATGATTTGTTGCGTATCCGTCAGTCCCATACAGGCCGTGACTTCGGCGCCCCATCCCCCCAATAGGGCGATCAGGCTTTCGCGCACGACGATTTCATCGTCGATGATCAAAAAGTGGTAACCGAAAAAATCCGGCGCAAATTCGTTGCGCACTGGTGCGGGTGCGAGCGGCATCGGCCCTTGCGCGAGTGGTACTTCGAGACGGAACACGGTGCCGCGCCCCGGTCGCGAACAAAGCGTCAACCGATGCCCCAGTAAGTCGGCCAAACGCTTGACGATGGAGAGGCCCAGCCCCAGCCCTTTCTTGCGATTACGCTCGGGGTTGGCGAGCTGATAAAACTCCTCGAAAATTTTCTCCTGCTCATCCGCCGGGATGCCGATACCGGTGTCCCATATTTCGATGCGCAAGAAATTGCCGCGCTTGCGTGCGCCGACGAAGACACCCCCACTCGGTGTGTAGCGCACTGCATTCACCACCAGATTAAGCAGAATACGCTCCAACAGATGCGGGTCGCTGCGCACGCGCGTGTCGCAATGGCGCATGCGCAATTCCAGACCGTTGGCCGCGGCTTCCGGCGCAAGATTGAGTCGCAGCGAGACACACAGCGCCTCCAGCGAGAAGTCGCTAAGTTCGGCGTGTACCGTGCCAGACTCGATTTTTGAGATATCCAGCAGCTCACTGAAAAGCGATTCCAGCGATTCGATGGCGGCGTTGATGCTATCGACGGCGTAGCGCGTTTCCGGATCGCGTACGCGGTCACGCAAGGCGGAGGCGAAAAGCCCCATGGCGTGGATAGGCTGGCGCAAATCGTGGCTGGCGGCGGCGAAGAATTTGGTCTTTGCGCGGTTCGCTTGTTCGGCGATGTTGCGCGCTTTTTCCAACTCGGCATTTTTCTCAGCGAGACGACGCGCCAAGGCCTCGTTTTCCAGGCGCGTGCGCAGGGATGAAATGAGCAGACTATTGAAATTGCGGCCGAAGGAAAGAATGCCCAGCATCACCGCGAAACAAATGATCGCCAGTACGATATGCGGCGTGTCGGCCTCATAGGCATTGCGCGCCACGACCGCCAGCATGGAAGGGAAAATAAAGGCATAAAAGGAAGGCACGTGTGAGGCGATGAGGGGGGTTGCGCCGGCCGCCACACCGAAGATCAAGACCGTCATCACCGCCTGCTGCACGGGCAAGTCGGGCGGGAACATCACAATGTAGCCGATGCCCCATAAGCAGCCCGAGATTAAGGTGCCCATCATCCAAACGAAGGCGGCTCGATGGATGCGGTCTGGCGCCAGCATTTTTTCGCTGTGTATCAGGCGCCAGGTCTGGTTCAAGGCCATGAGTGCCAGCCAGCCGGCCAGCAGCCACGTGGGCGCCGTGCCAGCCATCACCACCACATTGAGCAAAGCGCCCACCATGGTGGCGAATATCGCAATGCCCAACTGACGATAGAGCATTACCGTCTGTTCGCGCTTGACCTGTGCCCCTAGGGTCTCTTCGACAGGCGTGGGGAGGTCCGTGGCTAGGCTTGTCGGCGCGATATTCGGGGTCTCTGGAACTGCCATGCTGCGACCCCTGTCAGATGGAGTTGGATGGAGAGAAACATAAAGGGAGCATAAACCACCTGGTAGGCGTTTACGGCCGATTTGCGCCTTGCTGTAGCGTTTCATCGCATCGGCAAGGCGCACGTTTCGCCTCCAGACACCGTCGGAGAAAATTACCGTGTACAGCCTCTAGACATCGCGACGAAAAGTCGTATGATGACAAAACGATAAACCATGACAACCAATAAGGGGGATCCATTGCTCAGACTATTGGTTGTAGAAGACCACGGCCTGGTACGGGAAGGGTTGTTGCAGACGCTGCGCAAGCTCAGCCCCCGACTAAAGCTGTTCGAGGCAGAGGATGCCGAAGGCGCTCTGCATGTGGTTGAGCAAGAGAAAGAGTTCGATTTAGTGCTGCTCGATCTCATGCTGCCCGGTATGAATGGCATGGCGATGCTGACCGTCATGCGTAAACGTTTTCCAGCGGTGCCGGTGTTGGTCATTTCTGCCTTGGGCGACGCCGAAACAGTCCGCCGCGCGATGCGCCAGGGCGCTTCGGGCTTTGTGCCTAAGTCTAGCTCTGGTGATGTGTTGTTGGATGCCGTGCGCCGGGTGCTGGACGGCGAACTCTACCTGCCGGCCTATTTACGCGATTTCGTCAACGCGGAACAAATCGACGACAGCAAGAGAGATCCTACAGGCACCTATGGTTTGACGGCGGCGCAACTGCGCGTGCTTGATTTGCTCAAGGAGGGCAAGTCAAACCGAGAAATTGGCGACCTCCTCGGCTTGACCGAAGGCACGGTCAAGCTGCATGTCTCGAAAATTTTCAAAGCCTTGAAGGTTTCCAGCCGTGCTCAGGCCTTAGTCATACTCGGGCGTAAGCGCAGCAAGCTTTGACCGGAACACCGATCGGCCTCAAGCGCGGCGGGAAGAAGTCGATCCGGTAATTTCGCCCTTGCCTACGCCACTGCGGAATTTACAGTATGTAGCAATACAGCCGAGTGCCGCGCCGGTCGGCCACTTCCACGATTCGCTGGGGCTGCACACCAGGCACCGGAAAACTGTTGCTGATGAGCAAGGAGCCGGCGCGCATTTCCTCTCGCGCTTTATGCCACAAGCGTGGCATAGGCACTGGCGAGAGAAAAGCATAAACGACGTCGCAATCGGCCAGCGACTGCCGCCAAAAGTCGCCGCGCTTCACCCGGCAGTTGTGCATGCGGCGGCCGGCCAGCCAAGCTAGCAAGAAAGGAAGAGGTGCGTGCTCGATGCCGGTAAAACTGAGGTCTGGCCGCCCCTCAGCCAATCGCCGCAGCGCCCCGCCCGTACCTGCGCCCAGGTCCATCACGCACAGCCCGGCACGCTGCGGCAGTTGGGTTAGCACCGCATCCGTGGTAAGCCGGTTGGAGAGATACAGCGGTACCCGGCTGCGGAAGGTGCTCCAGTAAATTAGTGTCAATAGCACGAAGGCGCCGAAAAACCAGAGGGGCGGTATATCGAGCCGGCTCAATCCCACCACGGCCGGCATGAATGCCAAATGTATCGCTAGCCACCATTTTTCGGCGCGCAGCAAAAAACTTGCGCCTGCCGCCGCCAAGCCTTGGCTCACGCCTAACGCAAGCGGGGCGAACGAAGAGTCCAGAACAGCGGGCTGCCAGACAACGCCAGCCAATACCAGGAGTGCTCCGATTAGTTGCGCCGCGAGGGCTTTGAGTAGTACCACCATAGTCAGTGGGTAAGCGCCGACAGTGCATCACCTTGAGCTCGGCGTTGGATTCTATACTCCTTGATGGGGCCTGCACCCAGACTGCACGACTTTGGCGGCAAATCGCAGGAGGTGTTTGACATTGTTGGCGAAAATAGGCAAACTTGCGCGTTTCGCTGGAGGGGTTCCCGAGCGGTCAAAGGGATCAGACTGTAAATCTGACGGCTCTGCCTTCGAAGGTTCGAATCCTTCCCCCTCCACCACGGTTTTGATGGGTTCGGCAGTGGGGAGTAGTAGTTTCAGTTGTGGTGATTGAGTCTGGTGATTGAGTCTGGTGTTGAGTCTTTGGAGCCGGGCGGGTGTAGCTCAATGGTAGAGCAGAAGCCTTCCAAGCTTATGACGAGGGTTCGATTCCCTTCACCCGCTCCAACTGTTTGCTCTGAGATTTTATTATTGATTGGCTGCTGCTGTTCCAGTAAGAATTTTGACTGCCCATGTAGCTCAGTGGCAGAGCACTCCCTTGGTAAGGGAGAGGTCGCGTGTTCAATCCACGCCATGGGCACCAGATTTTGGTGGCAGTTTGGAAACATGCAGGAATAGTAAAAATAGCGGTGGTTCCAGCCGCGCCAAAGATGGTTTCGCAGTGTTTTTGTTGATGACTTTTTTAGACAGGTACCGACATGGCTAAGGCTAAATTTGAACGTACGAAGCCTCACGTGAACGTGGGGACGATTGGTCACGTAGACCATGGCAAGACCACCTTAACGGCGGCGATCACCACGGTGTTATCGAGCAAATTTGGTGGCGAGGCCAAG
>JBBQGH010000048.1:0-19611 GCA_038322845.1 Gammaproteobacteria bacterium
GCTTGGGTTTCTCAAAACCCGGTCTCGTCGCCAGCGTCATCTGCTTCATCGTTCCATCCCTTGTGTTCGCCTTCCATTATCTGACCACATGACTAAAAAATCGTTCACAGCGATACCGACTTATTCAGCGTTTCCCTAAGGGTTTGCTTGATACGATTTCTCGGGGCGGAGGGCGCTGGGGTTTCTGTTTCTTTTCTGTTTCTTTTCTGTATCTCGCTCACCCTCACCCTGCGCAAAACCTACTCGTAACGAATGTCGAGCACGTCGATTTCGCGTTGGCCGGCCGGGCTCGCAAATCGTACGGTGTCTCCTACACGCGCCTTGAGCAGCGCGCGCGCCAAGGGCGAAGTCCAACTGATGAGCCCGAGTGCAACGTCGGCCTCGTCTATACCGACAATCTGATAGCCAAACTCCACACCGTCAGTATCACTGAGGGTGACACGGGCGCCGAAAAAAACCTGATCGGTATTTTCCTGGGCGGTAGGGTCCACCACGACCGAGCTTTCAAGGCGCTTGATGAGGAAGCGGATACGCCTATCGATTTCACGCAGCCGCTTTTTACCGTAGATGTAATCGCCGTTTTCGGAACGGTCGCCGTTCTTGGCGGCCCAGGAAACCACCTGCACCAGCGCGGGCCGCTCGGTTTTGACCAGCGCTTCCAGCTCGCCCTTGAGCAGCGCATAGCCGCGCCGCGTCATATAGTTTTTGAGGCCGGCGGGCAGCGCGGGTAATTCAGCGCCGCCTGCCTCATCCTCATCCGCCGCGTCGTCTTTGACAAAGGCTTTGTTCATACCGCACCCGCCCAGCACTTATTGCGGCGATTATACGGTCAGTGATAAATCGCCTGCTGATTCAACAATTCATCGTAGCCTTCGAGAAAGTCATCGAAGGCCTCGATATCCGGGTCGCCGGCAACAAAGCTGCGCAAATCGTCGCGGAAGCGCTGCGCCGCCCCTGCGCGCATAAACACGCCGCGCGCCAGCCGCTTATCGATGACCTCGATAGCGTCCTGGGCGGGATAATCCACCACATGCAATACCGGATTGTCGAATACGAGCAACATTTGGCCTACCTCCTATGCGCTATCTGTGGGCGCTAAGCGGAAATTCAACCCTTGCCGCCACCTTGGCTACACCCTAACATACGCCGCATGAAGGAATCGGACGACATCGCGGAGCTGCGTTTGCGCCTGCATGAACTGCAGGTGGAACACCGTGACCTGGACGAAGTCATCGCCCGGCTGACGCAGGCGCCCCCGCCGCGCGACGAACTCATGATGCAACGGCTCAAGAAACGTAAGTTGGTGCTAAAGGACCGCATCGCCGTCTTCGAAGCCATGCTCGAACCCGATATCCCTGCCTGAGCTCATTCGCCCCAAGCAGCCCAATACTGCCCCATACAGCCCGATACAATTACGCGATACTCGCAATTTAACCGCCCGCCCAGGGCCTTTAGCTGCTCTGGGCCCCGCGCGCTGGTCCGCTTCGATGCGATTTTCCGCTTGATTCTCCAGACCGACATACAGGGTTCACATTGGGTCGTTACTTTGGGCAGATTTAGCTCCCGGTATAAAGATGGACACCAAAACTAAATCAGTAATCAGCCCGTATAAGGGCAAGACAGGCGTGCGACGCATCTGGAACGCCTTCCGCTACACCTTGCAAGGCCTGTCTGCCGCCTACCGCAACGAAGACGCTTTCCGCCAGGAGATACTGCTGGCGGCGATACTCATACCACTCGCTTTTGTACTCGGCGATCACGGCATCGAACGTGCGCTATTGATCGGCAGTGTGCTCTTGGTACTTATCGTCGAGCTTGTCAATTCGGCTGTGGAAGCGGCGGTCGACCGTATTTCTCTCGACAGCCACGATCTCGCCAAGCGCGCCAAAGATATCGGTAGCGCCTCGGTGTTTGTAGCCCTGGTGAATCTTCTCGTCGTGTGGCTGCTGGTGTTATTGGACTAATAAGCAAGTAAGCAAATAACGGAGCTAACAAGAGCTTGTCATAAATTCGCAACAAGACGTTAACATCGAGGCAACCCTAACTTTCTACAGTGCCATGCAATATCGTGAGAGGAGAAATCAACGATGCTGCATCTGGCGCAACAGACTCAAAAAAAACCTAGACCCAAACTGCACGTGGCCATGGCCCACAGCGAATCCGAAATTCTTGAAGCGCAGCGTCTGCGCTATCGCGTATTCGCCGACGAACTCGGCGCCAATCTGCCGACGCGTACACCCGGTGTGGACCGCGACATCTACGATCCATTCTGCAAACACTTGATCGTGCGCGACGAAGAGAACGGTCGCATAGTCGGCACCTATCGCATACTCTCACCAGAAGCCGCACGTGAAATCGGTGGCTATTACTCCGACAACGAATTCGACCTGGTCCGTCTGCACCATCTGCGCGATCGTATCGTCGAAGTGGGCCGCTCCTGCATAGACCCGGAGTACCGCACCGGCGCCACCATCGCCCTGCTTTGGGCCGGACTCGCCAATTACATGCTGCACAGCGGTCACGATTATCTGGTCGGTTGCGCCAGCATCGGCATGGCCGATGGTGGGCATGCCGCCGCGAGCATCTTCCTCAAACTCCAGGACCACTTGGCACCGCTGGAATACCGTGTGTTTCCGCGCAATCCGTTGCCGATTGAGAAGCTGGAATACAACCGCGCCGCGGAAACACCGCCGCTCATCAAAGGCTATATGCGCGCCGGCGCTTATATCTGCGGAGAACCGGCGTGGGATGCCGATTTCAACACCGCCGATCTTTTTTTGCTATTGCCCATGTCGAGAATTAACGCGCGCTACGCCAAACATTTCGTGGAGCGTCAAGCCGCTTGATGACCATCGCAATGACCAGAGCGTTGCGCCAAGTGCGCGGCTGGTTCAGGCTGGCGCGCTTAGGGCTGCATCTGGTGACCTGCATCGTCACGGTGGCAGTCGTCTATCCACTCGTGCAGCAACCCGTCCGCCTGTGGCTCAGGCAGCGCTGGTCGCGTCAGCTAGTCGGCATGCTGGGCGTGCGCTTTGACATTGCGGGCCAGCCACCGAATTTGCGCGGGCTAAGCGTGCACGGAATTAGCGGGCGCGGGCTGAGCTTGCGCGGTCTCATCGTCGCCAACCATATTTCCTGGCTGGATATTTACGTTATCCACGCGCTAAGTCCCGCTGCTTTTGTCTGCAAGTCTGATGTACGCGATTGGCCGGTGATCGGCTGGCTGTGTGCGCGTACCGATTGCGTTTTCATCGAACGCGGCAAGCGCAGCGCCGCCATGCACACCAGTCGCGCGCTGAAGGAAAAATTAGCCTCGGGTACGCTGGCAGCCGTATTTCCGGAAGGCACAACCAGCGACGGAAGTACGCTGCTGCGTTTCCATGGTGCCTTGCTGCAAGCAGCCATCGATGCCCAGGTTCCGGTGCAAGCCATCTGTCTGGGCTACTACGATGCGTCCGACAATCGCAGTGATGCCGCGGCCTATTGTGGCGACACGACGCTGCTGCAATCGATGCGAAAGATGGCATACGCCTCCGGGCTAACTGTCCGCACCCACATACTGCCGCCATTACCGTCGGGGGAGAAAACCCGCCAGGAACTCACTCGGCAAGCGCGCACCTCGATAGAAGATGCGCTGCTGCGCGGGGGGCTCCCGGTGCTCCACGGTCAACCCAAGAACGAAGACGCAGCCGATCCCGCTTTTTTGGTTTCTATAAGCTGACTCGCCGGGCATCGTGCCCCGCGCCTATGGCAGCCGCAATAGCCACCAGATGGTTTCGCGGCCATTTGAAACATGGCCGGCTACTCAGGTGAGGTGCGAAGCAGGCTAGGCATGAGCGTGACCCAGGCAGCGCGACAAGGGACCGTAGTCGACTTCCTTTAAAGCTTATTCAACGCCTCTGCGACCGACGCAATAACTGCCTCCCACTCGTCCGCAGCTGTCTGACGAAATTGCCGCAAGCTCGGATACCAAGGCGAATCGCTGCGATCGAGTAACCAGCGCCAACAGGTGTCGTGTCGATTGAGCAGCCATACCGGTTTGCCCAACGCGCCCGCGAGATGCGCCACGGCGGTGTCCACGCTGATGACAAGATCGAGATTGTCGACGAAGGCCGCCGTGTCGGAGAAATCCGTCCATGCCGCACTGAAGTCGTGAATAGGCGCCGCCAGTTGCGCGGCAGCCAGTTCCGAAACCTGTGCCCCCTTTTGCAAACTGAAGAAACTGCAACGCTCGCCGGTTAGCAAAGGCGCGAGCTGTTGCAGGCGCACGCTGCGGCGCGCGTCGATGGCCGCAAGTTCCGCACTGTGTCCGCGCGAATTGCCGGCCCACACTAGCCCCACCTTGAAGCCCGGATATCTGGCGAGGCGCACGCGCCAATGCGCCGCTTTCACCGCATCGGCGAAGAGATAAGGCATCGGCGGCAAAGCCGCTGGGCCCAGTTGCAAGCGGTACGGCAGACTCATCAAGGGGCAATGCACATCGAAGTCGGGCAAGGTGTCGCCGCGTGCCACAACCTGCGACAAGCCGGGCACCGAGCGCAGCAGTTCGACCAATTCCACGGGCGCCTCCGCGATGACGACGGCACCACGGCGCGCAACCATTTCGGCAAAGCGTATGAACTGCAACGTATCGCCAAAGCCCTGTTCGGCCCAGACGAGCAGACGCTTGCCTGCTACTGACCCGCCGCGCCAGGCACGCTCGGGCGGCTTGTCGTAAGCACCCACCAGGTTGGCGCAGCCTTCCCAGCGATATTCGAAATTTGTCCAGCCCTGTTCGAAGTCACCGAGCAGCAGTTGGCTCAGCGCGAGGTTCCAACGCAGTTGCGGCAGCATGCCATCCGCATTGGGCAAGGCCAGCGCAGCTTCAAGACATTCCTTGGCGTCGCGTGGTCGCCCCAAGTCCTGCAACACCGTCGCGAGATTGTTGAGGGCCTCAACAGATTGGGATTGTGCCGCAACCACTTGTTCGAGATGCCGCAACGCTTCTTCACACCGGCCAAGTATGCGCAAGGTGTTGGCGAGATTCGTGCGGGCGCTGGCATAGTCCGTGTCTTGCCCGAGCGCCGCTTCGAATGCGGTCAGCGCCTCACTCAAACGCCCTTGATGGTGCAGCGCCAAGCCGAGATTGTTGCGTGCCTGATTGAGCTCTGGCGCAATGGCAAGCAAGCGCTCCAGCGTCGCCTGGGCCTGGGCATAGCGCTGCTGTTGCAGCAAGGCCAGCCCCAGCCAGTTGAGCGTATCGATATCGTCCTCGGCGTGCTGGAGCGCGCGCTCCAGCAGCGTTTGCGCTTGCGCCGCATTTCCTTGCACGAGCGCCAGCCGCCCGAGCGTGCGCAGCGTCAATGCATCGTCGGGCGCCAACGCCAGCGCGCGTTGCAGGGCGCTATTCGCCTCGCCAAAAAGCCCTTCTTCGATGCGCTGATCACCCAGGGCAGTACAGGCCGCCAACAACTGGCGCATCGCCTCAGAAAAACCCGGGCTTGCTTCCAGCGTCGCCTCGAGAAATTTGCAGGCGGTCTCGTAGATCCCCAGGTCACAACACAGCACGCCGATAAGGTAGAGCACTTCCTCGTCGCGGCTGTCGCGCTGATGCAGTGTGAGATAGAGCCGCTCGGCTTCGTCCAGCCGGCCAGCCATGTGATGTTCGATGGCTAGCGCCAGCGTACCGTCGCGTTCCGTGAATGTTTCGCTCATGGGATTCCGGACAGGTGTATGCGTCGAGCAGCGGCGGTGATGTTCATGAGATCAACGACTATAGGCACTTATGTCGTGCTGTAGTGCCAAGATATAGTCGGGAAAACCGGCGTTCATTCGCGCCAAAGGCACAGGCCACCCATGCCGTGTCGACAGCCCAGCCGGACATGCGCCATTGCAAAGATGCATCAGGAGGGTGGCACAGGGCTTGCCGTCCATGACATACTTCACTGAAAATTGGCCTCGCTTATGGCATGGTTTCAAAGTTCCCGTGAGGAGCAAGCCATGCTGCGGGCGCCACGCCAGACAAACAATTGGCCCATGAGCACAGTGACCGCCAGGAGAAACCGCATGATGCCGGAAGCACAAACGCCCGCCGAAAGCGTCACGTCAGAAAACGATCCTGAGCGCTTCCAGGGCTGGCTAGCGACGCTGCCCTACGATCAACCCGGCTATGCGGCGCAACTCCTCGTCAAAGAACTGCGACGCCTACATAGTGCGTCCAATATACGCACCCGGCTCAAGTTGCTGGAGCCGGCCGTCGAGCCCACCGAACGCCTGCTGCGTGAGGCCAATAAAAGACTTGCCGGCTGTACGCTGCCCATGGCACCCGACGTACAGCAAGATTTTCTCGACATCAATACGCTGCTGCGCAGCTTGGCGCAATATTACTCGGACGTGGCCGACGAAATCGCCAGCAAGTGGATAGGTATCGGCTTCGCCAAGCCCCTGCTTTTGGCCATCGTACGGTCCATGCAGTTTCAGGCCCAGCGGCTGGATCTCGCCTATAGCGTCTATGCGCGCGGCTCAAATTCAGCCTGGGCCGAGCTGCACCGCTTATACCGCGTCGCCCGCAACGGCGGCTTCGCCACCAGCGCGCCGCTGGACCTCGATGTCACCGCTGAGCAAATCTATCTCAATGCCCTGCTGTTAGCTTTCGCCGAGCCGACGAAGCTGTCGCCCGGCGAGCTAGCGCGTGTGCGCGACTACGTTGAACAACAATGGCAATTTGCCGAGTTGCTCGACGCTGACGCAGGTCGCCCCGAGGAACAAGATGCCCAAGCCTGTTTTCTGATTAAACCTGGCGAAGCCCGCGCAGGGCGGTCGTTAGTGCGTGCGGCGCGTCTGCCTGTCGAACCTGGCGATCTGATCCTGCGCTGCACCCGCCTGCAAACCAAACTGTTAGGACAATTGACCGGACTGGAACGGCGCATAGCACCCGACCGTCTCGGTCTGCCGCCCTTGGCCGACGATCCGCAATACGTGGCCTTGCTGCGCAATCTGCAGCGCTTGTGGAGCGCGCCGCCGCTACGTCGTCATAGCCGTCAAAACTTCAAACCGCGCGTCGACATTGTGGTTGGTTTCGACGCGCTGATTACCTTTCTTTCAGGCGTGGCATTTCGGCGCCGCACGGCCGAAGCCAGTCAAAGCGCCTTGGCGCTGGAGCTTAGCGAGTGGGCGATTGGCAACGAAAGCCCCGGTGGCTTTGCAGTCCAATACATCGGTGGCAACGCCGGCACGGTACGCGTGGGCGAAGTGGTAGGCCTACGGCCCCGCGACGAGAGCACCGTACATATTTGCCTCATGCGCCGTGTGGTGAGTAATGATCTGCAGAGTCTGGAACTCGGCTTGCAGAAGCTCGCGCCAGTGACGCAAGCGACCACCATCACCGTCCTCGACCAAGGCCCTAAGAACCCGCCCTTGGTCCAAGTGCTAGCCTTGCAGGTCATTATGCTGCCGCGCTTGCCGGGC
Source organism: Gammaproteobacteria bacterium (assembly GCA_038322845.1). GTDB lineage: Bacteria > Pseudomonadota > Gammaproteobacteria > Burkholderiales > Rhodocyclaceae > Desulfobacillus. Next base: position 7,447 of record JBBQGH010000048.1, read on the forward strand.
CAGGAGAACGCTCCGGCAATGATCGCCCCGCGCGACGCGCTCACGCCGGGCGCCCGCATACTTGCAACTGAAGATGGCCATCAAGTGACTTTGCAGGTCTCCAAACCGATAGAGCAGTGCGCATCCTGTGATGTTTTCGCGCTTACTGCCGTCGCAGATTAATTTGCCCTCGTTGGCCTTTCTTGCCATGCATGGTGTACATGCAGCGCCACTGAAGCCAACCTTCAAACATTCTCCCTGACAATGTTTGTACTATTTTCCCTCTTGCCACCGGGTATAAGCTTTACGGCTGCGCCGCATCCAGAAGAATTGTCAGCGTGGCTGGTCGCTCTTCCGACGGAGCCAGATAAGGCGGCTCTCCTGCTGAAGAAACAACTATATCGAATCCGCGGGGTGGTTAACATCCATGCCCGGCTCAAAATGCTGGACCGACTACTCGATGCCAGCCACGCCGTAATAAGCGCCTTTGAGGCCAAGCTAATCGAAGCGCGCTATCCCCTCACTGCGGAATTGCAGCGCGGCGTGGTCCTCGGCAATGACCTGCTTAAGCGGCATGCGCGCGCGTATACCGAGACGGTTGAAAAACTCTCGGGGAAGTGGGTGGGCGTGGGTCTGGCGCACATACTGAGGCCGGCATTAGTACAGGCAATGGAGTTGGAGAAACGGCGCTTGCTGCTGGCGTTCCGCGCCTACACACCGGGTTCGCGATCGGCCTGGAAAAACCTGCATCATCTATATCGAATAGCGCGCCAGAGCGGCTACGCGAAAACCACGCCGGCAGGCGCTCCCGATTCGCCAGAACACACTTATATCAAGGCGCTGCTCATCACTTTTGCCGAGCCGGGGCGTCTCACAAAACAAGAGCTAGAGCGCGTGCGCTTCTACATAGAGCGTCATGCCAAGCACGCCAAGCTTGTCGACGGGCCGGGTTTCAATGCGCGCCATGACGTTCCGGCGGCCTGTTTTTTGGTCCGACAACAAGACGACACCGAGAACGGCTCGTCGCGCAGTCGGCGCAACACTAACCCGACTACCGGCGATTTGCTGCTCGACTGTAGTCTCTTGATCAGCAAACTGCGCGAGCAGATCGATGGCCTGGACCATGGCATTCTGCCGGCCAAATTGGGATTGCCCTCGGTGGCCAAGCGCCCCCAGTATCTGGCCATGCTACGCAGCCTGCTCAAGCTTTGGAGCGCGCCGCCACAACGTCGATTTTCACGCCAGCATTTCCGTCCACGCATAGATCTCGTTGCCGGCTTTGACGATATCTGCGCTTTCATGAGCGGCCACTATTTCAACCGTCGACAAACCGATAACGTGACGGTTGCCGCCGAGAGATCCCCGCAAATCAGCGAATGGTCTATTACCAATGAAAGTCCCACCGGCTTCGCCTTGCAATATGTGAGCGGCGAAACCGGCGACATCGCCGCCGGCGGATTGATCGGCTTATCACCTCCGACGCGAGGCACGGTCTACATCGGTATGGTGCGCAGGCTGGTCAGCCGGGACCAGGGCCGCGTAGATATCGGTCTTCAGAAGTACGCCGGGGCGGCTGTCGCGACGAGCTTTCCCTTGAACGGTGACGCCTCGGGGGATCGAGACCAGGTGCGAGCGATCGTCCTCCCCCATGTGCCATCGCTTAAAGGCAAAGCCGCCGTGATCGTGCGGCCGGGTACGCTGTGGCCGGGCAAGCGCGTACCCTTCCGCCTGGGTGAAGAACAGGTCACCTACGTCACGGGCGCCGCCATTGAGCAACATCCCGATTACGAAATTTTCTCTCTGAGCCCGACTTAAGCGGGGTCGGCTACGAAACCGCCGGGAAATGCTTGAGGCCGCGGATGCTCATAGCGCGCTGGCCGTGGAATGATGCCCCGCGCCAGTAAATTCTCCCGCGAATCGTAGTAAATCGTCACCACCTCGGTCGGCACACTGCTGGCGCGTTGAAAGGCCGTGTAACGCGTGGGATCGTTCAAGCGCTCGCCGTGACCTGTGCCCAGGCGCTCGCGCTTGGCGTTCATTTTGGCTTCCATAGATGGCTCTGCCAGCGCCCCGCGCGCATCAGCCGTTGCCGCCTTTGACGCTGGCGGCGCCGCCGCCTGTCTGGCAGGACCGTTGAACGCGTCGGTCGCACTCAGTGGCGTACTTAGTGGCGTACTTAGGGGCGCGCTTTGCCGTCCGATCTCGGACTCGTCACGCGCTTCCATACGCTCCGGAAAAACGGCGACGCCGATCACACCCACGTTATCCGGCCGGTTGGTGCGCGCTGCGTAAGAATCGGGCAGCGCTGTAAAATAAAAAGCGGCCACATCGTCCATGCTTTTCCGCCAGCCGCGTAGCTCCGCGGAACCGCCTTCATCCAGCACATAACCCGATTGCGCCGCTGCTGCCGTCTGGCCGGTGACGGCATTCACGCCATCCACCGCCAGCACCGTCAGTAGGCGGCCGCCACCGTGATTCACGATCTCTACTGCATAGCGCTCGCCCGGCGTGCCAATTACATACAACTGCCCTCGGTGACGATAAGTCTGCAAGCGTTGGCCGGTCGCGCGACTGACAATGTTCACGTCAACCAACCGACTCGCTTCGGCCACCGACGCACAACCTGAGACCAACAGCAACACACACAACGTAAGGGTTTTAAACATGGTCTTCTCCTCGAATAATGAACTTGCGCTCATATAAACGAGAGACGAAGTGGATCGGGGTTAAATTTGCTGTGCGATGAACAGCTTTTGTAGCGACCGCCCCGAGCTATGCAACCCTGCGCAAGCTAGACGAGCCGGAAAACTGAGTTGGAAAACGAGCGTGAATAGCGGAACGCAAGTCTCTTATCTCGAGGCCGGTACGATTAACCGTTAACCGTGCTCAAGGTATTGGCGTCGCGTACGATCATCCAGATGCCCTGGCGCTTTTCTAGTATCGTGAGGGCATAGCCTTTGCGCACGAGCTTATCACCGTCCTTGCGTGAGGTCGTGACGACGTCAAGTTTGCTAACGCAGTACGCTATGTTGCCGTGGACTTTCACTTCCTCAACCTCGGACTTGATCTCACGTACGAAGATGGGCATGGTGACGTGGGCAGCTTCGAAATCGGCTTTCCCCAGTCGCCCGTGACCCGGCATCAGAAATGCCGTGTCTTCCGCGATGACGCTTAACGCACGCTTGGTGTAACCGATCCGCATCGACTCCATCCAGGTCTCGATCACGTCACGTATCTCTTGCTCATCCTGATCCAAAATGCCCCTCCTCCCCCACGCACTAACGCCCTTACTGCATGTCGGGCGGCAATCTAAAATCCGGGTAAGCTCGCTTGAATTCTGCCAATGCGGCCTTGGCTTCTTGTTCTTTTCCCTGCTTCTTGATGTCGCGTATGCGCGCCAGCCATACCTCCACCGTAGGCACGGCAGTGATGCCCGGTGCAGCCTCGGGCGAAGGTGCCAGCATCACATCGCGTGCCTCTTCATTGCTGCGCATGCGCCCGGCTTCAGTTTCGCCCCTGTTTGGCGCAAGAGATTCAGGTGACGCCGCAGGCCCCGGCGCCGGTTGAACCTCCGGCAAACGGCGAAGCATATTACTTTTGGCACCCATTTGGGAAGCGCTCTGCGGAGCAGAGAGCGAAGCCGGCACATTGTCCGTAGGCAAGACGTCGCCTCTCGGCGCTGGCTCGGCGGCCACTTCTTTCTTGGACTCAAAAACACTCGGACTCGCTAAAGACGGTGGCGCTTGCCTCATGGTCGCGCGCGGCATCGGCGCAGGGGAAGCGCTTTTTTCCGCAGCTTGATCCGCCACTCCATGCTCGACGCGCGTTTGTGCGCTAGCTACCGCCCCTTCGTCGCGCGCCTGTTCGTAGCGCACCATCACTGTCAGACTGACGGTCAACACGATAGTCGCCAGAGCGGTCACCGGCCCGCGCCAAGAGTGCCACCAGGCCGATTTGCGTGCGGGCGGCTGAGCGAGCGCTGCTGCTGCCGCACTGAGTATGGCGCGATCAAGCGCCGACGGCGGCTGGGCGTTCGCTGCCTCCTTGTAAAGGCGAGAAAGCGCGACATTGGTTTCGTTGTCCGACTGATCGCTCATCTCAGTTCTTTCAGTTGCTGACGCAATTTAGAGACGGCATAGCGCAGACGACTCTTGGCCGTCTCGCGACTGACACCCGTAGCAGCGGCGATTTCTTCGAGCGTCATCTCGGCTTCTTCACTCAGCATAAAAGTCTCGCGCTGCGCGGCGGGCAAGGCATCGATGTGCCGCACTAAGCTTAGAGCCAGCGCCTTGCGCTCCAGCAACACCTCGGGTTGTTCAGTGCGGGGTGCTACCAGCGTAGCGAGCGGATCATAATCATCCTCGCCCTCAGTATCATCGCTGTTACTTTGGTAAGTCGCGGCGACCTCACCCGCATGATGACGATAATGATCTACGAGCCGATTGTGCGCGATGCGAAAAAGCCAGGTCGAGAACTTCGCCGTCACCTCGTAGCCCGCGCGCGCACCGATAATTTTGAGCCAGATATCCTGGTAGAGTTCTTCGGCGTAGGCCGGGCTGCCGCACTGACGCAACAAATAGCGGTACAGTTTGCCGCGCCAGCGACCATATAGCGTTTCGAACGCCAAGGCATTGCCATCGCGGTAGGAGAGCATCAACATCTCATCAGTACGATTATCCTGCATGCGGCAGTGTAGGGTGATGTAAACGCAAGCTGCAAGGTTTTGGGGTTGAAGCGGTTTGCCTCGCAAAATAAGCTTCATGGAAAAGCCATGCCGGGAGGATTTTATTTCGCGCAACGCCATTGCAACTTTTCGCGCTTAAGGTATTGTTAGTTGGCCATCGAAAGCGCACACAACATGAACCCGCTGGCCTATATCGAGAACAAAACCTACGACGAAATCCAGGTCGGCGATTCCGCCAGCCTGACGCGCACCCTGCAACCGCAGGACATTCAACTCTTCGCCATCATGTCCGGCGACGTCAATCCTGCTCATGTCGACGCCGAATATGCACAGAGCAGTATGTTCCGCGAGATCGTCGCCCACGGCATGTGGGGTGGCGCACTCATCTCCACCGTGCTGGGCACGCAGTTCCCGGGCCCCGGCACCATCTACATCGATCAAACCCTGCATTTCTCGCGGCCGGTGGGGCTGGGCGACAACATCACCATCGCCCTGACTGCCACACGCAAATTCGATCACAACCACCACATCCTCTTTGATTGCCTGTGCACCAATCAAGATGGCCAGACCGTAATCCGCGGCACGGCCGAGGTATTGGCACCCACCGAGAAAGTGAAGCGTCCGCGCATCGAGCTGCCCGAATTCACCCTCCTCGACCGCGAAGCACGCTACCAGCACCTGCTGGCCCGCACTAAAGGACTGGATGCTATCCCCATGGCGGTGGTACATCCCTGCGATCTGGCGTCCTTGCAAGGTGCCATCACGGCCACCCAAGCCGGCCTTATTAAGCCCATCTTGATCGGGCCGGCGGACAAAATCCGCGCTGTTGCCGAGCAGCATGGCCTCGACCTGGGCGACATGGCCATCATAGACGCACCACACAGTCACGCCGCTGCCGCGCAAGCCGTGGCGCTGGTGCGCGCCGGGCGCGCCGAAGCATTGATGAAGGGCTCGCTCCATACCGATGAACTAATGGGCGCCGTGGTGGCGGCGGAAACGGGTCTACGCACCGAACGGCGCCTCAGCCACGTCTTCGTCGCTGACGTGCCGACCTACCCCAAGCCGCTGCTCATTACCGACGCCGCGATCATTATTGACCCTAGCCTCGACGACAAGGTGGACATCGTGCAGAACGCCATCGACCTGGCGCTAATCCTCGGCGTGATTGAGCCGAAGGTGGCGATACTCGCCGCTGTAGAAACCGTGACCTCAAAAATGCGCGCGACTACCGATGCGGCGGCGCTGTGCAAAATGGCCGAGCGTCGCCAAATCACCGGCGGCGTGCTCGATGGCCCGCTGGCATTTGACAATGCTGTCTCCATCGTCGCGGCCAAGACCAAAGGCATCGTCTCAGCGGTGGCGGGTCGCGCCGACATCCTGGTGGTACCGGACATCGAATCCGGCAACATCTTGGCCAAGCAGCTCGAATACCTCGCCGACGCGCTGCTCGCCGGGGTGGTCGTTGGCGCGCGTGTGCCCATCGTGCTCACTAGCCGGGCGGACACCGCCGAGGCACGCGGCGCTTCCTGTGCCATCGCAGTGCTCATGGCGCATGCCAAACGCAAACAAGGAAAGAGCCTCTCATGATCCGCGCCATACTGACTATCAATGCTGGCTCTTCGAGCATCAAGTTCGCGCTGTTCGAATGGGAAGTCACCTTAAGCAGTGAGCCGGCACTTTATGGCGAAGTGGACGGCATCGGTACCGAGCCGCGCCTGCGTGCTCACGATGCGGCGGGCACTGCGCTGGCCGATATACCGCTCAGTGAAGCCCTCAGTGGGGTCCTCAATGAGGTCAACACTGAGGTCAACACAAGCCCGACGGACGAGCACTATCAACGCACGCTGGATTTCCTGCTGCAATGGCTACGCGAACATAATGCCGGCTGGGATATCGCTGCCGTAGGCCATCGTGTGGTACATGGCACCGACCGCTATGTGGCGCCGATTCTTGTCGACGACGCGGTGATCGACGAGCTGGCTGGATTCATCCCGCTAGCGCCACTGCATCAACCACACAATGTCGCGGGCATACGCGCCTTGCGCGCCCTGCTACCGGGTGTGGCACAAATCGCCTGCTTCGACACTGCCTTTCATCAGACCCAGCCAGCCGTGGCGCGCGCCTTCGCCCTGCCGCGCGCGCTCTCTGAGCAGGGCATCAAGCGCTACGGCTTCCATGGCCTGTCTTACGAATACATCGCGGAATCGCTGCCGGCTTACTTGGGCGCGAAAGCCGACGGACGCGTCGTGGTAGCCCACCTCGGCAATGGCGCATCCATGTGCGCCTTACGGCACCGAAAAAGCCTCGCCACCACCATGGGCTTCACGGCGCTCGACGGCCTCATGATGGGCACACGTTGCGGCAGTATCGACCCGGGTGTGCTGCTGCACCTAATGGAATTTCATCACTTGGATGCTCCGCAAATTTCCAGGCTGCTTTATCAGGAGTCCGGGCTGCTCGGCGTTTCCGGCATTTCGCAGGACATGCGTACCCTCTTGGCGAGCGACGCACCGGCCGCACAAGAAGCGATAGCGTTGTTTTGTTATCGTGCCTCGCGCGAACTGGGCTCGCTCGCCGCTGCACTCGGCGGGTTGGATGTGTTGGTGTTCACCGCCGGCATCGGCGAACATGCCGCGCCGATACGCGAGCGCATCTGCCGACAGGCCGAATGGCTGGGTGTAAAGCTAGACGCCACGGCCAACGACGAACATGCGCCGCGCATCAGTACCTCAGCTAGCGCGGTGGAAGTACTGGTGATGCCCACCAACGAAGAATGGATGATCGCCCGGCACGTTACGGAAGTTCTTAAAGCCTAAGCTAACGAGGATAAGCCATTCAGCTGGGCGGGTGTCTTTATCGACATCCTTTGCAGTAAATCGCCCCCGATCGCCAACGAAATTGCCGTCACTGCAACCCGCCATCGGCGACCGCAAAACCCCTGATCTGCCCGAAAAACCGCGCCCATCCTAGTGTGCGGTGCGGCACACTATATCTAGTGGTTGTTTGTAATTGAAAACACAAGACTTTTTAATATCCTATTGTATTTAAACAATAAATAAATTTAGAAAACCTCTTCACTTGGCAATTCGGAAAGCGTATTCTTAGCCCTCGGCAGCACCTCATTACCCCCACGGAGAAAACTAGATGAGTAGCACTCTCTCTACGCAAAGCGAGTCAAAACTCCGCGTCGTCGAAACAGCCCCCCCGGAGCAAGAAATCTGCGGCGAGGTCTTGCTCGAAAAATACGCCAAAGGCAACGAACAGAATGTCACCGACGTACGCCGTCGTGTGGCGCGTGCGCTTGCCGCTGTGGAAGCCGAAGACAAACAGGCTTATTGGGAAAAACAGTTTCTCGAAGCGCAAGAAAACGGTTTCGTACCGGCCGGCCGCATCAATTCCGCCGCCGGCACCGATTTGCAAGCCACCTTAATCAATTGTTTTGTGCAACCAGTGGGCGATTCCATTTCGGAAATCGTCGACGGCCGCCCTGGCATTTACACCGCCTTGTCGCAAGCCGCGGAAACCATGCGCCGCGGCGGCGGCGTTGGCTACGATTTTTCTTCCATCCGCCCGATAGGCGCCCTGGTGAAAGGCACGCAGTCACGCGCTTCCGGCCCGGTGTCGTATATGCGGGTTTTCGACCGCTCCTGCGAAACGGTGGAATCGGCCGGTGCCCGGCGCGGCGCGCAAATGGGCGTGCTGCGTTGCGACCATCCGGATATCGAAGCCTTCATCCACGCCAAGGACAAGGGCGACCTCACCAACTTCAACGTCTCTGTCGGCGTGAGCGATATTTTCATGCAGGCGGTGGAAACCGACAGCGAAGTTGAGCTGGCGCACAAGGCGCGGCCCTCTGAGGATTTCATGGCCGCCGGCGCCTATCAGCGCGACGACGGCGCCTGGGTTTATCGCAAGGTGCGCGCCCGCGACTTGTGGGAACAAATCATGCGCTCGACTTACGATCATGCCGAGCCGGGCATTTTGTTCCTGGATCGCATGAATCGCGACAACAACCTCTATTACTGCGAAACCATCGAGGCCACTAACCCCTGCGCTGAACAGCCGCTGCCGCCTTACGGCTGCTGCTGCCTGGGCTCGATCAATCTCACCCATTTCGTGAACAACCCGTTCACTGAGGAGGCCGAGTTCGACTACCCGGCTTTCGGCCGCGTGGTGGATGTCTCCACGCGTATGCTCGACAACGTGCTCGACGCCACCAACTGGCCGCTGCCGCAGCAGCACGCCGAAGCGCAAGCCAAGCGCCGCGTCGGTTTGGGCTACACCGGCCTGGGTGATGCGCTCATCATGCTGTGCCTGCGTTATGACACCCAGCAAGCGCGCGACAAGGCCACGGAAATTTCCGCCTTCATGCGCGACCGCTCCTACATCACCTCGGTAGAGTTGGCTAAAGAGCGCGGCGCTTTCCCGCTCTTCAATGCGGATATGTATCTTTCCGGCGGCAACTTCGCTTCGCGCCTGCCGGCCGAGATCAAAGATCAAATCCGCAAGCACGGCATCCGCAATTCGCACCTGTTGTCGATTGCGCCCACCGGCACCATCAGCCTGGCCTTCGCCGACAACGCCTCCAACGGCATCGAGCCGCCCTTCTCGTGGACCTACACGCGCAAGAAGCGCATGGCCGATGGCACGCACAAGGAATATTCCGTCGAGGACTACGCCTGGCGCTATTACCGCCATGTCGGCGGCGATGTCACCAAACTGCCGCCCTACTTTGTCACCGCGCTGGAAATTTCCGCCGCCGCGCACAAAGACATGGTCGCCGCCGTCGCACCCTATATTGACACCAGCATTTCCAAGACGGTGAATGTGCCGGAAGATTATCCCTACCAGGATTTCGAAGACCTCTACATGGCCGCCTGGAAATCCGGCTTGAAGGGTCTCGCCACTTACCGGCCCAACAAGGTGCTGGGTTCAGTGCTCTCCGTCGATGGTGGCGCTTCCGCCGACAAGAAACAGCCGCAAGACGTTGTCATCAACGACGCCAACCGCCGCCTCGTCATCAAGACGCTGCCGGCGCCGGTGCTCGCCAGCCTACGCTGGCCCAGCCGTCCGCGCATGACCGATGGCAATGCGGCGTGGACTTACATGATCGAAACGCCACACGGCGAATTCGCCCTCTTCGTCGGCCACATCGAGCAAAACCACAAACCCGTGCCCTTTGAAGTCTGGGTGAATGGGTCAGAGCAACCGCGTGGTCTGGGCGCCGTCGCCAAGACGCTCTCCATGGACATGCGTGCGCAAGATCCCGCCTGGCTCAAGCTCAAGCTCGACACCCTCGCCAAGACTGTCGGCGACGAATCCTTCGACATGCACTTCCCGCCCAACGGCGAACTGAAGCGCATGCCCAGCGTCGTTGCGGCCGTGGCGCAAGTCGTGCGTTATCGCGTCGAGCAAATCTGCGGCAGCGTCGACGACAAGGCCACCACACCGGTACTCGACACGCTATTCAGCCTGCAAGAGCCCAAGACCGGCACCGACGGCACGCTGTCCTGGACGGTCGACATTCAAAACCCCGCGTCAGGTGAAGACTTCGTGCTGGGCCTGAAAGAAATCACCCTGCCCGACGGCGTCACACGCCCCTACTCCATGTGGCTCTCGGGCAACTACCCGCGCGCGCTGGACGGCCTCTCGCACATCCTCTCGCTGGACATGCGCGTGATGGACCCGGCCTGGATCGGCATGAAGCTGCGCAAGCTGCTCAACTATCCCGAACCACTGGGCGATTTCATGGCCTTCGTGCCCGGCACACGCCGCCAGCAAAACTGGCCCTCGACGGTGGCGTATCTCGCCCGCCTCATAATCCATCGCTACGCCATGCTCGGCATCCTCGACGAGCACGGCTTCCCGACCCGCGAAATGGGCATCCTCGAAGCCCCGCGCGAAGCCAGCGCACCGAAAGTCATGCAAGGCGCGCTATGCCAGGAGTGCGGCAACTACACGGTGATCCGCAAGGATGGCTGCGATTTTTGTAGTGCGTGTGGAGCGGTGGGGACGTGCGGTTGATCGATTGCGTAGCGCGCTTTTAAGATGCTGTTGATTTGAAAAAACCCGCAGACGTGCGTCTGCGGGTTTTTTCTTTATGGAAGCGGGATCACAAAGCACATCACCAGAATCGTGCGACAAACCACAAGCGGTGACGCGGGTATGCTATTGCCCTAAATCAGCCGTGCCGCTTTTCATCCAATTTTCAATAGGATGTTGCCCATGCCCGACGACTCTAGAACCGAGCCACTCCGAGAGTGGAACCGGCTCGCGCGCCAAAACGCAGAGAATGCAATCGTGTCATCAATGTTTGAGGCAAGCTTCAATGCCAGTGACCCCGTCTAGGCATTCTCAACGTGGCTCTTGGTTGGCACCGCTGCGGTAGCGTCATTCTTCATAACAAACGCCGACGCGCTTGTTCCGTTCATCAAGCACGCAGGATTTCTCACATGCGGCATATTCTTGTGCGTCTCCTGTCTGTTTGGCCTCATTTCGAGAATATTCGCACTCCGCTGCAAGATTCAAATCGCGACTGGGGCTGCGGTACGTAAAACGTTTGCTGAGCATCTTGCCAAACATCAAGAAGAAGAGAAGAAAATCAAAGAAGGTGCTGCCGTATGGGGCATCACATTGGAAACGGGCATACGCATTGAGCGAGTGCTGAGTGAGTTTTTTGCTCCGTTACCACGCTGGGTAGTCTGGCTTGTTAATCGGCAACTCAAAAAATACGAAAACAATCCACAAATCGGCTACCTTCCGGTGATCAAAGGGCTGCAATGTCAAGGGCTATTTGCCGCCATGCAAGCCTTCTCCTTTTTAGGGTTTCTCGTCAGCGGGTTCATCTACGCCGCAGCAATCTAACCCGGTGTAAACCTCGCTCCTTTCAGTCGCGGAAAAAAAGGGGACAGCTTCAATAATTCCATACTGGCATGCCCCAACGTCCTCGCATTCAGCTTGATGGTGTTCCGCTGCATATCGTCCGGCGCGGCCACAATCGCGAGCCCTGCTTCTTTGGCGAAGAAGACTACGCTAGCCACCTGCATTGGTTGACCGAAGCGCTGAGGGAAGCGCAATGCTCCTTGCACGCCTATAAATGACGCTGGCCCCTTAGTTATTTATTTACTTTCAGAGGCGGGTTTTCGGGTTCCTCCGACACAAATTCCCAGATTGACTATGACTGAAACGCAAGAGATACTGCGAAAGTGACCTTGAATTTCCTATCCTTCGGAGGGCGAGAAGATGCAGAGGCGTGAGTTTGGGAAATTGATGGCGATCAGCGGCGCGGCCTTGGCCATGGGCGCCCCGGGTCGGGCGGTGTTTGCCACCAGTAACAGCAAGCCCGCCAGGATCTCGCGCACCCACCGCAAGGAATGGGCGCGCGACACCTGGAAAGGCTTCGAGAACACCGTCATGCCGACGTTCACGGGCCCTGATCTCGCAGAGCTCGACGAGGCGGGCATTCGACTCGACATTCGGCAGAGCATCGCGCACGGCTTCTT
>JBBQGH010000049.1:0-19336 GCA_038322845.1 Gammaproteobacteria bacterium
TGGTTTCGAATGTATGCCCGAACCATTTCCTCATCTAGCCCAACCGTCGATACGAAATAACCGCGTGCCAAGAATACTTCTCCGGGAAAGTTGCGTTGCCGGCCTCCGAAATTCCTTGCAATCGAAATCGCGCTCTTGCCCTTGATATACCCCACAACATTTGAGACCGAATATTTCGGCGGTATGCTCAGACACATGTGAACATGGTCAACCATCAAGTGCCCTTCAACTACTTTTGCTTCTCTTTGCAACGCCAACTCCCGAAATATTTCTCCAAGGTACTTGCGCAATGCCCCAAGTATCGCCTTCTTGCGCCGCTTTGGTATCAATACGACGTGATATTTGCAGCCCCATTTCGTGTCGCTCAAACTCTGATACTCTTTCTCTGTGAATCTCCTTCTCGTGATGGAGACGGAAGATTCACTTCGACCGCAGCATAGGTCAAACCTTTGTGAGTCCCCGGGCAAAGCCGGGGGATTACCTCAAGTATTTAAGCAGTGCATGCCCAGAGGGGAACGAAATGAAGTGGATGGGTTGGTCCTTGCCCTGTGAGTAGAGGCGGATTTTGCGGATGAAGCTTGTCAGAAAATCCGCGTTCATCCGCGTCAATCCGCGCTCAAAACATTTCCACTCCTGACAGCGCATCGCCATGCAAACCCACAACACCATTCCCAGCCTCCGCGCCGCGCTGAAAAGCGCCGGCCGCGTTGTTTTTGTGCCCACCATGGGCAATCTGCATGAGGGGCATATCGCGCTGATGCGCCAGGCGCAGCAGCATGGCGATTGCGTGGTATCGAGCATTTTTGTGAATCGCCTGCAGTTCGGGCCTAAGGATGACTTCGATAAATATCCGCGCACCTTTGAGGCGGATTGCGCCAAGCTTGACGCGGCCGGTGTGGCGCATCTGCTGGCGCCCGACGAAGGCGAGATGTATCCGCAAATGCAGTCCTATCACGTCACGCCCGATGCCGCGCAGGCCGACATCCTCGAAGGCGAGTTTCGCCCGGGATTCTTTCGCGGCGTGGCCACGGTAGTGATGAAGCTCTTCGGCATTGTGCAGCCGCAGGCGGCGCTGTTCGGCAAGAAGGACTATCAGCAGCTCATGGTGATCCGCAACATGGTGCGCGAATTCGCGCTGCCCATCGAGATCATTGCCGGCGAGACGGTGCGGGCTGAAGACGGACTGGCCTTATCCTCGCGCAACGGTTATCTCTCGGCGGCGGAAAGAGCCGAGGCGCCGCGGCTGTATCGCGCGCTGGATGGCATTCGCCTTGCCCTGCTGGCTGGAGAACGAGATTTCGCGCGGCTTGAGGCGCAGGCCATGGCGGAACTCCGCGCCCATGGCTGGTCTCCGCAATATGTTGCTGTGCGAAAACAATCTGATTTACAATGCGCCGCCGCTCACGATTTCAGGTTGGTGGTGCTGGGCGCGGCACTCCTAGGGAGCACGCGCTTGATCGACAACCTGGAAGTTTAGGGCTTCACCCTGCGCTCAGGCCGGTGGAGCACCAGCAGCGCACGTTGTGGGAGAGGATTCCACATCTACGCCAGCCAACTTGTGAGTGAAGGAGCAAGACCATGCAACGGATGATGCTCAAATCCAAGCTACACCGCGTCACCGTGACGCAGTCAGAGCTGCACTATGAAGGCTCCTGCGCCATTGACGACGATCTGCTCGACGCTGCCGACATCAAGGAATATCAGCAGATCGACATCTACAACGTCAACAACGGCGAACGCTTCACCACCTACGCCATCCGCGCCGAACGCGGCAGCGGCACGATTTCTGTGAATGGCGCCGCCGCCCGCAAGGCATCGCCCGGCGATCTGCTCATCATCGCCACCTACGCCATGTACAACGAAATCGAACTCACCAAGTTCGAACCGGCGCTGGTGTATGTCGACTCGCGCAACCGCATCGTCAGCCAGCGTCACAAGATACCGGTGCAGATGGCCTGATCCAACATGGCCTGAGCAACACTGCCCTAGGCACCGCCAACCCAGCCAACAAAAAAGCCCGCTCCCTGCGGGCTTTTTTCATAGTGCTTTGTGTGTTACCGCACTATGGAAAAACATGCTTGGTTAGACAATCTACGCTACAGCCCGCCGGTAGGTTGTTTTTCTCGCACAAATTTAAAAATCTAACTTCGGTGTTCGCCGCACCGAGATAACGCGCATTTAAGCGTCTCAGGCTCCAGATACGCTAAGGCTTTGGCGCCTTGGCGCCTAAGGGCACATCCACGAGAGACATTCGCGAATGCCGTCCTCCGTCCGCAACTACCCGCAGACTTATCGTTGGCTGCGGAATCACCCAGCAGGTTTTTGCGTCATTGCCACGGAAACTGTCTACTCCCATTACTGTCTCATAGCGGCAGGCAGGGAATCCGAAAAACGTTTCACAATACCTGGGGCCTCTCTTATGAGCCAAAATCCATTGCCCACCACCCCTGGCGTTTCTTTGGACTTGCTCTGCGTGAACGCACTGCGCATGCTCTCCATTGATGCCGTCCAAAAAGCAAACAGCGGGCATCCGGGTTTGCCCTTGGGCGCCGCAGCGATGGCTTATGTCTTGTGGACACGTTTCCTAAAACACCATCCAAGCAACCCGCACTGGTTCGACCGTGATCGTTTTGTCCTGTCCGCCGGACATGGGTCGATGTTGCTTTACAGCCTGTTGCACCTGAGCGGTTACGCTTTACCGCTCGAACAAATCCAGCAGTTTCGCCAATGGGGCAGCATGACGCCGGGACACCCGGAGCGTGGTGTCACGCCGGGTGTCGAGACGACGACCGGGCCGCTGGGCCAGGGGTTTGGTAACGGTGTCGGCATGGCCATAGCGGAAGCGCACCTGGCTGCGCGCTATAACCGTCCGGGCTTTACGATTGTCGATCATCACACCTACGCTATTGTTAGCGACGGCGATCTGATGGAAGGCATCGCGTCTGAAGCGGCCTCACTTGCCGGGCATTTGCAGCTCGGTAAACTGATTTATCTTTACGACAATAATCACGTCACTCTCTCTGCCGGCACGGCAATCACCTACACCGAGAATTGCGCGCAACGCTTCGAGGCCTATGGCTGGCAAACGCAAACGGTGGACGATGGAAACGATCTGGTGGCGATCGAACAAGCGCTGCAACGCGCCCACGCCGAAACGCAAAGACCGTCACTGATACTGTTACGCACTCATCTCGGCTTTGGCTCGCCACACAAGCAAGACAGCTTCGAAGCGCACGGGTCGCCGCTGGGCGCGGAAGAGCTGCGCCTGACGAAGGAGGCCCTGGGTTGGCCGACTGAACCACCGTTTTATATACCGGAATCCGTACGCGCGCATTTTCGCTTAGCCATGGATCGAGGTGCACAGGGCGAGAAAGAATGGAACGAAAAAGTCGCCGTATATGCGCAAGCCTTTCCTGAACTGGCCGAAGAATTTCAACAGCGCATGAGCGGCACATTGCCCGCCGGCTGGGATGCCGACATGCCGCACTTTCCGCCTGACGCCAAAGGCATCGCGACTCGATTCGCGTCGGGCAAGATCATGAACGCTGTCGCACCGCACCTGCCCGCACTCATGGGCGGTTCCGCCGATCTGGACCCCTCCACCTACACCGCCCTCAAGGGACTGGGTGATTTCGAGCCGTCCGGCGCCGAGGGTGACAAGCAAGGTGCGGATGGTGGTGGATGGTCGTATGCCGGCCGCAATCTGCATTTTGGCGTGCGCGAACACGCTATGGCATCGATACTGAATGGCCTCGCCGCGCATGGGGGCGTCGTGCCATTCGGCGCAACCTTCCTGGTGTTTTCCGATTACATGCGGCCGCCGATCCGCCTCGCCGCTTTGATGGGCTTGCATGTGATCTACGTGTTTACTCACGACAGTATTGCCTTGGGCGAAGACGGTGCGACGCATCAACCAGTCGAGCAACTCGCCAGCTTGCGCGCGATACCACGCTTAATCGTCATCCGTCCCAGCGACGCCAATGAGACGGCAGTCGCGTGGCGTGTCGCACTGGAAACGTTGGATCGCCCGGTAGCGCTGGTGTTGAGCCGCCAAGACGTTCCCACGCTCGACCGCACAGCGTTTTTCGCTGCCGATGGATTGCGGCGCGGTGGCTACATCCTCGCCGATGCCCCGACCGGCAATCCCGCTATCATACTCATTGCCAGCGGCTCGGAAGTGGCGCTGATCGTCGCGGCGCGTCAGCAATTGCTGACGCAAGGCCTACAAGTACGCATCGTCTCCATGCCGAGCTGGGAACTATATGAAGCTCAATCAGACGAATACCGTAACTCGGTGTTGTTGCCAGCGGTCGACGCCAGGCTGGCGGTCGAAGCCGGCGTGTCGCAAGGTTGGCATCGCTATGTCGGTAGCCGTGGCGATGTGCTTGCCGTGGATCGCTTTGGCGCCTCTGCCCCAGGCGCGGTGGTGATGCGTGAGTATGGTTTTACAGTGGAGAACGTGTGCAAGCGAGCGCTAGCGCTCCTGGCATCGCTGCCCTAAAGATGCAGATCATCCCCAGCTAAAAGGAATAAACAAATGCAACTTGGCATGATCGGATTAGGGCGCATGGGCGCCAGTTTGGTGCGGCGCCTGACAAAAGACGGTCACCAATGCGTGGTCTATGATGTCAACCTGGACGCCGTGAAGAAGCTCGCGGATAGCGGGATCGATGCCATAGAGGCGGCCGCCTCGCTAGCCGAGCTGGTCGCCAAGTTAGCCCAGCCGCGCGCCGTGTGGGTAATGGTTCCCGCTGCTGTAGCTGGCGACACTATCGAGAACCTGGCCTCGCACCTGGATGCCGGTGACATCATCATCGATGGCGGCAACAGCTACTACCGCGACGACATCTCGAGAGCCCAGGCACTTGCGAAAACCGGCCTGCATTTTATCGATTGCGGCACCAGCGGCGGGGTGTACGGTTTGGAGCGCGGTTATTGTTTGATGATCGGCGGCGAAGAGCCCATCGTCAAACACCTGGAGCCACTATTCAAAAGTATCGCCCCAGGCGCTGCGACAGCGCAGCGCACGCCCGGTCGAGAAGGGACGCCAGACTCCGCAGAACAGGGCTATTTGCATTGCGGCCCGACCGGCGCGGGACATTTCGTCAAGATGGTCCACAACGGCATCGAGTATGGCCTCATGGCGGCGTATGCCGAAGGCTTGAACATTTTGCGCCATGCCAACGCCGGAAAAGGCCTGCGCGATGCCGATGCGGAAACGACGCCGCTGCGCAACCCCGAGTTTTACCAATATGATTTAGACCTGCCTCAAATCACCGAAGTGTGGCGACGGGGCAGCGTGATCGGTTCGTGGTTGTTGGACCTGACTGCCGCCGCCTTGGTAAGCGACCCCAACCTCAAGAACTACACCGGCCGCGTGTCGGATTCTGGCGAAGGTAGATGGACGGTCGCTGCAGCTATCGACGAGTCCGTGCCTGCTCCTGTATTAAGCGCTGCGTTGTACGAGCGCTTCAGCTCACGTGGCGAGGCCGATTTCGCCAACCGCGTGTTGTCCGCGATGCGCAAGGAATTTGGCGGGCATGATGAGAAGAAGGGGCAAAGCTGATGGATGGAACCCACAGCAACGCGGCGCCTTCGGATGTGTTGGTGCTGTTCGGTGTCACCGGCGATCTCGCACATAAGAAGATTTTCCCGGCGTTGTATGCGATGGCGAAGCGCGGCATGCTGAATATTCCCGTGGTTGGCGTCGCGTCTTCGACCTATACCCTCGCGCAATTGCGCAAGCGCGCCGAGGATGGCATACGCGCAACAGGAAAAATCGATGACCGGCCCGCGCTACGCCATCTGCTCTCGCTGCTACGCTACGTCGACGGCGATTACAACGACGCCGCCACCTTTAAAGCGCTCAAACAGGCGCTGGGTGACGCGAAGCGACCGGCCCACTATCTCGCCATTCCACCCGCGCTATTCGCGACCGTCATCAAGGGCCTAGACGCCGCAGGCTTGGCCAAAGGAGCGCGCATCATTGTGGAAAAACCTTTCGGACGCGACCTGGCCTCGGCGCGGGAACTCAACCGAATCGCCCGGTCGGTGTTCCCCGAAGACTCCATCTTCCGTATCGATCACTTCCTGGCGAAGGAAGCGATCATGAATATTCTATATTTCCGCTTCGCCAATTCTTTTCTTGAGCCCATCTGGAACCGCAACCACGTGGCCAGTGTACAAATCACGCTCTCCGAGGATTTCGGCGTCGAGGGACGTGGCGCGTTTTATGAGACCGCCGGCTGTCTGCGAGATGTCGTCCAGAATCACCTGTTCCAGATCGTCGCCTTGCTCGCCATGGAGCCACCCACTTATCGCGGCTTTGGCGCCGTGCATGGCGAAACGGCCGATATTTTTCAGGCTATGCGCCCGCTGATTCCCGCAGACCTCGTGCGCGGCCAGTACGCCGGCTACCGCAAGGAGGCTGGCGTGGCGAAAGACTCCGACGTTGAGACCTTCTGCGCGCTACGGCTTTATATCGACTCGTGGCGCTGGGCCGGAGTACCGTGGTATTTGCGCTCGGGCAAGTTTCTGGCCAACACCGCCGCCGAGGTGATCGTTGAACTGAAGCCACCGCCGCAACGCCTGTTTGCCGATTCGGCGCCGACGGGCGGACCGGCCAATTATCTGCGCTTTCGCCTTTCTCCCAACTCCGCCGTCGCCCTCGCGGCGCGCGTCAAGCGCGTCGGCAAGAAGTTCGTCGGAGACCAGCGCGAACTTTATCTGCTCGACGAGCAACCGCACGAAGAAGAGCCTTATGAACGCCTGCTGAGCGATGCCATGATGGGCAACGGCGCGCTGTTCACGCGCGAAGATGCAGTAGAAGCCGCCTGGGCGGTGGTCGATCCGGTACTTGCTAATCACCCACCCATACACCCCTACCGACGCCATAGCTGGGGACCGAAACAAGCCGACGCCTTGATCGCAGCCGACGGCTTCTGGCACAACCCCGTAGTGATAGAGGCGAAGACATGAAACGCGCAGCCGACGTCGTATTTCTGCTCGATGTAGACAACACGCTGCTAGACAACGACTGTGTGCTAGCCGACCTCAAGAACCACCTTGAACAAGAATTCGGCGTAGCGAGCAGCAATCGCTATTGGGCAATTTTCGAAGCGCTGCGCACCGAGTTGGGCTATGCGGACTATCTGGGCGCCTTGCAACGCTACCGGCGCGCAGAAAGCGGCGGAGCCATGAACGATCCACGTTTGCTAATGATGTCTTCATATCTGGTGGACTACCCGTTTGCGGATCGTTTGTACGCCGGTGCGCTCGACGCCGTCGCCCATCTTGGAAAGCTGGGACTGCCGGTTTTGCTAACGGATGGCGATGTGGTTTTTCAGCCGCGAAAAATCCTGCGGTCCGGCTTGTGGGACGCCGTCGATGGCCGGGTGCTGATCTACATCCACAAAGAACAGATGCTCGACGATCTGCAACAGCGCTACCCCGCCCGTCATTACGTCATGGTGGATGACAAGCTGCGCATCCTGGCAGCAATGAAAACCATCCTGGGCGAAAGACTCACCACCGTTTTCCCGCGCCAGGGACATTACGCGCTGGACTCGCACAACCTCGCGAATTATTCGCCAGCCGACTTAACCATTGAGCATATCGGCGATTTGCTCAACAACGACTTCCCCACTTTGTTCCGCCCGACCAGCAATACCGATGGAAAACACCCGGCGACCTGACAGGAGGCAAGATGAAGACAACGAACGCGACACAAGAACTACACAATCTGGGCCAAAGCCTTTGGCTAGACAACATTACGCGCGGACTCCTGACTAGCGGCACACTCAGCCACTACATCAAAGAGTTTGCCGTGACAGGGCTCACCTCCAATCCCACGATCTTCGATCAGGCCATCGCGAATGCTGATTTCTACGATGACGCCATTCGCAAGAAAGCCCTGGATGGCAAGTCGGGCGAGGCCTTGTTCTTTGAACTCGCTCTGGAAGACTTGACCCAGGCCGCCGATCTTTTCCGCCCTATCCACGATGCCACCAGCGGCGTTGACGGCTGGGTGTCACTGGAGGTATCGCCCTTGCTCGCCGATGACACCGCCGCCACCATCAAGGCGGCGGCGCAACTGCATGCCCGTGCGCAACGTCCCAATCTTTTCATCAAGATTCCAGGTACCGCTGCCGGCATACCGGCGATAGAGGAATCGATCTTCGCCGGCGTGCCGATCAATGTCACGTTGCTGTTTTCGCGCGAACACTATATCGCCGCGGCGGAGGCCTATATGCGCGGCATAGAGCGACGCATCGCCGCAGGTCGTGATCCCCGCGTTGCGTCCGTGGCGTCGATATTCGTCAGCCGCTGGGATGTGGCCGTGACCGACAAAGTGGCCGAGCAGTTTCGCAATCGCCTCGGCATCGCCATCGGCATGCGTACCTACAAGGCTTATCGCGATCTGCTGTCATCGCCGCGCTGGCGCAAGCTCGCCGCTGCCGGCGCCATGCCACAACGCCTGCTGTGGGCCAGCACAGGCACCAAGGATCCCAGCGCCGCCGACGTGCTGTATATCGAAGCCCTCGCCGCACCCGACACCATCAATACCATGCCCGAAAAAACGCTGCTGGCTTACGCCGACCACGGCAATGTGCATGAGGTACTGCCCGCCGATGAAGGCTATGCCGAAGCGGTGATCGCCGAATTCACGCGTGAGGGCATCAACGATGAAGCGCTGGCCGCCGAGCTACAACGTGAAGGCACCGCCGCGTTTTCCAAGTCGTGGGCGGCGCTGATGGCCCGCATCACTTCGAAAATCGGCGTCCCCACACCAAGCCATCAAATTTGAAACCTGCAGAACAAGACCGACGTGCCAGATAACGTAAACCCTACGGCGGGCAAGCTAGCCACCCCGGCCATGCTGGTCGATGTGCCCAAACTCATCACGGCCTACTACACCAACCAAGCTGATGCCACGGTGCCAGCGCAACAGGTTAGCTTCGGCACGTCCGGTCATCGCGGCTCGTCTTTCGCAACGACATTCAACGAATGGCATGTGTTGGCCATCAGCCAGGCGATTTGTGATTACCGCAAGCGGCAAGGCATTACCGGCCCCTTGTTTCTCGGCATCGACACGCATGCGCTGTCCGTACCGGCTTGTGCGAGCACGCTCGAAGTACTCGCCGCCAACGGCGTCGACGTCATGCTCGCCGACCATGACGAATACACACCGACGCCGGTGGTATCCCACGCCATACTGACCTATAACCGAGGGCGCACTGCGGGTTTGGCGGATGGCATCATCATCACCCCTTCACACAACCCCCCCGATAGCGGCGGCTACAAGTACAACCCACCCAATGGCGGGCCGGCCGATGCGAACATCACCGGCTGGGTTGAGGCGAGGGCCAATGAATTTCTGAAAAATGGTCTGCAAGGCGTGCAAAGAATGCCCTACGCGCAGGCCCTGCGCGCCAGCACCACACATCGCCACGATTTTCTCAATACCTACGTGCAGGATCTGGGCTCCGTGCTGGATATGGAGGCGATTCGTAGTGCCAAAATTCGCATGGGGGTCGATCCGCTGGGCGGTGCGGGTGTGCACTACTGGGCTGCGATTGCTGACCGCTACGGCCTGGACCTGACGGTGGTGAATGAGGAAGTTGATCCGACTTTTCGCTTCATGACGCTCGATTGGGATGGCCGCATACGCATGGATCCCTCATCGTCTTACGCCATGCAAAGTTTGATCGGTCTTATGGATGGAGATCGGTTTGATATCGCTTTCGCCTGCGATACCGACCATGACCGGCACGGCATCGTCACCCGCAGCGCGGGATTGCTGCCGCCTAATCATTATTTGTCGGTCGCAATTTTCTATTTGTTCCAGCATCGTCCGGATTGGCGCAAGGACGCGGCCGTCGGCAAGACGGTAGTGAGCAGTCAGATGATAGACCGCGTCACGGCGAAACTCGGCCGCAAGCTCTACGAGGTGCCGGTTGGCTTCAAGTGGTTTGTGGATGGTCTGTACGACAGTTCGCTCGGATTCGTCGGCGAAGAAAGCGCCGGCGCGACTTTTCTGCGCAAGGATGGCCTCGTCTGGACGACAGATAAAGACGGCATCGTTCCGGCGTTGTTGTCAGCGGAAATCACCGCGCGACTGGGCCGCGATCCGGGCGAAATTTATCGCGAGCTGACACGTGAGTTCGGTGAGCCTGTCTATGATCGCATCGACGCCCCGGCAACCCCGGAACAAAAGCAAAAACTGGCGCAGCTTTCGCCGCAGCAAGTACTCAGCAAGGATCTGGCGGGAGAAGCCATCACAAGCATACAGTGCCATGCGCCCGGCAATAACGCGGCCCTTGGCGGTCTGAAGGTGATCGCCGAGAACGGCTGGTTCGCCGCGCGCCCCTCCGGTACCGAAAACATTTACAAAATCTATGCGGAGAGTTTTCGCGATGCGGATCATCTGCGCAGCATACAAACCGAAGCGCAAGCCATCGTGGCGACCGCGTTGGCAGCGCCGGCGTAGCGACGCGAATACCTGCAAAACACTGAAGAAGAGAACATGAGCGAACCTACACGAGCTGGTCATTCTAAAGAAGCTCCGCTCCCGACGGACATCGCGGGATTCGATTCCCTCGCCGATCTGGCGCTGGATATGCGTTCGTCGTGGAACCATGCCACCGACCAGATCTGGCGGCAGTTGGACCCCGTGCTTTGGAAGCTCACGCATAACCCTTGGGTGGTGCTCCAAACAGTCTCGCGGGAAAAGCTACGCCTTGTGTTGGCCGATCCACTGTTTCGCGACAATGTTGACGCGCTGCTGCAATCGCGGCGGGATGAAGCGGCGGCACCCGCGTGGTTTCAGCAAACCTATGCGCAGTCGCAGCTTAGTGGTGTCGCCTACTTCAGCATGGAATTCATGCTCAGCGAGGCCTTGCCCATTTACTCGGGTGGGCTGGGCAATGTGGCCGGCGATCAACTCAAGGCCGCCAGTGATTTGGGCGTGCCGGTAATTGGTGTGGGGCTGCTTTACCAACAAGGCTATTTCCGCCAGGTGATCAATAAGCAGGGCGCGCAAGAGGCGCTCTATCCCTATAACGATCCCGGACAATTACCCATCACGCCTTTGCGCAAAGCGAATGGCGAGTGGTTGCGCTTGGAAATTGCCTTACCCGGTTATTCGGTCTGGCTGCGCGCTTGGCAGGTGCGCATCGGTCGCGTGCAGTTGTATCTGTTGGATAGCAATGACGCCGCGAATTATCCGGTACATAGAGGCATTACCAGCGAACTTTACGGCGGCGGGCCGGAGTTGCGCCTCAAACAGGAACTCTTGCTGGGCATCGGCGGATGGCGACTGCTCGCGGCGCTAGGCATCAAACCGGAAGTCTGTCACTTGAATGAAGGGCACGCCGCCTTCGCGGTATTGGAACGTGCGTGCAGTTACATGGAAGAAACCGCACAGCCCTTTGACGTTGCACTGGCCGTCACGCGGGCGGGCAATCTTTTCACCACCCACACCGCAGTGGCCGCCGGCTTTGACCGTTTTGCGCCGGCCCTCATCGAGCAATACCTCGGGGCTTATGCCGCGCAAAAGCTCCGCATCACGCTGGCCGAATTGTTGGCCCTCGGTCGGCAGAATGCCAATGACGCGTCGGAAGCATTCAATATGGCTTTTCTGGCGATACGCGGAAGCGGCGCAGTCAATGGCGTGAGTCGCCTGCATGGGCGTGTTAGCCGGCATCTCTTCGCACCGCTGTTCCCGCGCTGGCCAACGGATGAAGTGCCGATCGCCCATGTCACCAACGGCGTACACATGCCGACCTGGGATTCGGCCGCGGCCGATGCGTTGTGGACGGAACTCTGTGGCAAGGAGCGCTGGCTGGGCACGGCGGAGACGCTAGAAAAAAATGTGCGTGGTGTCACGGACACTCGGCTGTGGGAATTTCGCACTGCCGCCAGCACCGTGCTGGTCGACTACGCCCGCGAGCGATTATCCAAGGAACTCGCTGCTGCCGGTGCCGTGCCCGAAGCGGATGACTGGGCGCAACGCATACTCGATCCCCAGGTATTGACGCTGGGCTTTGCGCGTCGCTTTGCGACTTACAAAAGACCGAATCTGCTACTGAATGATCGGGCGCGTTTGCTACGTTTGTTGACCAATCCGCAGCGCCCTGTGCAACTCATTATGGCTGGAAAGGCGCATCCAGCGGACCTTGCAGGGCAGGCCATGATTCATGAATGGATAGAATTCATCCGCCAGCCCGAGGTTCGCCCACACGTCGTTTTTCTCAGTGACTACGACATGCTATTAACTGAAAACCTCGTGCAGGGCGTGGACGTCTGGCTCAACACGCCGCGACGTCCCTGGGAAGCCTGCGGCACCAGCGGCATGAAAGTGCTGGTCAATGGCGGCATCAATCTTTCGGAATTGGACGGCTGGTGGGCGGAAGCCTACACGCCGGAAGTGGGCTGGGCCTTGGGCGATGGGCGCGAACATGGCGACGATCCCGCCTGGGATGCGGCCGAAGCCAACGCGCTTTACGACTTGCTTGAACGCGAGGTGATCCCGGAGTTTTATGGCCGTGACGAGCGCGGCATACCCACCGCCTGGGTGGCGCGGATGCGTGCCAGCATGGCGCAATTGACGCCGCGCTTTTCCACCAATCGCTCGGTCCGCGAATACACCGAACAATACTATCTCCCGGCCGCCGCCCGCTATCGTGAACGCGCTGCCGAACAAGGGGCCTTGGGCAAACAGATCGTCAATTGGCAGCATAGCCTCAAGCAACGTTGGGACGCGGTGGGGCTCGGTGAAGTAGCGCTTGAGACCGACGGCAACCAGACTATTTTTGAAGTGCAGGTCTATCTCAATGACATCGATCCGGCAGCGGTGCGCGTCGAGCTCTATGCCAATGCTTTGGGTGACGGCGCGCCGCTGCAGCAGGCCATGCAGCGCCTGCGGCCATTAGCGGGCACGGCAAACGGCTACGCTAACCTTTATCGTACCCGCGTGCTTACAGCCGCCCGTCCGCTAACGGACTACACCGTGCGGCTCATCCCGCAACATGATGGTGTGGCCATCCCGCTGGAGGCCTCCTCTATTTTGTGGCAGCGATGAAGCGAATCAAAGAAACACTGTTGCTTGCGCCTGCCATCGTATGAATCGCGGTGTATTGCAGAAAAATCGCTGGCATGCGGTCGCCGATGAAGCGGCCTTACAACTGGCCGCATTGGAATTCATCCTGACCAGCGCGGAAAAATCTATTCTTGAGCGCGGGCAATTCCATCTCGTGCTGGCCGGCGGCGAGACGCCACGCGGAATTTATCAGCGCTTGGCTAGCGCGCAAACGGACTGGTCAGCATGGCACATTTATTTCGGCGACGAGCGATGTCTGCCGCCTATGGACTCGGCACGCAACTCGCGCATGGCCGCGCAGATCTGGCTCGACAGCGTGCCCATACCCGCTAGGCAGTTGCACACCATCCCTGCAGAACTCGGTGCAGACCGAGCCAGCCGACGCTATGCGGCAACACTGCACACTGTCGGCGAATTCGATTTAGTGCTGCTCGGATTGGGCGAAGACGGCCACACGGCAAGCCTGTTTCCTGGACATGAGTGGGGAACGACGCCTGGCTCACCGGACACACTGGCGGTGATCGATGCCCCCAAGCCGCCGCCGCAGCGCGTTTCCTTAAGTGCCGCGCGGCTGAGTCGTGCGCGGCAAGTGCTATTTTTAGTCAGCGGCGAAGCCAAACATCGTGCCGTGTCCGATTGGCGCGCCGGCATAGCGCTACCGGCTGCGGCAATCAAGCCAGCGGCAGGTGTCGATGTGTTGCTGGAAGCAGCGTTGCTAACGCCGCCGCGAGACCGCGACGATGGGCGGGATTAAATTTCCTGATTACCCATGAGTCTCTCATCCTACTTGACGAGCCGGTAGGGCCTAAGCCGTGTTTGCGCGGCGGCGGTGGCCAGTCGGGCGAGCATGCTCGCCAGATCAAATCGTCGGTTGAAGCGATAGCTGAATTCAGCTCAAGCAATGCGAGTATGCAGGCCCTCCTGGCTCACCAAGCGCGCCTAATTACTAATCAGGTTTTTATGCGGCTTTTATCGAGTTTGCGCGACGCGCCGCAACAGCATCCAGGTGGTGGCCAGCAGCACTGCGGCGACGACATTGTGTGCCACCACCAGCCAGAGGCTAAGGCCCGAGCGCACCGAAGCGTAGCCCAACACCACCTCCACCAATAACAAGGCCGGCACGGCAATGCCTAGCAGACCGGCACGCGAGGCGGCGCGTAACGATGCCACACCGAGCACCACAGTGGCTGACAGCGCCAGGGCGCGATGCAGCATGTGCAGGGCGACGCCACCGGCATCTCCTGTCGTGAGTGGCCGCCCGGCGAAATCGCTTAGAACGCTGAAAGCGTAGCCCCAATCTGCGGACGGCCACCAGACGCCACCGCAGTTGGGCAGCGTGGTGCAAGCCAGCCCGGCGAAATCCGCGCTGATAAGCACCCCCAGCACAATTTCCGCCAGCAGCAGCACCGCGCCCAGACGCAACCAGCCCAATCGGTGCGACGTCGTTGGCGCTTGCGAAGCGGCATCGTTAGCGGCATCGCCAGCGGCGACCACATACAAGCGCCACACCAGTGCCAGCATGGCGAAGCCGCCAAGCAGATTCATCAACACCACCACCGGCAGCGTCGCCGAACCAACAAACCAGCCCATCAGCGAGAGGCCCAGCATGATGATGAGCAGACGATAGGCGAGTTGTCCTTCAGCGCGCAGTGCAGGTCGGCGGCGCCAGCACAGCCACACCATGGCAATGGTGATGAGCAAGGCCGCCGTCGCCGCAATGCGATGCACCAGACGCACGCCTTCGACGCCCAGTACCGTGCCGGCCATTGAGGTAACGCCGGGATGGCCATAGCAGGCCGGCCAGTCGGCGCAGCCCAGGCCCGCGCCGGACAGGCGCATCCAGGCGCTCGCAACGACAACGATCAACAGCAGCACGCCGCACAGCAGCGCCAGCCGCTGCACAACAAGACGACCGGCGACTTCAACTGGCGTACTCATGCGCTGCCGTAACCGGAAGACACACGCAGCTCATGATTCGCCCACAGCACAATGCCGAACAGCAGCATGGCGCCGCCCTGGTGTGCCGCGCCCAGCGCCACCGGCACGGCGTACAGCAGCGTGGTGATGCCCAGCGTGATCTGCACCACCAGCGCTGCCAACAGCGTGTGCGCGGCAAGTCGCGCGCGCGGGCTGGCCGGCGAATGCAACAGGCAGAGCCAGAACCACGGTGCCAGCAAGGCCAGCAGCCAGGCGCCGAGCCGGTGATCGAATTGCACGGTGGCCATATTGTTGAAGAAATTGAGATACCACGGTTCGATCATGAATATCTCAGGTGGTATGACATGGCCATCCATCAACGGGAAGGTGTTGTAGGCCTTGCCGGCGCGGATGCCAGCGACGAAGCCCCCCGTCGCCACCATGTAGAACACCAGCAGCGCCAGCCACACGCCGACACGCTGCGCACGACGCAGCGAATCGTTGGAAAAATAGCGGCCACGCCTGACCAGCAAACCCAGGGCCACCCAAATCATGGCGGTGAAAATCAGAAAGGCCAGCGAAAGATGGGCGGTGAGGCGGTATTGGCTGACGCGCGGGTCATCCACCAACCCGCTCTTGACCATGTACCAGCCCATCGCACCTTGCAACGCGCCCAACACGAAGATACCGAACAGCCGCGGACCGAGCGCGCCGCGTATTTTTCGGCGCAGCAAAAAATAAATGTAAGGCAGCAGAAACACCATGCCGATGCTGCGCCCAAGCACGCGATGGGCATACTCCCACCAGAAAATATCCTTGAACTCGTCCAGGGCCATGCTGTGGTTGACCAGCTTGAACTCCGGCGTCTGCTGGTACTTGAGGAACACCTCCTGCCAGGCTTCCTGCGACAGCGGCGGCAGCGTGCCCACCAGCGGCTGCCATTCGACGATGGACAGGCCGGAGTGAGTCAGGCGCGTGACGCCGCCGACGACCAGGGTGGCGAAGACCATCGCGGCACAAATGAACAGCCAGATAGCGACCTGACGGCGGGCGGGGACATCCATGGAGCGGTTCCGGTGGTGGGTGGCGAGCATAGATCGGAAAAGCAGGCCGGATTATATGCGACAACATGACGCACTGCCGCATGCAAGTCCGTGTCGTTTATGCTATTTCTTAACCTGGATCAAACAACGGAGGCTGCGGACCGGGTAACTTTCGGGGCGTCAAATCGCAGACGTTTGTCTTTTTCAATTACACGTCTTACCAGGTGGAGGCTTGAATGGCAGACAACCAAGACAATGAACGCATCCCAGTGATGCAGCAGGTGCTCGACAATCCGTTTCTGCTGCTCTTTCTCGGCATCACCCTGCCGACGGTGCTCTACATCCTGTGGGGTGTGATGGAAGTGGCGGGCATCCCCGTCGCCCGTTAAGCGCCCAACCCAACCGTTACCCAGGGAGCAATACAAATGACCTCAATCTCTCCGCCCGCCGAACGCATCTGGTGGAAAGGCCCACTCGACAAAATGGAGTTGGCCTGGATCGGCATTGCCCTAGTGTGGTCGCTCACCATGTTTTTCATGATGGTGTACTGGCATGTCTACGGCAAGCAGAACCTCTCCACCGAGACGTACAAAACCACCAAGGAAATGTACAGCAGCAAAACGCAGGCCATGGTCGACAAGTACACCGTGCGCAAGGAAGAAGGCGTTGAAGTGGTGCATGTGCCTCCGGGAAAACCGGGTGAGCCGACCGACGTGTACCAGATCGCCCGCCTGTGGAACTGGTGGCCGATTCTGGAACTGGAAGAAGGGCAGACCTACCGCCTGCACCTCTCCGCGATGGATTACCAGCATGGCTTTTCGCTGCAGCCCGAAAACATCAACATCCAGGTTATTCCGGGCTACGAGCACGTGATCAAGGTCACACCCAACCGTGCGGGTCAATACTCCATCGTGTGCAACGAATACTGCGGCATCGGCCATCACACCATGGTCGGCCGTCTCTACGTGAAGAAAAGGGGCGAGTAAATGGCCACAACTTTCCGCACATGCCCGCGTAGCGGGCTACAGTTTAATAACGACGCCGAAAAGCTGATGCGCTGGAACGCCGTCGCCGGCGTACTGGCACTCCTCACCGGGGGCGTCGGCGCGCTGCTGGTGATCCTCACGCGCTGGCCCGAGGTGCATCTTTTGCAGGCGGACCAGTTCTACCTGGTGCTGACTTCGCACGGCATCAACATGCTGCTCTTCTGGATCATCTTCTTCGAGATGGCGGTGCTCTACTTCGCCTCGTCGACGCTGCTGCACTGCCGCCTGGCAACGCCGCGCATCGCCTGGCTCGGCTTCGCGCTCATGGCCATCGGCGCCGTCACCACCAACGTCGCCATCTTCCAGGGCGAATCCAGCGTGATGATGACGTCCTACGTGCCGATGATGGCCAAGCCGCACTTCTACCTCGGCCTGATTCTCTTCGCCGTGGGCGCCTTGCTCGGCTGCTTCGTCTTCCTCGGCACGCTGGTCATCGCCAAAGCGGAGAAAACCTATGAAGGCTCGATTCCGCTGGTGACCTTCGGTGCGCTGACAGCCTGCATCATCGCCGTCTTCACCATCGCCTCGGGCGCCATCATCCTGATCCCGACCTTCCTCTGGTCGGTCGGCTACATCAAGGAAATCGATCCGCTGATGTACCGCATCATCTGGTGGGCCATGGGCCACAGCTCGCAGCAGATCAACGTCGCGGCGCATGTGTCCATCTGGTACGCCATCGCCGCCATCGTCTTCGGCGCCAAGCCGATGAGCGAACGCGTCAGCCGCGGGGCCTTCTTCCTCTACATTCTGTTCCTGCAGCTCGCCAGCGCCCACCACTTGCTGGCCGACCCCGGCCTGGGCTCGGAGTGGAAGGTGGTCAACACTTCCTACTTCATGTACTTCGCCGTGCTGGCCTCGATGATCCACGGCTTTACCGTGCCGGGCGCCATCGAAGTCGCACAGCGCGCCAAGGGCTACAACAAGGGTCTCTTCGAGTGGCTACGCAAGGCGCCGTGGGGCAATCCGGCCTTCTCGGCGATGTTTATTTCGCTGGTCGGCTTCGGCTTCCTGGGGGGCATTACCGGCGTCATGATGGGCACCGAGCAGCTCAACATGCTCATCCACAACACCATCTATGTGCCGGGCCATTTCCACGCCACGGTGGTGATCGGTACCACGCTATCGTTCATGGGCCTCACCTACTTCCTCATCCCGGTGCTGTTCAAGCGCGAAATCGTCTGGCCCGGTCTGGCGAAGATACAGCCCTATCTCTTCGGCCTCAGCATGTACGTGCTGGCGCTGGTGATGATGGGCGCAGGCACCCTGGGCGTCTCGCGCCGGCATTGGGACATGCACTTCGCCGGCGCTTCCTTCGCCTACGAATGGCCGGGCGCCGCCTATCTGATGATGACGCTCACCGGCATCGCCGGCGTAGTCGCCGTCATCGGTGGCGGACTGTGGATAGTGCAAGTGGTCGTCTCCATCACCTTCGGCAAGAAGCTCGACGAAGGCAAGATCAGCGACAAGACCGTACCGCTCACCCTGCCGCCGCAAGTCAGCGGTGGCGGTGTCGCCGTCGCGCATGGCGCGCCCGGCACCCTGGTGCTGGCGCTGGTTTTCCTCACCACCTTCGTGCTCTACTACTTCGTAAATTGGAAGTACCTGTCGACGCTGTGGGGCTTGTCTTAACTCGGCAAACACCGGAGCACAAAAAAAGGGCCGCGAATGCGGCCCTTTTTTTCGGCGCGATGGATGCGCCGCTATAAAACGACAGCGAACACCGGCGTTGCATCAGTAGTTTTTGTGCTCCTTCGCTTCTTCCTTGATTGCTTTACCACCCTGCTGAATGTCCTTGCCCGCACCTTCAACCGTGTTGCAGCCGGACAACGTCGCGGCCGTGCCAGCCAGGAATAGCGTGGCAAGCAACAACGAAAAAATAGTTTTAATCATGAGGAATCTCCTGATGTGAGACATCAAATAAGAATCGGAACGCAAGAAGTGGATGCATCCTGAGCACCGTTCACTTTCATGATGCACTGATAGGCTACGGCAATTCTGTGCGCTAACGCACAAAGCTGCAAATGGAAGCAATTGAGGGGTGGCTCGGTTGCAACGCTATCCGACCAGAACCTGGTGCTTTCATATGCGGACTGCGTATTTCGCGCCAACGTGACCGGTGATTTCACAAAAGCGTGACCGACGTTTCACGGAAGCGTGACCGCGATTTCGCGCTGAGCGTGACCGATGGGTTGGATGCTGTATGGGTAGTTGAAGGGAGTAGCCTCGCGGCT
>JBBQGH010000050.1:0-19123 GCA_038322845.1 Gammaproteobacteria bacterium
TGCGCTTGGGTTTCTCAAAACCCGGTCTCGTCGCCAGCGTCATCTGCTTCATCGTTCCATCCCTTGTGTTCGCCTTCCATTATCTGACCACATGACTAAAAAATCGTTCACAGCGATACCGACTTATTCAGCGTTTCCCTAACAGTTACCTAAGCTCGCGCCACCAAAAACACACCGACGACGATGAATCCGATGCCGGCCATCTTCTGCGCCGTGAGTGCTTCGCCGAACCATTGCCAGGCGATGAAGGCGTTGATGACATAGCCGATGGAGAGCATGGGGTAAGCGACCGATACGGGCACACGCGACAAGCCCATGATCCACACCACCAGACTCACGACGTAACACGCCATGCCGCCCAGGATGTGCGGCTCCAAGGCGAGCTTCGTGCCGACAGGCAGCACGTTAGCGAGATGAAACTCGAAATGCCCAACGGCATTGGTGCCGGCTTTGAGCAGCAACTGCGCGGCGGCGTTGAGCAACACGCCGGTGAGGATAAGGGCGAAGCTGACGAGGTTCATGGCAGTGCTCCGCTGGGTTTTTTCACAATGATTCGGCGCGTGTCCTGGGCGATGAGTTGCATGGGCAGACCCAGGGCGGAAAGTTGTGCGTAGCTATCCTCATCCATGAGCGCCAGCGCGGCGGGCTGATTGTTCCATAAGCGTACAAAGCTCGCCATATCGGGGATGAATTTTTCCGGTTCTTGCGCGATGCCGAAGCCCAGTTCGTCCTTGTAGATCACCATGGTCGTCGTGCGCTTGAGATAGGGCTGCAAGGTTTGGTCGTAGGTGTTGACGCTGTAGAAGGGAATATCCGGCCGGTTCTCATCGCGTATGGCCTGGGCGATGTGGTAGGCCGAGCTGGAGGGCGCCAATGCCTCGTGGCCGTTGAGCGTGAGCTGCGCGAAAAGCAGACCGCCGGCGGAGAGCGCCAGCACACCCGCAGTTTTGGCCTCACGCTGGAAAAGCGCGATGGCCACCGCGGCCGCAATAGCCATCACCACGCCGGCTGTCACCAACCAGGGCAAGTAGGCTTGGTAGAGCGCCAGGGGCGTCTGCGGGCTCGCCATGTCGGGCGTTGCAACGACAGCGGCGACTATCCACATCGCTGCGAGCGGCAGCAGCAGTACCGCATGCCAGCGCAGCGTACGGCAGCGCGCCTCGGCTAGCGCGCGGCCTATCAGCAGGGCCGCCGCTGGGAAGAGTGGCAGGATGTAAGAGACGAGCTTGGAACTGGAGACGGAAAAAAACCCGAAGACGACGACGATCCACACCAGCAGGAAGCGGTCGGCGCGAAAGCGCGCCCCGGCATCGCGGCGAAAAACTCGCGCGATGCCCTTGAAGAGCGCGCCCGTCCACGGCAACACGCCGATCAGCAGAATGGGGATGAAGTACCACATCGGCTGATAGCGGCCGTGGGCTTTGGTCAGGAAGCGCTCGAAATGCTCGTGAATAAAGAAGAAATGGAAGAACTCCGGATTGGCCAGCGAGACGGCGATGAACCAGGGGGCGGTGATGGCGAGCAGGAGCGCCAGCCCCTTGCCAAGATGCAAGCGCTTCCATAGTGCCAGATCGCGCCGTGAGGTGAAATGCCAGAGGGTATAAAGCACCAGCGTGGCGGCGGGCAGTACCAGGCCGATCAATCCTTTGGACAATACCGCCAAGGCCAGAGCGGCCCAAGCCAACCGCATGGCGTTGCGGTTTTCTCGGGCGCCGGCGTCGTCGCGTTGCGCCAGGACGAAGCCAAAAATGGCCGCCGACAGGAAAAATGACACAGCCATGTCTAGCGTATTGATGTGGCCGATCATTACCCATAGGATGCTGCCGGCCAATGCCGCTGCGCCGTAGAGCGCCGCTTCGCGACCATACAGCCGCAGCCCGACCAAGAAGGTGACCAGCACGCCCAGAAAGCCGGTGAGCGCCGGCCACAGACGTGCGGTCCATTCGTGTTCGCCAAAGGCGGTGTAGGCCGCAGCCGTCGCCCAGTATTGCAGCGCTGGCTTTTCGAAATATTTGAGGCCATTCAAACGGGGCGTCAGCCAGTCGCCGCTGGCCACCATTTCACGCGGAATTTCCGCATAACGGCCTTCGTCGGGCCTGACCAGCTTGCGGTAGTCGAGCGTGCCGAACCAGACAACGGCGAAGATTACGAGCAGCAGTAATAGCGCTCGGCGCGACGCGAAAGTGGGTGGCGTGGGCATCAATCGAGGAGCAGTGCAGCGGCGACGTTGCGGCCTTCCGCCATGAGGATGTTGTAGGTGCGGCAGGCGGCGTGAACGTCCATAACTTCGTAGCCGATACGCGCCTCGATTAGCGGCCGCAACAGGCTGGGCGCGGGAAAGCGCTGACGTGGCCCGGTTCCCAGGACGACAATTTCCGCTTGAAGATCACGCAGTGTTTCGAAATCAGCGTCGGTCAGCGCGTCAAAGCCCTGCGCCCCCCAGCCTTCGACAATACGGTCCGGCAGGAGGATCAGACTGGCTACATGACGTTGCTGGTTGATGTCGAAATAGCCCTGGCCATAGGCGGTGACGGTGTTACGGCCTTCTGGGTTATCGAGGTGGAGCTTCATGAATTCGGCTAGGCGTTTGATTTGGCGCGGGGTATTCTCGGGTAACATTATATATTCGATGTCTCTGCGCCGAGCATGACTAAACCCAGTAGAAAATCGAGGAAGGCATTTCGTCGAAAATGAAGCCGATATCCAAATCAAGCAAGCTCGCCAACGTCTGCTATGACATACGCGGCCCGGTGCTGGCGCGCGCCAAGCAAATGGAGGAAGAGGGCCACAAGATCATCAAGCTGAATATCGGCAATCTGGCCGCTTTTGGTTTCGATGCGCCCGAAGAAATTCAACTGGACATCATCCGCAATCTGCCCAATGCCGCCGGCTATTCGGACTCCAAGGGTATTTTCCCGGCACGCAAAGCCATCATGCATTACACCCAGAGCAAGCACATCAAGGGTGTGACCCTGGACGATATTTACGTTGGCAACGGCGTCTCCGAACTGATCGTGCTGGCGATGAATGCTTTGCTCGACAACGGCGACGAAGTGCTGATACCTGCGCCGGATTATCCGCTGTGGACCGCTGCCGTGAGCCTCACCGGCGGCACGCCGCGCCATTACCTCTGTGACGAGGGCGCGGGCTGGTTGCCCGATCTGGATGACATCCGCAGCAAGATCACTGAGAAGACTCGCGCTATAGTCATCATCAACCCGAACAATCCGACCGGCGCGCTGTATCCGGATGACCTGTTAAAAGAGATCGTCGAGATCGCCCGCCAGCACGAGCTCATCATCTGCGCCGACGAGGTCTATGACCGCGTACTCTATGACGGCAACACGCACACGGCCATTGCCTCGCTGTCGGAAGATGTCGTCACATTGAGCTTCAATGGCTTGTCGAAAAACTACCGTTCCTGCGGCTACCGCGCCGGCTGGATGGTGATCTCCGGCGATTTACGCATGGCGCGCGATTACATCGAAGGTCTCGACATACTCGCTTCCATGCGCCTATGCGCCAACGTGCCCGGACAATATGGCATACAGACTGCATTGGGTGGTTACCAGAGCATCGATGACTTGGTAGCCCCAGGCGGGCGAATGTGCCGTCAGCGCGACCTCGCCTACGAGCTTATTACCAGTATCCCGGGTGTGAGCTGCGTCAAGCCAAAAGCAACGCTCTACATGTTTCCGCACCTGGATCCGAAGCGCTATCCAATCAAGGACGACCAGGAATTCATCAGCGAGCTTTTAGTGGAAGAGCGCGTGCTGCTGGTGCAAGGCACCGGCTTCAACTGGCCCAAGCCCAACCATTTCCGTCTGGTCTTTCTGCCCTATGAGGACGAGCTGCGCGAAGCCATCAGCCGCATCGCGCGCTTTCTCGAGCAATACCGTACGCGGCATGGCACTTAGATCGTTTCGGGTTGCGCACGTCGAGTTTCGAGTTTGAAACCCGAAATCCGCAACCAGGAACTCGACACTAGCAACCCGAAACCAGAATAGAGATATGAAACCCATCAACGTAGGCTTGCTCGGCATAGGCACGGTCGGCGGCGGCACCTTCGCCGTCTTAAAACGCAACGAAGAAGAAATCACCCGTCGTGCCGGGCGGCCCATACGCATTAGCGTGGTGGCCGACAAGGATGTTGAACTTGCGAAGCAAGTTACTGGCGGCGCCTGCCGCACTACCGACGACGCGTTTGCGGTCGTCGCCGATCCTGAAGTGGACATCGTCGTCGAGCTGATCGGCGGTTGTGGGGTAGCGCGTGAATTGGTGATGAAAGCCATCGCCAACGGCAAGCATGTCGTCACTGCCAACAAGGCGCTGCTAGCAATGCACGGCAATGAGATTTTCGCGGCGGCGCAGAAGCAGGGCGTGATGGTTGCGTTCGAGGCGGCGGTAGCGGGCGGCATACCCATCATCAAGGCACTACGCGAAGGCCTCACCGCAAACCGCATCGACTGGATCGCCGGCATCATCAATGGTACGACTAACTTTATCCTCTCCGAAATGCGTGAGAAGGGCTTGTCCTTCGCGACCGTGCTGAAAGAAGCGCAGCGCTTGGGTTACGCTGAGGCCGACCCGACCTTCGACGTCGAAGGTGTGGATGCAGCCCACAAGCTCACCATCATGTCGGCCATCGCCTTCGGCATACCCATGCAATTCGAGAAGGCGCACATCGAAGGTATTAGCAAGCTGCACGCGGAGGACATCAAGTACGCCGAACAGTTGGGCTACCGCATCAAGCTACTCGGCATTACCAAGCGCGCGCGGGTGAATGGCGCTGACGGCATCGAGTTGCGTGTCCATCCCACACTAATCCCTACCAAGCGCCTCATCGCCAATGTCGAAGGTGCCATGAATGCCGTGCTGGTGAAGGGCGACGCGGTCGGTGCTACTTTGTACTACGGCAAGGGCGCGGGCGCCGAGCCGACCGCTTCCGCCGTGATCGCCGATTTGGTTGATGTCACACGCATGCACACCGCTGATCCCGAGCATCGCGTGCCGCACCTCGCGTTCCAGCCGGATGCTGTGAAAGATATACCTATCTTGCCGATGGCCGAAGTTGAGACTTCTTACTACCTGCGCTTGCGCGTTGAAGACAAACCCGGCGTACTGGCCGACGTGACGCGCATCCTGGCCGATCAGCACATCTCCATTGATGCCATGATCCAGCGCGAGCCGGGCGAAGGCGAAGATCAAACAGACATCATCATGCTCACGCATCGCACTCGTGAGAAAAATGCCGACGCCGCCATCGCAAGAATTGAAGCCCTGCCTGTAGTGCATGGCGACGTGATGCGGCTGCGCATGGAAGAGCTCGGCTAAATTGTTTTTTTTGATTGTGACCTATTGCACAGCCCAGTTTGCGTCACCGCGTTAACATCCAAAGCGTCAACTGCCCAAACGGGCGCCGGTTCTAGCTCAGGAGACCGCCGCCTTCCCGGATCCAGCCGATAGTGAGTGCGACGATGAACCTGAAAGTACGGCGGCCGGCCAGGTTCAAGCGCACTAGCGAATTCGCCAATAACAGGAACCGAGAAGAAGAGCAGTTTTCAGAAGGCGCGAGGATACTCTCGCGCCTTTTTCTTTTTCTACAGACCGCAGCGAACTAGTGCACGCCGATAGTCACCGCCTTGGTGCCAGACTTCGCTGCTGGCGCTCGAACCTGTGTTAGGTGAAAGACCAAGGGGGATGCAAGCTTCGCCGGGGCGTCGCAGCATCATTCCGAACGGTATTGCGGCCGCGGGCACTAAGTAGCAGCGCTCTCGCATCATTTTCTACCCAAATTACGTCTTTTGTCGTACGCTTTGTACCGCAGTCATGCATAACAACCGTAAGAGTCGTAGGAACGAAGGATGACCCCCCGTAGGTTACCGAACCGCCGTACCCGGCAAGAGAAACGCGCTCAAGACTTTGGGCCGCCGTCAGGCTATGCGGAAAGACGCAAGTTGCCAGAACGTCGATACCTTGAAGTTGGCTTTCTCGAATTTGACGAACACATCGAG
The DNA here is from genome assembly GCA_038322845.1 of Gammaproteobacteria bacterium. Taxonomy (GTDB): domain Bacteria; phylum Pseudomonadota; class Gammaproteobacteria; order Burkholderiales; family Rhodocyclaceae; genus Desulfobacillus. The sequence continues at coordinate 6,015 of JBBQGH010000050.1, forward strand.
CTAAAGCCTCTTGATGATGCGTCATACAGCGGCGTTTCCGAGTCTGCGAATCACACTCCAGATCAGCAGGGATAGCGGCTGATTCTTTAAAGTGTTAGTAGCAGGCGTCCCTAAATCGGCTGTCACACTTTCACTCGTTAGTGGCATCCCCTCGCCGCAATCCCAATAGGTAGTAAGCTGCTCTTTTTAACTTCGCTGAATTCAGTTTGAGTGACAAGGAACCCAAGAAAAAACCCGCATTAAAGCGGGTTTAAGGGTGTTGCTGGATTTGCTGAATGTTACTTGGTGGAGGCGGCGGGAATCGAACCCGCGTCCGCAAGCCCTCTACAGGCAGTACTACATGCTTAGCCTAGTTATTTGATTTCGCCCGGCGACCGCCAACTGGCAGGCTGACGCAAGGCTAGCCGCTGGATTTTCGTGCCGGGCCCGCGCGGCGCGGTTAGGCCTTAGCTGATGTGAATGACTCTGCAGTTGCTTGCGCAACCCGGCCCATCAGCAGACCGGTACAGAGTCCAGCCGGTATTAGGCGGCTAGAGCGAAACGCTCGTCGTTGGCGAGTGTCATTTTCCAGATGGATTTACGAGGTGACTGGTCCTCGGCATGCACTACACTGCTTCGCGACCCACGTCGAAGCCAGGTCGCCCCCGGTTCGGGTGATGCGCAACTGCTCTACAAATACCATGGCAACGCTGCTCAGTTCCCACGATGCTGGCATTCTAACACTGGATGAGGTGCGGCACTCTGCTGCTCAGCGCGTGAGCTTGTGCCGCAGTGGGTCCTTCAGGGTGCGCATAAGGTAGTTCACGCTGGTGTCGCGGCCTAGCGAGTAAATTTTGCTGAGTGGGTTGTAGCTCATACCGATAATCTCCGTCACTTCCAGGCCGGCTTCGCGGCAATAGCGCGACAGTTCCGCAGGACGTATAAATTTGTCATAGTCGTGAGTGCCGCGAGGCAATAGCCGGAGCAAATACTCGGCGCCGATCACGGCAAAGAGATAGGCCTTGGGATTGCGGCTGATGGTAGAGAAAAACACCTGTCCGCTGGGACGCACTAACTCAAAGCAGGCCCGCACAGTGCTGGCCGGGTCGGGCACATGCTCTAGCATCTCCAGGCAGGTGACGACATCAAAAGCGCCGGGCATTTCTTGCGCAAGTTCTTCGGCCGGGCACTTACGGTAGTCGACCTTTTGCCCGCTCTCCAAGAGATGCAACTTGGCGACGGCGAGCGCTTTGTCGGAGAGGTCGATGCCAGTGACTAAGGCGCCACGCATCGCCATGGATTCCGACAAGATGCCGCCGCCGCAACCAACGTCGAGCACTTTCTTGCCGGCGAGACTGACGTGTTGGTCGATCCAGTTCAGACGCAGTGGGTTGATGTCATGCAACGGCTTGAACTCGGATTGCGGATCCCACCAGCGATGAGCCAGTTCGCTGAATTTATCCACCTCCGCTTGGTCGGCGTTTTGTGCGTAAGTCATAGACGAGTTAGGAACGAAGGGCTGAAATAAAAAAGCCCTGCGGGTGCAGGGCTTTTTCAAACCATCGGCCAGCTTACTGCGCGGCCTTGGTACCGATCACTTCGATTTCGACGCGACGATCGGGTTGCAGACAATCGATCAGCTTCTTGGTCTTCCTCACGCTCGTACCGCACGTGTCGCCGGTGACGGGCTGCTTCTCGCCCTTGCCTTCGGCATAAACACGGTTCGGCTCCACGCCCTTGCTGACGAGATAGGCCTTTACCGCCTCGGCACGCTTCTCCGACAGGTTCTGGTTGTAGTTGTCCGATCCGATGCGGTCGGCATGACCAACGGCGATGATGACTTCCAGTTTGATGTCCTTGACCTTCATGGAAAGTTCATCCAGCTTGGCTTTGCCTTCAGGGCGCAGCACGGCCTTGTCGAAGTCGAATAGGGCGTCGGCGGCCAGAGTAATTTTCTCGGCTGCAGGCTTGGGCGGTGCAACGACGGCGGCTGCCGGGGCAGGGGCGGGCTCGGGCTTCTTGGTTAGATCGGGATCGCATTCCGGGATCGCCCAGGCGGGCGTCCAGCGGGTGGTTCTCCAGCACAGGCCAAAGCCGCTTTTCACGACCTTGCCACGCGTGTCGAACAGATAGCCGTCGTTGAAGGGCACATCGGCGTCGGTGACTGGAACCCGGGCGTCGTTGAAAGGCACTTGGGCAGAAGCGACATTTGCGCCTATGCCGAAGGCAGCGACGGCGGCCAGCAGCGAAATCTTAGTAATTTGTTTGTTCATGATTTCCCCTCTTTGCAGTACGAAACGGTGTCAGTGAATTGCCTCATTTTACAGCATGAAAGCGTGATTGTTATGCGCGGCAGCGCACATAACATTTGGGACTTATTTAGGACTAAAGTAATGCGAGTAGTGTCGCCAATACAGCCGCTTGACCTTAAAATCTAAGTTTATTCTGCCACAGTTCCGCAGCGGCTAGCAATCGGCCAGTGTCGTATTCCAGCAACACGCCGTCATCAAGCTTTTGGCGGCCAGCGACCCAGACATGGCTGACGAGGTCGCGTCCGGCGGCATACAGCAGATGCGAAGCCGGGTCGTAGCACGGCGAGGTCTCGACGGTCTCCAGCCGGACCGCGCAAAGGTCAGCAGCCTTGCCCGCTTCAATCGAGCCTATAAGGGCGTCTAGTCCCAAGGCGGCGGCGCCGTCGAGCGTGGCCATACGCAACACCGTGTGCGCATCGAGCCGTGCGGGGTCGCCACTGCTGACTTTGGCGAGCAGGGCGGCGTGGCGCATTTCTTGAAAAAGATCGAGACGATTATTGCTGGCAGCGCTGTCGGTGCCCAGACCGACGCGTACGCCGCTGGCCTGGAGTGCCCCGATGGGCGCGACGCCGCTGGCGAGCTTCATGTTGGAAGTAGGGCAATGGGCTACCGCGCAGCCCTGTTGGGCGAGCAGACCGATCTCGGTGTCGTCCAGATGCACGGCATGGACAGCAATCAAGCCCGAACCCAGGAGCCCCAGGCGATGCAATCTCTCCAGCGGACGCACGCCATACTGGCTCTGTCCTTCCGCTACCTCGGCACGCGTTTCGTGTAGATGGATCTGGATGGGCAGATCGAGCTGCGCCGCCAGGGTGACGATGCGCTCGAAGGTCTTATCAGCCACCGTGTAAGGGGCGTGCGGCGCCATGCAGAATGTCAGCAACGGCTCGTTACGCAGGCGGTCGCGAGCAGCTAAGCCCTTGCTGAGATAGTCCTCGGCGTCGGCGGCGTAGGTCGTTGGGAATTCCAGCGCGACCAAGCCCAGCGAGGCGCGCATACCCATTTCCAAAACGGCTTCCGCCGCCGCTTCGGGGAAGAAATACATGTCGTTAAAGCAGGTGATGCCGCCACGCAGCATTTCGGCGCAGGCGAGCGCTGTGCCGTCACGCACGAAAGCCGCCGACACATGCTTCGCTTCGGCAGGCCAGATGCGGGTTTCCAGCCATTCCTTAAGCGGTAGGTCGTCGGCGATACCGCGCATTAGCGTCATGGCGGCATGGGTGTGCAGATTGACGAGGCCGGGAATCAGCACGTGCTGCGGCAAGGCGACCGTGCGCCCCGCCTGGTAACGAGCTCGCGCTGTCTCGACAGGCAGCACGGCGAGGATGCGCTCGCCATGAATGGCGACAGCGTAATTTTCCAAAGTGACGCCGCGTGGCTCGATAGGAATGAGCCAGCGCGGTTCGATAAGCAGATCGATTTTTTCTGGTGTCGACATGACAAAAAACCCCGCTTAAGGCGGGGTGGATGCGTGATCGGGTGTGGCGGTGCACGCCTAATATATCAACACCGGCACAACATCGGCGCGGCGGCCAATTTAAGCACAAAAACCAAGGGCCTACAACGTGCCAGAGTGCGCCACGCGCGCTAGCGCCAGAGTCGGGGCCAGCGTGCTCCGGGTGGGGGCGGCATGCTAAACTTGCGGTTTTTTTCTAGCGGCGGATTTTCTCCGCACGCCTAGCATAACAAGTACAACAGGGCTTCAACATCGATGACCACCACCCCACCCATTCCCTTCGCAAAAGAAACCCTGCCGGTCAGTCTCGAAGAGGAAATGCGTCATTCCTACCTCGATTACGCGATGAGCGTGATCGTCGGCCGCGCCCTGCCCGATGTGCGTGATGGACTCAAGCCGGTGCATAGGCGCGTGCTATTTGCCATGCACGAGTTGTCCAACGATTGGAACAAGGCTTACAAGAAATCGGCACGGATCGTTGGTGACGTAATCGGTAAATATCACCCGCACGGCGATACTGCGGTCTATGACACCATCGTGCGCATGGCGCAGGATTTCAGCCTGCGCTACATGCTGGTTGACGGTCAGGGTAACTTTGGCTCGGTGGACGGTGACAACGCGGCGGCCATGCGTTACACGGAAATTCGCATGGCGCGCATCGGCCACGAATTACTGGCCGATCTCGACAAGGAAACGGTAAATTTCGGGCCAAACTATGATGGCTCGGAACGTGAACCGCTGGTCATGCCGGCGCGGATCCCCAATCTGCTCATCAATGGCAGCTCTGGCATCGCGGTGGGCATGGCCACCAATATTCCGCCGCACAATCTGGGCGAAGTGGTAGCGGCCTGCCTGGCCCTGCTGAAGAATCCCGAAATGACCATCGAGGAATTGATCGAGATAGTGCCGGCGCCGGATTTCCCCACCGCCGGCCTGATCTATGGCGTGGCGGGCGTGCGTGAAGGCTATCTCACTGGCCGCGGGCGTGTCGTGATGCGCGGTCGTACGCACTTCGAAGACCTCGACAAAGGCAATCGTCAAGCCATCATCATCGACGAGCTGCCCTATCAGGTGAATAAGAAGGTGCTGCTGGAACGCGTCGCCGAACTGGTGAACGATAAGAAGATCGAGGGTATCTCGCACATCCAGGACGAATCCGACAAGTCCGGCATGCGCGTCGTCATCGAATTGAAGCGTAGCGAAGTGCCTGAGATCGTGTTGAACAATCTCTACAAGATGACGCAGTTGCAGGACACCTTCGGCATGAACATGGTGGCCTTGGTCGACGGCCGGCCGCGCCTCTTGAACCTCAAGCAGATGCTCGATGCTTTCCTGTCGCATCGGCGTGAAGTGGTGACGCGGCGCACCGCCTTCGAACTGCGTAAGGCGCGCGATCGCGGCCATATCCTCGAAGGTTTGGCCGTCGCATTGTCGAATGTGGATGACATCATTGCGCTCATCAAAGCGGCTCCGGCGCCGGCGGACGCGAAACGCGAATTGATGGCGCGCACCTGGCGTTCCACCTTAGTCGAGCAAATGCTGGAGCGCGCCGGTGCGGAAGCTTCGCGGCCCGAGGGGCTGTTGCCCGACTATGGTTTTTCCAAGAAGGGTTACAAGCTCTCGGACATCCAGGCCCAGGCGATACTGGAACTGCGCCTGCAACGCCTTACCGGTTTGGAGCAGGACAAGATCGTCGCCGAGTACAAAGAGGTGATGGACACCATCGCCGACTTGCTCGACATCCTGGCCAAGCCCGAACGCATCACGGTAATTATTGTTGATGAACTCAAGGCGGTGCGCGATCAGTTCGGCGACAAGCGCCGCTCGGAAATCGTGACCCACACGCAAGACCTGGGTATCGAAGACCTCATCACGCCGCAAGACATGGTGGTGACGCTCTCGCATACCGGCTACATTAAATCGCAGCCGCTGACGGATTACCAGGCGCAGCGGCGCGGCGGGCGCGGCAAGCAGGCGGCGGCGGTTAAGGAAGACGATTTCGTCGACCACCTCTTCGTTGCCCACACGCACGACTACATCCTGTGCTTCTCCAGTCGCGGCCGCGTTTATTGGCTGAAAGTGTATGAAGTGCCGCAGGGCTCACGCACCTCGCGCGGCAAGCCCATCGTCAACCTTTTCCCCTTGCAAGATGGCGAAAAAATCACCGCCGTGCTGCCAGTGAAGGAATTTGACGAGAACCATTTCGTCTTCATGGGCACCGCCAAGGGCACCGTGAAAAAGACGCCGCTGTCCGACTTCTCTAACCCGCGCAAGGCCGGCATCATTGCTGTGGGCCTGGACGATGGCGACTTCCTCATTGGTGTGGAAATCACCGATGGCGACTACGACATCATGCTGTTCTCCGACGCCGGTAAGGCCGTGCGCTTCGCCGAGGGCGATGTGCGCGCCATGGGTCGCGGCGCGCGCGGTGTGCGCGGCATGCAGTTGGACAAGAAACAAAACGTCATCAGCATGCTGGTGGCCAAGGGCGAAAAGCAGACCGTGCTTACCGCCACGGAACACGGCTTCGGCAAGCGCACCTACATCGCCGAATATACACGTCATGGCCGTGGCACCAAGGGCATGATCGCGATTCAAGCCAGCGCCAGAAACGGCAAGCTGATAGGCGCCGTGCTGGTGGATGATGGCGACGAGGTGATGTTTATTTCTACGGGCGGCGTGTTGATACGTACCAACGTCAAGGACATTCGCGCCATGGGCCGCTCGACGCAAGGGGTGACGCTGATCAATCTGGATGACGGCACCAAACTGGCCGGCATGGAAAAAATTGTAGAGACTGACGAGGAGTAAACAACATGGCACGCGCAATTAATTTTAGTGCCGGACCGGCGGCCTTGCCGGAAGAAGTGCTCAAGCAAGCCGCGGAGGAAATGCTCGATTGGCATGGCAGCGGCCAATCCGTCATGGAAATGAGCCATCGCGGCAAAGAGTACATGGCGATCCACGCACAGGCCGAAACCGATCTGCGCGAATTGCTGAACATTCCTGCCAACTATAAGGTGCTATTCCTGCAAGGTGGCGCCACGCTGCAATTCGAGATGATTCCCATGAATCTGCTGCGCGGCAAAGGCACCGCCGATTACGTGAACACTGGCGAGTGGTCAAAGAAGGCCATCAAAGCGGCTAAGCACTTCGGCCAGGTCAATGTGGTCACCAGCGCCGAGGACAAGAACTTCACTTACGTGCCACCGCAAACTGCCTGGAAACTCAATAAGGACGCGGCTTACCTGCATATCTGCTCGAATGAGACGATAGGTGGCGTGGAATTCCACTGGACGCCAGAGACCGGCGACGTGCCGCTGGTGGCCGATATGTCGTCCAACATTTTGTCGCGCCCAGTTGACGTGGCTAAGTACGGCATGATCTACGCCGGCTCGCAGAAGAATATCGGCCCGGCGGGTTTGACCATCGTGATCATTCGCGACGATCTCATCGGCAAGGGCGAGCCAGCGCCGTCCACCATGCTCGATTACAAGACGCATGCCGAGGCGGATTCCATGTACAACACGCCACCCACCTATGGCATTTACATCGCCGGCCTGGTTTTCCAGATGCTCAAGCGCAAAGGCGGTTTGGCGGCGATGTACAAGCACAATCAGGAAAAGGCCGCGCTGCTTTACGACTACCTCGATCAAAGCAAGTTTTTCGTCAGTCCTGTGGCGAAAGCCGATCGTTCGCTCATGAACATCCCCTTCACCTTGAAGAACGCCGAGCTGGATGAGGAATTTCTCAAAGGTGCCAAGGCGCGCGGCATGATCCAGTTGAAGGGTCACCGCTCAGTAGGTGGCATGCGCGCCTCCATCTACAACGCCATGCCTATCGAAGGCGTGCGAACTTTGGTGGAGTACATGAAGGAGTTTGAGGCACAACATGGCGAGGCCAAGCATGGCTAAGACATTTAACGTCCTGGTGCTCAACCAGATTTCGCCGGAAGGACTCAAGCGTCTGCCGGAGAATTATGTCGTCGGCAAAGACGTCGCTGCGCCAGATGCTGTGCTCGTGCGTTCCGCAGACATGCACAAAATAGACATCCCCGCCTCAGTGCGCGCGATCGGTCGCGCCGGTGCGGGCACCAACAACATCCCGGTCCAGGCCATGAGCGCGCGCGGTGTGCCGGTGTTCAACGCGCCGGGCGCCAACGCCAATGCGGTGAAGGAGCTGGTTATCGCCGGCATGCTGCTGAGCGCGCGCAATCTTTCCGGTGCGCTGGATTTCGTCGGCAAGTTGCAAGCCGACGATCCGGAGATGGAGAAGAAAGTCGAAGATGGCAAAAAGCAGTTCGCCGGTTTCGAGTTGGCTGGCCATACGCTGGGGGTAATTGGCCTGGGCAAAATCGGCTGCCTGGTGGCGGATGCCGCCATTAAGCTGGGCATGAACGTGCTGGGTTACGACCCGGACATCACCGTGGATGCGGCCTGGAGCCTGCCATCCCAGGTGAAAAAGGCCAACAGCGTGGCTGAGATCCTGCGTAATACCGATTTCATCACCCTGCATGTACCACTGGTCGAGGCGACGCGCGATCTTATCAACGGCGCCAGTCTGGATATGGTGAAGCCGAACACCGTGCTGCTCAATTTCTCACGCGAAGGTGTGGTGAGCGAAGAAGCGGTGATCGCCGCGCTGGCTACCGGCAAGCTGCGCAACTACGTCTGCGATTTCCCCAGTGCCAAAATCAACGGCAAGCCCAATGTCATTGCTTTGCCACATCTGGGCGCCTCGACTGGCGAGGCCGAGGACAACTGCGCCATCATGGTTGCCGACCAGTTGCGTGATTATCTCGAAAACGGCAATGTACAGAACGCCGTAAATTTTCCGAATCTGAGCATGCCGCGCGAATCCGGTTTCCGCATCGCTATCGCCAACGCCAACGTGCCTAACATGCTGGGGCAGATCTCCACGCAAATGGCCAATGCCAACCTCAATATCCACAACATGATGAACAAGTCGCGTGGCGACATGGCTTACACTTTGGTGGATGTGGATAGCGCGGTGATGCCGGTAGTGATCGAGTCCATCGCCCAGATCGAAGGCGTGCTCAGCGTGCGCTACCTGCCGGCCAGCTAAAGAATATGGCTGACGAATATGGCGAATACCAGGTTTGTCGTTCTCGCGCAAGCGGGGACCCAGCGGCGGCCAGGCAAGTCGCTGGATTCCCGCTTGCGCGGGAATGACGACTAGATCAGGCCATAGTCAGCGACTTACTCGGGATTTCATGAGATGAGCGAAGAACTCCAGCGCCTGCGTGCCGAGATCGACCGCATCGACGAAGAGATGCTGGCGCGCCTTTCGCGCCGCGCCGAAATCGCTCATGAGATTGGTCGCATCAAAAATGGCGGTGAGCTGGCCTCGCCCATTTACCGGCCCGAGCGCGAAGCGCAGGTCTTGCGCCGCATCGCCGAACTGAACCGGGGGCCGTTGGACAACGACACCGTCACGCGCTTGTTCCGCGAAATCATGTCGGCTTGTCTCGCCTTAGAGCAGCCTTTACGCATTGCTTACTTGGGGCCGGCCGGCACGTTTTCGGAAAGCGCCGCCGTCAAGCATTTCGGCAGCTCACCCGGATTCGACGCGATGGGCACCATCGACGAAGTCTTCCGCGCTGTCGAATCGGGCAATGCGGATTACGGCGTGGTGCCGGTGGAGAATTCCACCGAAGGCGCTATCGGCCGTACGCTGGATTTGTTCATGCAAATGCCGCTCAGCGTTTGTGGCGAAGTGATGTTGCGCATTCATCAGCATTTACTCGCCAAGGCAGAGCGTTTGGCGGATGTGCAGCGTGTTTATTCCCACGCACAATCTCTGGCGCAGTGCCACGAGTGGCTCAACACCCATCTGCCGAATATTGCCCGCGTGCCGGTCGCCAGCAATGCCGAAGCGGCGCGCATGGCGGCAGAAGATGCAGCGTCCTGCGCGATTGCGGGCGAAGCCGCCGCAGCGCGCTACGGCCTCAACATGCTGGCCCACGACGTCGAGGACGAGCCCAACAACACCACGCGATTTCTGGTGGTCGGCGCGCACGACGCCGGTCCTTCCGGGCGCGACAAGACTTCGCTGGCTTGCTCCACGAAGAACAAGCCGGGCGCCGTCGTTGAGTTGCTGGAACCCTTGGCGCGGCACGGCGTGTCTATGAGCAAGTTCGAATCGCGTCCCTCGCGTACCGGCTTGTGGGAATACGTTTTCTACATCGACATTGAAGGCCATCGCGCCGAGCCGCATGTCGTGGCCGCGCTGGACGAGCTGCGCAGCCGCGCCGCCTTCCTGAAAGTGCTGGGTTCCTACCCCAGTGCGGCGCTGTGAAGCGGGTATAAAAAATGAGCTTCAGTTTGGCCGCGCAGTCGCCCGCCTGGATACGCTCAATTTCACCCTACCTGCCGGGCAAGCCCATCACCGAACTGGCCCGTGAAATGGGCATCCCGGTAGACAAGATCATCAAGCTTGCCTCCAACGAAAACCCACGCGGCATGAGCCCCAAGGCGCGTGTCGCCGTCGAAGCCGCGCTGGCTGGGGTTGCGCGCTATCCCGACGATTACGATCTGAAGAAGGCCGTATCCGACCACACCGGCCTGGGCATGGAGCGCATCGTGCTCGGCAACGGTTCCAACGACCTCATCGACCTCGCCGCTCGTGTCTTCCTTGCGCCCGGTCGCTCGACGGTCATCGCTCAGCACGCCTTCGCCATTTACCAGATCGCCAGCATCAGCGCCGGCGCCGATTGCATCCATGTGCCGGCAAAAGATTACGGCCACGATCTCGACGCCATGCGCGCCGCCATACGTGCGGACACACGGCTGCTATGGATCGCCAATCCGAATAATCCCACCGGCACATTTGTGTCGAAGACCGCGCTTTACGCCTTCCTGCGTGCCTGTCCGCCGGATGTGGCAGTGGTGCTGGACGAAGCCTACAACGAATACATTGCCCCCCCCGACCGCGCAGATTCTGTGGCCTGGCTGGCCGAGTTTCCCAATCTCATCGTTCTGCGCACCTTCTCCAAGGCCTATGGCTTAGCCGGCTTGCGCGTCGGCTACGCGCTCACGGCGGCGGACATCGCCGACCTTATGAACCGCGTGCGCCAGCCCTTCAACTGCAACAACCTCGCGCTCGTCGCCGCCATCGCCGCATTGGACGACCATGTTTTCGTCGCCGACAGCTACGAACTCAACCGCCACGGCATGACGCAAATGGTCGCTGGCCTAAAGCGCCTGGGCCTTGAACACATCCCCTCGCATGGCAACTTCGTCACTGTGCGAGTCGGCGACGCCGCCCGAGTGAATCAAGCCCTGCTCAAACAAGGCGTCATCGTGCGGCCCATTGCAGGCTATGGGCTGCCTGAGCATGTGCGGGTGACGATAGGGTTGGAGGGGGAGAATGAGCGGTTTTTGGGGGCGTTGGAAAAGGCTTTGGGTTAACCGAGTAGGTGTCTAGAGGAGCGGGGCGACATGGATAAAGTACGTTAGGCCACAGGAGGATATATGGAAGACGGTCGCGAACTTCTTTGGCGTCAGTATTCGATGGCCATCGACTTGTTCAAGCATTACCTCAAACTCGCAGTCGAATTCAATGTCTTCTTTTACGGGATTACTGGTGGTGTAGTTTCTTACTACTTCGCACACAGCGCTGAACCGTTAATGCGTTACGCGCTGTACTTGCCATTTGCGATGAGTGTCCTTTTTTCACTGTTTTTCATGTATGGCGCGCATTTGATGGGCTATCTCAGGCGAGAGGTCTTTGACGTTAGGGATGCGTTGCAGCTTAAAACTGCGCCAGATCTTCAGGTGCTCTCCATTTTTCTTCTGATCTCTGCCACATTGATGGTGTGTGTTGCCGTAGGTCTTGGACGAGTTATCTGGTGTCCCAATGTGGCCTAACCCATCATATATGGACTCCCCCCAAAGTCAAGAGACGTGACCGATAGTTCTGGCTGTTTGGAAGCGCATGCAGTCGTATATCCGGCATCGATAGTGGGCTCTGAGTGGCCCGTGCCGACATGGAATCTGCGCACGTAGTGCCAATCGTTACAAGCGGCAAGCATGCTGCTGCCGGAAGGGTTATCGGCATAGTTACGTGAGGGTGCGACCCGTTTAGCCATGATGGGCGATCAGTCTCAAAGCAAGCGCAGGGAAGGTGGAACTCAAACTGTTTTCTTCTTACAGACTAGGCGGCCACCGCAAACGCCAGGCGCTCGACCTTGCGCTGCTGCCTGTGCGCCGGCTGGCCATACGGCGTCGCATCACGCAAGGTCGCATAACAAATGCGCGCCATCTTGTTGGCCAGCGCACAAGCCGCCTTGTTGTGATTGGTGCGCGCCTGAACGGTGGTAGCCCAGCTGCGCAGCCCATCGAGCTGACGGCCCACGTCCCGTGCCGTACTCGCCGCACGCAGCACCGAGCGCGCCCCATGCGTGAGCAACATACGCAGATAGCGGTCCCCCCGCTTCGAGATGCGACCGAGGACACGCGTGTTGCCCGAACTGAACTCGCGTGGCGTCAGCCCGAACCAGCTCGCAAAATGACGCGCATCCTTGAAGTGAGCCACCGTACCGCCGGTGGCGGCCACCATCGCTGTCGCGGTGAGCAGCCCCACACCGGGAATAGACAGCAGCGTAGTGCAAGCCGGGCTGTGTTTGGCGACCTCGGACAGTTCGCGTTCCAACTGAGCGATGCGCGCTTCGAGCAGGCGAATTTCCTCCACCAACAACTTCATCGAGCCGCGAATCAATCCTGGCACTGGCGAATGGGGATCGGCCAAGACTCGGCTGATCGCCTCAACCCCGGTGCGGGCGCCTTGCGGCACAACCAGACCAAACTCCCGGCAGAAGCCGCGCAGCGCATTGATGCGCGAGGTGCGCGTGCTCATCCACAGCGAGCGCGTACGGTGCAAGCCTTGCAGCGCTTGCTGTTCGACCGACTTGACCCGTACCGGCACGATATCGGCAACCCGTGCCGCTTCCAGCAGTGCCCGGGCGTCGGCGGCATCGGTCTTGTTGCGCTTCACGTAGGCGCGGATATACGCAGCTGGCAGCAGCCGGACCTCGATCCCCAGCCCGTTCAACCAGCGTGCCCAATGATGGGCCGAGCCACAGGCTTCCATGACGACCAAGCGCACCTCGCGGTTAGCGAACCAGCGTTCGAACTGAGTGCGGGTGAGGCGATGGGACTCGATGACCTTCCAGGACGCATCCGCAACGGCCAGTTGGAAGACGCTCTTTGCCAGATCCACAGCAACGGTAGTAGCATGCATTTTGGATTCCTCCTCGGAGTTGAACGGTGCTGACCCCCACGCCAAATGAGTATCAGCTGCGAAAACTTTGCGCCAATAAAGAGGGGGAGTCCATCCCATCA
>JBBQGH010000051.1:0-18618 GCA_038322845.1 Gammaproteobacteria bacterium
ATTGAGCGAAAGCCATCACGCGGAATTGCTCGGCACACGTCATCGACTTGACGTAACGGTCTCCGTCGTGGCGATCGACGATGCGATGAAAAGTTTTCCATGGCAGAAAGTCCATGAGCTGGGCGAACAACGTCTTGCCGAGATTCATCGGCTTCTCCGGCGAAAGCAAAGCCAGAAGACTGCCTCATCGGCAATCCGTCGTTCAAATCGGAGACACCCGAAAAACCTCCGAATACCGCTCCAGTTCTTGGTCTCAAGCTCATGGGGTTCGTTTTAACCGGACACTACTGTTGCCATATATATTTGGCCAATTAACCTCCGGTAGTTGGTCGTCGATAGAGTCGACCACCTCGATGATATTTACCTCGTCGAATTCGACAGCGCCTCCGGTTGGTGAAATCACCCGCTTCGGTATCTGAATAAAGCCCCGAAATGAGTAAGGCGGCCCTGCATGGATCATGACGTCTAATTCGGGAATATCAAATTTCGTAATAATCCCATCGAAAAACTTGCAGAGGCGAACAGCGCCACGCATCGCCAGTTCCATGACATCCATTTCGCTGACACGCTGACCGCGCTCCATAGATATAAACTCAATTGATTCCCCTAAACTGTAGTAACGCTTCAACATAACGCCCCTTCACGCTCCCTTGAATCAGGAGCCGCGCCAGCCCGCCAAGGGTCGCGGGTTTTCGGGGATCAGCCTAGGCGCAGCTTTTCGTTATGCCGCGTTGCCGTGTAACGGTATGACTTCCGCGCCCGCCTTGAGCTTGTCGAGATAGTCCGCCCACTGTTGCATCATCTTCGTGCGCTCGGCTAGGTGCGCCGTGCGGTTGTAAGCGCGGCCGTTCGGATCGCGCACGGCATGCGCGAGCTGGTGTTCGATGAAGTCAGGACGGAAGCCTAGCACTTCGTCCAAGATCGTCCGCGCCATGGCGCGGAATCCGTGCGCTGTCATTTCCTCGCGCGTGTCGAAGCCCATGCGGCGCAACGAGGCATTGATGGTGTTGTCGGAGAGCGGGCGGTCGGCAGTGCGCTGGCTGGGGAAGACGTAGCGCCCTTCGCCGGTCAAGGGGTGTATCTCGCGCAAGATGGCAATCGCTTGATGGCAGAGCGGGACAAGGTGCGGCAGGCGCATCTTCATTTTTTCGGCTGGAATATTCCACTGGGCCTTATCGAGATCGATCTCAGACCATTCGGCGTGGCGCAATTCGCCGGGACGGACGAACAGCAGCGGGGCAAGGCGCAGGGCACAGCGGGCAATGAGCGAACCTTGATAGCCATCGATAGCGCGCAGCAACGCACCGGCCTTCGTGGGATCGGTAATGGCGGGGCGGTGTTCCTCTTTCTCTTGGGTCAGCGCGCCCTTGAGATCAGCCGCAACATCACGCTTGCAACGGCCCGATGCCACGCCGTAGCGGAACACTTGACCGGCGTATTGCAGCAAGCGCTTGGCGGTATGGACTGCGCCCCGCTCTTCAACACGGCGCAGGGCATGAAGTATCTCGGGGGCGGTAATCTCGGCTATCGGCCTGCTCCCTATCCACGGAAACAGGTTTTTCTCCAGCCTGACTAGCACTTTCAAGACATGCTGTTCGGAGAGTGTCGGGGCGCGACGCACCAGCCATTCGCGGGCAACGGCCTCGAAGCTGTTTTCTGCGACGACCTTGGCGATGAGCTTTTGCGCCCGCCGCTCTGCCGCAGGGTCGCGTCCTTCCGACAGCTTGCGCTTTTCGTCCTGCGCCTTCTCGCGCGCCTGTTTCGCCGTCACGAAGGGATAGACGCCGATAGCCAGCCGCTTCTCTTTGCCGGAGTGGCGATATTTCAAGCGCCAATACTTCGCGCCCGTGGGCAGGACTTCGAGATACAAACCGCCGCCGTCATAGAGGCGATAGGGCTTGTCCTTGGGCGCGGATTTCTTGCATTCCAAGTCGGTTAGCATGGGGGCATCTCGGTGGGGGCATCAATCACGATGGCATGCAATATGCCCCCAATTATGCCCCCTGATGCCCCCGGATTGCAACAAACTTGATTGGATGCTGCTGGACTACGATTCTAGCTGTAAGCCCGGTGAAACCTAGGGTTTCTGGACTTTCTTGGATTTCTTTGAACCTGCTGATGGTGCCGGGAGGGGGACTCGAACCCCCACACCTTGCGGCGGCGGATTTTGAGTCCGCTGCGTCTACCAATTCCGCCATCCCGGCCTGAGTGGACTTCCTGGATCGCGGCAGAGCAGCGCTGGTAGTCGCCGCCTCTTTACTCCGCCATCCCGGCTTGCTGGCGCGTAGAATGACGCGCCCGAAAGAGGCCGCATTATCCCTGATCACAACGACTGCTTCAAGCACATGTCACTCCTATGGCTCTAACCCTGGTCGATTTCGACTATGCGCTGCCCGCCGATCTCATCGCCCAGGCGCCTTTGCCAGAGCGTACGGCGAGCCGTTTGTTGATTGTGGGCGGGGCAGAACTGAAGGACGCCCGCTTCATCGATCTGCCCGATTTCTTGCGGCCGAACGATCTGCTGGTGTTCAACGATACGCGCGTTTTGCATGCGCGCTTGCATGGGGTGAAGGACAGTGGTGGGCACGTAGAGGTGCTGATCGAGCGGCCGATCGGTCGCCATGAGGCACTGGCCCAGGTGCGCGCCAGTCATGCGCCCAAGCCGGGTAGCCGATTCCGGCTGGAGGATGCGCTGGAAGTGGAGGTGGTGGCGCGCGAGGGCGAGTTTTATTTGCTGCGCTTCCCCGACACGGACGATCTCGTCACGCTGCTGGAACGCCACGGCAAGCTACCTTTGCCGCCTTACATCGCACGCGATGCCGGTGTGGAGGATGAGTCTCGCTACCAGACGGTCTATGCGCAGGAGCGCGGCTCGGTCGCGGCGCCCACTGCCGGCCTGCATTTCGATGAGGGGCTGCTGGCGCGGCTGCGCGCGCAGGGTGTGGCGCTGGCCTGGCTGACGCTGCATGTGGGCGCGGGTACTTTCCAGCCGGTGCGGGTGGACGATTTGTCGCAGCATCGCATGCATCGCGAGCGCTATATCCTGCCGGCCGAAACCGTGGCAGCGATCCAGGCCACGAAGGCGCGCGGCGGGCGTGTGATCGCAGTGGGCACCACCAGTCTGCGCGCGCTGGAGGCGGCGGCGCAAGAAGGCGAGATCGTTGCCGGCGCGAGCGAGACGGAAATTTTTATCCTGCCGGGTTTTCGCTTCCGGATCGTCGACGCGCTCATCACCAACTTCCATCTGCCAAAATCCACGCTGCTGATGCTGGTAGCGGCCTTCGCCGGCATGGACGCAATGCGCAGCGCTTATCTTCATGCGGTCGCCGAGCGTTATCGATTCTTTAGTTATGGCGATGCCATGTTCATTCCGAACAATACAAACACTCAACATGAAATTTAACCTGATAGCCACAGATGGCGCAGCACGGCGCGGCCAGCTCACCCTCGCCCACGGCGTTGTAGACACGCCGACCTTCATGCCAGTCGGCACTTACGGCACGGTAAAAGCCATGTCGCCCGATGAGCTGCACAATCTCGGCGCGCAAATCGTGCTGGGTAACACTTTTCACCTTTGGCTGCGGCCTGGGCTGGAGGTGATCGCCGCGCATGGCGGGCTGCATCGCTTCATGGGCTGGGACGGCCCTATCCTCACCGATTCGGGCGGCTTTCAGGTGTTCAGCCTGGGCGAGCTGCGCAAGATCACCGAGGAAGGCGTGAAGTTCCAGTCGCCCATCAACGGCGACAAACTTTTCCTCACGCCTGAGGAATCCATGCGCATCCAGCGCGTGCTGAATGCCGACATCGTAATGATTTTCGACGAATGCACGCCCTATCCCGCCACGCATGACGAAGCGGCAGATTCCATGCGCATGAGCCTGCGCTGGGCGGAGCGTTCCAAGCGCGCGCATGAGGGCAACCCCAACGCGCTGTTCGCCATCGTGCAGGGCGGTATGTATGAAGACCTGCGCGATGAATCGCTTGCGGGGCTGACCGACATCGGTTTTGACGGCTATGCCATCGGCGGCCTTTCGGTGGGCGAACCCAAGGACGACATGCAGCGCATCCTCGCTCACACCGCACCGCGCCTGCCTGCCGACAAGCCGCGCTACCTGATGGGCGTGGGCACGCCGGAAGACCTGGTCAACGCCGTACAACGCGGCATCGACATGTTCGACTGCGTGCTGCCCACCCGCAACGCCCGCAACGGCTGGCTGTTTACGCGACACGGCACGGTGAAAATCCGCAATGCCGTGCATGCCACCGATACCGCGCCACTGGATGCAACCTGCGGCTGCTATACCTGTGGCCATTTCACCCGCGCCTACCTGCACCACTTGCAGCGCACTAACGAGATACTCGGCGCAAGGCTGAACACCCTACACAACCTGTTTTACTACCAGCAGCTCATGCGCGAGCTGCGCGAGGCCATCGCCGCCGGGCGTCTGGAAGCCTGCGTGGCGGGCTTTTTCGAGGCCCGGCGAAAGTAACGGCCGGGGCATTCCAAGCTGTTATAATTTCGCGATTTTTCGACTTTTCCAATGGAGCAATCATGTTGATATCCAACGCTTGGGCCCAGGCTGCCGCACCGGCCGCCAGCGACCCTTTTGGCGGCCTGATGGGCATGCTGCCCATCATCCTGATGTTCATCGTGCTGTGGTTCATCATGATCCGCCCGCAGATGAAGAAAGCCAAAGAACAGCGCGCCATGCTCGAAGCCCTGCAAAAGGGTGATGAGGTCGTCACCACCGGCGGTATGGCCGGGCGCATCACCAAGGTAGGCGAAAACTACATCACGGTGGAAATCGCCGATAACGTCGAAATCGCCGTGCAAAAAAGCGCCATCGCCAGCATTCTGCTTAAGGGAACGTTGAAAACCCTGTGAGGACGGCGGGTGTAGCGTGAGGGGAATAGCCTCGCAACTTCACCCCACTTCTCGCTCCAAACTCGTCGCTCCTAATTCCTCACGCCTTACTCGAATATGAACCGCTATCCTCTCTGGAAATATCTCATCGTCGTGGCCGCCGTCGTGCTCGGGCTGCTGTACACGCTACCCAATTTCTACGGCGAATCGCCGGCTGTGCAGGTCTCCAGCGTGAAGACGACGGTCAAGGTTGATGCCAAGCTGGCGCAACGCGTCGAAGAAACGCTGCAAGCAGCTAACATCGCGCATCAAGGCGTATTTTCCGACCTCAACAGCGTGCGTGTGCGCTTTGCCGGTACCGAAATACAGATCAAGGCCAAAGACGCCATTGAGAAGGCGCTCAATCCGGATGCCGACAACGCCTCCTACGTCGTCGCCCTGAATCTGCTTTCCAGTTCGCCCAACTGGCTGCGTGCGCTGCATGCGCTGCCCATGTATCTTGGTCTCGATTTGCGCGGCGGAGTGCACTTCCTGCTGCAAGTGGATATGAAGGGCGCGCTCACCAAGCGCCTTGACGCTACGGCGACTGACCTGCGCACCCTGTTGCGCGACAAGAGCGTGCGCCACATCGGCATCGGGCGCGATGGCCTCATGGTGGCGATCAAATTCCGCGACGAGGAAACGCGCAAGGCCGCACGCGCCGCGATTAGCGATAGTCAACCCGAGCTGATTCTGACCGAAGCTCAGGATGGCGCCGACCTGAAGCTGCTCGCCGCGCTCAAGCCGGAAGCGCAAAAGAAGATTCAGGAATTCGCCGTCAAGCAGAACATCACTACACTTCACAACCGCATCAACGAACTCGGCGTGGCCGAGCCGGTGATCCAGCAACAAGGCGCCGACCGCATCGTGGTGCAACTGCCGGGCGTGCAAGATACCGCCAAGGCGAAGGACATCCTCGGCCGTACCGCTACACTGGAAGTGCGTCTGGTGGATGACGAAAACAGCGAAAACGCTGCCGTGATGGAACAGGCCGCGCACGGCCAGCCGCCGCTGGGTACCGAGTATTACGTCGAGCGTAGCGGCCGTCCGCTCTTGGTGAAGAAGCAAGTGGTGCTCACCGGCGACCGTCTCACCGATGCCCAGCCCGGCTTCGACAACCAGACCCACGAGCCCGCTGTGCACCTCACGCTGGATTCAGCCGGCGCGCGCATCTTCAAGGACATCACGCGCGAAAATGTTAACAAGCGCATGGCTATTCTGCTCATTGAAAAGGGCAAAGGCGAAGTCATTACCGCGCCGGTGATCCGCACCGAAATCGGCGGTGGCCGCGTGCAGATTTCCGGCCGCATGAGTACGATGGAAGCGGCCGACACGGCGCTGCTGCTGCGCGCCGGCTCACTCGCCGCGCCTATGGAAATCATCGAAGAACGCACTATCGGCCCGAGTCTCGGCGCGGAAAACATCAAGAAGGGCTTCGATTCCACGCTGTGGGGTTTCGCCGCCGTGGCGGTGTTCATGACGGCCTACTACTTGCTGTTTGGTTTCATTTCGGTCATTGCGCTGGCCTGCAACCTGCTCTTCCTGATCGCGCTCCTCTCGCTGATGCAAGCGACGCTGACGCTGCCGGGCATGGCCGCCATCGCGCTCACGCTGGGCATGGCCATCGACGCCAACGTGCTCATCAACGAACGTGTCCGCGAAGAATTGCGCAATGGCAACTCGCCGCAAGCGGCCATCTCCGCCGGCTACGAGCGCGCCTTCGGCACCATTATCGATTCGAACATCACCACGCTCATCGCCGGCGTGGCGCTGTTCATTTTCGGTTCCGGCCCGGTGCGCGGCTTCGCGGTGGTGTTGTGCCTGGGTATTCTCACATCGATTTTCTCCGCAGTGACCGTCTCTCGCGCCATCGTGAATCTCTACTACGGCCGTCAGCGCAAACTGGAAAAAGTGTCGATCGGTCAAATCTGGAAAGCGGGCGCGAAATGATCGCCTGCATCCACACATCGTTTGTATCCGCGTTCATCCGCGTCATCCGCGGCTAAGGGGTTTTTGCTATGGAATTTTTCCGCATCAAACGCGACATCCCGTTCATGAAGCATGCGCTGGTCTTCAACGTGATCTCGCTACTCACGTTCTTGCTGGCGGTGTTCTTTCTGACCACCAAGGGACTGCATTTTTCCATCGAGTTCACCGGCGGCACGCTGATGGAAGTGAACTACGCCGAAGCGCCCAATGTCGATCAAGTGCGCACGCGCCTGGAGAAAGACGGTTTCACCGACACGCAGGTGCAGAACTTCGGCAGCGCACGCGATTTATTGATCCGTGTGCCGCTCGCCAAGAACATGGACACCGCCAGGACCAGCGAGCGCGTGCTGGCCACACTGACCGCCGCCGGCGGCAACCCGCAAATGCGCCGCGTCGAATTCGTCGGCCCACAGGTGGGCAAGGAACTCGCCTCGGACGGCGCCATGGCGCTACTACTGGTGTGCTTCGGTATCATGGCCTATCTGGCGCTACGCTTCGAATGGCGCTTCGCTGTCTCGGCCATCATCGCCAACCTGCACGACATCGTCATCATCCTCGGCTTCTTCGCCTTCTTCCAGTGGGAATTTTCCCTACCGGTGCTGGCGGCGGTGCTAGCGATTCTGGGTTACTCGGTGAACGAATCCGTGGTGGTCTTCGACCGTATCCGCGAGAACTTCAAGAAGATGCGCAAGGCCACAGTGCCGCAGGTGATCGACAACGCCATCACCGCCACCATGAGCCGCACCATCATCACCCACGGTTGCACGCAGATGGTGGTGCTCTCGATGCTGCTCTTCGGCGGCGAAACCCTGCACTACTTTGCTTTGGCGCTGACTATCGGCATTCTGTTCGGCATCTACTCTTCGGTGCTGGTCTCCAGCCCCCTGGTGATGTGGTTGGGCGTCTCGCGCGACCAGTTCATTCAGCCGAAGAAAGAAAAGGAAGAAGCGGTCGTTTGAGCGGTTTTTATGGCTGCTTTTTTGCCGCGGATTTCGCGGATGAACGCGGATATTCTTGGTTGTCGTCCTCGCGCAAGCTCCGTAGGATGGGTGGAGGCGCTCACGCCGTAACCCATCATCGGGCGCCAAAATGCGATGGGTTACGGCGCAATGCGCCTCCACCCATCCTACGAGGCTGAGCCCAGAATTCTAGATGACCGGAAAATAATCCGCGTTCATCCGCGCCCCGCCAGGGGACTTCCTTCGGGGCGAAATCCGCGGCAAAGCCTTTGACCTACTCGCCGTCGAGATCCGGCATATCGCGACGCAGCTTCACCGGCTGGCGTTTCTTGCGCAGGCGCAGGTTGAGCATTTCCACCGTCACCGAGAAAGCCATGGCGAAATAGATGTAGCCCTTGGGTATGTGCATGCCCAGGCCCTCGCCGACTAGTGCGACACCAATCAGAATCAGGAACGATAGCGCCAGCATCTTGATGGTCGGATGCGCATCGACAAAATCGCCGATAGGCTTGGCGGCGAACATCATGACGATGACGGCCACGACAATCGCCAGCACCATCACCGAGATGTGATTCGCCATACCCACGGCGGTGATGACGGAATCCAGCGAAAACACGATGTCGATGAGCGCGATCTGTATCAGCGTGCTGAAGAATTTTGCGTGCTTCGGCGCGGCGTTCGAATCGTCATCGTCTTCGCCTTCGAGCGCGTTGTGAATTTCCATGACCGCCTTGACCAGCAGGAACAGGCCACCACCCAGTAAAATCAGATCGCGCCCCGAGATTTTTTGTCCCAGCACGGTCAGCAGCGGTTCGGTCAAGCGCATCATCCAGACCAGCGAGAGCAGCAACGCGATGCGCGTCAACATGGCCAGCGCCAAGCCAAACACGCGCCCCTTCTGACGCTGCTCGGGCGGCAGGCGGCCGACCAAGATGGAAATAAAAATGATGTTATCCACGCCCAGCACGATCTCCAGTGCCGCCAGGGTAAAGAGGGCGACCCAGGCTTCGGGGGACGTGATCCAATCCATGCTTGCTCCCGTGAGGAAATGAGGACGGCAAGCGGATTGCGCTCGCCGGGGCGCAAGAGTATCAGTTGATGAAAAGGCTGGCTACTGACGCAGCACTGTACGCTGCATCCACATCGCAATGCAGCCTATCAATTCCATCAGAATTTCTCTGGCCGCAGCACGTCGACGTCACTGCTGTAGAGAATCATCGCGTAGTTGTCATAGTAATGCGCCTGCAAGTGCGCGGCGATGCGCTCCGCCACCGCTGACTCGCACACTACTTCCAGCCGAATATTCGCGCTGGCCTCCCAAGCCGCATTGCGCACGCCGCGCGAGCCTTGACCACGCGCTTCGCTCACCGTGTAGCCATGGGCGCCGAGTTTCATGATGTCGGTGGTCAGGCGACGCTCAAGACGCGCCTCGCAGATCACCGTCAGCAGCTTGCGTTTTCCGGTAGTCACGACGCGGCTCCCAGTGTATGCAGGCTGACGGCCAGCCAGTGATAGAGCGGGATGCCAACCAGCAGATTGAACGGAAATGTGACCCCCAGCGACGCGCCAATAGACAGCGCTGGATTGGCTTCCGGCACGGCGGTACGCATGGCGGCTGGCGCGGCGATGTAGGAGGCGCTGGCATACAGTATCGCCAGCAAGGTGGTACCGCCGATGGACAGACCGATCGCCCAGCCGGTGACGGCGCCGAGCGTGCCGGCCACCAGTGGCGTGATCAGCGCGAAACTCAGGAGAAAGATACCGACACGACGCAGGTCCCCCAGGCGCCCCGCCGCTACCAGGCCCATTTCGAGCAGAAACAGCGCCAGCACACCCTTGAAGGGATCGACAAACAGCGGCGAGATGGACTTGATGCCGTCCGCCCCGGCATAGGCGCCGATAAGCAGACCGCCGACGAGCAGGAAGACGCTCTTGCCCAGGAACACTTCCCGCAACAACTCACGATTGCCAAGCGCGCCCTGGCCGTTGCGCGCCTCGGCGGCGGAGCGCCGCGCCAGCACCACGCCGAGCAGCAAGGCAGGAAATTCCAGCAAGGCCAGGAAGGCCACCATGTAGCCTTCATAGGGCACAGCCAGTCGCGTGAGATAACTGGTGCCGACGGCGAAAGTGACAACGCTCACCGAACCATAGTGGGCAGCAATGGACGCCGCATCGGCGCGCGAGAAATGGCCCAGCCTGCGCAGCACGGCGAAGGCGGCGAGCGGAATT
The DNA here is from genome assembly GCA_038322845.1 of Gammaproteobacteria bacterium. Taxonomy (GTDB): domain Bacteria; phylum Pseudomonadota; class Gammaproteobacteria; order Burkholderiales; family Rhodocyclaceae; genus Desulfobacillus. The sequence continues at coordinate 10,081 of JBBQGH010000051.1, forward strand.
ATCAAGGCCACGGCGACCGCAGCCGCCGCCTGTGGCAGCACGTCAATGAGGGGATGGCGAGCCAGTTCCACGCCGCCCTTGAGGCCGATAGCGAGCAGCAGGTAGATCGATAGCGTGTCGTAGAGTGCCGTTGGCAGCTTGAGATCGGCCCGCGCCAGTCCGGCCGCCAACCCCAGCACGAAAAACAACACGACTGGCTCAAGCGGCATGGGCATTCACTCCGTCGTTGGGCTGACCGTTGACGCCCTGCAAGCGCGTCTGAATATCTTCGGCCAAGCGCAGCGCTTCCGTCACACTGGTCGCGCGACAGGTGTAGTGCCCCATTTTGCGGCCGGGCCGCGCCTCACGCTTGCCGTACAGCCACAGCCGCGCGTCGGGGCTGGCCAGCACATATTCCCAGGCGGGCGGGCGGCCGTCGCGCCACAGATCACCGAGCAGGTTCACCATGGCGAAGGCCGAGTGATGATGCGTTTCACCCAGCGGCAGGCCGCACAGCGCGCGCACCTGCTGCTCGAACTGAGAGCTGATTGCGGCATCCAACGTCCAGTGGCCGCTGTTATGCGGACGCGGCGCCAGTTCATTGACGAGCAGGCGGCCGTCGCGCGACACGAAAAACTCCACGGCCATCACGCCGACGTACTCCAAGGCCATGGCGATCTGTTCGGCAATCTCGGCAGCGCGTTGCGCCAGCCGCGCGTCAATGCGTGCAGGCGCCAGCGACACATCGAGGATGCCATTGCGATGACGATTCTCCGTGGCGGCATAGCGGCGCACTTCGCCATCGTGCCCGCGCGCCAGAATGATGGAAATCTCGCAGGCCAGCTCGATACGCTCTTCCAGCACGCCACGGCCGCCGCCGATTTCCTGGTAAGCGCGCCTCACGCCCGTCGCGGCGTCCAGCCGTGACTGACCCTTGCCGTCGTAACCCAGGCGCGCCGATTTGAGCACGGCCGGCGTGCCGATCCAGGGCAGCGCGGCGTGAATGTCGGCCTCGGATTCAATGGCGGCAAAGCGCGCCGTCGCGACACCGGCATCGCGCAAAAAACTTTTCTCGCGCACACGGTCCTGAATGATGGCGACGGCCTCAGCCGCTGGCCGCACCGGGAGATAACCGGCGAGATACGCCAGACTCGCCGCCGGAACGTTCTCAAACTCCGTGGTGACAGCGGCGCAGCGTCGCGCCATGCTGGTCAGCGCCGCCTCGTCGTCATAGGCACACGCCAGATGCTCGTGGGCAAGGTGCGAGGCGGGACACGATGCGTCCGGCTCCAGTAGCAGCACGCGATAGCCCATCTGTCGCGCGGCGGTGGCGAACAAGGCGCCCAACTGACCGCCGCCGATGAGACCCAGCGTGGCGCCGGGCAGAATGGCGTTCATGGGAACTCCGGCAGGCGCATGTCCAGCGCCATCTGGGTTTGCGCCGCGCGAAAGCGATCCAGCGCATGCGCCACCTCGGCATGATCGCGCGCCAACAGCGCTGCGGCGAACAAACCGGCGTTGGCGGCGCCCGCCTCGCCAATGGCAAAAGTAGCGACCGGCACGCCCTTGGGCATCTGCACGATGGACAACAGCGAATCCATGCCCTTGAGATGGCGCGAAGGCACGGGGACGCCCAACACCGGCAGCGGCGTAATGGCCGCCAGCATGCCCGGCAGATGCGCCGCGCCGCCGGCGCCGGCAATGATGCAGACCAAGCCGCGCTCGGCCGCCGTGCGGGCATAGTCGTAGAGCAAGGCCGGCGTGCGATGGGCCGACACCACGCGCGCCTCGTAAGATACCCCGAGCTTTTGCAACGACTCGGCGGCATGGCGCATTACCTCCCAATCGCTGGCGCTGCCCATCACCACGCCGACCTTGGGCGACGCAGTGTGGTCGGGGACGGCAGAGGTAAATCCAGCATCGGAAGACATGGCGTGATCGCTTTTACGAAATGTGGCGCAAGTCTAAGCGAGCCGGGACTGTTTAAAAAATCGAATATACTTGCTAAATACTTCGTGAAACCCGAACAATGTCCTCGCTCAACTACAAGCATCTGCATTACTTCTGGGTCATCGTCAAAGCAGGTGGCGTGGCGCGTGCCGGCGAGCGGCTGCATCTCACGCCGCAGACCATCAGTGGGCAAATGCGCCTGCTCGAAGAGGCCGTCGGTGAGCGACTGTTCCGCCGCAGCGGTCGCAAACTGGAATTGACGGAAGCCGGCCGTCTGGTTGCTGATTACGCTGAAGCCATCTTCAGTCTCGGCGAGGAGTTGCAAGGCGTACTGCGCCACAGCCCCGCCAACCGGCCGATGCAGTTTCGCGTTGGCGTGGCCGAGATGGTGCCCAAGTCGGTGGCCTACCGGCTGCTGGAGCCCGCCATGCGCCTGCCCCAGCCGCTGCACCTAATCTGCCGCGAAAGCCGCATGGACGCCCTGCTCGCCGATCTCGCCGTGCATAAACTTGACCTGGTGATTGCCGACCGGCCGATGCACGCCAACATGCATGTGCGCGGCTTCAACCATCTGCTGGGCGAATGCGGACTGACGTTTCTTGCGACCGCCGGCCTCGCGAAGCAGTTGCGCGGCGGTTTTCCCAAGCGCCTGCATGGCGCACCCATGCTGCTGCCGGGAGAGGATGTCGCCGTGCGGCCGCGCTTAATGCGCTGGCTGGAAAATCATGGCATTCAGCCGCGCATCATCGGCGAGTTCGACGACAGCGCACTCATGAAAGCCTTCGGTCAGGCCGGCGCCGGCGTGTTTCCGGTGCCGACAGTGATCGCCGATCAGGTGCGCCGCCAGTACAAGGTAGTCACGCTCGGTCGTAGCGACGACGTGACGGAACAAATCTACGCGATTTCAGCCGAACGCCGCATCAGCCACCCAGCCGTGGTGGCCATCAGCGAGGCGGCGAAGCGAGAGATGTTCGGCAGGAAGTAGGCGGGACGAAAAAGTCAGTCCGCCGCAAAGACGTGCTTCACGCGCAGCGTGCGGCCTTCTTCGAGCAGCTTGATGAGTCGATCAATGTTGGGATGCTTGCCCGGATTGAGGCGCGCATCCTCGGTGTGTTCGGCATAAAGTTCGAGGCCGGCCTTGGCGGCATCCGGCGTGATGGCGCCGTAAATCTGGCCGAGATGGTTGTAGACGGCCAACGAGCCGATCTGCCCCGACTTGTGTTCGATGCTGGCGACGACTTCATCGCCTTCCAGCAGATTGAGCGCGGCGAGGTGCGCCACGCCGGGTAGTTTCTTGAGATTGTCCGCAAACGCCAAAATAATATCCCTTTAACAAATCCTAAATCAAATTCTCTTCGCCAGCTCCACCGCGCGACCGATGTAGCTCCAGGGCGTCATCGCCAGCAAGCGTTGTCTTTCTGATTCGGGGATCGCCAAGCCCTGGATGAATGACTGCAAGGCCTCGCGCGTAATGCCTTTGCCCCGCGTGAGTTCCTTGAGTTGCTCGTAAGGATTTTCCACGCCGTAGCGGCGCATGACGGTTTGCACCGGCTCGGCCAGCACTTCCCAGCAATTTTCGAGATCCTCGCGCAAGCGCTTGGGCTCGGCTTCCAGCTTGCCCAAACCCTTCAGGCAGGAGTCGTAAGCCAGTAGGCTGTAACCGAAGGCCACGCCCATATTGCGCAAGACGGTGGAATCGGTGAGATCGCGCTGCATGCGCGAGAGCGGCAGCTTGTCGGCGAGGTGGCGCAGCACGGCATTGGCGAGCCCCAGGTTGCCTTCGGAATTTTCGAAGTCGATGGGGTTCACTTTGTGCGGCATCGTCGACGAGCCAATCTCGCCGGCCTTGAGCTTCTGCTTGAAGTAACCGAGCGACACATAAGACCAGATATCACGATCAAGATCGAGCAGTATGGTGTTGGCGCGCGCGATGGTGTCAAACAGCTCGGCCATAGCGTCGTGCGGCTCAATCTGGATGGTGTAGGGGTTGAATTCGAGGCCGAAAGATTCGATGAAGCGCCGCGCGAAGTTTTCCCAATCAAAATTCGGATAGGCCGCCAGATGCGCGTTGTAATTGCCCACCGCGCCGTTGAACTTGGCCGTCAACGAGACGGCGGCGACACGTGCACGGGCGCGCTTCAAACGATGCGCCACATTGGCCATCTCCTTGCCCAAGGTAGTGGGCGTGGCCGGCTGGCCGTGGGTGCGCGCAAGCATGGGTTGCGCCGCCAGATCGTGTGCCAATACGATCAGACGCGCGATGATGGCGTCGAGTGCCGGTAGCAGATTGACCTCGCGGCCGTCACGCAACATGAGCGCGTGCGACAGGTTGTTGATATCCTCTGAGGTACAAGCGAAGTGGATGAATTCTGCAACGTTCATCACTTCGGCGTTGTCGGACAGACGCTCTTTGAGCCAATACTCCATGGCCTTGACGTCGTGATTGGTGCGGGCTTCGATAGCCTTGATGGATTCGGCATCGGCAACCGAAAACTCCGCCACTACAGCGTCGAGTTCTTCCAGCGTATCGGCGGAAAAGTGGGGAATTTCGGCGAAATGCGGCTCCGCGGACATCGCTTTCAACCAAGCGATCTCAACTCGAACGCGATTTTTGATGAGGCCATATTCCGAGAAGTGCGCTCGCAGCGCTTCGACTTTTTCGGCATAGCGGCCATCGAGGGGAGACAGGCCGGTTAACGCGGTGAGGGAAGTAAGCGTCATGTAAGCAAAATGGCTGGTAATTGAAAGCGAATTTTATCACGCTGGGTTCAAGCACTTCGAGTGACGCGCAGGGCGGGTGTTATAATTGCCGCGCACTGAAACAGACGGCTTACTATGAAACTCATCGGCACCCTCACCAGCCCTTACGTGCGCAAAGCGCGCATCGTCCTCGCTGAGAAAAAAATAGATTACGAACTCGTGGTGGATACACCGTGGGCACCCACCTCCACCGTATCCAAGTACAACCCGCTGGGCAAAGTGCCCGTGCTGGTGCTTGACGATGACAGCACCCTCTTCGACTCGCGCGTGATCGTCGAATACCTCGACAGCGTCACGCCCAACAACCGCCTGTTGCCCGTCCTCGGTCGCGAGCGCATCCGCATCAAGCGCTGGGAAGCGCTGGCGGATGGCGTGGTCGACGCAGCCGTTTCGATGTTGCTGGAAGGTCGCCGACCCAAGACCGAACAAAGCCCCGCGTGGATCGTGCGTCAGCACGAAAAGGCCACGCGCGGCTTGGAGATGCTTTCCGAAGAACTCGGCGAGCAGACTTGGTGTATGGGCAACGCCTTCACGCTCGCCGACGTCGTCGTCGGTGTCGCATTGGGCGCACTGGTTTTCCGTTTCCCGGAAATCACCTGGCGCGACACCCACCCCAACCTCGCCCGCCTCTACGACGAGTTGATGCTACGGCCGTCGTTCATCGAGACGGTGCCGCAGGAGTAAAGCGGCACAGCCAATAAAAAAGCCGCGTCATGCGGCTTTTTTATTGGCTGACGAAATCAATGAGCGACGAAGCTGGAGGCGGCCGGTGAAACGGCTGGTGAAACGGCCGGGGAAACCGGCTTGGTTTTAATCAGATCCACTTCGTCACCAATGATGTGCGCCGCTTCATTCAGCGCCACGTCCTTGGCATTCTTGCGTGATTTTTCCGTCGCCAGCTCATTGGCGAGATTGCGCTCGCCCGGTAGCAGGCCGTCGTCCTCGAAGCGCGTGTCACTTTCAATCGCGGCTTTTTGAGTGCCCTTCTCTTTGTCCGTTTTTGCGGCGGCATTCGTTTCCAGGTCACAGCGTTTCTGCCTAACCTCACGGACATCGCGCTCCTTGATGCGCTCGGCCTCATTGAGGGAAATCGTTTTCCGTGTATTTTGAAGGTTGAAGTCGGCGATGCTTTCCTGCAGACACTGGAAGCCCTTGTCGCGCGTTATGCGGGATTCGTGCCGCGTCTGCAGGATCGGCTCAAACCTCCTCACGTTACCGACGACAGCATAGTCGGCTGCTTTGATTTGCACCCAAGGCAATGCGTTGTCATAACTCGATTCCCCAAAACCATCCGTTTTGACGGCCGACGGAAAGCTGATGTCCGGCGTCACGCCGCGTAATTGCGTGGTGCCACCATTGACGCGGAAAAACTGCGCGATGGTCAATTTGAGTTCGCCAAATTTCGGCTTGTCGTTCTTGGCGATGTCATCGAGGTCCACCACGGTTTGTACGGTACCCTTACCGAAACTGGATTCGCCGATGATCAACCCCCGGCCGTAGTCCTGAATTGCCGCCGCAAAAATCTCCGACGCTGACGCTGAACCATGATTAATCAAAACGCCGAGCGGGCCGTTCCAGGCGACACCCGGGCTGGTGTTACCTTCCACGCGGACCTTGCCGTTGGCGTCGCGCGTTTGGACTACGGGCCCCTTGCCGATGAACAGGCCAGTGAGTCGAATCGCTTCCGTCAAGGATCCGCCGCCGTTGTTGCGCAAGTCGATCAATACCGCGTCGACCTTCTCCTTCTCCTTCGCCAATTCATCCAGCAAGCGCACCACGTCGCGCGTTGCACTCTTGAAATTCTTGTCACCCCTTTGTCGTGCGCCCGCATCCTCGTAAAAGGATGGCAGCGTGATCACCCCAATGCGACGTGCGACATTGCCGTCGGGCAGTGCGAGGATAGACTTCTTGGCCGATTGCTCTTCCAGCGCGACGGACTTCCGGATAAGTGAAATAAGCTGATGTTTGCCATCCGGCCCCGCCTCGGCGGGAAGGATGTCGAGCAAGACTGTCGAATCGGCCGGGCCGCGAATCAACGCGACGGTATCGTCCAGCCGCCATCCCTGCACGTCGATCATTTCGCCGCTTGCACCTTGCGCGACGCCGAGGATGCGATCTCCGCTCTTCAGCTTGCCTGACAAGGCGGCGGGACCGCCGGGCACGAGTTCCCGTATCGTGGTGTAGTCATCCTTCTCCGACAGCACCGCACCTATGCCGATGAGCGAGAGCCGCATCGATATGTCGAATTCTTCTGCCGCGCGGGGGCCGAGATAATTGGTGTGCGGCTCGATCGCCATAGCGTAGGCATTCATGAAGCCCTGAAAAGCATCGTCCCGCGTCACTTTGTTCACGCGCTTGATGGAATTTTCATAGCGCTTATCGAGGATTTCGACGATGCCCTTATCACCTTTGCCAGCGAGCTTGAGTCGCAGCCAATCGTTCTTCACGCGCTTGCGCCATAGGTCGCGCATTTCATCATCCGTTTTCGCCCAGGGCTCCTTTTCCCGGTCGAATTGATAACTTTCGCTCTGTCGAAAATCAAAGCCCTGCTTCAGCAAGGCACGGGCGGAATTGAAGCGATCGATCACGCGTTGCGAATAGAGGTTGAAAATAGCAAAAGGCGCCGCCAGATCCTTCGTCAGGATCGCGTCATCCAGCGCGGTGCGATAAGCCGCCAGCCTGTCGATATCGCTCTGATCGAAAAAGACCCGTTCCGGGTCCAGCGCCTTCAGATAGTGGGCAAATATCCGCTCCGACATCGCATCGTCTAGCGGCAACGACTTGTAGTGGTAGCGGGTCAGCAACTCAGCCGCCAGGGCGGCCGCCTGCGATTGCTGCTGCAACGGCGTCAGATCGGGATGTGCGGGTGTTCCCGAGCTCAGCGAAGCAGCCTGCCCCGCTGTCGACAACACAAACAACAACCACAGCAGCGTTTTTATCATTTCAGTTCCATGGCGAATGAACAATATGGCGACGCGGAAGGTACATAAGAGACCGACAACCTATCCGCAAGCATTATGTTATCGCGCCACACTGTTGAAGGCATCAACTCAATTGTAAGGTTTTGAAATTCAGATTCCTGGCAACGATGCGCCCACCGATGACCCGCGCAATCCGTAGAAGTAAATTTCATCAGCCAGCGCTACTGTCGGCCCCAACTAGAAACTTCAACGCCTAAAATTTCAGCACGTGACTGCCGGCCTTATGGAACGTCACTTTCGTGTCACTAGCCACCGAGATATCCACAACTTCTGTGGATAAAGATCGGGGCAAGGCTTCAAGCGACGAAACAAAAAGCGAGGCGGTTTAGTGAGTGGGCAATCAGCAAATCGGTGGCGAGCCCAACAATGTCCTATGCGCCGACGCCTTGGCCGAGTTCTCCGATCCACAGATTGCGACAGCAGCGCGCCTTAAGCGATGCGAGCCCGCACCAAGGAAACCGGGTTAACCTGAGTACCGACATGGGACTGTGACGTAAGATGAAGCCCCCAGATAGGTGAAGACGGAACAATGGACCGTATCGATACGCCACAGGCAGCAACGGCATACACCAAGGCCAAGCGGCTGGTTGATTTGGGCGTGTGTATCCAATTCCTCGATGAAACCCGTAACCTCGTACGCGTGAAATCAGAGGTTGATCCGGTGTATGAACTGGCGGGCATTGCCAAGCGATTTGAAGGATCGAAATGCGTGCTGTTCGAAAAAGTGAAGGGCAGCGCGCATCCTCTGCTGATTGGGCTGTTGTGGAACCGGCAGATTGTGGGTGATCTGTTTGGCGTTGCGAAGACCGAAGTGCCGTTTCTGGTGGCCGAGGCTATCGGGCGTTGGCAGAAAAACAAGAACGCATTT
>JBBQGH010000052.1:0-17565 GCA_038322845.1 Gammaproteobacteria bacterium
TCTTTGCCAGATCCACAGCAACGGTAGTAGCATGCATTTTGGATTCCTCCTCGGAGTTGAACGGTGCTGACCCCCACGCCAAATGAGTATCAGCTGCGAAAACTTTGCGCCAATAAAGAGGGGGAGTCCATCCCATCATTCCAAGGGACGCGCCGCGATGAAGCCGCGTCGCGCCCCTGAATTCAAACGTAACCCGCTCTGAGTTTGAGCGTAACGGAGCAAGCTCTTGGTCTTGTAATCACGCCCAACCATGATCAATAAACTCGTCATCTGCGGTGTAGGCCTGATCGGCGGTTCGTTCGCGCTGGCGCTGCGCGAGGCGGGCGCGGTGGGCGAGGTGGTGGGGATAGGTCGCAGTCGCGCCAATCTCGATCTCGCCCAGCAGCGCGGCATCATTGATCGCATTGGCGATTGCGATGCGGCGACGCTAAATCATGCAGATATCGTGCTGCTGGCCACGCCCGTGGGCCAGATGCCCCAGCTGATGCGCGCCATGGCGCCGCATCTGGGTGTCCACACGGTGCTGACCGATGCGGGTAGCACCAAGAGCGATGTAGCAGCCGCGGTGCGGGAGTTTTTGCCGCAGCAAGCTGCGCGCTTCGTGCCCGCGCATCCCATTGCGGGCACCGAGAATAGCGGGGCGGCTGCGGCGCAGGCGGATCTGTATCGCGGCGCCAAGGTTATCATCACGCCTTTGCCGGAGAATGCGCCTGACGCTGTGGCGCGGGTGCGCGCGGCCTGGGTGGCTTGCGGAGCGGTGATCCATGAAATGTCGCCGGCGCGACACGATCAAGTCTTTGCGGCGGTGAGCCATCTGCCGCATCTGTTGTCCTTCGCGCTGGTGCACGACCTTGCCCAGCGCGAGGATAGAGAAGAATTCTTGCGCTTCGCCGCGAGCGGCTTCCGTGACTTCACGCGTATTGCTGCCAGCGATCCGGAAATGTGGCGCGACATCTGCCTCGCCAATCGGGATGCGCTACTGCCCGAGCTGGAGGGCTATCAGCGCCAGCTGGACGAACTACATCAGGCTCTCCTCGCTAGCGATGCGGCGCGGCTGGAAGCGATCTTTGCGGATGCGCGCACGCTGCGTCGCGCCTGGGCTGAGGGTAAGTTGTCGTAATGCGGCCCGCAAGAATTCCTGGCAGCAATTGCTCCGGCGATGTCATTCCCGCGCATGCGGGAATCCAGTGTCTTTCGACGAACGCCGCTGGGCCCCCGCGTTCGCGAGGACGACAAGGCGGTGAGGCGTGGCGCTGGGGGCGGTGATGGAATTTCTTGATCTCCCGCCGGCCACGCGCGCCGCAGGCACGCTGCGGCTGCCGGGCTCGAAAAGTATTTCCAACCGCTTTCTATTGCTGGCCGCGCTGGCGGAGGGCGAGACGCAGATACGCGACTTGCTGTTGTCGGATGACGTCGAGCGCATGCTCGATGCGCTTAAGGTGCTGGGCGTGGCGTGGGAGCGCGACGCTGAGACGCACAACTTCCGCGTGCAAGGTGTGGGTGGTCGTTTTCCTTTCCGTTTCCCCGTCACGCAAGCCGACCTGTTTCTGGGCAATGCCGGCACCGCATTCCGTCCGCTCACCGCTGCGCTGGCGCTGGCCGGCGGCGACTACAAACTCTCGGGCGTGCCGCGCATGCATGAGCGGCCCATCGGCGATCTGGTCGATGCCCTGCGCGGCATCGGCGCCGACATTGCTTATCTCGGAAACGACGGCTATCCGCCCCTGGCAATCCGCCCCGCGACTGTGCAGGCGGGCCAGCGTGTGCAGGTACGCGGCGATGCCTCCAGTCAGTTCTTGACGGCCTTGCTCATGGCGCTGCCGCTCACCGGCGAAGCAGTCACCATTGAAGTCGTTGGCGAGCTGATCTCCAAGCCGTATATCGACATCACGCTGAAGCTGATGGCGCGCTTTGGCGTGACGGTTGAGCGCAAAGATTGGCGTGAATTCCGCATTCCGGCGGGCAGCGGCTATCGCAGCCCCGGCGTGGTCTATGTCGAGGGCGATGCTTCATCCGCCTCGTATTTCCTTGCGGCGGGCGCTATGGCCGGCGGCCCGGTGCGGGTGGAGGGTGTGGGACGCGACAGCATCCAGGGCGACGTGCGCTTTGCCGAGGCGCTGGCGCAGATGGGCGCGCAGATCGAGATGGGCGACAACTGGATAGCCTCACGCGGGCCGGAAACCGGCAAACTGAAAGCGCTGGACTTAGATTGCAATCACATCCCCGATGCCGCCATGACGCTCGCTGTGATAGCGCTGGATGCCGAGGGCACGACCACGCTACGCAATATCGCCAGTTGGCGCGTCAAGGAAACCGACCGGCTTGCCGCCATGGCCACCGAGCTGCGCAAGCTGGGCGCCACGGTGGAGGAGGGCGCGGACAGCTTGCGCATCACGCCGCCCGCGCAACCCGCCAATTTTGCGACCATTGATACCTACGACGACCACCGCATGGCGATGTGCTTCTCGCTGGCCTGTCTGGCGGGGGCCACCGTGCGCATCAACAATCCCGCTTGCGTGGCCAAGACCTTCCCGGATTACTTCGAGCGCTTCGCGCGTTTGCTGGCGCCGGTTATTGCCATAGACGGCCCGTCCGCTTCGGGCAAGGGCACGGTGGCCGCGTTGGTGGCGGAGAAACTGGGCTTCCATTATCTCGACAGTGGCTCGCTTTACCGCCTGGTCGCGCTGTCCGGTTTGCGTGCAGGCATCTCCCTGGATCAGGAAGCCGGGCTGGCCCCTTTGGCGGCGTCTTTGCCCGCCCGCTTCGAAGGCGGACGCATTTTCCTGGGGGATGACGATGTCAGCACCGCCATACGCAGCGAGGAATGCTCGGTTGGCGCCTCTCAGGTAGCCATATTCCCGGCCGTACGCTCGGCCCTGTTGGCCCGCCAGCGCGCCTATCGCAAGGCGCCTGGCTTGGTGGCAGACGGGCGCGATATGGGCTCGGTGGTATTCCCCGAAGCGACGCTTAAAGTGTTTCTCACCGCCAGCCCCGAGGCGCGTGCGGAGCGCCGCTATAAACAGTTGATGGACAAAGGTTTGTCTGCTAACATCGCTACCCTTTTGCAGGATCTACGGGATCGCGATGCGCGCGACAGCGCCAGGGCGGTAGCGCCCTTGCAAAAATGCGCAGATGCTTTGCTGCTTGATACCACCGACATGACGATAGAACAGGTCGTCACCACGGTACTGAATTGGGCAAATCAGCGGCTGACGTAGTAGCCTGACGTAGTAGTAAGCTAGCCCTAGTATGCAACCCCCGCAGTAGAAGCAATGCAGTAAATGGTGTCGCTTGAGGACACCGGCAACGCGGCCCCGCCACTCCGGCGCGGGTAATCCAGCCAAGTAAGCAGGGTATGGGTTTCGAGGCCAGCAGCATCGGCCAGGCGCTGATTTCCGGTTAGTTTAGCGACGATTTTTCACTCTCAACGCGTGCCGCCCGTTTTTTGGCGGCGTTAGGTCTTTATGTCCACAGCCATCGCAACACCCACTGAAACCCCCGGTATGGAAAGTTTTGCCGCGCTCTTTGAAGAGAGCCTCGCGCGCCAGGAAATGCGCGCCGGTGAAGTCATCACCGCCGAAGTCGTCCGCCTCGACCAGAATTTTGTGGTCGTCAATGCGGGCCTGAAGTCCGAAAGTTTTATCGACATCAACGAATTCCGCAACGATGTGGGTGACGTTGAAGTCAAGCCCGGCGACTATGTCAGTGTCGCCATCGAAATGCTCGAAGACGGCTACGGCGAAACCCGTTTGTCGCGCGAGAAAGCCAAGCGCATCGCCGCCTGGAACGACCTGGAAAAGGCGCTCAACGAAGCCACCCTGGTAAAGGGCATGATCAACGGCAAGGTCAAGGGTGGCCTCACTGTTATGGTCAACGGCATCCGCGCCTTCTTGCCCGGCTCGCTTGTGGATACGCGTCCGGTCAAGGACACGGCGCCGTACGAAAACAAAGAATTCGAATTCAAGGTCATCAAGCTCGATCGTAAGCGCAACAACGTCGTGGTGTCGCGCCGCGCTGTGCTGGAAGCTTCGGCCGGCGAAGAGCGCGTCGCCCTGTTGGCTAATCTCAAGGAAGGCAGTGTCGTCAAAGGCATCGTCAAGAACATTACCGACTACGGCGCGTTCGTGGATCTGGGCGGCATAGATGGTCTGCTGCACATTACCGACCTGGCCTGGCGTCGCGTGCGTCATCCTTCCGAAGTGCTTAACGTCGGTGACGAAGTCGAAGCCAAGATCCTCAAGTTCGATCAGGAAAAGAATCGCGTCTCCCTGGGCCTCAAACAGCTCGGCGAAGATCCCTGGGTGGGCATTTCGCGCCGCTACCCGCAGAGCACGCGCTTGTTCGGCAAGGTCACCAACCTCACCGACTACGGCGCTTTCGTCGAAGTCGAACAGGGTATCGAAGGTCTGGTGCACGTTTCCGAAATGGATTGGACCAACAAGAACGTGCATCCTTCCAAGGTTGTTCAGTTGGGCGACGAGGTCGAAGTCATGATTCTCGAAATCGACGAAGACCGCCGCCGCATCTCGCTCGGCATGAAGCAGTGCCAGTCGAATCCTTGGGACGACTTTGCCATCAACCACAAGAAGGGCGACAAGGTGCGTGGCCAGATCAAGTCCATCACCGACTTCGGCATCTTCATTGGTCTTCCGGGTGGTATCGACGGTCTGGTGCATTTGTCCGATTTGTCCTGGTCGGCCACGGGCGAAGAAGCCGTGCATAACTTCAAGAAGGGCGACGAACTGGAAGCCATGGTGCTGGCCATTGATGTCGAGCGCGAGCGTATTTCGCTCGGCGTCAAGCAACTCGATGGCGATCCTTTCACTAACTTTATTGCGACTCACGACAAGAACAGCGTTGTGAATGGCACGGTGAAGAGCGTCGATGCCAAGGGTGCGGTGATTGCCATCGGCGAGGAAATCGAGGGTTATCTGCGTGCCTCTGAAGCCACGCGCGATCGTATCGACGACCTGCGCACCATTTACAAAGAAGGCGACGCCGTCGAAGCCATGATCATCAACGTTGATCGCAAGACGCGCTCGATCAATCTGTCGATCAAGGCCAAGGACCAAGCCGAGCAGAGCGAAGCGATGACTAAGTTGCAAGCCGAAACCTCGTCAGCGGCCAGCGGCACCACCAATCTTGGCGCGTTACTGAAAGCCAAGCTCGGCAATACGCCGCAGCAGTAGGCGGCAACCGAGCATGACCAAGTCAGAGCTGATATCCAGGTTGGCGGGGCGTTTTCCGCAACTCGTCGCGAAAGATGCCGATTACGCTGTGAAGATGATTCTTGATGCGATGACCGCTGCGCTTACCCGCGGCGACCGCATCGAGATTCGCGGCTTCGGCAGTTTTGCGCTGAATTACCGGCCGCCGCGCGTGGGACGCAATCCGAAGTCGGGTGACAAGGTACATGTTCCGGAAAAGTATGTGCCGCATTTCAAGGCAGGCAAGGAGCTACGCGAACGCGTAGACCAGATAGATTGATCGATCCGGTCGCGCTACGAGCGAAGATGAAACAGGCGGCATCGGGTGATGCCGCCTTTTTTACGACAAATTCTTAATTCGACGAATTATGCGAATACTCCTCTGGTTGCTGCGCGTCTTGCTATTTATCGTGCTGCTAGGCTTCGCCATTAAGAACAGCAACATTGTTCAACTGCGTTTCTTTTTCGACGCCAACTGGCAATTGCCACTCGTCAGCATCATGCTGATCTTCTTCGCGGCGGGCGTGGTGGTGGCACTGGCGGTGGCTGCGCTCCCAACCATGATGCGGCAGCGCCGTGAAATCCTGCGCTTGAAGCGCGAGGCGCAGGACAGCGTGCGGCCATAAACATGATGGAATTCGAACTGTGGTGGCTGCTAGTCCTCCCGCTATTTTTTGTGCTCGGCTGGCTGGCTGCGCGCATCGACATCAAGCATGTCGTACGCGAATCGCGCGCTTTGCCGAGGTCCTATTTCAAGGGCCTTAATTTTCTGCTCAACGAGCAGCCCGACAAGGCTATCGACGCTTTCCTTGAAGCGGCGAAAGTCGATTCCGAAACGGCCGAATTACATTTCGCACTGGGCAACTTGTTCCGTCGGCGTGGCGAGGCGGACCGCGCCATCCGCATGCACCAAAATCTGTTGGATCGCGAAGGACTGAACGACGAGCAGCGTCTGCATGCCCTGGCCGAACTGGGCCACGACTTTCTCAAGGCCGGCTTGCTGGATCGTGCTGAGGATATTTTCGTCAAGTTGCGCGGTAGCAGCCAGAATGAAGCCGCGCTGAATTTCCTGCTGGAGATATACCAGCAGGAAAAGGAGTGGCACAAAGCCATCGCTATCGCGCGTGAATTGCCGGATAACGCCGGCCATTTGTGGCAGAAAGAAATCGCCAACTTCCTGTGCGAATTGGCCACCATCGAAATCAATAACTCGCGCCCGGAAGAAGCACGTAAGTTGCTCAACGAAGCGCTGGCCATACATAGAAAATCCATGCGCGCGAGCATGTTGCTGGGCGATCTCAACGCCGCCAGTGGCGACCTGGAAGCCGCGATTGAAGCCTGGAAGCGCATTGAACAACAGAACCCGCTCTATCTCGCGTTGGTGTCGCAACGGTTGATGGAGGCGTATCGCAAACTCGGACGCAACGAACTGGGCCTGCAATATCTGCGCGGCTGTTTGCAGCAGCAGCCTTCCTTTGATTTGCTCGACACCGTGTATCAATGGACACTCGAAGTCGAAGGCCCGGAAGCCGCTTATCAATTGGTGCGCGAAGAAGTGCGGCTTAATCCCACACTGCTGGGCATGGACAAGTTGCTCGAAGCGCAACTGGTGACCACGCCGCCCGAGCGGCGTGCCGATCTCGAATTAATGAAGAATCTCATCCATAACCATACGCGCGGCGTCGCCCGTTATCGCTGCGACAATTGCGGCTTCAAAGCGCGCCAGTTCTATTGGCGCTGCCCTGGCTGCGGAGGATGGGAGACCTATCCGCCGAAACGGACAGAAGAGTTTGATTTGGAAGTTTAAGATTAACGTAGATTTTTGGAGCGTCCGTTTTGAAAATAACTGTCATCGGTACCGGCTATGTGGGGCTCGTCAGCGGGGCTTGTATGGCCGAGGTCGGCAACGACGTACTGTGCCTCGATCTTGATGCCGCAAAAATCAACACGCTCAATTCGGGTGGCATACCCATCCACGAGCCGGGACTGCTCGACATGGTGGCGCGCAATCGCGCTTCCGGTCGTCTGCGCTTTACCACCAATGTGGAAGAAGCGGTGGCGCATGGCTTGCTGCAATTCATCGCTGTCGGCACGCCGCCGGACGAAGACGGCTCCGCGGATTTGCAATACGTGGTCGCTGCTGCGCGCTCCATCGGCAAGCACATGGATGGTTATAAAGTTATCGTCGACAAATCCACCGTGCCGGTCGGTACCGCCGACAAGGTGCGCGCGGCGATAGCCGAAGAGTTGGCCAAACGCGGCGTGCAGACCACTTTCAGCGTGGTGTCGAATCCGGAGTTCCTGAAAGAAGGCGCGGCCGTTGAAGATTTCATGCGCCCAGATCGCATCGTCGTTGGCGCCGAAGATGCCCGTGCCATCGACACCATGCGTCAGCTCTATGCGCCTTTCCAGCGCAGTCATGAACGCTTGATAGTGATGGATGTGCGTTCCGCCGAACTAACGAAGTACGCCGCCAACGCCATGCTGGCGACGCGCATTTCCTTCATGAACGAACTGGCCAATCTTGCCGAAAGGCTCGGTGCCGATATCGAGCTGGTGCGACAAGGCATAGGCTCGGACCCGCGCATCGGCTACCAATTCCTCTATCCCGGCTGCGGCTACGGCGGCTCCTGCTTCCCGAAGGATGTGCAGGCCTTGACCCGTACGGCGCGCGACGCCGGCGGTGATCTACTTATCCTCAATGCGGTGGAAGAGGCCAACGAGGCGCAGAAACAAGTGCTGGGCAAGAAAATTGCGCGTCACTTCGGCGAGTCGTTGGCCGGTCGCCGCTTCGCCGTATGGGGCTTGGCTTTTAAGCCGAATACCGACGACATGCGCGAAGCGCCCGCCCGCGCACTCATCGCCGATCTGCTGGATCGCGGTGCCGACGTTGTTGCCTACGACCCCGTGGCGATGGACGAAGCCAAACGCATCTACGCCAATGAGCCGCGCGTGAACTTTGCGGCTTCGCCACTCGCTGCGCTGGACGGCGCCGATGCGCTGGCCATCGTCACAGAGTGGAAGGAATTCCGCAGCCCCGATTTTGCGGAGATCAAGCGCCGCCTCAAGTCACCGCTCATTTTCGATGGCCGTAACCTCTACGATCCCACGCAGGTGCGCGAGGCCGGCATTCAATATCACGCCATCGGCAGACTCTGATGAACAAGATAGCACTACCCGATACCAGCAAGGCGCGCGTACTGGTCGTCGGCGACGTCATGCTCGATCGTTACTGGTTCGGCGAGGTCAGCCGCATTTCGCCCGAAGCGCCGGTGCCGGTGGTGAAAGTCGAGCGCACGGAAGAGCGCCCGGGCGGCGCTGCCAACGTGGCGCGCAACGCTGCTACCCTGGGTGCTAAGACCGTACTGCTCTCGGTGGTTGGGGCGGATGAAGCCGGTGCCTCGTTGGCGCGCCTGATGGCCGCCGAAGGCGTCGAAACCAGCTTGCATGAAGACGCTGAGCTTTCCACTACCATCAAACTGCGCGTGTTAGGCCGCCAGCAACAATTATTGCGCATCGATTTCGAAAGCACGCCCACGCATGAAGTCTTGCGTGCCAAGCTGGCGGACTTCGAGCGTCAATTGGCAAATTGCGATGTGGTTATCCTGTCCGACTACGGCAAGGGCGGACTTACCCACATCAGCGACATGATCAAGCTAGCCCGCGCCGCCGGCAAACCCGTGCTGGCCGATCCCAAGGGCGAAGACTACGCCCGCTATGCCGGCGCGACCCTGCTCACGCCGAACCGGGCTGAACTGCGCGAGGTTGTGGGCCGCTGGTCCTCAGAAGCAGACCTCAAGGCCCGCGTCCAGCGTCTGCGTGACCAGCTAGGCCTGGAAGCCCTGCTGGTGACACGTAGCGAAGAAGGCATGACACTCTTCCGTGGCGAAGAGTCCCTGCACGAGCCGGCGCAAGCGCGCGAAGTCTATGACGTCAGCGGCGCTGGCGACACCGTCATCGCCGCCATGGCCGTCATGCTCGCCGCTGGCCTCGATCTCGCACTAGCCATGCACATCGCCAACCGCGCTGCGGGTGTTGTTGTCGGCAAGCTGGGTACGGCGGTGGTGACGCGGCAGGAGTTGGAAGCGGCGCTGTAATGCGTTGCCGCGGATTACGCGGAGGAACGCGGATTCACATTGTCCCTGAGTCATCATCCGGCTTGGCTTACAATTACCTCTTCCGTTAGCGACATCTCAAGACCGAGAGTTCCCCATGTTCTATATTGTGACCGGCGCGGCCGGGTTTATTGGCTCCAACATTGTGAAGGCGCTTAACGAGCGCGGCGTTAGCAATATCATCGCCGTCGACAACCTCACCGACGCTGACAAATATCGCAATCTGGCCGATTGCGAAATCGTGGATTATCTCGACCAGCAGGAATTCGCCGATTGCGTTGAGGCCGGCGATTTCGATGATGCGGTGGAGGCAGTGCTGCACCAGGGTGCCTGCTCCGACACCATGGAACACAACGGCCAGTACATGATGTCCAACAACTACCGCTATTCGGTAGCGCTGTTGGATTTCTGCATGGATCAGGATGTGCCTTTCCTCTACGCTTCTTCGGCGTCGGTCTATGGCGGCGGGCGGGTGTTCCGTGAGGAGCGCGAGTTCGAAGCGCCGCTGAATGTGTATGGTTATTCAAAGTTTCTCTTCGATCAAATGGTGCGCCGACGCCTGCCGGAGGCGAATGCCCAGATCGCCGGCTTTCGTTACTTCAACGTTTATGGCCCGCGCGAGCAACACAAGGGGCGCATGGCTTCGGTGGCGTTTCACCTTTTTAACCAGTTCCAAGCCGAGGGCCGGGTCAAGCTCTTCGAGGGCAACGATGGCTATGCCCATGGCGAGCAGCGGCGCGACTTCGTTTTCGTCGATGACGTGGTGAAAGTTAATCTGCATTTTCTCGATCAAGGTGCTTCCGGCCTATTCAATCTGGGCACCGGCCGCGCGCAGTCCTTCAACGATGTTGCTGTCGCGACCGTTAACGCCTGCCGCGCCATCAAGGGTGAGGCCGCCTTGTCGCTGGACGAGCTCAAGCAACAGGGCATCATCGAATACATTCCGTTTCCAGAAGCGCTTAGAGGCAAGTATCAAAGCTACACGGAGGCGGACATGACCGGCCTGCGCCGCGCCGGCTACAAAGAAGATTTCGCTACGGTGGAAGTAGGCGTGGCGCAGTATGTGCGCCATATGCAGGGCTAAGCTAGGTGGTGTACCCGGTATTAGAAGATTTCGTCGGTAACACGCCGCTGGTGCGCTTGAAGCGGCTGCCGGGAGCCGAGAACGATAGGCGCGGTAACGTGTTGCTCGCCAAGCTGGAAGGCAACAACCCGGCGGGTTCTGTGAAGGACCGTCCGGCGCTCTCCATGATTCTGCGCGCCGAAAAACGCGGCACCATCAAGCCAGGCGACACGCTGATCGAGGCCACCAGCGGCAACACCGGCATAGCGCTGGCCATGGCGGCGAGTATGCGCGGCTATCGCATGGTGCTCGTTATGCCTGAACATTTGTCGGTAGAGCGGCGCCAGACCATGCGTGCTTTCGGTGCCGAGATTTTTTTGACGCCGAAAAAAGGCGGTATGGAAATGGCGCGTGACGTAGCGGAAAAAATGCGCGACGAGGGTAAGGGCATTATCCTCGACCAGTTTGCGAATCCGGACAATCCGCTCTCGCACTATGAGGGCACCGGGCCGGAAATCTGGCGTGATACCGAGGGCAAGGTCACGCACTTCGTTTCCAGCATGGGCACGACTGGCACCATCATGGGCGTCTCGCGCTTTCTCAAGGAAAAAAATTCGCGAGTGCAAATCATCGGCTGCCAGCCAGAAGAGGGTTCGCAGATCCCCGGCATCCGCAAGTGGCCCATCGAATATCTGCCGAAGATTTTCGATGCGCAGCGTGTCGACCGTGTAGAAAATGTGAGCCAGGCCGACGCTGAAGAAATGACGCGGCGTCTGGCGCGCGAGGAAGGCATCTTCGCTGGCATTTCGTCGGGTGGCGCCACCGCGGTTGCTTTGCGCATCGCGGCGGAGGTCGAGCATGCCGTCATCGTCACTATTATTTGCGATCGCGGTGATCGCTATCTTTCGACAGGTGTATTCCCGGCCTGATCGCCTTCCTGGGCATCGCACGATGGGTCGCTTCATGGCGACCCTGGCGTGCTGTCTCCTCAGTCTGGCGGCGCAGGCGCAAAGCCTGACCCTCTCGCTCGATACTCTCCAACATCCGGCTCTTTCCGCCAGCGGCCTGCGTCTTCTGCTGGCAGACCCCACAGGGGGTCACGCGCAGATCGAGATTGATCGCTTGACCCTAGGCGGTCACGATTACGTCAAGCTCAAGCTCGAATGCACAGCACTTCGCTGGACGGGCGCAAGTATCGATTGTTCCAGCGGCACAGTACATCTGCCGGGCGAAAAGCAAGCCTGGCCTTTGCGTTTTACTTACGACACGCAAAGCCAGACGCTCGACCTGACCCTTGAGCCTACGCTCGGTGAACGCTGGCAACTACGCATAGCCGGCAAGGGAGGCGCCGCGGTAGCCACCCTGACTCAGGCGCGCTTGGAGCGACTTGCCGCATTTCTGCCTGCTATGGCCGAGTACCACGCGGCTGGAAAGGTGACGGGCACACTGCAATGGCGCGGCGGAGCGAGTAAATCCGTGGGGGTGAACTTGCAAGCGGTCGATCTCGCTTTCAGTGATGTGAGTGGCACCCACGCCGGCGACAAAATTTCTGCACAGCTGTCCCTGAACGGCGAGGCGAGCGGCGCGGCGTGGCGTTGGCGCAGCGATGTTCAAATGGCATCCGGCGAGCTGTTGTGGCAGCCGTTTTACTTCGCTAAGGGTGGCCATCGCTTGCAGGCGAGCGGCAAGGCGAATCCGGGCGAGATCGGCATTGACAAGGGCGAGCTAGTGTTGGCAGGGGTAGGCGCACTGCGTTTTTCCGGCTCGTGGGATCGCGCGGCTAAGGCGCTGAAACAGGCGCGCTTCGAGACGGATGACATCGACCTTGCACAAGCTTCCGCACCGCTCATAGCGCCCATACTGGAGCAAGCGGCGCTGCCCAAATTTACTTTCACCGGCAAGCTACGCGCGGCCGGCACGCTCGACGCGAAGGGTGTGAGTGGTCTCGACGTCACGCTGACGGAGGTGAGCGCCGAAGAAGCAACGGGTGGCTATGCCCTGCGTGGCATGCAGGGCAGTATTCCCTGGCGGCGCAATGAAGCGACTACCGCCAACATCACCGTCGCCGGCGCGAGTTTTGGGCGCCTGCCCCTCGGTGGGTTCAAGCTGCCGCTGGCCATGCATGGGTTTTCGTTTTCATTGCCGCGTGTTGAAATTCCGGTGCTGGACGGCAAGCTGGTGTTGGAGGATTTACGTGCCGACAGATTGGAAAAAGTCGCTGGCGGCGAATGGCAATGGCAAGTCGGCGGCGCCTTGCAGCCTGTTTCCATGCAGCGCCTCACCGAAACGCTCAAGCTGCCGCACATGGCGGGCGCGCTGTCGGCCTCCATACCCAAAATTCACCAATCACACGCCACCGTTGAAATGGACGGCGCACTGGTGATTCAGGTTTTCGACGGTTATATCGCTGCGACCAATTTGAAAGTGCTGGAGCCTACCGGGCGGGTGCCGCGTCTCTACGCGGATCTGGAAATGCGTCACGTCGATTTAGGGCAGCTCACTGACACATTTTCTTTCGGCAGTATCACCGGCTTCATCGACGGCGATGTGAAGGGGCTGGAACTGGCCGCCTGGCGGCCGCAACGTTTCGATGCAAAAATTTCCAGTAGTCCTGGCGACTACAAGAAGCGCATCAGCCAACGCGCCGTGCAAAATATTTCGTCACTGGGAGGCGCTGGAGCGGGTGCTGCCATCCAGCGCAGCTTTCTCGGTTTTTTTAATGACTTCGGCTACGACCGCTTGGGATGGTCCTGTTTGCTGGTGGCGGGCGTCTGCGAAATGGGCGGCGTCGAAAAGACAGCCACTGGCTATGTCATCGTCAAAGGCGGCGGCATCCCGGCCATCAACGTCATGGGCTACAATCACCGGGTCAATTGGGAAGAACTGGTTACGCGTCTTAAGCGTGTGACCGAGGGCAACAGCAAACCGGTTATTCAATAGCACTCGAAGGGAAAAGCCATGAAGCACATATTCAAGATGCCAGCCGCATTGCTTACCGTAGCGTCGCTGGCCGCATGCGTCACCATCAACATCTACTTCCCCGCAGCGGCGGCCGAAAAAGCCGCCGACAAGATTATCGACGAGGTCTGGCAATTGCAGAAGGATCAGGCCAAGCCGGCTGGTGCTGCTCCTGCTCCTGCTTCGACATCGACTCCCACCAAACAACCCTGAGGACTGAGCCATGAAAGCGCTAATCCAAATTTTGCTCGTCGTGGGCGCACTGCTTGCAGGCGCCGTCCAGGCGCAAACCAATCTTGAAATCAATACGCCGGCCATCACGTCGCTGAAGGACGCCATGCAGGCCCGCCACGCCCAACTGGCGCCGTTCTATGCATCGGGCGCCGTGGGCATTGCGCGCGACGGTAGTGTGCAGATGCGCGATGCCAACGCCGTCCCACTGGCGCAGCGCCAAGCGGCGGGCGGACTCGTTGCTGCCGAAAATAACGACCGCAGTGCGCTTTACCGCGAAATCGCCCGTGCCAATAGCCACCCCGAGTGGGAGGCGGAAGTGCGCAGCACCTTCGGCCAGCGCTGGATAGAAAAGGCGCAGCCGGGCTGGTACTACCAGAATGCGAGCGGAGCTTGGGTGCGCAAGTAGGGTACGCAGGTTGGGTACGCAAGTGAGGGGAAGCTGGATGATCAGCAAGTGACACCCGTGCTCGCCTTCGACATTGAGACGATTCCCGATGTCGACGGATTGCGCAAGCTGCACGACCTCAACGTCGCACTCTCAGATGACGAGGTCGCAGAGTTTGCTTTCCAGAAGCGCCGCGCCGCCGTGGGCCATGATTTTCTGCAACTGCACTTGCAGCGTGTCGTCGTCATCTCCTGCGCCTTGCAGGATGCCGACCGGCTGACTGTCTGGTCGCTCGCCGCGCCGCAGTCGGGTGAGGGCGAAATCATTCAGCGCTTTTTCGACGGCATCGAAAAATATACGCCGCAACTGGTGTCGTGGAATGGTGGCGGCTTCGACATGCCGGTGCTGCATTATCGCGGCCTCATCCACGGCGTCACGGCGCCACGCTATTGGGATACCGGCGAAGGCGATTACAAAGACAGCCGCGACTTCAAGTGGAACAATTACATCAGTCGCTATCACAGCCGGCATCTGGACATGATGGATTTACTGGCGCTCTACCAGCCACGCGCCAATGCGCCGCTCGATGATCTCGCCAAGCTGATGGGCTTTCCCGGCAAACTCGGTATGGACGGCTCGGCCGTTTGGTCGGCCTGGCAGGCCGGCCGTAGCGACGATATCCGCGACTATTGCGAAACAGACGTGGTGAACACGCTGCTCGTCTATCTGCGCTTCAAGCTCATGCGCGGTGAATTGAGCCGTGAAGAATATGCACACGAAGTGGCGACGGTACGCACGTCGCTGCAAGCACTCAAACAGTCACATTGGCAGGCGTTTCTCGCCGCCTGGGAAGGAACACCATCATGAAACGCACCGGTCTCGAAAAACTCAACGGCATGAAAGTCGACGGCCGCATGAAGCAGGCCGGCACGCCGGATCGCTACGGCAATCAAGCCGCCGTCGCACTGGATAAACGCGAACGCCGAAAACAAGACCAGGCCCTCGGCCTCGTGCCCTTCGCCATCAAGCTCGATGGCGAACTCGTCAAGCGCATTCATGCGCGGGCACTGGAAAAGCAGATGGATGTGAATGAGCTGCTCGCTGTGCTGTTGGAAAACTCGCTGGATGGTAAAGCGCGCTAAGCGGCTCTTCCAGCGTCGAATGCCGGAGATGCACTATCCATGAGCCTTTCCAGCCCGTTTTCTGTGAGAAACCGTGGTTCTCTCCATCTACTCGAGCTTCCAAGTGTTTAGGAAATGATGGTCGTCATGAGCACAGGTCAATTCCAGAAAATTGTTGTGGGAGTTTGCTTAATGGTTGCGTCCATGCTGGCGAGTAGTAATGAATTGGTCTTCGCTGGAAGGTCAGCGCAGGAAGCGTTCCAGAATGACGGTGTCGTGAGCCTGTTACGGGCGGTGATTAAAAAAGACGCCAAGGAAGCGAAGCGTTTGATCGACAGCGGTGTTAACGCCAATACTGTCGGGAAAGACGGGGCGACCCCGCTGATATGGATGTTGGGGCAGCAAAATTTAGGCGCTGTGAAATTGCTGCTTGATTTGGGCGCAGATCCTAATCAATACGTGGCCAATGGCATCGGTTCTCCCGTTTGGCTTTCGGCAGGGGGAGGAAGAAAAGACGCGTTGAAATTGTTGCTTGACCAGGGGGGCGATCCAAATTTGCCTATCGCCGATAAAAGTCCCTTGATGATTGCAATCGGTGGCTCTCATTTAGATTGTGCAGACTTGCTATTACAGCATGGGGCTGATATTAACTATGCAGGTGGCCTCATCTCAGCTCTTGATATGTCCATGCTCCATGTCCAATTCGGCGATGCACTCTGGGTACTGAACCACGGCTATACACATGATCTGCCAATGGCGCGACGAATGCTTGCCGCAGAAAACCCTCGCCCCGGCCAGGAGAAAGTGAAAGCCAAAGCCTTGGAAATCGTTGATCGTTTGCTTGCTGCCCAACCAAAGCAGTAGTGTTTCATCCTTCCGTCCCAGGAACATTCAGGGACAGACCACCATTGATTCATCATCAGCACTCGTTGTAAAAGTGATCGAGGGAAATTAAAGGTTTGGTTGGAGTGTTATTGACGAACGCCCGCAGATCAGTTTTAGCGCTTGGCCTTGCTGCCTATGATCAGTAAGCGCTTGGCATCTAGTTCCGGCGCGATTTTGTCCAGCGCTGCCACGCCCTGGCGTGCGCGCGTCGTCCAGCCCCCGCCACGGCCGATCAGGTCCTTCCAGGCTTCCTGTAGTTCCCACACGCGGTGTTCCTTGAGGTAAGTCATCAAGGCTGCGGCTTGCAAGAGATCCTTGTGAGCTTTTTGTACATAGGAACCATGGCGCTCGCCATACACCAGCAGCTTGTGCAGACAGTAGCGAGCCGGGTGCGGTAGGTTGACAACCACCGCGCCATCTTCAGAAAACAGGGCGGCCTGTACGACGCCTTCGAGCGAGAACTCCATGAATTTCAGCGGCTGCAAGGTGACGTTCAGTCGCGCATGTTCATACGGCTTGGTGCCGCCGCGATGCAAGGTGGTGAGGAAATCAAGACGAAAATCGGGGCTCTTGGGGTTGAGGTAAGAGCCGCCGGCTTTGCCGGAGAAGTCACCGGTCGGCAGCAAGCCCATCTGTAAGGACTCGATAGCGTCATGCGTATTCACCTCGATGGTGGAGGGCAAGGCGATGGAAATATTTTTGCCAGCGTGGGCAAAATCGACATCCTGCGTGCGCGAGGTGTCGCCCCATTTCACGCCGAGCATGTTGCCGTAAGCCAGAAAGGCGTGTGTTCCGACGACGACGCCACCAGCTCGAAAAAAGCCGTAGTCGGCCAGGCGGCGGATGACGCGAAAATGCCTGCGCAGTAGCGGCTCGCCGCCGAGCGCCATAGCAGAGCGGGCTAAGGCACCCATAGCGCCCAGCGTATCGTTGGCACCCTGGGCAGCGCGTTGGGCGATCAGTGTTTGTATGGCGGGCGAATCTGGGCCGATGTAGATCTGGCGCAACACACCGGACAAATCGGTGTATTGAAAGTACCAGTACTCACGCCCTTTCACCTGCTTCCGGGCGAAAGAGCCGTTGAGGCTCGCCACGGTACGCGACAGCTCGGCAGCCATCGCCGCATCGAAGAGTTGCGCGTAGGCGGTTTGAGCAGACAGGGACAACTCGGTGTAGTGGAGCATGGCGGTTATACTAACTAATTAGTGAGTTTAGTATAACTCGGATTCAGAAATATACTAGGCAGCATCAGAAATTAGTATAACTCCGGCGGAAGATGCGTCCCCGGCCTCACACAAGATGCGTCTTGGATGGCTTGCTAGCGCCGCCCCTGCCGACTGAAGTAGCCAAGTATGTCGGCCATCTGTTTTTCATCCACCATCTTGCCCCACATGGCCATCATGTCGTCTTTGCGTTCGCCAGCGTGGTAGGCCTTGATCTGTTTTTCCATGTAAGCCTGTTTCTGCCCGGCGAGGTTGGGCCAGATGTCGTTGGGGCTGTTGCCGTCGCCGCCGTGGCAGCGCACGCAGAAGACTAGCGGGCGCGACGTCGCTTCCAGGCGGGGTGCGTTTTTGTTCACCGAATTTTTGTGAACTTC
>JBBQGH010000053.1:0-16164 GCA_038322845.1 Gammaproteobacteria bacterium
GACCGAAGCGCGCCTGGCGATTGCATTAGCCCAGGAAGGTGGCATCGGCATCATCCACAAAAACCTCCCGCCGCGCGCTCAGGCAGCGGAAGTCGCCAAGGTCAAGCGTTTTGAGTCGGGCTTATTGCGCGACCCCATCACTATCCCGCCCGATATGACGGTGCGCGAAGTGCTGAACCTCACGCGCCAGCACAAGATATCCGGCGTGCCGGTCCTCGAAGGGCAAAAAGTCGTCGGTATCGTTACCAACCGCGATTTGCGCTTCGAGACCAATCTCGACCAGCCGGTGCGCAACATCATGACGCCGCGCGAGCGACTGGTGACGGTTAAAGAAGGCACCTCGACCGAAGAAGCCAAAGCGCTGATGCACCAGCACCGCTTGGAGCGCGTGCTGGTCGTGAATGGTGACTTTGAATTGCGCGGCCTCATCACCGTCAAAGACATCCTCAAATCGTCGGAGCATCCGCTCGCCTGCAAAGATTCCATGGGCCGGCTGCGCGCCGGTGCCGCTATCGGCGTGGGGCCGGGTACCGAAGAGCGGGCCGCCTTGTTGGCGGAAGCGGGGGTGGATTTGCTGGTGGTTGATACGGCTCACGGCCATTCGCAGGGCGTGCTGGACCGCGTACGCTGGGTGAAGAAAAATTACCCTAAAGTTGAGGTCATCGGCGGCAATATCGCCACGGCAGATGCGGCGAAAGCCCTGGTGGATCACGGCGCCGATGGGGTCAAGGTAGGCATAGGTCCGGGCTCTATTTGCACCACACGTATCGTCGCGGGTGTCGGCGTGCCGCAGATTACCGCCATCGACAATGTCGCGCGAGCCCTGCGTGATAGCGGTGTTCCGCTGATCGCCGATGGCGGCATACGCTATTCGGGCGATATCTCCAAAGCCATTGCGGCCGGTGCGCATGTGGTCATGCTGGGCGGCCTGTTCGCCGGCACCGAAGAAGCGCCAGGCGAGATCGAGCTATACCAAGGGCGCTCTTACAAGTCTTATCGCGGCATGGGCTCGCTGGGCGCGATGCAGGAAGGCGCCGCCGACCGTTACTTCCAGGATTCCGATTCCAATGTTGAGAAGCTGGTGCCCGAAGGCATCGAAGGCCGCGTGCCTTACAAAGGGCCGGTGGGTGCGGTGATCCACCAACTCATGGGTGGCTTGCGCGCCAGCATGGGTTACGTCGGCGCCCACAACATCGAGGAGATGCGCAGCCGCGCCGAGTTTGTCGAGATCACTTCGGCTGGCGTGCGGGAGTCGCATGTCCATGACGTACAGATTGTCAAGGAAGCGCCGAATTACCGCGTTGAATAGTTGCTCCCCGCCCGTTGTTGGTTCGGCTTTTAGATGCCGACGAAGGCTTCGTTATGCATAAAAAAATACTCATACTCGATTTTGGTTCGCAGTATTCGCAGTTGATTGCTCGCCGCGTGCGCGAGCAACAGGTGTATTGCGAGCTACATCCCAACGATGTCAGCGAAAAATTCCTACGCGAGTATGCGCCGGTCGGCATCATTCTCTCGGGCGGCCCCAACTCTGTGTACGAAGCGGAAACCATGCTGGCGCCGCAGATCGTTTTCGATCTGGGTGTGCCCGTGCTAGGCATTTGCTATGGCATGCAGACCATGGCGGCGCAATTGGGTGGCAAGGTTGAGGGCTCGGCCAAACGCGAGTTTGGCTATGCCGAAATCCGCGCACGCGGCCATTCGGCGCTGCTTAAAGACGTCCAAGACCGTCTCAATGACGAAGGACATGGCTTACTCGATGTGTGGATGAGTCATGGCGACAAGGTGACGACACTCCCGCCTG
This sequence comes from Gammaproteobacteria bacterium, assembly GCA_038322845.1. GTDB lineage: Bacteria > Pseudomonadota > Gammaproteobacteria > Burkholderiales > Rhodocyclaceae > Desulfobacillus. The sequence goes on from JBBQGH010000053.1 coordinate 1,805, forward strand.
GCTTCAAGCTCATCGCCGGCAATGCCGCCACGCCTATCGCTGGTATGGCGGATGAGCAGCGCCGTTTCTACGGCCTGCAATTCCACCCGGAAGTCACGCACACCATCCAGGGTAAAGCCATCCTCGCGCGCTTCGTGCATGACATTTGCGGCTGTGGTAGCGACTGGAACATGCCCAACTACATCGCGGAAGCGGTAGAAAAAATACACACTCAGGTCGGCAAAGACGAGGTAATACTGGGCTTGTCCGGCGGCGTCGATTCCTCTGTGGCGGCGGCGCTCATACATCGCGCCATCGGCGATCAGCTCACTTGCGTATTTGTAGACAATGGTCTGCTGCGTCTCAACGAAGCTGAGCAGGTGATGCAGACCTTCGCCCGTAGCCTTGGTGTGAAGCTCATCCATGTCGATGCCACCGAACAGTTCCTCGGACACCTGACGGGGGTGGCCGATCCGGAGCAGAAACGCCGGATTATCGGTCGTGAGTTCGTCGAGGTTTTCCAGGCTGAGGCCAAGAAACTACCTAAGGCAAAGTGGCTGGCGCAGGGCACTATCTACCCGGACGTGATCGAATCCGCCGGCGCCAAGACCAAGAAGGCGCACACCATCAAGTCGCATCACAATGTCGGCGGCTTGCCCGAAACGCTGAACCTCAAACTGCTGGAGCCCTTGCGAGAGTTGTTTAAGGACGAAGTTCGCGAGTTGGGCGTCGCACTGGGCTTGCCGCACGACATGGTCTACCGCCATCCCTTCCCTGGGCCCGGGTTGGGCGTACGAATACTGGGCGAAGTGAAGCGCGAGTACGCCGACTTGTTACGTCGCGCCGATGCGATTTTTATCGATGAGTTGCGTGCCGCCGATTGGTACGAGAAAACATCGCAAGCTTTCGCCGTCTTTCTGCCGGTGCGTTCGGTGGGCGTGATGGGTGATGGTCGAACCTACGAGTTTGTTGTCGCCCTGCGCGCGGTGCAGACGCAGGATTTTATGACGGCCCAGTGGGCCGAATTGCCGCACGCGCTACTCGGGCGCGTTTCGAATCGCATAATCAACGAAGTGCGTGGCATCAACCGCGTGGTCTACGACATCTCCGGCAAGCCGCCAGCGACCATAGAGTGGGAATGAGTTTGCTCTACGCGTTTCTGGGTGTAGGGGCGCCGAGCTTAGACCCAGTAGGCCTGACTGCGCGCGAAGCGCCTTTAGGCACGAAGAACTGCTGAAGTTGAAAGCGAACCGTGGACCTCAATCCCCGGTTCGCCTCAGACGCCCTTAGCGCGGCGGAACAATCACCACGGTGTCGCCGGTTCCAGTTCCTTTCGCGCCGGTGCTGCCCCTGGCGCCTTTGCTGCCGGTTGCACCTGTATCACCTGTTGCACCGGTGTATCCCGTTGCGCCGGTGTCTCCAGTTGCACCGGTACTTCCGGTTGCGCCCATGCCGCCAGTTGCACCGGTGTTGCCGGTATTTCCGGTGTAGCCCTTCGCTCCCGTATTCCCCGTGTTACCTTGGTTACCTTGGGCACCTGTGTCACCGGTTGCACCTTGCGGACCTGCGGGGCCGGCGGGCATCGTAAAGCAAGCGCTCAACGCCAGCGTCATTAGTGTTGCAATGCTTAGCTTGAAATAATTCATGATGGTTCCTTCTTTTTGACTTGCAAGAACCACCCACGTCATGGTGAGCAATCCCCCAGATTTGATCAGCTTCTGGCGGGAAGAATCGGCGTCGGCAGATCAGGCCATCGCCATTGGGAAAGCGGATCAGCGGGCAACTGCCATGCATCACCGTCTATAGAGAGTATGCGAACTTCGCCGATAACTCTGTGCGTTAGCGCGCATAGTCTTGCGGGCTTGTGACTGGGGCGAGGGGAGCGTATGCAACGCGCCCATCTCGTGCCCAGCCTCAAGACACCGTAACCGCCGCTCAGCGTTCTTGCTTGCGGTTTTCTTCTTCGCGCTTACGTTCGTCTCTATTTGTTTTCCGATTGAGCGGTTTGCTTTCGGCAGGCTTGGAGTCATCGCCACGCGGTTCTGCGTTGGGCGCCGACGGGGATTGCGGTAGCTTAGGCGCCGCAATGGGGGGCGAGGGTTCGGCTGGCTTTGTGGCAGGGGCCGGCGCGGGTTTTTCGCGTCGTGCGGGTCGCGAGGCAGGCAGAGCGACTTCCGGTGACGGGACCACGTTGGGCGGTGCAGCTCGTTGCCGTAGCGGTGGTGGCGGCGCGCGTTGGGCGGGCACGGGCACGGGCTTGGGCTCCGGCATGCGTTGCTGCGGCGCGGGGTGTGCCGGCGGGCGAGCAAATTGCGGTGGAGTCGGCGCTATGCGTTGCGTAGGCGCGGGCAGCGGAGCGGGAGATAAGCCGCGTTGCTCACTCTTGCGACCTTGCTCCGGCGCCTGCGTAGCGGGTGTCTGTAGTGCAGGTGGCGGGGGAGCGAGAGTCTGCATCGCCCCTTGCGGCGGTGTTGGCGAAGGCGAGGGGGAAGACGAGGGAGGCCACGGTTGACGACGTTGTTCGTTCCGCTGTTCTCCCGGCAGCTCTCTCCTTCCGCGCTGTTCAGCATTTCCGCGTTGGTCCGGCGGGGCTGCTACCGGTATCGGTGGTGTGGCAGGCAAGGGCGTGGCACTTAGCTTTATTGCAGCGGGTTGGCCGAGAGCGCTTGACGGCGCCGGCGCTGAGGGAATCTTGCGCTCATCGGATTTTTCGTGTGCATCAGCCCGCCTGGTCGCAGGGGCGGGCGGCGGGAGCAAAGTCTGAGAGGGTACTGTGGCTTGGGGGACGACTTTGACGCTGGGCGCCGGCGCTGCGGCATTCAATTCCTTGCGTGCGGCGTCATCCAGCGATTTGCCCGGCGCCACCGTCAGTTGCTGTCGCTGCGCAGCGTTTCCCAGGATTGGAGCAGGCGGGGCGGTGCTGGCGATGACAGTTCGCTCAAACACGTGCCCCGGTGGCCTGCTAGCTTGCGCGGCCGCACCCCGTACGCTTTTTTCTGTCGGTACCAGAGAGGGTACGACCGCCATCGGTGCGCGGTCCATTGTTTCTCGCGATACACGCACTGCGGCGCTAGACACCGGTTGTGATTGCACGAAAACCGTCTTGGGCACGGCGACGACGGCGCCCGATACCATACGGTTGGCGTAGATGATGTTGCTGACGTTCGAGGTGTTGTAGGTGTTATGGATGATCGTGTTGTTGATCACCGTGTTACTGCGATTGATATTTTCGTAGTAGCGGCGGCTTACTCGATAAGCCGGCCGATAGACTTCGCGCGGCGCCAGCGGGAACCACGCAACGCCACCGACGTTGCCGCTGGCGCTTGCCAGCTGGAAGTTGTTGCCGCCCACGAACACCACGAGCGCCGGGGCGTAGTAGGCGCGGCTGCGCACCGGCCCAGGCACCCAACCCCAGCGTCCGTTGAAATTGGCCCAGCGGCCGTAATGGGAAACCGCAAAGCCCCAGGGCGCATCGTCCACCCATGTCCATCCCCAAGGATCGACCCAAGCCCAGTGTCCGTCACGGTAGGGCGCCCAGTCGGCCGCGACGCGATTCGGCACCCAGACGTTGCCGTAGGCTGCGTCGTTGCGCCAGGTGCCATTGGCGTCCAGATCTTGATAGCCGACCACGTATTGCGAGACGTAGCGGGCGGAGTTGGAGTTGTCGTAGCTGCTGTCACGACCGCTAGCCCAGTGATCAAATTCGTCGAGGCGCGGCGCGGCAACATACTGGTATTCGCGCAAGCCGTTACCCGTGAAGCGATATGCTTGTCGGGTATCGATGACGTACGCTGCGCCATCGCCGTACGCCTCGCCTTGGCCTTTGCGCACGATGACCGTCGTGGCGTTGCCGTTAGGTTCCACCTCGATCCGGTACTCGCCGGCTTGCCGCAAGGTAAAGGCGAGATTAGGCGTATCCACCTCGAAGACCTGATCGGGGTCGAGACGACGTACGTGCACGTTCAATGTGCCTTGCGTCAATTGCAGTTGGGCGATACGGTCGTCGAGATTGAGAATGGCTATGGCGGTATCGGCATTCATGCGCACCATGGCTCGGCCGACTTGGATTTCGGCTCTGGCACCCGCATCCGACCACAGGCGGTCGCCGGTGCCCAACGGGCGATTGATCGTGGCCGCTATCCAATCATTTTCGCCGGCGGGTGAGAAACTGACTGCGCCGGCCAAATAACCGAGCCGCGCGACGCGCGATGGCGGGTCGGCGCTGACACCCGCGCTAAAAACAAAACTGGCGACGCCCACCAAGAAGGTGAACGCCCGACGACGGAGCGCTTGCATCTGCACAACGGTTCCTTACGAAAGAGTGCGGCGTTTGGTCCGGTAATCCGAACGAGGCACACCGCGGACAGTATCGACGCGGGAGATATTGTGCGGCATGGGCTCCCATCGCGGGGCGATCCCCAAAGCAAGATGGCGCCAATTCATTTGACTCATCCGACTCGTCGGACTGAAGTGACCCTGTGGTAAGTCCCGGAGTAGCGTTGATGCGCTTAGTGGGGAAGCAATAGCACGACGCCCTTTTGATGCAATGATAAAGACGTGTATGGATTTGCTCGCGGGAAGGATGCGATGAATATGGGTACTATAGCGGAGAGAATATGTGAACCGCGTCGATTTCATAGATAAGGTCGGTCAAGTATGGATGGCACTCTAAAGGAGTACACCCTATCTCGCGCAGCGTTTGTAGTCCGTTCGTTAGCGCACGGAGAGCAGCAAACCAATTTCGACGCTATGTTCGCCGACGCACAGACCTCTACTGGGTGGCACGGCATCTTGATCTCCGCGATGCGGCCCACTTACATGCCAGGTGGTTAGATGCACTTGGCAGCTTGGAGCCCAATTTGCAATTTTTTTACAGGAGGCATCAATGAGCGCAATGTTGAGAAACGCCCTTGCGGTGACTGTATTGACGATCGCGACGCACGCCGTCGCCCAGGTTAGCTTTTACGAGCGTGAAGGTTTTGAGGGACGCTCTTTCACTACCGAGAAGCGCATCGGCAACTTTGAGCGATATGGCTTCAATGATCGCGCCTCATCGGTCGTGGTTCAGCACGACCGATGGGAAGTTTGTGAAGACGCCCGGTTCCGTGGTCGATGCGTTATCTTGCGTCCCGGCCGGTATCCTTCCTTGAGGGCGATGGGCTTGAATAACAGCATTTCATCGGTACGCACGGTGAGCAGAAATGCACGTATCAATGACAATCGTTACGCGCCCATGCCCGCTCCCGTTGCAGTTTATGATCGCGAGGCGGCCCCACAGGTGACTTTTTACGAACGTGAAGGCTTCGAAGGCCAGTCTTTCACGACGGAGCAACAAATTGGCAACTTCGAACGCTATGGCTTCAATGACCGCGCTTCGTCCGTCGTAGTGCTGAGATCTCAGTGGGAGGTCTGCGTAAACGCCGGATTCAGCGGTCGCTGTGTTGTTTTGCGTCCGGGGCGGTATCCGTCATTGGCTGCGATGGGCTTGAACGACCGGATTTCATCGGTGCGTACGGTAGGCAATAATGCGCCCATCAGTGACGATCGCTATGCGCCGGCCCCTGTTGCCACCGTTCCCGCTCGCGACTACCGCCGTCGTAACGACGAGCGGCTGTACGAGGTGCCCGTAAATTCAGTGCGCGCCGTGGTGGGGCCGCCCGAGCAGCGCTGCTGGGTTGAGCGCGAGCAAATCCCCGAGACGCGTAGCAGCACCAACGTTCCCGCCGCGCTTGCCGGCGCTCTGGTGGGCGGAATTCTCGGTCATCAGGTCGGGGGGGGTACCGGCAAGGACATCGCCACCGCCGGTGGCGCTGTCGCAGGGGCCATGGTCGGCGCCAATATAGGCCGCGACGGGGGCCAGCCGGCCCGGAGCCAAGACGTCAAGCGTTGCGAAAACGTACCCAGTCAAGCCAAACCCCAGTTTTGGGATGTCACCTACAGTTTCCGAGGTCAGGAGCATCGCGTCCAGATGACCGCCCCACCCGGACCCACCCTGACCGTTAATGAACAGGGCGAACCCCGAGAAAAGGCCCTGGGCGCCCCCGACTGAGCGAGGCGGCCCGTAAGGTTTAGGGCCGTTTTGCTATAAGGTTAGGCGCGTCACTCCTCCCGCCGCGAGCTACTGAACGATGGCGCAGAGAGCGGGCTTGTCAACTAGATAGCTCTCCCTGCGTTACTCGACAGGCAGGACCAGGTCAAATTTTAAGCATTGTTATGAGGGGAAACTACTATGAGCAAACTATTATCCGTACTGATCGCTACACTTTTCGCGGCTACTCTGAGTCTTAACGCTACTGCGGCTGATGCCACCAAGGCTGAAGTCAAGGCCGATGTCAAAGCCGAGAAAGCCGCCGCGACCGAAATGAAGAAGGATGCCAAGGTTGACGCGATGGATACCAAAAAGGCGGCTGCCACGACGGAAATGAAGAAGGACGCCAAGGCCGACACCAAGGAAACCAAGGCAATGGCTGCTTCGACCGAGAAAAAGACCGACGCCAAGGCTGATGCCATGGAAACCAAGAAGACGGCCGCTGCGACCGAAAAGAAGACCGACGCCAAGGCAGATTACAAACTTGCCGAGAAGAATGCCAAGGCAGACTACAAAGCCGCCAGCGCCGCGTGCAAGACCAAGCCTGCCGCCGACCAGAAGGCTTGCGTGAGCGATGCCAAGGCCGCCAAAGATAAGGCCAACGCAGATGCGAAAGCCACCATGGAAAAGGCAGTAGCCGACGCCAAGGCAGCGAAGAAAGCCGCCTCCGACGAAGCCAAAATGACCAAGGACAAGTCAGGCGCCGCCGCCACGGGCATGAAGGAAAAAGCCAAGGCTGACGGAAAGGCCGTCACCAAGTAATACGAACTAATAGTTCGTAGTTCTACATCAGATACGGCAGGGCGCTTAGCCCTGCCGTATTTTTTTACGGGTAGATGTTCGGTAGGAGTCCTAACCCGAGTAAGCGAGTATGGGCCCGCTTGACGATGGCATAGCATTCGCAGGCATGGGCTTCGAGTCGAGTGCGATCGAGAACGGTAATGTGCCCGCGGCTGTAATGGACTAGCCCTGCTTTTTGTAGCTTCCCGGCAGCCTCTGTGACGCCCTCCCGGCGCACGCCCAACATATTGGCAATCAGTTCCTGCGTCATGGATAGCTTGTTCGACGACAATCGGTCCAAGCATGACAATATCCAGCAGCACAGTTGCTGTTCCAAGCTGTGGTGCCGGTTGCACACGGCGCTTTGCTGGGCTTGATTGAGCAGCATCTGGGTGTAACGCAGCAGTAAATGCGACAGCGAGCCCAAGTGCTTAAACTCGTTCTTCAGCACGGGCGCCCTCAACCGATACGCGTATCCAGGCGACACCACTAAAGCGTGGCTCGGCGCGATGCCGTTATCCAGAAACAAGGATAGGCCAATGACGCCTTCGCTGCCTGTAAGCGCGAAGGCGGTGGAGGCTCCTTCCTCAGTCAGATAAAACCTGGCGACGATGCCCGCAGTAATGAGATACAGATATTTTTCTGGGTCGCCAGCGCCGTGGATGCGCCAGCCCAACGGTAATACAACGAACTCTAGATAGGGCAGCAGACGCTCGAAATCCTGCCGCGGGAGCGCCGCAAGAATACGGTTTTGCCCGGCGGTATTGGGTGCGCGTAGGGTCTGCTCGCGGTGCGCGAAGTGCGGCTCGGAATACGGTCGAAACGAATCTCGTCGTTCTAACATCGGGGTCTCCCTACCTAATTGGCTTGTTGGACAGCCCCCCAAATTTCAAATCTACACGATTGAATTATAGCGCTACTGACGCGGATTAAAGCTTTATGTTCGCTAGCGAACGGAGCAAGCCCGGTGCGGTCCTTAGTATCTACATCACCGGCAGGGCGCGGTAGATTCTGAATCTGGGTGCGGTGTCGATTTCCGATGCCGCTAGCCTGAGTCGGAAATCACCAATTAACTTCAGGAGTATTCCCATGAGTATATCTAAGAAATTCGTTACGTTCGTTTTCGCAGTTGTTCTGGCTGCCTTGCTCGGCTGTGCATCAACCTCTAAGCATGAGGGAACTGGAGAGTACTTAGACGACACAGCAGTTACCACCAAAGTGAAGGCGGTGATATTTAACGAGCCCACGCTGAAATCGGCTGAGATCAATGTTGAAACCTTTAAGGGCACGGTTCAACTGAGCGGCTTCGTGAGTTCCCGTGCGGATATCAACAAGGCGGTCGAGTTGGCGCGCGACGTAAAAGGCGTGACAGCCGTCAAGAACGACATGCGCGTGAAGTGAGATACGTTAATCATTTAATCAGGAGGCATCATGAATATTGAACCAAATGCAAGCAATGGCACGATCCAAGGCAAAAAGGATCTGCTTATGAAGGATATCAAAAGTGTGGTGGGCGATGCCGACGAGTTACTGAAGGAAGTGGCAAATTCCACCGCTGCGGGAGTGGCTGTAGCGCGCACCAAAATGGGAGCTAAATTTGGCGAAGCCAAATCCCGGCTAGACGACGCTCGTATTACCGCGCTTACCAAGGCAAAGGGCGCCGCAGAGGCGACCAATGTGTACGTAAGGGATAACCCTTGGAAAGCCCTAGGGGTTGCAACTGCAGCCGGATTGATCATCGGCGTCTTGTTGCGCCGCCGCTAATCCGCAAACAACGCTCATCTTGGTCGTTTCACCAAGATGAGCGCAGTTTTACGTACGGCGCCGTACAGACGGCCTTGAATAATGCAACTAGTCTCGTAGATTGTGCGCGAATTGAAGTCCAAGTTTAGTGCCGAGTTCTACTAGCGAGTTTGGCGGGCGCGTTTGGGTGGCGAGGTTGGGTGGCAGGTTAGGAAATGTCGGTGAAAACCTGCGAAACAGGGGCCATGGAGGCAAAAATGGTTAGAGCCAGACTGCGACAACGGTTACTGGATTGGCAATTCAGCCAAGCGGAATTGGAACACCGGGAGGGTGATGTGAACTGGGATATCGTTGAAGGCCAATGGAAGCAGTTCAAGGGCCAGGTGCAGATGCGCTGGGGCAGACTCACTGATGATGACCTTGATGTGATTGCCGGCAAGCGCCTTGAACTCGCGGGCAGGATCCAAGAAGCGTACGGCATATCTAAGGGCGAAGCGGAGCAACAGCTCAAATGTTTTGCCCAGCAGCACAAGGATTTCCGCACTAAAAGTTCGTCTTGACGATCGGATGATGCGCAGGATGATCCTCGCACAGCGGGGGGATAGATCAGACAGACGAACCAGGCAGACGATTTCTTGAAGGACGGTTAATGACAAGGTCCACTGAGAACACTGTTAATACAAGCGCTAAAAGCGTCATTCCACCGCTCGCGCTTATGCTGATTGGCGGCGCGGTGGCCGCGGCCGTTTTTGCGTGCCTTAAGCTGGAGCGTCTCCGAAAAAAAGGACTGCAGAAGGCGGCAATTGACGAGTGGGAAGATGAAGGCGGCAGTGTGGCAACAACGGTGGCAACGGTGGCATCTACGGATGGTGCCCCGCATTAATGGTCACCCTTGAGCGCAACGACCGCGGTCAACTTAGCAAGCTAGGCCAGCCTTCCGTTGCACGCGCCTGTCCCCATTGCAAGGGCTCTGTGTACCGCGTACCACGTCGGTTTGTTGATGTTCTCTTGAGTACTGTCTTTCCGGTTCACCGCTACCGGTGTGGCTCGATGGGCTGTGAGTGGGAAGGGAACTTGCGCGCGAAGCGACCGCGTCTATCAGATCGCGGCCAAAGCGGCTCATAGAGTTCGCTCATAGGGTTCTTGAAACCCATTAGATCCACCGTCAAGGAGATCCTATGTTGAGCCGCGAACTCAGCAACGATTCGCCAACTGGGTTGAAAAATATCCAGACAAATTCGCCTGCGGTGAGCGATGCCTCAAGCAGCGTGCTTCTTGTCGAGGACGATGCTGCTGATGCTAAATTGATCGAGCAAGCACTTGCGGTCAGCGGAAGCATCGCGTTTCGAGTCGAACGAGTGACGAGCCTCTCTGAGGCGCTCGAAAGACTGTCCCACTCTCGTGTAGAGCTTGTGTTACTGGACCTTACATTGCCTGACGGCAACGGGCTCGATGCGTTCGACAAGGTTTTGCTAGCTGCGCCCCATGCGCTAATCCTAGTTCTCTGCGCGGAGAGTGATGAAGAAACCGCGCGCCTAGCTGTGCAGCGTGGCGCTCACGATTATTTTGTCAAAGCTCATGTCAATGCGCACTGGTTTCCGCGAACCTTGCGTTACGCCCTCGAGCACAAGGCCGCGCGGGGCGCGTTATGGAATAGTGAAGAGCGCTTACGCGCGATGAGCGATGCTTCGCCACTAGGCATCTTCGTCTCCGATGCAGAAGGTTGTTGCGTCTATACCAACGCCGCCTATCACAAGATATCGGGGCTGACATTTGAACAGGCGCTGGGTACGAACTGGAGTATGGCGATCCACCCCGAGGATCGGCCGCGCGTCCTGGCCGAGTGGCACGAGGCAGCGCCGGAGCAGGCGCCATTCCAGACGGAGTACCGTTTCTTGCAGGGAGACAAGCGCGTCGTATGGACGCGCGTCAACGGAGCGCCCCTACGAGACGGGATGAAATTGCGCGGACATGTGCAGATCGTAGAGGACATTACCGAGAGAAAATCGACGGAATTCGGCTTGCGAGCGGTGGAAGGGGCTTTGTTCGAGGAAAAGGAACGCGCCCAAGTCACGCTCAACTCTATCGGCGATGCCGTGCTGAGTACCGACATCGCGGGCAACGTGACCTACTTGAATCTGGTGGCGGAGAAGATGACCGGCTGGTCTCGTGAGGAGGCCTTGGGGAAACCGCTACTCGATGTGTTCAAAATCATCGATGCGAAGACGCGTCTACCTGCCCCGAATCCTGCGCAGCGCGCTATCGAAGAGGACGAGACCGTAGGCCTTGCTGGAGATTGTGTGCTGATTCGCCGCGACGGGTTTGAGGCGGGGATCGAAGATTCATCCGCGCCCATCCACAATCGCGACGGACGGGTCGCTGGTGCGGTAATCGTTTTCCATGACGTGAGTGCATCGCGGGCCATGGCATTGAGGATGTCCCATCTGGCCAAGCATGATTTTCTCACTGGCTTGCCCAATCGCGTGCTGCTGACAGAACGGCTCTTCCAGGCGATCGGGCTGGCTCACCGGCACCGCAAACAAGTCGGGTTGCTGTACATGGACCTCGACTATTTCAAACACATCAACGACTCGCTGGGGCATGCCATCGGCGACCACCTGTTGCAGTCGGTGGCGGACCGCTTGGCGTCGTGTGTGCGTTCCACGGATACGGTGGTGTGCCGCCAAAGCGGTGACGAGTTCGTGATACTCCTGGCTGAGATCGAGCAGCCACAAGATGCGGCCCACGTGGCGGAAAAGCTGCTTGACGCATTCGCCCAGTCGCACCTCATCGGCGCGCACGAATTGCATGTCACTTTGAGCATAGGCATCAGCGTCTATCCGAGTGATGGCATTACGGTGGACACGATGATGAAAAACGCCGATACCGCGATGTATCACGCCAAGGAAAGCGGCCGCAACAACTACCAGTTTTTCCGGGCGGATATGAACACTCGCGCGGTGCACCGGCAGTTCGTCGAAAGCCGCCTGCGCCGCGCCCTGACGCAGGGAGAGTTTCTACTGCAATACCAGCCACAGATCGATCTCGCCTCAGGCTCCCTGACCGGTATAGAAGCGCTTATCCGCTGGCTCGATCCGGATCGCGGTCTCATTCATCCTGGGCACTTCATACCGATAGCAGAGGAAAGCGGGCTCATCGTACCGATAGGCCGATGGGTGCTGCGCGAAGCCTGCCGTCAAGCTCAGGCCTGGCAGGATGCGGGCTTGCGCTCCGTGCCCATCGCGGTCAACATTTCAGCGGTGGAGTTCAGGCATAAAAACTTTCTGGAAAGTGTCGCGTTGATCCTGAAGGAAACCGGTCTGCCACCTCAATATCTGGAACTCGAGCTGACCGAAGGCGTCCTCATGCAAGACGCCGAATCCTCTGCGGAGGTGCTGGAATCACTCAAGGCCGTGGGCGTGCGACTAGCCATAGATGATTTTGGCACGGGCTATTCGAGCTTGAGCTATTTGAAGCGCTTCCCCATAGACACCTTGAAGATCGACGGGTCCTTCGTACGCAACATCGTCACCGATACCGATGACGCGACTATCGTCAGCGCAGTTATCGGCATGGGCAGAAACCTCAAGCAGCGCGTGATTGCCGAGGGTGTGGAAACGCACGAACAGCTCGCCTTTCTGCGGACTCAGCAATGCGAAGAGGGACAAGGTTTTCATTTCAGTCCGCCATTGTCCGCGGCGGACTTCGCGCCCTTGCTCGTTGTTAGTGGTGGGGTGTTGCCCCAGCACGCGCTGAGCTGACAGGGCATCGGGCCACGCCGCAAGTGGACATCTCCAAGCGATGCTTGGTACTCTCCGAAGCATTAGTTCCCGCACATCAAAGAACGAAACCCGGCAACTATGGGATTTCAAAAAAGCCGGATAATTTTTCGATAGGGCATGAGTTTGTCTGACGAGTTGTGGATGCAAGCGGCGCTGGAATTAGCACAACAAGCCTTGGCGGCCGACGAGGTGCCCGTCGGCGCCGTGGTCGTGAAGGATGGCGAAATTATCGGTCGCGGCTATAACGCGCCGATCTCGCGCCATGATCCGACGGCCCATGCGGAAGTCATGGCCATGCGAGACGCGGCGTCGCGACTAGGTAATTACCGCCTTGTGGGCTGCGAATTGTTTGTCACGCTGGAACCTTGCACCATGTGCGCGGGCGCCATCATGCATGCGCGTCTCCGCAGGGTCGTCTTCGGTGCGCGTGATCCCAAGACAGGGGCTTGCGGCAGTGTCATAGACCTGTTCGCCGAGTCGCGTCTAAACCACCACGCGGAAGTGCTGGGCGGCATCCGGGCCGAGGAATGCGGTGCGCTGCTGTCGCGCTTTTTCGCCGCCCGACGCGGCAAGGTGCTCAGCGCATAGCATGAAAATCTGCGTCAGCATTGCGCGCCAGGCGCTCGATCTATTCGATGATGCTGGCCAGCCGCTGCACAGCTACACTATCTCAACGGCGAAGAATGGTGCGGGGGAGCAGCGTGGCAGTTATTGCACGCCGCGCGGCCAGCACATAGTCCGCGCCAAGATAGGCGCCGGCGCCCCGGAGAACACGGTGTTCGTCAGGCGCCGTCCGACCGGGGAACTTCACACGCCCGAGCTTAGCGATCAGCATCCGAATCGCGACTGGATCCTCACGCGCATACTCTGGCTATCCGGCTGCGAGCGGGGCCACAACCGCCTCGGCGATGTCGATACCATGCGCCGCTACATCTACATCCACGGTAGTCCAAACTCCGCAGAAATGGGCAAGCCGGCGTCTATAGGCTGCATACGCATGCGCAACCAGGACATCATCGAGTTGTTCGACAGGGTGGCAGCGGGAACGCCGGTGGAGATAGTCGAGTAAGCCTATTGCAACGGGAATGCGTATTCGACGCGACCTGTCTCGCCACCATCCGGCGCAAAACTGCACTCGGTGAAATGCGCTTCGCCAGATTTGTTTACCCATAGCACCGTCGACGAGCGCGTGCCGTAGCCCGGTGCCTGTATGAAGGCGGCCGAGAGCATCCGTTCCCACTCCAGACTGATACCGGTACGCGGCAAGGCATCATCCGGCGCCCGTTGGTCGTCGCGCAACAAGGCGAACAAGGGCGCCTCATCCGGGAGTGCATCGTTTACCCGCGCCATCGCCGATTTGCCACGTGCCACCTTAGGCCAGGGCGTGTCGAGGAGGTGGTTGCTAAGACCGTAGACACCAGGCTCCAAGCGCTGTGCAGTAGTGTCGCGATTTGAGTGGTAATACAGCGCGTCCTGATTTCCGAAGAGCAAGTTATAGCCGTTGTAGCGTGCCGACTCGGTTTGAAGATCGGCCAGATAACTCTCCGATGTTTGCGTGCCGCTGAGAAAGCGGCTGACGAGCAGCCCACGCGAGGACGCTTTAGGCAGATTGCTAGCTGGGTCGCGATAGTTGGTGAGCGCAGCGAAACGGCCGAAGCGTGTGAAGCCTAGCCAGGTGCCGCCCGCTTCAAGATCACGACCCGCTAGCACCTGGGGCGCGTCGTTCCAAAACGTGGCCGGCGCCGTGGGCCGTGCAAAAAACTCGTCGCGGTTGGCCGCCACCACCAAGGGGTAATCCGGATGCGCCTGCCAGGCCAACAGGATCAGGCACATGACTCATGCTCAATCTAAGGAAACGCTGAACAAGTAGTCGCGAAGCGCGCCATCAAATTCAGATCAATTTGATCAAGGCGAAATTGTGAACGAAATCGAAATTCCATCGGAGATATGCCCGCTTCTGGTGCTTGATACGAGGCATTTTCCCGCCT
>JBBQGH010000054.1:0-15492 GCA_038322845.1 Gammaproteobacteria bacterium
GCGCTTGGGTTGCTCAAAACCCGTTCCCGCCGCCAGTGTCATCTGTCTCATCGTTCCATTCCTCGTGTGTCGGTCCCTTTGTCTGACTACATGACAAAGAAATCGTTCACAGCGATACCGACTTATTCAGCGTTTCCCTAAATAAGGAAGCAGATGAACAAGGAAACACCAACCCGGCCCAGCGGCCGTCGACCTGACCAGCTCCGCACGATCAACATCACGCGACATTACACGCGCCACGCCGAAGGCTCGGTATTGATCGAGTTCGGTGACACCAAGGTGCTGTGCACCGCCAGCATTGAAGAGGGGGTTCCGCCCTTTCTGCGCGGCAAAGGCCAGGGCTGGCTCACCGCCGAATACGGCATGCTGCCGCGCTCCACGCATACGCGCATGGCGCGTGAGGCGGCCAAGGGCAAGCAAACTGGCCGCACGCAGGAAATACAGCGCCTCATCGGCCGCGCGCTGCGCGCCGTCACTGATCTGGCCGTACTCGGCGAGCGCACCCTGCAAATCGACTGCGACGTACTGCAGGCCGACGGCGGTACCCGCACCGCAGCCATCACGGGTGCCTGCGTCGCCGCGCACGACGCTTTCAGCAAACTGCTGGACGACAAGCTCATTGCGCGCAATCCCCTACGAGAATTGGTCGCGGCCGTTTCGGTGGGCGTCTACGGCGGGACGTCGGTACTCGATCTGGATTACCCTGAAGATTCCGCCTGTGATACAGACATGAATGTGGTCATGACGGCCGGCGGCGCCTACGTGGAAGTGCAAGGCACGGCGGAAGGCACACCCTTTTCACGCACCGAACTCGACGCCTTGCTGTCACTCGCCGAGCGGGGCATCACTCAGCTCATTGTGGCGCAGCGGACGGCGCTGGGATTGAAATAAAAGCTGGCGCGCGGATCGGCGTTCATCTGCGCTCATCTGCTTGCGCGCCGACTCTCCTTCCGCCTCAAGAATGGTCTGAATGTTTAAAAACATCGTCCTCGCCTCAAACAACGCCGGCAAACTGCGGGAATTTTCCGCCATACTCGCGCCATTTTTCGTCGACCTGTCGCCGCAATCCGCCTTCGACATTCCTGAAACGGATGAACCGCATTTCACTTTCGTTGAAAACGCGCTGGTCAAAGCGCGCCATGCGGCGCGGCTCTCAGGGCTACCGGCGCTCGCCGACGACTCAGGGTTGTGCGTGGAAGCGCTGGCGGGCGCACCCGGTGTGTATTCGGCACGCTATGCCGGCGAACCGAAATCGGACGCGCGCAATAACCAGAAGCTGCTCGATGCGCTGGCCGACGTGGATGATCGACACGCCCACTACTATTGCGCCCTGGTGCTGTTGCGCCATGCCGATGATCCCGAGCCCCTCATCGTCGAAGGCGAATGGCATGGCGAGATTTTGCAGACGCCACGCGGTAGCGGCGGCTTCGGCTACGACCCGCTATTTCTCTTGCCGCAACTGGGCCGCTCAGCGGCAGAATTGAGTGACGAGATAAAGAATAGCCTGAGCCATCGCGCGCTCGCCGTGCACAAACTCCTGGAACGGCTGCGCATGGCGGTTTAGCGCCGCTACATCGGCTCACCATATCGGCTCACCATACGCTCGCCCCACTATTTATGGTTGCCTCGCCACCTTTAAAACGCGTCATCCCCATCGCCTCTGCGGACCGGCGAAGCCTGGCCTCGGGGACATTGCTGAGCGCCCTGCCGCCACTCTCGCTCTACGTGCACTTTCCTTGGTGCGTGAAGAAGTGCCCGTACTGCGATTTCAATTCGCACGAATCACGCGGCGCCATTCCCGAAGCGGACTATGTACAGGCACTCATTGCCGATCTGGAATTTGCCCTGCCCGCTATCTGGGGGCGCCATGTCATCAGTGTCTTCATCGGGGGCGGCACGCCCAGTCTGCTGTCGCCGCAATCCGTCGATATCTTGTTGTCCGCCGTGCGCGCCAGACTGCCTTTGCAAGCGGATGCAGAAATCACGCTGGAAGCCAACCCCGGTACCGTGGATATCGAGCGCTTCGCCGGCTATCGCGCTGCGGGCGTGAACCGGCTTTCATTAGGCGTGCAAAGCTTCAACCCGCGCCATCTCGCCGCGCTGGGGCGCATCCATGACGGCGAGCAAGCGCGGCGCGCGGTGGAGGCGGCGCTCCAGCACTTCGACAACCTTAATCTTGATTTGATGTATGCCCTGCCCGAGCAAAGCCTGGCCGAAGCGCAGAGCGACATCCGCACCGCGGCGAGTTACGGCACACCACATCTCTCCGCCTATCATTTGACGCTGGAGCCGAACACGCCCTTCTTCAATCAGCCACCGAAGCTGCCAGAATCGGATCTGGCCGCCGACATGCAGGACATGGTGGAAGAAACACTGGCCGAATCCGGCTTCCAGCATTACGAAATCTCAGCATTTTCTCGTCCAGGGATGCGCTGCCATCACAACCTCAACTACTGGCTCTTCGGCGATTACGTGGGGATAGGCGCCGGCGCGCACGGCAAGATTTCTCAGCCTACGCGCATCCTGCGCGAAATGCGCCAGCGTCACCCGCAAGCGTACTTGCAAGCGGTGACTGCTGGCGAGCCAGTGCAGGAAGCGCACGAGGTGGCGACAGCGGCGTTGCCCTTCGAGTTCATGATGAACGCCTTGCGACTGGTAGACGGCTTCCCCGCCCGACTCTTCACCGAGCGTACAGGGCTACCGCTTGCCGCCATCAACACCGAATTGCAGCGAGCTGAAGAACGCGGCCTACTGACGGTGACGCCCGAGCGCATCGTCCCCACCGAACTGGGTCGGCGCTTTCTCAATGATTTATTGCAGGTGTTTCTGAAATAACTTGAGCCGGGGTTTATAGCGCCCCTGGATTCCCGCATACGCGGGAATGGCTATGCAAACGAGCCGCGTTCATCCGCGTTCATCCGTGGCGAACGCCTTTGGCTTCTAAGCCCGCCGCCGAAACACCACATCCCAAACGCCGTGCCCCAACTTTAAGCCGCGTGTTTCGAACTTGGTTTGCGGGCGGTAGTCGGGTCTAGGCGCATAGCCCGCCACCGTATTCTCCAGCGAGGGCTCCGCCGCCAGCACTTCCAGCATTTGCGCGGCGTACTCTTCCCAATCGGTCGCGAGATGCACATAGCCGGCCGGCTTGAGACGGCTCGCTAGCAATGCCACAAACTCCGGCTGCACCAAACGCCGTTTGTGGTGGCGCTTCTTGGGCCAGGGGTCGGGGAAAAAAATATGCGCCCCGTCTAGCGAGTTGAGCGCAATCATTTCACGCAGCACTTCCACCGCGTCATGCTGCACGATGCGCATATTCGTCAGCCCCAGCTCGCCAATTTGTTTAAGCAAGCTCCCGACGCCGGGCGTATGCACTTCTATGCCGAGATAGTCAGTGTCCGGGTGCGCGGTAGCAATAGCGGCGCTGGTCTCGCCCATGCCGAAGCCGATTTCCAGCACTTTCGGCCCGGCCCGGCCAAAGCAGGCGTCGAGATCGAGCGGCCGCGGCGCGTAGGAGATGCCGTAGCGAGGTAAAAGTGCTTCGTGCGCCCGTGCCTGGGCGCTGGAGACGCGCCCCTGGCGCAGGACGAAGCTGCGTATCGGTCTTTTCTGTGTGGATTCCATAGTGAGTCGGCCGCCGGCTTGTCATAGGGACAGTTCAGCTTTTTGTGGGACAAATAGAGGTGAACTTGCCCTGGTTCTAAAGCTTTGCGGCGCTCTGCCGATAATTCGTATGCGCAGTTTAGCGGCAGGCCTTATGGGCGTAAACCCGGGCCGTAAACCTGGGCCGTACACCCGGGCTGTAAACCTGGCAGTAAACCCGCGACGTGTTGCAAACAAACAGAGACCATGAACGCAAGCCCTAACATTAACGCGCGCCCCCTCGGCCCTTTGGCCGCATTCGTCACTTTGGCGCTAGTCGCCGCCGCCGGCACGGCCGATGCGCTGGGCGGCGTCTTTGCGGCTGCCGTAACGCTCGCATTGTTGATTACCGCCTTGCTGGTGGGTGTGACGTGGATCGGCTTGCGCGAATATCGCCGCCTGACGAACCGCCATGAGGTGTTGAGCCAGGATTACGAGGCGTTGCTGCACACCACGCCGGAAGGCGTCATCATCAGTGACGCGAGCGACCACATTACGCGCATCAACGCCCAAGCCGAAAGCATGTTTGGTTACGCGCCGGGCGAAATGCGCGGCCTGAGCATCAACCAGTTGTTCCTGGCATCCGACCGCCCCGCGCATGAAGAAAGACGTGGAGATTTACTCAGCGATCCCCAGATTGCCCAAAGTGGCAAGGAGGTAGGCCGGGTGCTGCTTAAGCGCAAGGACGGCACCACGTTCTCCGCCGGTGTCAGCCTGAGACCCCTGAAGACAGTGGGCGGGCTCGCCGCACTAGCAATAATCCAGGACGTCACAGAGCAGCTGCGCGACGAGCATGCGATGGAAAGAGCCAATCGCACTTTGCAGCTACTGAGCGATATCAGCCGTATCCGCCGCAACGCGAACAGCGAAGCAGCCTTGTATAGGGCGGTGTGTCAAACCATTGTTCACGCCGGCGGCTATCCGTTGGCCTGGATCGGACATGCAGAGCAAGATGCGGCCCACAGCGTGCGCGTGGTCGCGCGCCACGGCGAAGACGGCGGCTACTTGGGCACCGCGCGCATCATCTGGGACGACGCTGGCAGCGGTCGTGGTCCGGCGGGCAGCGCGATTCGCACCGGCGAACCACTGATCATCCGCGCCAACGCCTCCCGAGACGCCGAGTCCCGCATGAACGCGCCGCCGGAATGCGGCTACCAATCCGTGGCCGGCTTGCCGCTTCGCATCGATGGCCGCACCGAAGATGCGCTGGTGATCTACGCCGCTACTGAAAACGCCTTCAGTGCGGAAGAATATCTCCTGCTACAAGACCTCGCGGACGAGCTCGCACATGCCATCAGCGCGCTGCGTGCCGCTGCCAGCCGCAGCGAGGCAGAACAGTCGCTGCGCCGCAGTGAGGCAACTCTGGAACGCGCGCAGCAAATCGCCCATATCGGCAGTTGGGAGTGGGATTTCGCCACTGGCGCGCAGCGCTGGTCCGGCGAAACCTGCCATCTTTTCGACTGCGATGCCGATGAAGTGCAGCCCGGTTTGCGCTTCATCCTCAAACACACACATCCTGAGGATCGGGCACATGTGCGCGAGCAAGTACTGCTCGCGCAAAGCGGCGAAGTGAGTTCGGTCATCGCGAATTTTCGCCTCATAGGCGAAGAGGGCGACACCCGCTGGATACACGCACGGGCCGAAGTCGAATTTCACGACACCGGCCCGTTCCGCGTGGTCGGCGTGATGCAGGACGTTTCCGAGCGCCGTCACTTCGAGGAAAAGCTGGCGCAGCTCGCCAGCCATGATGCGCTGACCGGTCTGCCCAACCGCCATCTGCTCAACGACCGCGTGGAACAGGCTTTGGCGCATCACCGTTATACAGATCGCCTATTGGCGCTGGTGTTCGTCGATCTGGATCGTTTCAAACTCATCAACGACACGCTGGGGCATGACGCCGGTGATCAGTTGCTGAAGGAAATCGCCAAGCGTCTTTCCACCTGTTTGCGCGACGGCGACACGGTGGCGCGCCAGGGTGGCGACGAATTCGTGGTAGTCCTGAACGATCTTGCCAAGGCCGAAGATGCCGCCTTCGTCGCACAAAAAATGCTCGATGCCCTGATGCCACCTTGCTACCTGCTGGGCCATGAGGTGGTACCGGCCGCGAGTATCGGCATCGCGCTTTATCCGCGCGATGGCTCGACCATGCAGGAACTCATGATGAGCGCCGACAAAGCGATGTACGGGGCCAAGCAGGCGGGTCGCGGCCAGTATCGCTTCTTCGATTTGGAAATGAATCGCGCCGCCTCAGATTGGCTAGAAGTCGGCTCGCTACTGCACCACGCCCTGGAGCGCAATGAATTCGAGCTGCACTATCAGCCCAAGGTGGACTTCCGTACGGGGGTCATCACCGGCGTCGAAGCCTTACTGCGCTGGCGCAGCGCCGAGCTGGGCATGATCGGGCCAGATCGTTTCATTCCCATTCTTGAAGAAACGGGGCGCATCCTCGAAGTGGGCGAGTGGGTCATCACTGAAGCCTGCCGCCAGGCGCGTATCTGGCATGAGCAAGGATTTGGGCCACCGCGCGTGGCCGTCAATCTTTCGCCGCGCCAGTTCCAGCAGCGCGATCTCACTCAGCGCGTGCGCACTATCCTCGAGCAGGAACAGGTGCCAGCTAGCTGGCTGGAACTGGAAATCACCGAAAGCATGGTGATGTACAACGTCGAGCGTGCCATCGTCACGCTGCAGGAATTGCGTGTCCTTGGCATACGCTTGGCCATCGACGACTTCGGCACCGGCTATTCCTCGCTCGCCGCGCTCAAGCGCTTCCCGGTCGATTGCCTGAAAATCGATCGCTCCTTCGTGCGCGACGTGCCCAATGATTCCGACGACGTCGCCATCACGCGCGCGGTGATACTGCTGGCTCATAGCATGGGTTTGTCGGTCGTGGCGGAAGGGGTGGAAACCGAGGCGCAGCGCAACTTCCTGATTGAAGCCGGCTGCGATGAAATGCAAGGCTATCTGTTTGCCAAACCCATGCCGGCGGCACAGATCTCGGGCCTACTGACCAAACTGCAGGAAAAGGTAGCCGCCTAAGCCACTTAGGCCACTTAGGCCACTTAGGCCGCTTAGGGTTTGCCGATCAAGCCATTGATAGGCGAGCTGGGCGAGGCGGCGTAGAGCTTTTTCGGCATGCGTCCGGCGAGATAGGCGGCACGCCCTGCTTCCACCGCCATCTTCATGGCGCTCGCCATCAACACCGGATTCTGCGCGCTGGCAATCGCGGTGTTCATCAGCACGCCGTCGCAGCCGAGTTCCATAGCGATGGCCGCGTCGGACGCGGTGCCCACGCCGGCATCCACAATCACCGGTACACGCGACGACTCGATGATGAGGCGCAGATTCCACGGATTAAGTATGCCCATGCCGGAGCCGATCAAAGACGCCAGAGGCATCACCGCGACGCAGCCTATTTCTTCCAGCCGCTTGGCTTGAATGGGATCGTCCGAGCAATACACCATGACCTTGAAGCCGTCCTTCACCAGCGTTTCCGCCGCTTGCAAGGTCTGCGGCATGTCGGGGTAGAGGGTGTGCTGGTCGCCTAGCACTTCAAGCTTGACGAGGTCATGACCGTCCAGCAACTCCCGCGCCAAACGCAGCGTGCGCACCGCATCGTCGGCGGTATAGCAGCCCGCGGTGTTGGGCAGCAAGGTGTATTTCGAGGGCGGTAGCACTTCCAGCAAGCTAGGCACGTTGGCATTCTGACCAATGTTGGTGCGACGTATTGCAACCGTAATGATTTCGGCGCCCGAGGCCTCGACCGCTACGCGCGTCTCAGCGAAGTCCTTGTACTTGCCCGTGCCCACCAGTAAGCGGGAGGTATAGGTTTTTCCAGCGATGGTGAGAAGGTCTTGGGGCATCGGGTATCAGGTATGAACAGGTAGCAACAGGTGTCAGCGTGATTAGCCGCCGCCGACGGCGAAGACGATTTCGAGGCGGTCACCGTCGGTCAACGGTGTCGTTTGATGCGCGCTCTTGGGCACGATGTTGCCGTTGCGCTCGATCGCGACGGACTTGCCTTCGAGCTTCAGGCTGCGCAACAGTTCCGCCACCGTCGGCGCCATATCGAAGCCATGTGTCAAGCCGTTAACTTTGATTTCCATCGCACAAATTTTATCACGCAGGCTAGGCTCAATCGCGCAGCGGATTGCCATGGCGCTGGAGATACCACTTGCCCAAAAGGGTGGCGCCGTAGGTATTAATGTGATGGGTATCGTCGTAGATGGGCGTCTTATCCACGACCGCCAGGCAGCGCGGCCCTACGCATTGAACATCCAGCGGATCGACAAAACGTAGCGTGGGATATTTGTCCCGCAAACGCGCAAAAACTTGCGAGACCTGGGCTTTGGCCCCTCGTGCATAGCTGTTATCTCTATCGATCGCGCAGTCGGTATCAGAGGGCTTACGCAGCTTGATGTGCCGGTAAAAACAAGCCTTCTTGTCCGTGCCATCTTCAGCGACAGGCTTCAATATCACCGGGATCGCTCCACTCGCCAGTATCTTCTCGATGGCACCATCGAGGTGCTCGAGTTGAATGGGGTCGTAACCTATCCAATGCTCGCCGATCAAGACATAGCGAAAGTGGCTCTGCGCTATCAGCCGATAATATCTTGCGGTTTCTTCCGCACAGCTGTCGCTAAATCTGCCGCCTTTGGCCCCGGGCAACATCAGGCACTCGCTGCCCGACAGCCCGTACACCTTGATATGCGCCTGCTTAGCCAGCACATCGACAAATCGTAAATAGTGGCGCGCATGCGAATCACCAATCATGAGCGCCGAAGTATTGGCGCTCAGGTCGCCCACCGCGCACTGCTCCAGGTCACCGCCCTTGAAGTCGTGGCATTGCGGCTGGTGGGTGTCTATGTACGGCAGCAAGTTACGGTAGGCGTAAGTCGCCTCACTGCCCAGGCGCTGCGGAAAACCATTATTCCAGCGGACCCATGTCGCGGCGACGAGTACGGAAACCACGGGTAGAAGAAAAAACAGGGAAAGTGAACGGCCCAGCGAAAGCTTCATGCGCCGGCCAGGTTCCTCTATGTAAATCTGGGAAAAATGCGCGAGCAGCAGTACCGCCGCGATCAATACGAGTGATAAGGCGGGTGTAAGCGCGATCTGCAAATACGTCAGAAAAGCGATGAGCGGCCAATGCCATAGGTAGGCGGAATAAGAAATCTTGCCCGTATGCGACAGCCAAGTGCTCGAAAGCCATGCGTTGCCGTCGCCAAAAATAATCAGCGTCGCCGCCAGCATGCAAACGAACAAGGCATTGGCGCCGGGGAATACGGTGGCTGGACTAAAAAGCGCCGCCAGTACAAACAGTGCAGCCAGGCACAAAGCCACAATGCCGTCGGTAGCGCGGCTACGCTTAGCTGTCCTGATACGGGTTGCGCAAGCACCTATCAGCAATTCAAAGAAGCGTGCCGAGAGCTGGAAATAGCGATCCGTTGCGCTGGATGTGACGGCGACGGAATACGCAGCCAGCGCCAATGCGGCAAGAAACAACAGCGTCGTCAGCGCACGCCGGTCCAGCTTGGTTTGAGCGATTAAGAAACACAGGGGGAATAGCAGGTAGAACTGCCATTCAATCGAGAGCGTCCAGGTGTGCAATAGCGGCAGCTCGCGCGCCGCCGGTGCAAAGTAATCTCGGGTCTCCCGGTCGAACAATATATTCGACTTGAACAGTAGCGCATCGCGCAGACTGAGTAGGTAGCGGATGTAGTCCTCGGGCAATAGCAATACCGTCGCCACGATGGTCGTCACGGTGGCGAAGACCAGAAACATCGGCAGCAGACGCTTGATGCGCCGATTGTAGAAATTCGCCAGCGGCGCGAGGACGCCCGTGGTGTTCTGTCCCGCCGACAGCAGAGAAGTGATCAGATAACCCGAGATGACGAAAAAGACATCGACACCGATGTAACCGCCCGTGATGGGCGACAGATTGAAGTGGTAAGCCAGAACCAGTAGGATGGAAATGCCGCGCAGACCATCAATATCTTTGCGGTAGGCCAAAGCGCCAGCGGGCCCTTTTGGTAACGCGCTCGCGACTTGGACCCCCACGTTCCGCCTAAGCAGAGACTGGTCGCACGCAGCGAGCGGCCAATTTCGCGCGGGCGCGCGCTTCCCCGGTATCGGCGCCGGTGGCGACGGCCACGCCCATGCGACGCTTCTTAAAACTTGTCGGCTTGCCGAATAGGCGTAGGTCGCTGCCGGGCACGGCCAGCGCTTCGGCGAGGCCTTCAAAGGCGACACCCTGTTGTTCCAAACCACCATAGATCACGGCCGAAGCGCCGGGCGCACGCAGCGACACATCAACGGGCAAGCCGAGAATCGCGCGCGCATGCAGCTCGAATTCCGAAAAGCGCTGCGTCGCCAGCGTGACCAGCCCGGTGTCATGCGGACGCGGGCTGACCTCGGAAAACCACACCTCGTCACCCTTGACGAATAGCTCAACACCAAAAATGCCGCGCCCGCCCAGGTTGTCCGTCACTGCCTTGGCGATGTCGCGCGAGCGGCTGCGGGCCAGCTCGCTCATGGCCTGCGGCTGCCAGGATTCAACGTAATCACCATCCACCTGCAAATGGCCTATGGGCTCGCAGAAATAGGTTTCGACCTTGCCGCCCGCCCCGACAGCGCGCACGGTGAGTTGGGTGATTTCGTAATCGAAGTCGATAAAGCCTTCAACGATCACGCGGCTTTGCGCCACACGCCCGCCCTGCATCGCGTAATCCCAAGCCTTAATCACATCGCCCGGCCCGCGCAGCAGCGATTGGCCCTTGCCCGATGAGGACATGGTGGGTTTGACGAGACAGGGGAAGCCAATACAGCCCGCTTTGCCATCATCGATCTCAGCTTGTAGCTCGTCCAGTGAACTGGCGAAGGCATAGGGCGAGGTCGGCAGCCTGAGTTCTTCCGCAGCAAGGCGGCGTATGCCTTCGCGGTTCATGGTCAGATGCGCGGCACGAGCCGTGGGAATGACTTCGGCCAGGCCTTCACGCTCGACTTCGCGCAGCACGTCGGTGGCGATGGCCTCGATCTCCGGCACGATAAGGTGCGGGCGCTCGCGCTCGATGATCGCGCGCAGCGCCGAGCCGTCCGTCATGGTGACCACGTAGGCGCGGTGCGCCACCTGCATGCCCGGTGCGTCGGCATAACGATCCACGGCTATGGTTTCCACCCCCAGGCGCTGCAAGGCGATGATCACCTCTTTGCCCAGCTCGCCCGCACCCAATAACATGACACGCGTCGCCGATGGGCTAAGCGGTGTGCCGATCTTCATGCCAAAACTCCGAGCCAAATTTGATCAAGCAAGTGATCAAACAAGTGATCAAACTAAGTGGTGCAAATCTTAGCATGCGGCGCCGAGTATTCGTCTCCGTCAGTGTCCCGTTTTGATTGAATCCGGCTGCAACAGCGCTTAGAATGGGCGCCAACGCGGGCGTCGTATAATGGCATTACCCCAGCTTCCCAAGCTGATGACGAGGGTTCGATTCCCTTCGCCCGCTCCAAGGAAAAAAGCAGTCACTCAGAAGTCCCTCTCTTTTCATTTAGCGTACGGCCGAGCCGGCAGCAATTAGCCTTCGTTGCCAAAAAAAACCGGGCATCGCCCGGTTTTTTGTCTCTGATTTCCGCCCCTCAAGAATCGCGCAACGCCCGATAGCGCCCGCCGTGAAAGATCAGCGGCTCTTTGTCGCTGCGGGCGTAGCGTTCGACATGGCCGATGAGTATGAGGTGGTCGCCGCCAGAATAACGCGCCTCGTTACGGCATTCGAACCAGGCGCAGCAGCCCGGCAAGAGCGGCACGCCGCCCAGCCCGTAGGAGAGATCCAAATTGGCGAACTTGTCTTCCAGCGGCATAGCGAAGCGTTGCGATAATTCGGCCTGTCCTTGCGCCAGCACATTAACCGCATAGCGATCGGCCTCGCGGAAAGCGAGCAGGCTGTGCGAGCGCAGCGAGAGACTCCAGACGATCAGCGGTGGCTCTAAAGACACGGCGTTGAATGAACTGACGGTCAGGCCAATATGGTGGCCATTGGGGGCGAGTGCGGTGATCACCGTTACACCGGTCGCGAAAGCGCCCAGCGCGGCGCGCAGTGCCAGCGTATCGTCTTGCAGGTCTTCGACGGGTTTGTTCATGTAATGAGCCACGGCGACAGCACAATGCTGCTTTAGAATGACGCCGACTTTAGCGTCAGTCGCTTGCGCTGGCAAGCCGCGTTCATTAAGCGGTGTTTGTAAGCCGCGTTTGCAACACCTAACGCCACGAGGACGCCCAACTTGATTGCGAACACGCGCGAATTCGCCGCCCTGCTGACTCGCTGGCAACACCGCCACGGGCGCCACGATTTGCCCTGGCAGCAAGGTGAGAATCCGCAGCGCGACCCTTACCGCATCTGGCTCTCGGAGATCATGTTGCAGCAAACGCAGGTTGCGACGGTGATCCCCTATTACCGGCGTTTTCTTGCGCGGTTTCCCGATCTGGCTGGCCTTTCCAGCGCCCCGACCGACGCGGTCATGGCCTTGTGGAGCGGGCTGGGCTACTACGCACGCGCGCGCAACTTACAGCGCGCCGCGCAGTGCATCGTGTCAGATTTCAGCGGCGAGTTCCCGCGCCATGTCGCGTCCATCACGGCACTGCCGGGCATCGGTCGCTCTACAGCGGCAGCCATCGCTGTCTTCGCCTTTGACGCACGCGCTGCGATACTCGATGGCAACGTCAAGCGCGTGCTCGCGCGCTGCTTCGGCATCGAAGGCTGGTATGGCGAGAAGGCCGTCGAGCATCGCCTCTGGGCGCTCGCCGAGTCGTTGTTACCGGAAGGGGGTGAAAATGAAGATGTCATCGCCTATACACAAGGGTTGATGGATTTGGGTGCGACAGTGTGCACGCGTAGCAAGCCAGACTGCGCGGTATGCCCCGTCAACAACCTATGCGTAGCACGCCGCGAAGGTCGCATCACCACACTCCCGACGCCGCGTCCCAAGCGGGCGCAACCGCAAAAAACAGTCAGCATGCTGGTGCTGCGTCAAAAAAATCAGGTGTTGCTGGAACGGCGTCCGCCCAGCGGCATTTGGGGCGGCTTGTATTCGCTACCCGAACTACCGGGGCCGAATAGCGAAGCGGCGGCTTTTGCGTCGCAAACTCTAGGGTGTGAACTTCGAAAAAACGCCGAGGTACAAACGCTGCCGGTAATGCGTCACGCCTTCACGCATTTTCACCTCACCATCACACCGCTATTAGTCGAGATAGCAAAACAGCAGCCGGCGGCGCAAGAGACTGGCATGGTGTGGGTGGATTTGCAAGAACTCGACAGCGCACCCCTACCAACGCCTATCCGCAAGATACTCGCTGCTCTCAGCTAGTGGTCTGCTTCGTAAATATCAGACCATGAAAGCGCGTCTCTCGGGCTGTGGCGGCGTTGCGAATCCGCGCGATAGGCAGAGCTATCGCTGTGGTTCGCGCCTTACCACAACCCGAAACCCATCGCTTTCATTCAGTACTGTTATTTACGAAGCAGACCACTAGGTGCCGCTAGTTTCAACTCACCAAACCACGCTGCGCGAGAAACGTGTGCACAATTTCGAGGCGACTTTGCGGGTCGTCCAGTTCCAGGAGTTTTTGCCGCGCGAAAGGTGGGATGGGCAGCATTTCGGCGAAGCGATAGCCCACCCAGGCGGCATCGTCGAATTGGTGCGGCGGCGGCAAACGTTCAGGGCCGATCTCGTTGGCCATGGCTTCCAACAAAGGCAGTAGCACCTTCATTGATTGCGGCACGCTTTGCGGCTGGGCCTCAGCGATCATTTCCACGTCGGCGCGCACCAACCCTTGCGGCGTGATGTGTTGGTCGCGTATGCGAAAACGCGCCTCGCCGCGTACGACAAGGTTCAGCACGCCCAACTGCTGCATATCCCAACTGACTATACGTGCAGTAACGCCGACGGGATAAGGCATGGCCGGCACACCCACTTCCGCACCCGCCGCAATGAGGCAAATACCGAAAAGCTGCTCGTTCTTGAGGCACTCTTTCGCCATGTCCATATAGCGCTGCTCGAAAACACGCAGAGGCAGCGCGCTGCCAGGGAACAGCACGGTTTGCAGCGGAAAAATGGGGAGGTCCATGGGGCCAGTTTTGAAGTGCAAATTTTCGTGCAGCTTTTTCGTTCGGCTCTTAGTGCGAAGAATGGCGAAATCGAATAAGGAACAGCTCAACTATTTGCTCGACCACGCACCGCTGTACGCAAGGGCTGTCTCAAGCGATGGCGCGGTGACGCACCAGTACGCGCGCCTCATCACGGAAACGCCGCGCCAGCCATTCGGCTAAATATACCGAACGATGCTGGCCGCCCGTGCAGCCGATAGCGACGGTGAGATAGCTGCGATTGTCGCGAATATAGTTGGGCAGCCAGTCTGCGACAAAGCGACGGATGTCTTCGGCCATGCGACGCACCTCGGGCTGGCTTTCCAGAAAGCGCGCCACGGGCTCGTCGCGCCCCGTGAGCGGGCGCAGTTGCGGGTTGTAGTGAGGATTCGGCAAACAGCGCACATCGAAAACCATATCCGCATCAAGCGGGATGCCATGCTTATAGCCGAAGGATTCAAATAGCAAGGTCAGTCCACCCGTCACGCCAGGCTGAACGAAGTCCTTCACCCAGGCCCGCAAGGCGTTGGGGTGCAAGCTGGAGGTGTCGATGCGATTACCGAGAGTGGTGACGTCTTCCAGCATGACGCGTTCGCGCGCAATCGCTTCCGCCAGCGTGGTGTGGGCATCGGCCAGCGGGTGGCCGCGGCGTGTTTCGGAAAAACGCGCAATCAGCGTGTCGTCACGCGTATCGAGAAAGATGAAGCGCAGCTCGATGCCATTCTTATCACCCTCTTCGCGTAACTGATTTAGTTCCTGCGGCAGCGCGGCGATGCTGGCACCGGAACGCACGTCGATGGCGACGGCCACGCGCTCATACGCTTCCGCGCGCAATTGTTGCACCAACTGTTGCAGCAAAGTCGCGGGCAGATTGTCGACGCAGAAATAGCCAGCGTCTTCCAGCACATTGAGGGCGATGCTCTTGCCCGAGCCGGACAAGCCGCTAATGAGGATGAGTTGCATGGCGCGGAAAATTTAGAAGCCGGGGAAGATTATTCAGCGTCTGAGCATAGCCCAAGGCGCTTGCGCTGTCACCCGCGCGGCACGCTCAGCACCATTTTTTCGTCGCGATTTGGGAGAGAAAAGGGGGAATTTCTACAGCTTCAACGTTTGACATGAGCCGTGGGGTTAGGCGCCATGCTGCGGCTAGTGCCGAAAGATGCTGATTGCGAGCGAGGCTAGGGACACGCCAAGCGAAATGAACGAGACACCGAAGGCGATTGCTTGCCTCCGGAAGTCTTGGTTCAAGCCCGCAAGAATGGAAGCGAGGTACGGGAACTGGACCGCGTGCCGCTTGTCGCTGACCTGAAGATAGAACAACGGCACGAGATCTCCGCCTTCCTGCTTGTACCTGTACTTCTGGTCTAGGTGGTAGTAGAGCCGGCCGAAAAGAAGCTCAGGGCTGCACGCCAGCTTGTTTGCGATAGCTGGGATATCGATTGAAATGTATGGATCGTTCTCGCCACGCCCGCCTGCTGTCCTTTGGCCCGGATAGGACGATTGATACATGTCGAAGATGCATTGAAGGACGTAGCGATCAGTCGGAAGCTTGTTCATCATTTAATTAGGGGGCCAGTGTCGAATGGCACTTACTTAAGCTTTTTCGGGTGACCATATTCACGGACATGTGCGCGTGCTTGTGCGCGAGGTTTGGTTAGCAAGGGGTAAGTGTTGGGTCGTCGCTTGACGGCTCGAGGCTCGATTCGACCGGGGCGCTCGC
>JBBQGH010000055.1:0-15162 GCA_038322845.1 Gammaproteobacteria bacterium
TGGAATCGGAGGCGGAAGGATTGTCCGCGAGCCTGCGATGACTGCCGTGCGTTCGAGCAAACTGAAACGCGCCCACGCTGCGAATCGATTGCTGGATGCCCTCCCCAGCAAAGACCGGCACCATCTGCTGGCCCATAGCGACCAGATAGTGTTGAATTTTGGCGATGTGCTGTACGAACCTGCAGAGCCCATCCAGCACGTGTACTTCCCGACCGACAGTTTCATTTCTCTGATGAACCCGGTCCAAGGCCACCCCAGCCTGGAGATGGAACTGGTCGGCAACGAAGGCATGGTGGGCGTTCCCCTGACACTGGGCGTTGATGTTTCGCCGCTGCGTGCCTTGGTGCAGGGCCCAGGAACCGCGCTCCGCATAGACGCCGCCTCGTTTCGTCGCGAACTTGAGTTTAGCTCGGCGCTGCGAGGCGAACTGCACCGCTACGTCTGCGTGTTGCTAGCCCAGCTTGTGCAGACGGCGGCTTGCATACATTTTCACGGCTTGGATGCACGCCTAGCTCACTGGTTGCTGATGACGCACGATCGGGCGCATTCGAACGAATTTCATCTCACTCACGAAATTCTCGCTCAAATGCTCGGGGTGCGCCGTGTCGGGGTCACCAACGCCGCAGGCTTGCTGCAGAAGAAAAAATTGATCAGCTATAGCCGCGGCGACATCACGGTGCTCGACCGGGCTGGCCTGGAGGCAGCATCCTGCGGCTGCTACCGCGCCGTAAAAGACACTTACGAGCGCATACTTGGAATAAGCTAGCAAGGGCAGTTGATCCACATTAACGACGAGGGAGAAACAAATGATGAAATTCAACAAGCATGTCGCAGTGGGCTTTACGACGATACTCATGGTAGCCGCGCTGTCCGCTTGCCAAAAGCAGGAAGGCCCCATGGAAAAGGCCGGCAAGTCGGTCGACAACGCCGTCGAAAAAACCGGGCAACAGATGGAGAAAGCCGGTGACAAAATTCAGGACGCCGCTAAAGCCGACAAGAAATAGCGCCTATTTTCGTGTGGTTTCCATCTCGTAGCTCGTAGGGTGGGCAGCTTTGCTGCCCACCCTACAATTGCCGCAGTGTAGATAACAAAAAGCCCAGATAGGCGTTGAGCCTGTCTGGGCTTTTTACGTTTGGACTATAGGTGCCGGCTAAAACGGGATGTCGTCGTCCATGTCGTTGAAGCCGGATGCGGGCGCGGGCTTCTTGGCGGCATTGCTGGCACCGGCACCGGCTGATGCGGGGGCGGCGTCACGTTCGCGCGTCGGCGCTTCGCCTGAACCCTGGCGGCTACCGAGCATCTGCATCACGTCGGCGATGATTTCCGTGGTGTAGCGGTCTAGGCCGTCTTTGTCTTGCCACTTGCGCGTGCGCAGCTTGCCTTCGATGTAAACCTGCGAGCCCTTCTTCAAATATTGCCCCGCAATTTCGGCCAGCTTGCCGAAGAAAGCGATGCGATGCCACTCGGTGGCTTCCTTTTTCTCGCCGGTGGCTTTGTCCTTCCATGTGTCGGTCGTCGCCACCGTAATGTTGGTAATGGCGTCGCCGCTAGGCGCATAACGCGTTTCGGGATCTTTGCCCAGGTTGCCGACCACGATGACCTTATTGACTGATGCCATTTATATCCCCTCCCCCATTAGCTGGCGCACGCGCCGTTCGTCCCAACCTTCCAAATTCACTTTCAGATACGCCTTGCGTTCTTCCGCCACGACACGCGCTTCGCGCACACCGGGCAAGCTGACCAACTCCGCGCGTAGCGTTTCCATATCCACATGCGGCTCAATCGCAAATTCGCGCGAGGCCACCACCGGCGGCGACTTCATCGTCACTGCCATGACCAGCCAGACCAGCGCCAGCACAGCGCCCAACATAAAAATCGCGGTCGGGCCGTAGTGCTTCGCCAGTACCCCGCCCAGGCTCGCGCCCATAGCCAAACCCAGCGACTGCGTGGTGTTGTAGATGCCTAGCGCCATGCCCTTGGCCTGCGGCGGCGCGATGCGCGAAATCAGCGACGGCAGACTGGCTTCAAGAATATTGAAGCCGACAAAAAACACCAGCAGTGTTGCGACCAGGGCGACAAAATGCCCCAGACCGAAATAGAAACCTACTTGCGCCGCGAACAGACAAGCCACGGCGCCCACGAATACCGGCTTCATGCGACCGCGCCGCTCGCCGTAGAAAATCGGCGGCAGCATCAGGAAGAAACTCGCTACCACCACCGGCAGGTACACCTTCCAATGCGCGCTCACCGGCAGATCGCCGGCGGAAACAATGGCCGCCGGCAACACCATGAACATGGCCATCTGCATGAAATGCAGGGCCAGGATGCCGTAATTCAAGCGCAGTAATTGCGGCTGCAGGAAAACATCCCGAAATCGCACAGAACTGTGCGCCATCGGCGTCGGCGGCGGCGCGTGCGGAACGATGCGCAGCACCACAAAGATACCGACCAACGACAAAAAGCCAGTCATAGCGAAAATACCATGCAGCCCGATCAAGCCGTCCAGGGCGGGCGACGCAACCAAGGACACGGCGAACATGACGCCGATGCTGGAACCGATCAATGCCATCACTTTGGTGCGATGCTGCTCGCGCGTCAGATCGGCGGCCAGTGCTGTCACCGCGGCAGAAATCGCGCCCGAACCCTGGACTGCGCGACCAAAAATCATCCAATAAATATCGGGCGCCAGCGCCGCGATAAAGCTGCCTAGCGCAAATAAGGACAGGCCGGCGACGATCATGGGTTTGCGGCCATAGCGATCCGATGCGGCGCCAAAAAGATATTGCAGCAAGGCCTGGGTATAGCCATAAGCGCCCAAGGCCAAGCCTACTAAGGTGAGATTTTCTCCGCCGGGCAAGTGGCGCGCATGGATGGAAAAAATCGGCAGGATCAGGAATAGACCCAGCATGCGCAGCGCGAAAATCGACGCCAGCGACACCCCGGCACGTACCTCCAGCCGGGTCATGCGATCTTTGTCGGAAGGCAACATCAGAGGAATCTTGGCTATCACTTGCGGAATTGCGTATATTAGCAGATTGCCCTTTTCGCTCTGATTGCCTCAGGCGCTATGAGTTCGGGCTCGGGTTTTGCCCCGAAGGTTTGCCCCTAAGGTTTGCCCCGAAAACCGACTCAACATCAAACCCCAGGATTCTGACAACACGCCCATGGACGAAATACGAATTCGCGGTGCGCGTACGCACAACCTCAAAAATTTGAGCCTCGACTTGCCACGCAACAAGCTGACGGTGATCACCGGCTTGTCGGGCTCGGGCAAGTCATCATTGGCGTTCGACACGCTGTACGCGGAAGGCCAGCGCCGCTATGTGGAGTCGCTGTCGGCCTATGCGCGACAGTTTTTGCAGTTGATGGAGAAGCCCGACGTCGACCTCATCGAAGGCTTGTCGCCGGCTATCGCCATCGAGCAGAAGGCCACCAGCCACAATCCGCGTTCTACGGTGGGCACGGTGACAGAAATTCACGACTACCTGCGCTTGCTTTTTGCTCGTGCGGGTACGCCCCATTGCCCCGAGCACGGCCAGCCGCTGGAAGCGCAAAGCGTGTCGCAAATGGTCGATCATGTTCTGGCGCTGCCGGAAGACACCAAGCTCATGATCCTCGCGCCGGTGGTCGCCGGCCGCAAAGGCGAACAGCACGATCTTTTCGCCGAGCTGCGCGCCCAAGGCTTTGTGCGCTTACGCATCGACGGCAAGGTCTATGAGATCGACACACTGCCCAAGCTTGCCAAGAACAACAAGCACTCCATCGACGTCGTAATCGACCGCCTGAAAGTGCGCAGCGACGTGCGTCAGCGCCTGGCTGAATCCTTTGAGACGGCGCTCACCCATGCGGATGGCCGCGCGCTCGCCGTCGAAACAGACAGCGGCGCGGAACATCTCTTCTCCGCACGCTTCGCCTGCCCGGTGTGCAGCTATTCGCTGCAAGAGCTGGAGCCGCGCCTGTTCTCCTTCAACAACCCCATGGGCGCCTGCCCGCGTTGTGACGGCCTAGGCCAGATCAGCTTTTTCGATCCGGCACGCGTAGTGGCTTACCCGCATCTGTCGCTCGCCGCCGGTGCTATCCGCGGCTGGGACAGGCGCAACCAGTTTTATTATCAGATGCTGGCGACGCTCGCCGCTCACTACAAGTTTGAACTGGAGCAGCCCTTCGAATCGCTGCCCGAGAAGATTCGGCAGTTGGTGCTCTATGGCTCCGGTAAAGAAAAAATCGCTTTCCGCTATCTCGCTGAGAACGGCCGCACCACGGTGCGCGAGCATGCCTTCGAAGGCATACTCAATAATCTCGAACGCCGTTATAAGGAAACCGATTCGATGGCGGTGCGTGAGGAGCTCTCCAAATACCTCAATAGCCGCGCCTGCCCAGACTGTGCCGGCACGCGCTTGCGTCTTGAAGCGCGCAACGTACTCATCGGCGGCAGCAATATTTGCGAACTATCGGGCCTGCCACTCATAGCCGGACGCGATTTCTTTAACCTGCTAAAACTCCAAGGCCATCGCCAGCAGGTCGCCGAAAAAATCGTCAAGGAAATCGCCAGCCGGCTGACCTTCCTCATCAACGTCGGCCTCGATTATCTGTCGCTCGACCGCTCCGCCGAAACGCTCTCTGGCGGTGAATCTCAGCGCATACGGCTCGCCAGCCAGATCGGCTCCGGCCTCACCGGCGTGATGTACGTCCTGGATGAACCTTCCATCGGCCTGCACCAGCGCGACAACGCGCGCCTGCTCGATACACTGGCGCGACTGCGCGATCTGGGTAACACCGTCATCGTCGTCGAACACGACGAGGAAGCCATTGCCTCGGCCGATTACGTGGTGGACATGGGGCCAGGCGCGGGCGAGCATGGCGGCCGCATCGTTGCCTCAGGCACGCCAGCCCAGATACTCGCCCATGTGGATTCGCTCACCGGTGCTTACCTTTCGGGACGTCGCGCCATCGCCGTACCGACCAAGCGCCACCCCATCGACACCGAGCGTCTGCTCAAAATTACGGGCGCTCACGGCAATAATCTGAAGAATGTCTCACTCGATCTACCGGTCGGTTTGCTCACCTGCATCACCGGCGTTTCCGGTTCGGGAAAATCCACGCTCATCAACGACACGCTTTACGCCGCCACCGCGCGCCATCTCTACGGCTCGACCGCCGAACCCGCGCCGCACGAGAGTATCGAAGGACTGGAGTTCTTTGACAAAGTCATCAGTGTCGACCAGTCACCCATAGGCCGCACGCCGCGCTCTAATCCTGCGACTTACACGGGCCTGCTCACGCCCATACGCGAGTTGTTCGCCGGCGTGCCGGAATCGCGCAACCGGGGTTATGGCCCCGGACGTTTCTCCTTCAACGTCAAAGGCGGCCGCTGCGAAGCCTGCCAGGGCGACGGCATGATCAAGGTGGAGATGCATTTTCTGCCGGATATCTTCGTGCCTTGCGATGTCTGCCACGGCAAGCGCTACAACCGCGAGACACTGGAGATACGCTACAAGGGCAAAACCATCCACGAGATTTTGCAAATGACCGTGGAGATCGCGCACGAATTCTTTTCCGCCGTGCCAGTGGTGGCGCGCAAGCTCGAGACCCTGCTCGATGTGGGTCTCGGCTACATCACGCTGGGCCAATCGGCCACCACCCTGTCCGGTGGTGAAGCGCAACGCGTCAAACTGGCGCTGGAACTTTCGAAACGCGATACCGGCCGCACGCTCTACATCCTCGACGAGCCGACTACCGGCCTGCATTTTCAGGACATCGAGATGCTGTTGAAAGTGCTGACGCGCCTGCGTGACCACGGCAACACCATCGTCGTGATTGAACATAACCTCGATGTCATCAAGACAGCGGACTGGATCATCGACCTCGGCCCGGAAGGCGGCGATGGCGGCGGACGCATCATCGCCGTAGGCACGCCCGAAGACGTGGCACAGCAGGCGACCGGCTACACCGGCCATTATCTGGCTAAAAAACTAGGGCTCGCCGCAGCTCACGAGGCCCAACCCAAAAAAGTTGCGCGCCCCGCCCGCGCCACCGGATAATTGCCTCTGAACTCATACCGTACTCTGCGCTTATGAACGCTCCCGCGAACAACCTGATCGAAATCGACAACCTGCACTTCGCCTATGGCGAGCGCGAGATACTCAAAGGGCTGAAGCTCAGCGTGCCGCGCGGCAAACTGGTTGCCATACTCGGCGCCAGCGGCTGCGGCAAGACGACGCTGTTCAAGCTGATTGGGGGTCAGTTGCGGCCAGCGGCCGGCCAGATCAAGGTCGATGGCAGCGTCATACACGAACTCGACACCGACGGCCTTTATAAGATGCGCCGCAAAATGGGCCTGATGTTTCAGCAGGGCGGGCTATTCACCGATCTCTCCGTCTTCGAAAACATCGCCTTCCCCATGCGCGAGCGCACGGATCTGCCGGAAGAACTGATACACGACCTGGTGCTGATGAAGCTGCACGCCGTCGGCCTGCGCGGTGCTTATGAGCTCATGCCCAACGCGCTTTCCGGCGGCATGGCGCGCCGTGTGGCCTTGGCACGCGCCATCGCGCTCGACCCGATGCTCATGATGTACGACGAGCCTTTCTCGGGCCTGGATCCGATATCCCTGAATCAGGTCGGCAATCTCATACGCAGTCTGAACGACGCGCTGGGCGTTACCTCCATCGTCGTCACCTACGACGTGGCCGAGTCGCTGCAGGTGGTGGATTACGTCTATTTCATTTCGGAAGGTGTCGTCGTCGCGGAAGGCAACGCAGAAGAAGTACGCAACTCCACCGACCCCTTTGTGCGCCAGTTTGTCGATGGCAAACCCGATGGTCCGGTGCCTTTTCATCTGGAGAGCAAGCCGTTCACCAGCGAACTGGGGCTTGCAGTTTAGCTTTGGCACCGACAATAAAAAAGCGCATCCGAATAATCAGATGCGCTTTTTGTTTTGGTGGAGCGGAGGAGGATCGAACTCCCGACCTTCGCATTGCGAACGCGACGCTCTCCCAGCTGAGCTACCGCCCCAAAGAAGGCGCGAATTATAGCCAGTTTAACGGAGCGGCGCCAGCAAGGGCGCGCCAGCGCACGGTGTTCGCCACCCTTGGCGCTTAGAATGGGCTCAGTGCCTTTCTGCTCGCACTCACACTCAGTAACCTGCAAATTTACCCGATAGTTACCCGCTCGGCTCCCATGCCGACACTGGAGAGACCTCGATGGCTGTTTCACTAAAAGCAATTTTATTTTCACTCTTCGCACTAGCCAGCTGCGCCTGTCTGAATAGCGCGCAGGCGCAAGGCACCCTTCGGGAATGCGCCGCTCTTCGCGCGGACAGCGAGCGGTTGGCTTGCTACGACAGCCTGGCCAAATCTCTGGATGCCACAGACACTCAAGCATCGCAACGACAACCTGAGACACAGCCCGAGGATTTGATAGCGCGCCATGAGATCTCAAGGCCGATGACGGGCGGTTCTCTACTGGGACGTGCATGGCAACTAGACCCCGGCTCCAAGACCGGCACTTTCGCCATCGCGTCGTATCGCCCGATGTATGTCTTGTTGGCGCAGCACACGAACGCGATCAACACCATGCCGTCCAGCCCAGCGCCCGGCCGCAGCGCGATGTCGCCGACCAACTCGCCGACCAACTACGACGCGACGGAAGCCAAATTCCAGATCAGCGCCAAGACCAAGGCTTGGCAGAATATCGTTGGCAGCGATGTGGATCTCTGGCTTGCCTACACGCAGCAATCCAACTGGCAACTTTACAACTCCAGCGGATCGGCGCCTTTTCGCAATACCGATTACGAGCCGGAGCTGATCCTCACCCTGCCGATCAATCGCGATCTGCTGGGCATGAGTTGGCGCATGGTCAATTTTGGTTTCTCGCATCAATCGAATGGTCGCGCCAATCCGCTGTCGCGCAGCTGGAATCGTCTTTATGCGCGGGTGGGTGTGGAACGCGGCAACTTTACGCTGATGGCGCGGCCTTGGTGGCGCGTGCTGGAAGCGAGCAGCCGTGATGACAACCCGGACATCGGCAAATATATGGGCAATGGCGATGTGCTAACGGTATATCGAACCGGCGAGCACGTCGTCTCGGCGCTGGCGCGCTACAGTTTCTCGGGGCATCGCGGCGGCTTCGAGGCGGACTGGGCGTTTCCCATTTCCGGCCCGCTCAAGGGCTATGTGCGCACCTTCAACGGCTATGGCGAAAACTTGATTGACTACAACCATCGCCAGACTACCTTGGGGATAGGTGTGGCGATCTCAACTTGGTGAACTCAACTTCGTAGTCTCCACTAGGTCTCGTCGGCTTCGCCGGAGCCCGTCGCGGCACGTCGCAAGCGGTCGGCGACCGCGCGCCATGCCTCGTTGTCTGGGGGCGCTTCGACGAGAATCATGTCGCAACCCGCGTGATCGAGATCGCGCAAATTGGCGTAGAGATCGCGGGCATAGCGTGCCGGCTCATCCGCTGCCGCGCGCCTGGCTGTCATGCCATCCACGGCAACGTCGCTGCACGTCAGCACGGCGATTCGCTGCCCTTGTGCCGCAAGCGCGGCCGTGCGCGCGGTGATGTCCCCCGATGCCACCAGGATAAGTGCAGTGCGAGGGGCGTAATGGGCGGCGAGCGTGCCTGAAACTCGGGGCGCATCGGCGTGATCTTGTTGCTCTTCGGTTTTTAACCCGATCGAAATTTCCGGCTTCCGGCCGATAACGTGAGCGATATCATCCGCACGCACCGCGCCGGGCCGCAGAATCACGGCACGGCCGCGCGAGAGATCGAGAATGGTGGATTCGATACCGACTTCGCAGGGGCCGCCGTCGAGGATGAGCGACACCGCATCCCCCAGTTCTTCTTGCACATGCGCGGCAGTGGTGGCGCTGATGCGACCGTAGCGGTTAGCGGAAGGCGCGGCGATACCCGAACCGAATGCCTGCAGGAGTTCCAATGCCAGGGGATGCTTGGGCACACGTAGTCCCACCGTATCCTGTCCGCCCGTCACCGAGTTCGAGACGCCGTCTGCGCGCTTCAAGATAAGCGTAAGCGGGCCGGGCCAGAAGGCTCGCGCCAGTTGCGTGGCTTCCACCGGCACCTCGCGCGCCCATTGCGCGAGGTGGCTGGCGTCCGGCAGATGCACGATGAGCGGGTGGTTTGCCGGGCGGCCCTTGGCGGCGAATATTTTCGCTACCGCCTGGGCGTTGCGCGCATCGGCGCCAAGGCCGTACACGGTTTCGGTAGGAAATGCGAGCAGCTCGCCCGCGCGCAAAAGCGCAACGGCATGGGCGATGCGATCGCTCACGGCATATCGGGCAGGGTTTTAGCCAGGACTTTTTCGGTCTGGCGCTGACGGAATTCGGTGAGTTTTTGCGCCAGTGTCGTGTCATTCAAGGCCAGCATGGCGACGGCGAACAACGCGGCGTTGAGGGCACCGGCTTCGCCTATCGCAAAGGTTGCGACGGGAATGCCACCGGGCATTTGCACCATCGCCAGCAGCGAATCCAGTCCCTGCAAATGTTTGGAAGGCATGGGCACAGCCAGCACCGGTAGCTGGGTTTTCGCGGCAAGCACACCAGCCAGATGCGCCGCACCGCCGGCAGCGCCGATCAACACCTTCATGCCACGCTCCTGCGCGCTGGCCGCGTAGTCTAGCGCCGCGTCTGGCGTGCGGTGCGCGGAGAGCACTTTTGCCTGATAAGAAATGTCGAATTGTTTGAGCGTTTCTGCAGCAATGCGCATCACGGGCCAGTCGCTGTCGGAGCCCATGATGATGCCAACCAAAGGATGTTTAATCACGTTCACTTCCCCTTTTTTCAGCCGAACGTTCGGCGGATTCAATTGTGTTTGTTAATAGCATGGTGATCGTCATCGGCCCTACACCACCGGGCACGGGCGTGATCAGCGTAGCCACTTCCTTAGCCGATTCGAAATCGACGTCGCCACAAAGCTTTCCATCAGGCAGGCGATTGATGCCGACGTCGATGACTACCGCGCCCGGTTTGAGCATATCGCCGGTAATCATCTTAGGCCGGCCCACGGCCGCAATCAGCACATCGGCGCGACGTGTGTGTGCGGCGAGGTCGGCTGTCTGCGAATGACATACGGTGACGGTGGCGCTGGCACCCAACAACAACATAGCCATGGGCTTGCCAACGATATTGCTGCGACCGACCACGACGGCCTCTTTGCCCTTGAGCGATACGCCGGCCGCCTTGAGAATTTCCATCACGCCATAGGGTGTGCAGGAAATGAAGCGCGGGCTGCCCTGCATGAGCAGCCCGACATTCATCGCGTTAAAGCCGTCGACATCCTTCTCCGGCGAAACAGCTTCCAGCACGACGTCTTCATCGAACTGCGGTGGCAGCGGCAACTGGACGAGTATACCGTGAATCTTTGGGTCGGCATTCAGCGCGGCGATGCGCTTGAGTACTACGTCGGGCGAGGTATCGGACGGGTAATCGTATTTCTCCGAATGCAGGCCTACCGTCTCGCAGGCCTTGATCTTGTTGCGCACATAAACCTGCGAGGCAGGATTTTCGCCCACCAGTATCACCGCCAGCCCGGGCGTGCAAGCTTGTGCAGTAAGCGCCGACGCACGCTCGCTTAGCGACACCCGCAAGGATGCGGAGAGCGCGTTACCGTCAAGAATTTTCGCTGTCATGGCATTCGGAATAGGTAGTGGGGGACTAGGAACTACGCCACGCGCCACAAGATTTCGGCATTTTATCATTGGCGGCCAAATCGGTCTCCAATGCGGCAAACCAGGCCGTCACTAAATGTTCATCCTATTGTCATTTTGGCGTCGCCACCACCCCGCATCATGTCGCGATGCGCGAGGTATCCCTACCGCAAAACTCCTTCCCGCTCACGCGTTGCGACTGCGATTGCGCGGACAATCTGTTTCGTTTGCGTGTCGCTATTGTCACTGAAACCTACCCGCCTGAGATCAACGGCGTTGCGATGACCATCGCACACATGGTGGATGGCCTCTCCGAACTGGGGCACGATCTACAAATCGTGCGGCCACGTCAGCATCGCGACGACCAGCCCGTCGAACGAGAACGGCTCACTGAAGTGCTGGCGCGCGGCATCCCTCTGCCGCGCTACCCCGGTTTGAAAATGGGCCTGCCCGCCGAGCGCAAGTTGCTCAAGCTGTGGTCGGAAAAGCAGCCGGACCTGGTGCATATCGTCACCGAAGGGCCCCTCGGCTGGTCGGCGCTCTCGGCGGCACGGCGTTTGCGCTTGCCGGTGGTGACCGACTTCCACACCAATTTCCATCAGTATTCGCGCAACTACGGCTTTGGCTGGCTGCATAAGCCCATCTCGGGCTACCTGCGCAACTTTCACAACAAGGGTGACGTCACCCTGGTGCCCACCCAGGCGATGCGAGAGGGGTTGATCGCGCAAGGCTATAAAGCCGTGCGGGTGGTATCCCGCGGCGTCGACACCGTGCTCTACAATCCGCGCCGCCGCAGCCTGGCATTACGCGAAAGCTGGGGCGTGCAAGGTGATGCGCCGGCGGTGCTCTATGTTGGGCGACTCGCGCCGGAAAAGAATTTACCGGTGGTGCTGCAAGCCTTCGAACAACTCGCCGCTTTGGAGCCACGCGCGCGTCTCGTACTGGTGGGCGACGGCCCTGCCCGCGCGGAACTGCAACGCCAATACCCGCAGCATATTTTCGCCGGCATGCGCAGCGGCGAAGACCTCGCCACGCATTACGCCTCAGGTGACCTGTTCCTGTTTCCCAGTCTTACTGAAACCTTTGGCAATGTGACGACGGAAGCCATGGCCAGCGGCCTGGCGGTAATTGCTTACGACTACGCCGCAGCGGGGCAGTTGATCCTGGACGGCGAGAACGGCTTTGTCGCTCCCCGCGACGACGGGCAAGCGTTTTCGCAGGCTGCACTACGCGCACTGGCCGACCCGCTACGTCGCACGGCAGTACGGCACCGCGCGCGCCTAACCGCCGAGCACCTCAGTTGGCGTCATGTGGTCCGTGATTTCGCGGCGGTGCTGCATGAAATCGTGGCGGCGCACGAACAAAACGAAAATCTGCACGATGCCACTTTACTGACTGCCGAGTGAACCTGGCTCAAGTGAATCTGACTCGAGTAAGTCTGGCTCCTCGGGCTGTAAGACACGCCAAGCGGGAAACACCGCGCTGAAAGTGCTGCCCACCCCGGCCTGCGAGTTGATCTCCAGACTCGCTTGATGGCGCAGCAGCACATGCTTGACGATGGCCAGGCCGAGACCGGTGCCGCCGGTTTCTTGTGAGCGGCCGCGATCAATACGATAGAAACGCTCGGTCAAGCGCGGAACGTGCTCTTCGGCGATACCGATGCCGTTGTCCTCGACGCTGAGCACACCCTTGCCTTCTTCCGTCACGCTCCAGCGCAAGACAATATGGCCCCCTTCAGGGGTGTAGCGCACCGCATTGCTGACCAAATTGGAATAGGCGGTGCGTAACTCCTCTCGCGCCGCTTTCAATTTGGCGGGACCCACTTCTATGGAAAGAGTATGGCGGCCATGGCTTAAGCCACGGCCTTCTTCCAGCGCAATGGTGAGCAGCTCGCGCGGATCTACCGCGTCCTCAAATGGTAGTGAATCCGCGGCTTCCAGGCGCGAGAGTGTGAGCAAATCATCCACCAGGCGCAGCATACGATGTGTTTGATTGTTCATCAGCGCAAGCTGGCGACCCACGATTTTGTCCTGCGATTCGTCAGAGGTCAGGTGCTCGAGGAAGCCGCCGATCACCGTTAAAGGGGTGCGTAATTCGTGGGACACATTGGCGACGAAATCGCGGCGTATGGTGTCGGCGCGCTCGATCTGGGTAATATCAAAACTGATGGCGAGCTTGCGATTGCCCTCGAAAGGAATCACTTCAAGAGACAGCGTCATGCCCGGATTGTGCAGGGGGTGATAGGTGAAGGTCGAGCCACTTTCGCTCTGGGCAAAAAAAGTGGCGAAGCCGGGCTGGCGTATGAAATACGGCAACACCAAGCCGGTATCGCGTTCGTTGTTGATGCCCAAGTGCTGCTCGGCCATGCTGTTGCACCAAACGATGTGGCCTTGCGCATCCAGAAACACCACCCCGTCCGGCAAGGCGCTGCAGGCTTGGCGAAACAATTCCAGTTCCGCCAGGATGCGCGCGCGCGCCTTCTCGCCCCGGCGCAGCATGCGATACAACTCCACAAAGATATTGCCCCAAGCACCCCAGGCTTCGGGCACTTCGACGTCTTCCGGAGATTTGAGCCAGCGCTGCAAACGCGACAGGTAGCTGGTATGCCCCACGACCATGAGCAGCAGACCCATGACCACAAAGGACAGGCCCCACACAGCGCCGCCCCAAACGCCGGCGAACACGCCGAGCACCGCCACGGCAAACAAGCGCAGCAGCAGGGAAAACCAAACGGGAGGAATCACGCCGCGGCTATCACGTCGATCTAGCCGTTTGAGCGGGGCACAAGCAATTTATAGCCCGCCCCACGCACTGTTTCCACCAGGTGCTCGCGATCTGGGCCGAAAGCCTGGCGCAAACGACGAATGTGCACGTCCACCGTGCGCTCCTCGATGAAGACGTGGTCACCCCAAACCTGGTCCAGCAACTGCGCGCGACTGAAAACACGACCGGGATTCGCCATCAGGAAACGTAACAGACGAA
Source organism: Gammaproteobacteria bacterium (assembly GCA_038322845.1). Taxonomy (GTDB): domain Bacteria; phylum Pseudomonadota; class Gammaproteobacteria; order Burkholderiales; family Rhodocyclaceae; genus Desulfobacillus. The sequence goes on from JBBQGH010000055.1 coordinate 13,650, forward strand.
ATTCCGTGGGTGCGAGATCGATGAGCTTACTTTCCAAAGTAACTTCATAAGTGATCGGGTCGAGATGCAGCATACCGACGGTGAGCTTGCTCTCGGAGACATGCGGCGCGCGACGCCGCAACACCGCTTGGATGCGCGCCACCAGCTCGCGCGGGCTGAATGGTTTGACCAGGTAATCGTCCGCGCCCTGCTCAAGGCCGGCGATGCGATCCGCCTCTTCGCCGCGCGCCGTTACCATGATGATGGGGAGTTTTTGCGTGCGCGGCGCCTCGCGCAATTGCTTGGAGAGTGCCAGACCAGATGTGCGCGGCAACATCCAGTCGATCACCATGACGTCGGGCAGCACCTCACGTAGTTCGGTTTGCGCATCTTCCGCACTGGTCACTACCGACACCTTGAATCCTGCACGCTCCAGAGTGAAGTGCATCAGCTCCTGGATGGCCGGATCGTCTTCCACCACTAACACGCGTGTGCTCATACTTGTCGCTCGCGGCGGCTCATTCGGCGGCCTCAGGGGGCGTATGGCGTTCGAAGGCCGTGTGACGAACATCGGTGCCGTGCACGATGTAGATAATCTGTTCGGCGATATTCTTGGCGTGGTCGCCTATGCGTTCGATAGCCTTGGCGATCCATACAATGTCCAGCGCGGTAGAAATAGTGCGCGGATCTTCCATCATGAAGGTGATGAGCTGGCGCACGATGCCGCGAAACTCATCGTCGATGGTGGCGTCTTCTTCGATGATCTGGCCAGCCTCTGTGGAATCCAGGCGCGCAAACGCATCCAGCACGCGGCGCAGCATGGCAACCGCCAGCGTAGCCGATTGCCGCACATCGGCCGAACGTGGAATCTGCAGACGGCCGCGATCATAAATCTGACGCGAGGCGCGGGCAATTTTTTCTGCCTCGTCGCCTACACGTTCCAGATCGGTGACGATCTTGCTTACGGCCATGATGAGTCGCAAATCGCTGGCGGCAGGTTGGCGCCGAGCGATGACATGCGCACAAGCGTTGTCGATTTCGACCTCATAACTATTCACGCGGCGGTCGGTCTCGGCGACTTTCGCCATGAGATCGTAGTTACCGGTGGTGAAGCACTCGATAGCAGACATAATTTGCGATTCGACCAAGCCACCCATTTGCAGCACGCGAGTGCGGATGTCTTCGAGATCGGTGTCGTACTGCTTAGAAAGGTGTTCTTGCTGGGACATGTTGTCTCCTTGGTCTTGGTACGCTTAGGGAAACGCTGAACAAGTAGTCGCGAAGCGCGCCATCAAATTCAGATCAATTTGATCAAGGCAAAATTGTGAACGAAATCGAAATTCCATCGGAGATATGCCCGCTTCTGGTGCTTGATACGAGGCATTTTCCCGCCTCCTGCTCATATTGGACGCACCTCTCCTGTCAGTGGACTTCCCCACTTGACGATATTGATCATCGCCAGCATGGCGAAGGCGCGATTCGCGTTCTTTGCCAAGCCACGATAACGGGTCTTGGCAAACCCCCACAAACGTTT
>JBBQGH010000056.1:0-14924 GCA_038322845.1 Gammaproteobacteria bacterium
CAGCACATGGCACTCATAGTTCAGAAGTACGGCGGTACGTCGGTCGGCTCGCCGGAACGCATTAAAAATGTCGCCAAGCGGGTTGCAAAATGGCATGCGCAGGGACACCAAATCGTAGTGGTTGTCTCGGCCATGAGCGGCGACACCAATCGTCTGATCGCGCTCGCCAAGGAAATTCAGCCTGATCCGGATCCACGCGAACTGGATGTGGTCGTTTCCACCGGCGAACAAGTCACCATTGGGCTGCTCGGCATGGCGCTCAAGCAACTGGGCCTCAAGGCGCGCAGCTATACCGGCGGTCAGGTCAGCATCGTCACCGACAGCGCCTTCACCAAGGCGCGCATAGTTAGCATAGACGAGAAAAAGATGCGCGCCGACCTTAATGATGGCTGTGTCGTAGTAGTGGCGGGCTTCCAGGGTGTGGATGAAGTGGGCAATATCACCACGTTGGGACGGGGCGGCTCGGATACCACCGGGGTGGCCTTGGCTGCTGCTCTAAAGGCCGACGAATGCCAAATATATACCGATGTGGATGGGGTCTACACCACGGACCCGCGCATCGTGCCGGAAGCGCGACGGCTAACAACCATCACCTTCGAGGAAATGCTGGAAATGGCCAGCCTGGGCTCCAAGGTGCTGCAAATCCGGGCGGTCGAATTCGCCGGTAAGTACAAAGTTAAGCTTCGCGTGCTATCCAGTCTGGAAGAACTGGGCAAGGAAGGACCGGGCACGCTCATTACTTTCGAGGAAGATATCAAGATGGAACAGCCTATCATTTCGGGTATTGCCTTTAACCGCGACGAAGCCAAGCTGACTGTACTCGGCGTACCGGATAGACCAGGCATTGCCTATCAGATACTAGGGCCCATTTCCGAGGCCAATATCGATGTAGATATGATTATCCAGAACGTCGGTCACGACGGCACAACGGATTTCTCTTTTACCGTCAACCGCAACGAATACAACCGCGCTACGCAAATCTTGGAGCAAGTCAAAAACCATACCGGGGCACGCCAGATCGTGGGCGACAACAAGATCGTCAAGGTCTCGGTAGTGGGCGTTGGCATGCGTTCGCACGTAGGCATCGCCAGCAAAATGTTCCGCACGCTGGCGGAAGAAGCCATCAATATCCAGATGATTTCCACTTCGGAAATCAAGATTTCCGTCGTCATCGACGAGAAATATCTGGAACTAGCCGTGCGCGTGCTGCACAAGGCATTTGAATTGGATCAATTGGCGGCTTGAATGGCGGCTTGAGTTTGACCGGCCCAGGTGGAAAAGGTATTATCGCCAGCCTTTTGAGGGCCGACGCAACCGTTAATTCCGAGGGGGCGTTAGTCGAAGCAAGTTCGGAGAGATGGCCGAGTGGTCGAAGGCGCTCCCCTGCTAAGGGAGTATGCGGGCAAAACCTGCATCGAGGGTTCGAATCCCTCTCTCTCCGCCACACTTTGATATAATTTGCATACACCGCGCCCGTAGCTCAGCTGGATAGAGTACTTGGCTACGAACCAAGGAGTCGGGAGTTCGAATCTCTCCGGGCGCACCAGTTTCATCAAGGGGTTAGCTTAGGCTAGCCCCTTTTCTTTTGGCGCACCTTGCCGAAAGCGCGCTGCATGCTGGCCTGTTGCTCGAACTGGCGGGCGATGTTGCCGCATACCAAATCGCAAAGCGCATAGATCGTGGGATCGGCGATGCGGTAATACACCGCAGTGCCACGTCCTTCGCGCGTCACCAGCCCATGCTTGGCGAGTAGGGAAAGATGACGCGAGACGTTGGCGGCGGAGCAGGCGCATGCTTCAGCCAGTTCGCCAACATTACGTTCGTCTTCCCGTAACGTATTTAGTATGCGTAGCCGCGTCGGCTCGGCCAATGCCTGAAAATACTGGGCGACCTGCGCCAGGGCTTGATCCGATAAGCCTTCCATAATTTATCAGCACTCCTTGATGACGGTCATCGTGACGGCCGGTGCTGGGGGCATGCTCGTCACACCGCATCGGTTAATAACGTCCTTTATTGACTATTTGCATAATTACGCAAATACTACAGAAGTATTGACAGAATGTCATTCTGTATTTTCTTGCGTCACGGTTTGCTTGTTGCAACATTCAGGAGATAGTTGTGTTTTTGCGCATTGGTTTGTCGGGGTCTTGGGCTGCAGCCTTGCTTTGTCTGCTCGGCTACTCGCTAGGTGCACTAGGTGCTCCGCTTGCTAGCGCGCCGGCACGCAACGCTGCGGAGGCGCCCCTGCGTGCGGCGGAGGGCGTGGTTGAAGCCGTGCGCCAGAGCGTCATTGCGCCACAGGTCTCGGGCGCTATCGTGCAGCTGCTCGTGAAGGCGGGCGACACGATTAAGGCAGGCCAGGTGCTGGCGCGCATAGATGCCCGTGCTGCGGCGAGCGGTGCTGCCGCCAGCGTGGCCGAAGCCCAAGCGGCGCGTGCCACCTTGGACATTGCGCAAAAGGATTACGACCGTCAACGCCAGTTGCAAGCGCGCCAGTTCATCAGCCAGGCTGCGCTGGATCGCAGTGAGGCCCAATTGAAATCGGCACGTGCGCAGACCGAGGCGCAACTGGCGCAGGCCGATGTCACCCGCACGCAGTCAGGCTTTTATGTGCTGACCGCGCCCTATAGCGGTGTAGTGGCCGAGGTGCCGGCGACGCAGGGTGATATGGCGCAGCCCGGCAAAGCCATCATGACGGTCTATGACCCCTCCGCCTTGCGCGTCACGGCCAACGTGCCGCAAGGCGCGGCCGTGCGATTGCAGCCGAACCAGCCCGTCAAACTTGAATTGCCTAGCCTGCCGGAGGCACAGCGTTGGCAGACCAGCCGTAGCATCATCGTGTTTCCCACGGCGGATGCCACCACCCACACCGTCCAGGTCCGCATTGATCTGCCGGCGGGTCTCGCGGGCGTCACGCCCGGCATGTTCGCGCGGGTCTGGCTGCCCGAGCTTGATGAAGGGGCGGGGCGCGCGCAGGCTCGTATTCTGGTGGCGGCGTCTGCCGTGTTTCGTCGCGCCGAATTCAATGCAGTGTACGTGGTCGATGCGCAGGGGCGTCCCATGCTGCGGCTGGTGAGGACAGGCCGCGCTATCGGTAATGACATCGAAGTGCTTTCCGGGCTCGCGGCTGGCGAACAAGTGGCATTGGATCCGGCGGCTGCTGCGCAAATGAAATGAGTGGCGCCACAAAAAAGCTCGGTGTCTCCGGACGCATCGCCGGCTTTTTCCAGAGCGCGCGCATCACGCCGCTGCTGGCGGTGGTGGCGTTTCTGCTAGGTCTTTTCGCTCTGCTGATTACGCCGCGCGAGGAAGAGCCGCAGATCAACGTCACCATGGCCAACGTGCTGATACCCTTCCCCGGCGCGTCCGCTCGCGATGTCGAGCAGATGGTGGCGATCCCGGCCGAACAGGTATTGAGCCAGATCGCCGATGTGGAGCATGTGATGTCGGTATCGCGGCCGGGCTTGGCCATCATCACCGTGCAGTTCGAGGTCGGCGTGCCGCGCACGGAAGCGCTGGTGCGGCTCTACGACACGGTGCAGAGCAACCGCGACTGGCTGCCCGCAGGCTTGGGTACGCTGGAGTCCATCATCAAGCCCAAGGGCATAGACGATGTGCCGATCGTGACGTTGACCCTATGGTCCAAGGATGCGTCCCTCGGCGCCTTCGAGCTGGAGCGCATTGCGCACAGCCTGGAGGCCGACCTGAAGCGCGTCAAAGGCACGCGCGAGGTGACTACAATTGGTGGCCCAGGTCGCGCGGTAAATGTCGAGCTCGATACCGCGCGTTTGGCGGCCGCAAATCTGAGCGTTGCTGATTTGCGCCGCGCTTTGCAGGGCGCCAACCTGGGTATGCCCTCGGGCGAACTGATTGCCGGCAACCGCAGCATCGCCATTGAAGCCGGCCCTTTTCTCGCCGACGCACAAGCGGTGGGCGAGGTCATCGTCGGCGTGAAGGAGGGCAAGCCCATCGCGCTCAAGGACGTCGCCGAAGTCCGCGACGGGCCGCCTACGCCGGCGCGCTACGTCTGGCACGGCGTGGCGGGCGAGGAAAAAACGCGAGGCGAATATTCCGCCGTGACGCTGGCCATCACCAAGAAACCCGGCCAAAACGCCGTGGATGTCGCATCCGCGCTGATCCGGCGGGTTGATGCCTTGAAGAATGTCGTCATACCTGCCAATGTCGAGGTCAGCGTCACGCGTAATTATGGCGAAACCGCCAACGACAAGGCACAGCGACTGATACACAAATTGCTGTTCGCTACGGCATCGGTGGTGGCGCTGGTTTATCTGGCGCTGGGGCGACGCGAAGCGGCCATCGTCGGCACGGCGGTGATCCTGACCCTTACCGTGACGCTCTTCGCCTCATGGGCGTGGGGATTCACGCTGAACCGCGTGTCGCTCTTCGCGCTGATTTTTTCCATCGGTATTCTGGTGGATGACGCGATTGTTGTCGTTGAGAATATCCATCGCCATCGTCAGTTTGCGCCGGAGAAAAGCCTTGCCGACATTATTCCCGGCGCGGTGGATGAGGTCGGCGGCCCGACCATCCTGGCGACACTGACGGTCATTGCGGCGTTGCTGCCTATGGCTTTTGTGAGCGGGTTGATGGGCCCCTATATGAGCCCCATCCCCATCAATGCCAGCATGGGCATGCTGCTGTCCTTGGTCGTTGCCTTTGTGGTGACGCCCTGGTTGGCGCGCTTGTGGTTGGTCAAGACGCACCCTGCGACTAGCGGGCAGGACGGGCAGGACGGGCAGGACGGGCACGGTATGGCGCGGCGCATCGCGCCCTTATTCGAGCGCGTCTTCTCGCCCTTTCTGCAAGCGGAGCGGGGCGCGCGTAACCGGCGCTGGTTGGGCTTGGGCGTGTTGGCGTTCATCGTGCTGGCGCTGGCCTTGCCGATGGTGGGGCTGGTGCGGCTGAAGATGTTGCCCTTTGACAATAAATCGGAATTTCAGGTGGTGGTCGATATGCCCACCGGCACGCCGGTGGAAAAAACTGCCGCCGTGCTGCGCGAGTTGGGCGGCTATCTCGCCACCGTGCCGGAGGTGACCGACTATCAAGCGTATGCCGGCACCGCCGCGCCTATCAACTTCAACGGCCTGCTGCGGCAATACTATTTGCGCAGCGGGGGCGAAGTGGGCGATCTGCAAGTGAATCTGGTCAACGCCCATCAGCGCAGCGAAAAGAGCCATGTCATCGCCACGCGATTGCGCCCGGCCTTGCAGGAGATCGGTCGCAAGCACGGTGCCAATGTGAAAGTTGTGGAAGTGCCGCCGGGTCCGCCCGTGCTCTCGCCCATCGTGGCGGAGATCTATGGGCCGGACGAGCCGGGTCGCCGCAGTGTGTCGCATGCGGTGCGCGCCGTCTTCGAACAGACGCCAGGCGTGGTGGATGTGGATGAAAGCGCCATTGCCGTCGCCGAAAAGAAAACGCTCATCGTGGATCAGCGCAAGGCCGCCTTGCTGGGCGTGTCACAGGCCGAGATTGTCGCCACGCTGCGCGCTGGCCTCGCTGGCGAGGCGGTGACCTATCTGCATGACGGAAGCAAATACCCCACGGCGGCGACCTTGCGTCTGCCGGATGTGGACCAAGGCAGCCTAGACACCTTGTTGCGCCTGCGCGTGAAAAACGCTCAGGGTAATCTAGTGCCGCTGGCGGAATTGGTGACGGTGAGTAGCGCCGCGCAAGACAGTACGCGCGAACAGCCGCTTTATCACAAGGACGGCTTGCCGGTGAATTATGTCGTGGGCGATATGGCCGGGAAGATAGACAGTCCACTCTACGGCATGTTCGCCATGCGCGAGGCGATTGCGCAGATCAAGACGCCGGGCGGGGGGCATATTGTTGAGTACTTTACGCATCAACCGGCAGAGGCGTATCGCGACTTCGCGTTGAAGTGGGATGGCGAATGGCAGGTCACTTACGAAACGTTCCGCGACATGGGCGCCGCTTACGCCGTGGGGTTGGTCATGATCTATCTCTTGGTGGTGGCGCAGTTTGGTTCTTATCTCACGCCGCTCATCATCATGGCGCCGATTCCGCTCACCATCGTCGGCGTGATGCCCGGCCACGCCTTGCTAGGCGCGCCATACACCGCCACCAGCATGATAGGCATGATTGCGTTAGCCGGCATCATTGTGCGTAATTCCATTCTACTGGTGGATTTCATTGAGCTGGAATTGGCGGCTGGCGTGCCTTTCCGCGAGGCCATCGTGCGCTCGGCCATCACCCGCGCTCAGCCGATTGTGCTGACGGGGTTGGCAGCCATGATTGGCTCACTATTCATTCTCGATGACCCGATATTCAACGGGCTGGCCATCTCGCTTATCTTCGGTATTTTCGTCTCCACCGTGCTCACTCTGGTGGTGATTCCGTTGCTGTATTACATGGCGTATTCAAGCAAACATTCTCAGCAAGGAGCAACATCATGACTTCATGGAAACTCGTACGCGTTATCGCCGGCAGTTTTATCTTGTTGTCACTGGCGTTAGGCATTCCGGGCAGTCCCATCTTTGTCAGCCTCTGGTGGCTGGCCTTCACGGCTTTCGTCGGCGTCAATCTGCTGCAAAGCGGCTTTACCGGCTGGTGTCTGATGGAGCGCATGCTGCACGGGCTGGGTGTCAAAGAGGGTTCTTGAACCGATTTCAACCACGTAAGGAGGTTTGACATGAACGCAAACGTCGGCAGTATTGACCGCATTCTTCGTATCGTTGTGGGCTTGGCGCTGATCGGCGCCACACTGGCCGGCATGATCGGCATGTGGGGATGGATAGGCGTGGTGCCGCTTGCCACGGGCATCTTCCGTTTCTGCCCCGTCTATAAGCTGATTGGTATGAAGACCTGCGACAGCGGCCAGTAACATAGATTAAACAACAGATGACGAGGGGTTTTGGTCTCACGACCGGGGCTCCTTTTTCAGAATGATCGTGGCAACAGCCTAGGCCCAGTCAAAAACAGCCAGTTAAAAACAGTTTGCAATCCCAAACGATAACCATTATCATTTGGCCATCTGAACTGGAGGCCAACATGATTAGCGCCCGTCTTGTTTCTTTCCTCATTGCATTATTCGCCGTCCTCTTGTTGGTGTCGCCTGGGTTTGCGGATGACACGGAGTTCGCCCTGGTCATCAAGGACCACCGCTTTCAGCCGGCCGAGCTACTCGTGCCAGCGGGTAAGAAAATTAAACTGAAGGTGCAAAACCAGGACAGCACGCCTGAAGAGTTCGAAAGCCATGATCTCAATCGCGAAAAGGTCATTCCCGGCAATAGCACAGCGACGATCTATATCGGGCCGCTAAAGGAGGGGCGTTATCCCTTCGTCGGTGAGTTCAACGAGAAAACCGCGCAGGGCGTGATCGTCGCAAAGTAGACAAGGGAGTCGGCCATGTTCGGCACTATCATCATCGTATTTCGGGAAGTTCTGGAAGCGGCCATCCTCATTGGCATCGTCGCCGCTGCCACGCGCGGCATTCCCGGCCGTAATCGCTGGTTGGTGGGCGGCGTGGTCTTAGGTTTGCTTGGTTCGGCGCTGGTGGCCTTTTCCACCGAGAGCATCGCTACGCTGGCGAGCGGCATGGGCCAGGAGCTATTTAACGCGACGGTGTTGGGCATTGCGGTTGTCATGCTCGCCTGGCACAACATCTGGATGACCACCCACGGCGCGCAGCTCGCCGCCTCGGCGAAATCGGTGGGTAGCGAGATTCGCGACGGCACGCAGGAATGTTCCATCCTGCTGGTGGTTATCGGCCTGGCGGTGTTGCGCGAAGGCTCAGAAACCGTTTTGTTCCTCTATGGGATTGCCACGTCGGACGCGAATAGTGCGAGCACTATGCTGATGGCTGGCGCCATCGGCTTGGCTGCTGGGGCGGCAGTCGGCTATCTGCTTTATGCAGGCTTGCTACGCGTGCCGCTACGCTGGTTCTTTACAGCAACGTCCGTGCTGGTGTTGCTGCTCGCTGCCGGCATGGCGTCGCAGGCGGCGCGCTTCTTGATCCAGGCAGACATCATTCCCAGCTTGGCCGCGCCGCTTTGGGATACCTCGGGTTTGCTGCCCGCGCAATCCATACCGGGCATGTTGCTGCATGGCTTGATCGGCTACGAAGATCGTCCATCTGGCATGCAAATGATTTTTTACGTCGTCGTTCTGGCGGCTATCGCGCTCGGAATGAAGTGGGCTAGCGCAACCCACAATGCAAAGAGAAAGGGAGTGTCATGAAGCGGAGTGGTTTGCTAGTTTGTTTGGGGGCGATGATTTGGGGCACGGCCCTGGCCGGCCCGGCGGATTATGTCTATGCGCCCACCGTGGAAAGCGGCGAGCGCGAGATCGATTTTAAATATGGATCGGCTCGTAAATCCGACGATCCGCGTGCCCAAGCGGCCAGCATCGGCTTTGGCTACGGCGTGAATGATTGGTGGTTCACCGAGGCGTATCTGAAGTACGCCAAGGAGGGCGGCGACGGCGTTTTCTTCGATGCCTTCGAGTGGGAAAACAAATTCCAACTGACTGAGACCGGAAAATATCTGGTGGATATCGGCCTTATTACCGAAATCGAAATCACTCATCAGGACGGCGACCCCTATGAGTTTAAAATTGGACCGCTATTCCAGACGGAATTTGGCAAGCTGCAACTTAATGCCAACCTGCTGTTCGAGCGCAAATGGCATGGCGACGCCGCGCACGCGGACGAGTTGCACAAAACGGAAATCGGTTATCAATGGCAGGCGAAATACCGCTGGCATCCTGAGTTCGAATTCGGTGCGCAGGGCTTCGGCCAGATGGGCAAGTGGAACGACTGGGCGCCGCATGATGAACAAAACCACCGCGTGGGCCCGGCCATTTTTGGCAAAATTGCCCTAGGCGGTCGGCAGAAATTGCAATACAACGCCGCCTGGCTGTTTGGCGTCACCCAGGGCGCGCCCGACCACACATTAAGAATGCAAATGGAATATGAGTTCTAACGGCGTGAGTTGGCGGTGAGCCACCGCCAACCTCGCTCAAGCGCCAGCGACGATTAGCGGTACCCACATTTCGTCCTCGCTCACTCCGCCATGTACGCCGATCTGGTGGTGGCTCTTCTCGCCGGGTACGCTGTCCTTGATGGTCCAGTTTTCTTTCATGATCAGCGTGTAGTCACCGACGCGGCTGGCTAGGCGTGCGTTGGGCGTGCCGAGGCCGAACCACCCTTGTGCAATCAAGTTGGCGCTTTCGAACAGATCAGCGCAGTGGCCGAACTGGTCTTGCACATAGCCGACAAACTGCGTGTGCATATTCGGTTTGACATAGCAGTACACCACGCGGCGTTCGCCGCATAATGGCTGGGCCAGCATTTCGGCCAATGCGGGATGGTCTTCCAACGCGATCAGACGTTCGTTAGGCGCGTCGATGAAACCATGATCCCCGGTCGCAATGATCACGCTGTCGGTATCGCGCAGTTGCAGCAGCAGTTCGCCGAACACCGCATCCAGCGCGGCAAAGTGGCTGGCGACGTGGGCGCTAGCGATGCCGTGCTCATGCGCCAGCGCGTCCAGATCGGGATAGTAGGCGTAGAAATAGCTTGGCTCCGATGCCGCGCGCACGGCGTTAGTGAGCTGAGCGATGAGATCAGGCAGCTTCTTGTAGGGACGAACCTCTGCGCGACCGGCGTTGTAAAGACTGAAGGGCGAATGCGCGATGTAGTGCGGCGAAAAGACCAGCCCCGGCCGCGCGATGCGATTGAAGAAGGGCTCATGATCGAAGAGCAGGCTTGGCAGTTTGGCTGCTTCGATATCCAAGGCGACGCCGCCGCGTCGCGTGAGCGGCAGCACGGCGGCGACGGCATCGAGTTCTTCAAGATACATATGCCAACCGGTCAACGCGTGTTGCTGCGGTGCCGTGCCGCTTAAAAATCCGGTAACGGCGGCAGCCGTGGTCGAGGGAAACACCGACGTCATACGCCCACTTAGTGCGCCATGGAAGGGGCCGCCGCGGCCGTGTTGTGTGAGGTAGTTGTAACCCAGACCGTCGATGACCAACAGTACGATGTGACGCGCTACGCCTAGCCGTGCTGGATGCAAGGCCTCGAGCGGGGCATACAGACCGGGCGGCGCACCACAAGCGTCGCCAATGCTGCGCATCAGATTGACTATGCTACCGCCCTCGTAATCTGGGCGCATTGAGCGGAATAGTGGGTGGCGGAGGGAGATAACGCAAGAACTCAGGCCGCATTTGACGCGTGCTTAGTTGTCTTTGACTAATTGTCCTTGATGTGTGGACCGCCTTCTTCGGCCGGCACGCCGGTGTCTGGGTCGATCCAATCCGCAATTCCGATTTCGTCCTCGGCCTGCTGCAAGGTTTCGCCGGGTTCGTAATCCGAGTCATCGTTGTAGTTCATGTCTTCGGCCGCTTCCAGCAAAGTCACGAAGGGGCCGTATTCGCCGCCGCTGCGCTGATCCTGCCAATAGTAGCCATCTGGCCGCTCGATAACGCGCGTTTTGTCGTAGTTAGGCGTAGTCTGAGGAATATTTTTTGCCATGATGCACTCCTTCTAGCCGCTGCAAGTTCACATGATATACCTAGGTTTTCGACTTGGCCCAAGGATTTTTTGAGTGGAGTCATTATCCAGAATCAACCGGCAACCAAAGCACCCTGTGGTAGTAACGGCAGTGATATTTTTTTCCTAAATGCACAACGATGGACTTGGCTGACACTCCTTCAGCGTAGGTCATCTTGCATCCGACGATTGCGGCCATGCTTGAAAGAGAATTCTTGCGCCGGCGTCCAAAAACTAGGCACCGAATTGATTAGTCACATGCGTCGGTGGGGACTCCCACCGTTTTGATCTAGCTCAATGTTCCATGTTGCGCTAGGCTTATTCTGCAATCGAATGTATTTATTCCGTTTCATTTAGAGAGAAGGGCGTCATTATGCAAAGGCCTATTCAGATCACGTTCAAGGATATTCCGCATTCGGACGCAGTCGAGCAGAACATTAGGGAAAAGGTGGCCAAGCTAGAAACTTTTTACCCGCATATCATCGGCTGCCACATCACCATCGAATTGCCACACAAGCACAGCCAACAGGGCAAGCTGCACAACGTACGCATAGATATCAAGGTGCCGGGCAGCGAAATCGTCGTCAATCGTGACAAGCACGAAGACATTTATGTGGCCCTGCGCGATGCCTTCGACGCTGCGAAGCGCCAGGTGGAAGAGTACGGACGCAAACAGCGCGGCGACGTGAAGCGCCACGAAAACGTTCGCCATGAAGAAGGGGAAGTCGAGTAGCGCCTAGCCTACGCTTAGCCCGGGCAAAACTGTTTACTCGGGCGGGCAGTTTTTTTGCGCGGCCTGTCGGGGGAATCGGCAGCGCTAGCACGCCGATTCCGTATAATCGCGCCTACGCATTTCCCTGCATTCTGGAAAAATCCCGCTGTGACTATCGATACGGAAATCCGCCGTCGGCGTACCTTTGCCATCATCTCCCACCCTGACGCGGGCAAGACTACGCTGACCGAAAAGCTGTTGTGGTTTGGCGGCGCGATACAAATGGCCGGCGCCGTGCGCGCTCGCAAAACCGGTCGCCATGCGACTTCCGACTGGATGGAACTGGAGAAACAGCGCGGTATCTCCATTACGTCCTCGGTAATGCAGTTTCCTTATCGCGACTGCGTTATCAACTTGCTCGACACGCCGGGCCACGAAGACTTTTCCGAAGACACCTATCGCACGCTGACCGCCGTCGACTCTGCCGTGATGGTGGTGGATTCGGTGAAGGGTGTCGAGGATCGCACCATCAAGCTCATGCAGGTTTGTCGCTTGCGTGATACGCCCATCCTAACCTTCATTAACAAGCTGGATCGTGAGGGCCGTCCCCCCATCGAGTTACTGGATGAAATCGAATCGGTGCTGGGCATCCAATGTGCGCCGCTGACCTGGCCGATCAGCATGGGCAAACGCTTCGGCGGTGTGTACCACCTCTACGATGACACTGTGATGGTGTTTGACGCCCAGGCCGATAAAGGCACGGCGCAAATCATTGACGGATTAGGCAATCCAAGACTGGATGAATTGATCGGCGATCAGGCCGCCGAGCTGCGCGAGGATATCGAACTTGTGCGCGGCGCTTCGCACACGTTTGATCGTGAGGCTTATCTCGCCGGTAAGCAGACGCCGGTGTTCTTCGGCTCCGCCGTCAATAACTTTGGCGTGCAATCTTTACTCGATGCGGTGGTCGATCTGTCGCCGCCGCCACTCGCCCGCTCATCCAAGTCACGCACGGTGACACCGCATGAGACGGCATTCACCGGCTTCGTTTTCAAAATCCAGGCCAACATGGACCCCAAGCATCGCGACCGCATTGCCTTCCTGCGCGTCTGCTCCGGCCATTTCGAACGCGGCATGAAGATCCGCCAAGTCGCCAACGAAAAATTTATTGCGGTGAACAACGCCATCACCTTCATGGCGCGTGATCGCAGCACCACCGACGATGCCTATGCTGGCGACATCATTGGTATTCCCAACCATGGCACGGTGCGCTTGGGCGAGACCTTTACCGAAGGCGAGGAATTGTTCTTCACGGGTATCCCTTCCTTTGCACCCGAGCACTTCCAGCGCGCCAATCTGCGGAACCCGCTGAAGATGAAACAACTGCAAAAGGGCTTGCAGCAACTCGCAGAAGAGGGCGCAACGCAACTCTTTCGCCCTATCTCTTCCAATGATTTAATCCTCGGCGCAGTGGGAACCTTGCAGTTCGACGTGGTGGCGCATCGTCTGGAAAACGAATACGGCGTGGATGTGGCCTTCGAGTCTTACCCCTGCGCTACAGCACGCTGGCTCCGGGGTAGCGAGGCGGACATCAAGCAACTCGTCGACAAACATCCGATGAATGTCGCGCTCGACGGCGCGGAAGAGTACGTCTATCTTGCACCCAACCGCGTTAACCTTAAACTCGCGGAAGAGCGCTATCCGAACGTGCGCTTTCTGGAGACACGGGAGATCATTTAGGCGCTGCAACTGTAACGCCGTGCGTCAGCTTCACGGCAGAGGATTGCCGGGTAACGTCGAGCGGGTAAGAGCATGAGTCGTCAGCGAGACGAACAAGTCGTCAGAAATAAAAAGCGCAGCGCCTGGATGGCGCCACGCCTTTTGAAGCGTGCGACTTAGTTGAGTCGAATAGTCAGCAGAAACTCATTTGGAAACACAACCTGCTGGATCGTTTCCGTGCCCTGCTTGCCGCCATAGATGCCACTCCCGGCAAACACTTGGATGGTCTGCGGTACATAGTGCTCAAGCAACACTTCATCGATGGTGCCTTGAGCGAACAAGGTGCCTTTGCCGTTGAAGACCAGGCTCTCGTTGCACCACAGTTGTGGGCCGGGCGCATAGGCAGTGATGATGCAGAACTCGTTCTTCGTGCCGATGACTTGACTGTGGTTAGCCGGGTTCAGCAAGACCGCCGTCAATTGAATCGTGCTACCCGGAGCCCCGTTGCCGGTGAAGACGGGCTGTCCGCCGATCTCATAGGTAACGATAGTGGTGGCCGCAGCAGCGGGAAGTGCGAACAGAGCAGACAACATACCAACCAGAACGGATGCTTTCTTGAGATTGCGCATATACCCTCCTAAGGTTAGAGATTATTAACCACTTAAAATTATTGTTGTTAGGGCAGTACCGAAACGGAGCCGCCCTCGAACTACAGCGACGATCGATTAATTCAAAACGATGGTGAGGAAGAACTCATTCGGGAACACGACTTGTTGGATCGTTTCTGTGCCTTGCTTGCCCGCATATATTCCGGCGCCAGCATAGACCTGGATGGTTTGCGGAACATAGTTCTCAAGAAGGACTTCGTTAATGACGCCATGGGCGAAAACGGTGCCCTTGCCATTGAAGACCATGCTCTCATCGCAGAACAGCATGGGGCCAGGTGCATAGCCGGTGATGATGCACCATTCGTTCTTCGTGCCGATGACTTGGCTGTGATTGGCTGGGTTACGTAGAGAGGCTTGCAATTGAATTGTGCTGCCTGGAGCGCCGGTTCCGGTGAAGACCGGTGTGCCGCCGATTTCGTACGCCGTAATGGTTTGAGCTGCAAGGGCCGGCACGGCGGATAAGGTCATGGCCGACAACATCCCAACAAGAACTTTTTTCAAAGTACGCATACACCCTCCTAAGGTTAGAGATTGTTAGCTACTTAATTTATGGTTCCTATCCGGCAACGCGAAGCCGAACGGAGAACCGCTGACTACGACTGCTGTACTACCAATTTAGTGTGGGCGGTCAAAATTCTGATGTCAACATAACTTTAGTTATAATTATTTTATTTCGGAATAAAATTTAATCATCCCCGCCTAGCGGCTTCAAACAAGGCGATAGCGATTCCCAGAAGAAACAGACTGCTACGCATTTGGAGTTCTAGAACTTTATGAAGAGCTAGACCAAAGTAATAGGCAAAAAAACGCGGCGCCCAATTGGGCGCCGCGTTTTTCTGAACTACTAAGAACGATCGATTAGTTAATTACGAGCGTATTGAGCAGTTCGTTCGGGAACACGACCTGTTGGACCGTTTCCGTGCCGGTCTTGCCGGCATAGATACCAGCACCCTTGTACACCGCGATGGTCTGCGGCGCGAAATGCTCGAGCGCGATTTCATCGATGTTGCCGTGAGCGAACAGGCTGCCACCGGCGTTGAACACCAGGCTCTCGTCGCAGAACAGGATCGGACCGGGCGCATAGGCGGTGATCATGCACCATTCGTTCTTCGAGCCGATCACTTGCGCGTGATTGCTGGGATTGCGCAAGCTGGCGGTCAGGGTGATGGTGCTACCTGGGGCGCCGTTGCCGATGAAGTAGGGAGAATTACCAATTTCGTAGGCCACGATGGTTTGGCTAGCGGCGGCAGCCAAGCTCATAGCGGCAAAAACACCAGCAACAGCAAATTTC
>JBBQGH010000057.1:0-14368 GCA_038322845.1 Gammaproteobacteria bacterium
TTGCATCAAAACACCGACCGATGGCGAATTGCCGGCACGATTGAAAGTTATCCTGGACGGCGTAAGCGAGGTGATTGCCGCGCACCGCCCGGCACAAGTCGCTGTCGAAAAAGTCTTCGTGAACGTTAATCCGCAATCCACCTTGTTGCTCGGACAGGCGCGCGGTGCGGCGATCTGCGCTGCTGTGTCGGCCTTGCTACCCGTGGCGGAATACACCGCCTTGCAAGTAAAACAGGCGGTGGTGGGTAATGGCCACGCCGCCAAGGAACAAGTACAACACATGGTGCGTCGCCTGCTGAGTCTACCGGGCGACCCAAGTCCCGACGCTGCTGACGCGCTGGCTTGCGCCATTTGCCACGCCCACGGTGGGCAGGGGCTGGGCGCGTTCTCTACGGTCGGTCTGCGCGTGCGCAACGGCCGGCTAGTGTGATACCCGTAGCGCTTATCTCTTTCACGGAGGCCGCCATGTTTGCTCGTTTGTTTCTTCTTTGCACCCTGGCTGCGCTGAGCATCGCGCTCGCCGACGCCGCTGACAGCGAGGTGAAATTCGCGCTGGCAACGCCGCCGGCATCCTCCTCGTCTTTCTGTTTGTTCGAGTTGCCCACTAGCGGCGGCACGCAGCGCCTGATCAACTTGGGTATCGTCCAGTATGTCGAACTCATGCCGGACGAATTGCGCATCGCTTATGGCGGCGGCAATTTTGGCAGCGGCCACGACGCAAAAATTTCCCTCAAGACCCGCGAAGAAGGTATCGCCATCATTCAGCGCATGCGGCAAACTGCACGCGAATGCAAATAGGCTTCCGCGCCGAAAGGTCATCGAAGCAGGGCGGTACAAGCAAGGGGCGCAAGGGGAGGGACACACCGGTACAATCCGCGCAATGCCCATAGAACCCAATCTTGCCGCACCCCCTCCGCTATTCGCGCGCTATTTTCTGGCTACCCGGCCCGCGTTTCTGAGTGTCACCTTTGCCGCAGTCGCGCTAGGCCTGGCGGGCGCTCTCGCAAGTGGTGTCACGCTGCAAGCAACAACGGCGCTGGCTACCTTGCTGTTCGCGCTGCTGGCCCACGCCGGCGTGAATGTGTTAAACGACTATTACGACGCCAAGAGCGGTGCCGATGCCGCCAACACCGAACGCCTCTACCCCTACACGGGCGGCAGTCGCTACATTCAAAACGGTGTACTGTCGCTGCGCGCCACCGGGATATTGGGTTATGCGTTGCTGGCGATCGTGGTGGTAGCCGGTTTGTGGCTCACGGCGCGAGTTGGCGCCGGGCTCATCGGTATTGGTCTGGCAGGACTCTTTGTAGGCTGGGCTTATTCGGCGCCGCCCTTGCAATTGATGAGCCGTGGCTGGGGCGAATTTGCCGTCGCCGCCGGCTGGCTGCTGGTCGTTGTTGGCAGCGACTATGTGCAGCGCCGAGATTTTTCTTTCGTACCGGTTGCCTGCGGTACGGGCTATGCACTACTGGTGGCGAGTCTGCTTTATATCAACCAATTCCCGGATCGGCTTGGTGATGCGGCAGCCAGCAAGGGCACGCTGATCGTGCGCCTGGGGCCAGCGACAGCGCGCTGGGGCTATGTGTTGCTGGTAGTGGCGAGCTACGCCTGGCTAATCGGCATGATCGCGACCGACCGCCTGCCGCTGTGGAGCGCAGTCGCTGGCGCTGCCGCCCCGCTCCATTTCGTCGCAGCACGTGAGTTACTGCGCCACGCCGACCAGCCGCACTTACTCGCCACAGCGATACGCCTCACCATCGGCGGCGCGCTGGCTTACGGCGTATTGCTCACCGGGGCGCTAATTTTTTCGGGTCGTATTTCTGGAGTCTCGTCATGATCGGTCGCCTCACTGGCATCCTGGTGGAAAAGAATCCGCCGCAAATTACGCTGGATGTTTTGGGCGTGGGCTACGAGATCGACGTGCCCATGAGCACCTTCTACAACCTGCCCGCCACCGGCGAGAAGGTGACGCTGCATACGCATCTGGCCGTGCGTGAGGACGCGCATTTGCTGTTTGGCTTTGGCTCCGAGCCGGAGCGAGTCGCCTTTCGCCAATTGCTGAAAATTTCGGGCATAGGCGCACGCACAGCGCTGTCGGTGTTGTCCGGACTTTCCGTCGCGGAGCTGGCCCATGCCGTCGTTATGCAAGAGGCGGGGCGGCTCACCAAGATTCCGGGCATAGGCAAGAAAACCGCCGAACGCCTGCTACTCGAACTGCGCGACAAGATGGGCGGCGTGATGTCCAGCGCCCCCACTGCCGCGCCCACCGCCGGCAATGACATACTCCACGCACTTTTGGGCCTCGGCTATAACGAGCGCGAAGCGCAAGCCGCCACCAAACAATTACCGGCCGATATTTCGGTGTCGGATGGCATACGCCTGGCGCTGAAGTCGCTTTCGAAAGCCTGATTCGCAAGTAACGCGCCGAGAAAACCGCCGCGTAGGCCTACGGTACAATGCGCCGAACAACGCTGCCCACTATGGACAACAAACAACTCACCCGAATCACGCTGGTAGCGCTGCTCGCACTCGGTTGCATCGTGATACTGCAACCGCTGCTAGCCGCCATCCTCTTCGCTGCGGTGGTCTGCATCACCACCTGGCCATTTTATGGCTGGTTACTCACGCGACTTCGCAGCCCAGGATTAAGCGCCTTGGTCATGACGCTGCTACTCACGCTGCTGCTATTGTTGCCTATGATTTTTTTCGCCCTCAATCTCGCCGATGCCGTGCCGGGGCTGATGGAAAAAATCGCCAAACTCATAGACAACGTGCCCACCGGTGCGCCTGAGTGGATGCGCAATCTGCCCGTGGTGGGCGATCAGATTGATGCCTACTGGCAACGCCTCGCCGGTGACCGCACCGAATTGAACAAGGTACTGCGCCAACTTTATGAACCCATGCGTAATGGGCTACTCAAGATCGTCGCCGTCACGGGCGAAGGACTGCTGCAACTGATATTGGTGTTCTTTATTGCTTTCTTTTTCTATCGCGATGGCGAGTCGCTCGCGCAGCGCCTGCGCGCGGGCAGCCGTAAGCTCGCCGGAGAGTTAGGCGAACAAATGCTGGCCTTGAGCCGCAGCACAGTGATGGGCGTCATGGTCGGCATCGTCGGCACCGCCGCCGCACAAGCCGTGGTCGCGTTGATTGGGTTGCTCATTGCGGGCGTGCCCGCTGCCGCCTTGCTCGCGGTAGCAACTTTTTTTCTGTCTATGGTGCCCATCGGCCCGCCGCTGGTCTGGGGCGGCGCGGCCTTCTGGCTCTTCGACCAGGGCGAGACGGGCTGGTCTATCTTCATGGTGTTGTGGGGCATATTGGCCATCAGCAGCGTGGACAATTTCGTCAAACCGATGCTCATCAGCCGCACCTCCAGCCAGCCTATACTGCTCATTGCGCTCGGCGTAATCGGTGGAATTTACGCCTTTGGATTTATCGGTATCTTCCTTGGCCCGACATTACTGGCGCTGGGGCTGGTGTTGGCCGATAAATGGACGTCCGCGCCGGCATGATCGAAACTGATCGCCTGATTGCCGCCACGCCTGTCTCAGTTCAGGAAGAGCAGATCGAGCGAGCATTGCGGCCGAAAAAACTCGATGAGTATGTCGGCCAGCAAAAGATCCGCAACCAGCTTTCCATCTTCATAGAAGCGGCGCGCAAACGCGCTGAATCGCTCGATCACGTGTTGCTGTTCGGCCCGCCTGGCTTGGGCAAGACCACTTTGGCCCACATCATCGCCCACGAGATGGGCGTGAATCTGCGCCACACTTCCGGCCCGGTGCTCGAACGTGCCGGCGATCTGGCGGCCATACTCACCAATCTCGAACCGAACGATGTGCTGTTCATCGACGAAATCCATCGTCTCTCCCCGGTGGTGGAAGAAATTCTTTACCCCGCGCTGGAAGACTTTCAGATCGACATCATGATCGGCGAAGGCCCGGCGGCGCGCTCGGTGAAGCTGGACCTGCCCCCTTTCACACTGGTGGGCGCCACCACGCGCGCCGGCATGCTCACCAATCCTCTGCGCGACCGTTTCGGTATCGTGGCGCGCCTGGAGTTTTATACGCCGGAAGAACTGACCCGCATCGTGACGCGCTCAGCCCAATTGCTCAAAGTAACCATCGCGGCAGAGGGCGCTTTCGAAATCGCTCGCCGCGCGCGCGGCACACCGCGCATCGCCAACCGCCTGTTGCGTCGCGTCCGCGACTACGCCGAAGTGCGCGCCGATGGGGCCATTACCCGGGAAGTGGCAGACGCCGCGCTGACCATGCTGGATGTGGATCACCTCGGTCTAGATATCATGGACCGCAAACTACTCGGGGCCATGCTGGAAAAGTTCGCCGGTGGTCCGGTGGGCCTGGACAATCTCGCCGCCGCCATTGGTGAAGCGCGCGACACTATTGAAGACGTGCTGGAGCCTTATCTCATCCAGCAAGGTTATCTGCAACGCACGCCGCGTGGGCGCATGGCCACCGCTGCCACGTGGCGACACTTCGGCCTCACCGCACCCAATGCCGACCCAAACGCCGCGCTGTGGGAAGACCCCGGCCCATGAGCGAATCTGCCCTACCACCTCATCGCCACACCATGCCACTGCGTATCTACTACGAAGATACGGACACCGCAGGCGTCGTTTACTACGCCGGCTATCTGCGCTTTTTAGAGCGCGGGCGGACAGAATGGTTGCGCGAACTCGGTGTGGCGCAATGCCAGCTGGCGCAAGACACTGGTCTGGCCTTCGCCGTGCGCTCGCTCAATATTGAGTACCTGAAAGCGGCGCGCCTGGACGATGTGCTGACGGTGGTTACTGATTTGGAATCGCTGGGCCGCGCCCAAGTGATGTTCGAGCAGCGGGTGGAACGCGAAGGTGAGTTGCTGGTCGAAGCGACGGTGCGCGTGGTATGCGTGAATACCAAAACCATGAAAGCCTGCGCCCTGCCGAAGGAAATCAAAAAACTAATGGAAGCGCCATGAATATCACTCAAGACCTTTCCATACTGACCCTCATCCTCAACGCCAGCATCCTCGTTAAAGGGGTGATGTTGCTGCTAGCGGTAGTGTCTGCGATGTCCTGGTACTGGATCTTCCGCAAGGCCTTCGCCATCCGAGATGCACGCGCGAGGACAGAGCGCTTCGAGCGCGATTTCTGGAGTGGCGGTGATCTCAACACCTTGTTCGAAAGCGCGGTGAATGACAGACACAGCGCCGGCGCGCTGGAGCGCATTTTCGAGTCGGGCTATCGCGAATTCACCAAGCTGCGCGGACAGAAAACGCTGGATTCGGCCACCGTGGTCGACGGCGCGCGACGCGCCATGCGCGCCACTTACCAGCGTGAAATGGACGCCCTGGAAGCGCACCTCGCATTCCTGGCATCGGTCGGCTCGGTCAGCCCTTATGTAGGTTTGTTCGGCACCGTGTGGGGCATCATGAACGCCTTTCGCGGCCTCGCCAACGTGGGCCAGGCCACCCTGGCGCATGTGGCGCCGGGCATCGCCGAGGCGCTGGTCGCTACCGCTATCGGTCTCTTCGCCGCCATCCCTGCCGTGGTCGCCTATAACCGCTTTGCCCACGATATCGACCGCATCAGCATCCGCTTCGAGAGCTTCATGGAAGAGTTTTCCAACATCTTGCAGAGACAAGTGAGGTGAGCCTGCGAGGGGTACGGTGGGCAGCTTTGCTGCCCCCGCCGGGCGCATGACCGAACCGAAGAATGCGTGGGCAGCAAAGCTGCCCACGCTACGGCGCTTGGCGCTGAGGGAGTTGGAGAGTTTATGAAACAGCGCCGCTTGATGAACGAAATAAATGTCGTGCCCTACATCGACGTGATGCTGGTGCTGCTGGTCATTTTCATGGTGACGGCGCCGATGATACAGACCGGCAGCGTCGATCTGCCGAGCGTAGGTAAATCGTCGCAAGTACCCACGGCGCCGCTGGAAGTCATCATCAAGGCGGACCAATCGCTGGCGCTACGCGACCATGCCAAGGGTGATGCGGAAGTCGCCGTCAGCAAGCCCGAACTGGTCAAGCTGCTACAAGAAGCGCAGAAGCGTAACCCGCAGCAGCCGGTACTCATCGCCGGCGACAAGAAAGTGCCCTACGAAGCGGTGCTGGGCGTGATGGATGAATTGCAGAGGCAGCAGGTCGCCAAGATTGGCCTGTTAGTGCAGCCGGGTAAATGAGCGCGGCATTAGCAACGCGGGACGACCCCGGCAAGTGGGCTTCCGCGGCCTTAGCAACGTTAGTGCATGGCTTGCTCGCCCTGTTTTTGTTCTACGGCGTCCGCTGGCAGACGCACACGCCGGAGGTCTTTGAAGTGGAGCTGGTACGTGCGCCGATTGCGGCGACCCGACCTCCACCACCCCGGCCCGCCGTCGAACCGGTGCCGCCGGTGACGACGCCCGAGCCCAAAGTTGAAGCCAGGCCTGAACCGAAGCCGCCGCCCAAGCCGGACATTGCCATCAAGGAAAAGCCCAAACCTAAGCCCGAACCCAAGCCCGAACCGAAGCTCGAGCCCAAGGTCAAGGCTGTCGAGGACAAGTTGATGAAGGAGGCCTTGCAGCGTGACGCCGCCCGTATTCAGGCCAGCAAGATCGACCAGGAAATGACGCGCGTGCAAGAAGCACGGGCCAGCGCCGCGCGCAATGCCGCCGAAGCCGCCTGGGCCAACCAAGTCCGCGCCGCCATCAAGCGAAAATTATTGCGTCCGCCGGGCGTGAGCGGGAACCCAGAAGCGGAATTCGAGGTCAATCTGCTTCCAGATGGCTCGCTGGTTGGCGATCCGCGACTCAAAAAATCGACCGGCAATCCGCTCTTGGATGCCGCCATAGAACGCGCCATTTTGACCGCAGACCCTTTGCCCAAGCCCGCCGACCCTTCTGTGTTCCAGCGTACATTGCGGCTTAAGTTCCGGCCGCTCGAAGAGTTGCCGGCGTTATAATAATTCTCTTTCCGGTATTCGTGACGATGCGCACCATGCTCCTTACCCGTCTGCGCAGTGCCCTGGCTTCTGTTTTTTTTGCGCTTTCAATTTTCGCGCTCTCATTTAGCGCTCAGGCGCAACTCACCATCGAAATCAGCGGGGCTGGCGCCAATCGGATACCCCTGGCGGTAGCCGATTTCTCGGGCGAGCGCAGCATTTCCACGGCGCTGGTGTCTGTAGTGCGTGCCGATCTGGAGCGCAGCGGCCTGTTCAAGCTTGTCGATCCCGGCGCCGCCGCTATTTCCGATAGCGCCAACATCGCCTATGGCGACTGGAAGTCGCGCGGGGCTGATGCCTTGGTCGTCGGCAGCGTGATGCAAATGGCGGATGGCCGCTACGAAATCCGCTTCCGTCTGCATGATGTGCCCAAGCAGGCCGCATTGGGAAATATGACTTACGTTGCGACTTCGAGCCAGTTGCGTACGGCCGCGCATCGCATTGCCGATTACGTTTATGAAAAACTTCTGGGCGAGCCGGGCATCTTTTCGACGCGCATCGCCTACGTCGTGAAGGGTAAGGGCCGCTTCGAGTTGCAAATCGCCGATGCAGATGGCATGAATTCCCAAGCGGCGCTGGCTTCGCCCGAACCGATCATTTCGCCCACCTGGTCGCCCGACGGCACGCGTTTAGCCTATGTGTCTTTCGAAGCGAAAAAGCCGGTCATCTACGTGCATTCGCTCGCGACTGGGCAACGGCATGTTGCCGCCAACTTCAAAGGCTCTAACTCCGCGCCTGCCTGGTCGCCCGATGGTCGCCGCCTGGCGGTGGTCTTGACCAAAGAAGGCACCTCCCAACTCTATACGCTGAATGCCGATGGTAGCGGTGTGTCGCGGCTGGCGTCGTCGTCGGGTATCGACACCGAGCCCACTTATTCGCCCGATGGCCAGTTCATTTACTTCACTTCCGACCGCGGCGGCAGCCCGCAGATATATCGCATTCCCTCCGCGGGCGGTACCGCACAGCGCATCAGCTTCGAAGGCAGCTACAACGTCACGCCGCGACTTTCGCGCGATGGCAAAAGCATGGCCTACATCGCGCGCAACGGCGGCCGCTTTCAATTAACCCTGATGGATCTGGCCACGCGTCAGACGCAGATCCTCACCGATTCGGACAAAGACGAATCGCCCAGCTTCGCCCCCAACAGTCGCATGATCCTTTATGCTTCTGAAATAGGCGGGCGCGGCGTGCTGGCCGCGGTATCCAGCGACGGGCGCGTGAAACAGAAGTTGTCGGTGCAAGCGGCAGATGTGCGGGAACCGGCCTGGGGCCCGCTGATTAAAAACTGACTAATCGGAGAACAGCGATGAATAAGAAATGGTTAGCAATATTGGCAATGGCAACATTGGCTATGGTGGCCGGTTGCAGCAGCAATCCTCCCGAGCAATCCGGGGCGGCCGTGGAAGACCACTCGGCGAACACCATCAAGAACGCCGACGTGGCCAAAGTCACCCCCGATAAGCTTGACGGCACGAGCATGGCGGCCTTGAAAGACCCGAAGAGCATACTCTCCAGGCGCAGCGTTTACTTCGACTACGATAGCTTCGTCGTCAAGGAAGAATTCAAGCCGCTGGTGGAAGCGCACGCGAAATTTCTCATCGCCAATCCCAAGATGAAAATGCTCATTCAGGGCAACGCGGACGAACGCGGCAGTCGCGAATACAACCTGGCTTTGGGTCAGAAGCGTGCCGAAGCCTTGCGCAAAATGTACAGCTTGCTGGGCGTGAGGGACGAGCAAATCGAAGCCGTCAGTTTGGGTGAAGAGAAACCCAAGAACACGGGCCACGACGAATCTGCCTGGGCTGAAAACCGCCGCGACGACATGCTCTACACGGGCGAGTTTTAATCAATGACGCGCCCTGAAAAGCGTCAAGACCAAGGTCGCTCACCTGTGGCGTGGCGGCCGCTGGCCCTCTCGTTCTTCTTGCCGTTTTTCATGCTTCTTGCGCTACCCGCTCGCGCCGGGCTTTTCGACGACGACGAGGCGCGTAAGCGCATCGAAGGTCTGCGCAACGAATCCGACGCGCGTGTGGAAAAAATCAATCGCGCGCAAATGGATTTGAGCAACCAGATCGAGGCGCTGCAGGGGCAAATCGCCAAGCTGAACGGCCAGCTCGAGGTTATAAGCCACGATCTGGAATCGACGCAAAAGCGACAAAAAGATTTTTATGTTGATCTCGACAGCCGCGTGCGCCAGCTCGAACCACAAGCCGACGCCGGCGAAGCAGGTGGCCGTGGCGGCAATCCGGCGACACCGACGATTGATCCTGCGGTGGAAACGCGCGACTACGAGGCCGCGCTAAACCTCTTCAAAGCCGGCAAACTGAAGGATGCGCTGGCGGCTTTTCTCGCGTTTGGCAAGACCTATCCGTCTAGCGCCTTCAGTCCCTCTGCACTTTACTGGGCGGGCAGCGCGCACTACCAACTCGGCGAATTCAAAAAGGCAAGTTGGGTGTTCAACACCGTCGCAACGACTTGGCCGGACGATCCCAAAGCGTCTGACGCCTTGCTCGGTTTAGCTAACAGCCAGCGCGAATCGGGCGAGGCCAAGGCCGCCCGAAAGACCTTGGAGCAACTGGTAGCTCGCTACCCCACCAGCGCGGCAGCCAAGGCGGCGAAGCAGCGTCTGGGTAAAAAGTAGGCTGTCCGATGGTGGTTGAAGCGGCCAGCGCGCTGGATGCGAAGCTGCGCATCACCGAGATATTCCATTCCTTGCAAGGTGAGAGCACGCGTGTTGGTCTGCCTACGGTCTTCGTGCGGTTGACGGGTTGCCCGCTGCGCTGCGTTTGGTGCGATACCGAGTACGCTTTCAGTGGCGGTGAGAACAAAACCGTCGCGGAAATACTTAGCTGTGTCGCCACCTATGGCGCGAAACATGTCTGCGTCACGGGTGGCGAGCCCTTGGCGCAAAAGCCTAGTCTGGCACTACTCACCGCTTTGTGCGATGCAGGTTATTCCGTGTCTTTGGAGACCAGCGGCGCGCTGGACGTAGCAGACGTCGATCCGCGCGTCTCGCGCATCATGGACTTGAAAGCACCGGACTCCGGTGAAGCGGAAAAAAATCGTTGGGAAAATATCGCCGAGCTCAATGCGCGTGACGAAATCAAGTTTGTGCTGGCGAGTGAGGGTGATTATTTTTGGGCGCGAGGGCTGCTGGGCGAACGTAAACTCGACACCATTTGCACCGTGCTGATGTCGCCAGTGCAAGAGACGTTATCACCGCGCGATTTGGCCGAATGGATATTGCGTGACCAGTTGTCCGTGCGCATGCAGGTGCAAATGCATAAAGTGATTTGGGGCCCGGAACGCGCCCGATAATATGGAAAAACGCGCCGTCGTCCTTCTCTCCGGCGGGCTCGATTCGGCCACTATACTGGCGCTCGCCCGCGACGCTGGCTCTGTCTGCTACGCCCTATCCATCGCCTACGGCCAACGTCACGCAGCGGAATTGAACGCCGCGGCCCGCGTAGCGCAGGCGCTGGGTGCCAAAGAGCATCGCGTGGTGAATATTGATCTCGCCCAGTTCGGCGGATCGGCCCTCACCGACACCACCCTGGCAGTGCCTACCGGCGGCGTGCAGCCCGGCATTCCGCTCACCTATGTACCGGCACGCAATACCGTCATGCTGTCTCTGGCCTTAGCTTGGGCGGAAGTGTTGGGAGCGCGCGATATTTTCATCGGCGTGAATGCCGTCGATTACTCGGGCTACCCGGATTGCCGGCCGGAGTTCGTGCAAGCCTTCGAGGCGATGGCGAATCTCGCCACTAAGGCCGCTGTGGAAGGCGCGCGGCTTACCGTTCATGCGCCGCTCATCGCGCTGTCCAAGGCCGAGATCATTCGTCGCGGCATCGCGGCGGGTGTCGATTACGCCCTCACTGTCTCCTGCTATCAGGCCGACGCCGAGGGCCGCGCGTGCGGCGTGTGCGACTCCTGCCGTCTGCGCCGCGACGGTTTTCTCGCTGCCGGCGTTGCCGATCCTACGCGCTACGCAGCATGAGTTTGAGCGTACATCACGCCGTGCTGCTGGCGGTATTCGCCGTGGCCCTGGTCATGGGCGCCACCGCCAACAAGACGCGTTTTTGCGCCATGGGGGCGGTGTCCGACTGGATCAACATGGGTGACACTGGCCGCCTGCGCGCCTGGCTGCTCGCCAGCGCAGTGGCGCTGACAGGCGTGCTGCTGCTAGAGGCCAGCGGTGCCATCGACCTCGATGCCGGTACCTTCCCGCCCTACCGCAGCGTAAATTTCGCCTGGCTGCGCTATCTGCTGGGCGGGTTGATGTTCGGCGCCGGAATGACATTTGCATCGGGCTGCGTCGACCGCACGCTGGTGAAAATCGGCGGCGGTAGTCTGAAGTCGCTGTTCGTGTTGGCCGTCGCGGCCGCCTGCGCCTACCTCATGATGTGGACGGAATTTTACGAAAAGGCCTTCAATGGCTGGATCGTCGCCAGCAGCCTCAGCCTCGGCCGCTTCGGCATCGAAAGCCAAGAAATCGGTGCGCTCTTCGCCGGCCTTTTCGGCATTGCGCAGAGCCGCACCACGCACCTCGTCATCGGCGCGCTGATCGCGCTGGGGCTTTTGGTCTGGCTGTTTGCCTCCCAGGAATTCCGTCGCAATCGTGACAATGTATTGGGCGGCATGGTCATCGGCTTGGCAGTAGTGGCGGGCTGGTATCTGACCGGCGGGCCACTCGGGCAGGCGTGGAAGGAGTGGGCCGAGATGGCCGCCCAAGTGCCGAGCCGGGTCGAGGTGCAGTCCTTTACCTTCATCAGTCCCATGGGCGATCTGGTCCGCTACCTCTTGCACCCCACTCAGTTGGCTCACATCAACTTCGGTATCGTCGCACTGGCCGGCGTCATAGCTGGCTCACTACTCTATGCGCTTTTCACGCGCAATTTCCGCGTCGAATGGTTCAGCTCGGTAACAGATTTTTTCTACCACCTCGTCGGTGCGGCCCTCATGGGCGTGGGCGGCGTACTGGCTATGGGCTGCACTATAGGTCAGGCGGTCACGGGTGTATCAACCCTTGCATTGGGTTCGTTTCTCACCTTCGCGGCCTTGATCGCAGGCGCGGCCGCGGCTATGAAATACCAATATTGGCGCGCCTAAGATCGCGTCGAGTTTGACACTAATTGGGTCGCTGTCTATAATGCGCGGCTCTTTCGGGGGTCGTTAGCTCAGCTGGTAGAGCAGCGGACTTTTAATCCGTTGGTCACAGGTTCAAATCCTGTACGGCCTACCAACTCGATGCTTAGACCACATGTCCAAGCAAAAGCAGCAAAAAATCATTCTGGGTCGTTAGCTCAGCTGGTAGAGCAGCGGACTCTTAATCCGTAGGTCGTAGGTTCGAACCCTACACGGCCCACCAGAATATTTAAGGCCAGCCACGCGCTGGCTTTTTCATGCTCAGCGCACGTCACGTAAGGCTGGAAATTGTCCCGCCACCTGTCTCGGTGTAGAGGCAAGGTGGTCGGGACTGAGCGTCCGTGACGTCAAAGCTTCTTCAAGTAAGCGATCAAAGGATTGACCTCCTCTTGCTTGAGGGCACGGTCGAAGTGTATGGCGTCCGTGGAAAACTCCGGCGGAACCAAGGGCGGATTGCCATTGAATGGTGGCCCGGCAAAGGCGTCGCGAAGATCAGCCTCTGCCTTCTGGTAGAAAGCGATGTAATGCTCCAGCATTTTAAGCAAGCTCGGCGCGCTGTTGTTGTGAAAGTAAGGCGCTGTCTGAGCTACGCCGCGTAGCCCATTAATATCAAGTTTCTGCCAGTCATCGCGGCTTGCTTGGGCGCCCCCGACGTAGCCGGTAAGCAAGGCCCTCCCAGGATCTGAACTAGTGCGGTAAATGAACCACGGGCCGGCTTCGCCTGCGGGTTTGTAGATCGGCTCACCGCGCGCGCCGGCAAAGCGTTGTCCGGTGAAGGAGTCAACAATATTCGGCAGCTGGATCTCGTAGGTTCTAATCTTGCTCGCCAGATTCGGCGAACAGGCATCGAACTGATAGCGTGGCGGTTGCTGATTGTCGACTGGTCGAGGGCACGCCGTATTGATATTGAAATACCGCCCGATGAAACCGGGGGGCCACGGCGGAGACTGCTCAGGCGCCGTCGTGGTCTGCCCAGGGCCGCCGTGACAATGCGCGCAGGCGCGGATGAATATGGCCTTGCCCTGTTGCTCGCCGGCCGTAAGCGCTGGATCGGGATCGGGGAGTGGCGTCACGCCGTTGCGTATGGCCGCTGCCAGGGCGTTAACCCGGGCACTGGAGAACTGAGTGCGTTCGAACGACGCGATGTCGTCCAGCAAGCGCTGATCCGGCTGGAACTGCACCTCTGCGTGGCGATTGAAGGCCCCCACCGCCTGTTCACCCAAAGTCGCAACACGAGCGTCGAGCTGGTAGCCGCCTGCGACGTTGGGACCGCGCGGCCAGACGTTGCTGCCATTATCCGGCCCTGTTAGCGCGACGTTGTTGATGCTCGGCGTCATGCGCCAGACATCGACGTAGGTGTATGGCGCGCCCGTTTCCGGATCGATTAGATAATGCGGTCCGGCACCGGGAATCGGCAATCCCGTCTGTGGATCGAGTGATGTGGGATCGACGAGCTTCATGTTCACCGGCAGCGTGGTCGGAATGCGTACCAAGGCTTCTTGACGTAGGGTCGTGAAGTTATTGGCAGAGTTACCATTGACGCGGAAGTCGTCCGCATCGATCGGGCGGAAGAGCGGATCGTCGGCCCTGGGATTGAACTTACGTAACTGCTGTAACAAGGCCCATCGAAGCTGAACGCTTTTAGGCGAAAGCTGAAACCGGTCGGTCAGCATGTGACAGTCGGCGCAGGAACGCCCATTGCCGTGCAGTCCGGCAGCGTTACGGTCGACAAAGGCTGCGAAGCCACGCGCCACTGCATCGCAAGGCTCGCCGTTGCATAAGGCGCTCGACGTGGCGCCTTGGTGGTCGACCACCATCACGCCTTCGCTGGAATCCGACCAGGAACCGATCGATACTGCGGCAAGCCCAATAGCAAACGCGATTGAAAGAAATCCAGACCTTCTAAATCTCATGACCGTCCCTCCTAGTTAAGTTCCTCGCCTAGGTAGCCAGTAACGGTCAGCACCCGATAACCTTGAATGCGACGCGGTGGTCCAAAGCATCCTTCGCATCGCCTTTGCCATTCCCAATCATGCTCTGGCGTGAAAGCCAGCCCAAGAAAGCGAAGCTCGGTAGTACACTCCGAAAACTCCGAAAACTCCTAAAACTCGGCGCGCTCAAAATCCAAGTGCAACATTTCTGGGAGAGAATGTTGCATGGGAAAAATCTACACACAGTTGAGTATTGAAGAGCGGACGATGATCCAAACGCAATTGGAGATGGGAGTCAAGCCGGCAGTAATAGCCAAGG
>JBBQGH010000058.1:0-12743 GCA_038322845.1 Gammaproteobacteria bacterium
GCTCTTTAACCCTTGCTCCACCGCACCGCATGGCGGGGGGCGCTAACCATAAGGAGATTGCATGCGTCACTACGAAATCGTTTTTATCGTTCACCCGGACCAGAGCGAACAGGTTCCGGCGATGATCGAGCGCTACAAGGGCCTCGTCACTGGCCGCGCGGGCGTGATTCACCGTCTGGAAGACTGGGGCCGCCGTCAGCTGGCCTACCCGATCCAGAAAATCCACAAGGCGCACTACGTGCTCATGAATATCGAGTGCGATGCCGAAACCCTCGCCGAACTGGAGCACGCGTTCAAGTTCAACGACGCGGTGCTGCGCCACCTAACCATCAAGATGCGGCATGCCGCCCTCACACCTTCGCCGATGATGAAGGAAGAGAAGTCACGCTCACTGACGCCATCCACCGAAGGCGGCAGAGCCGACTCTGCGGCGGAAGACGCCAAGCCTGACGTGGAAGAGGTGACGGCGGAACAACCCACGGCGTGATGTGCGCGATGTACGTGAGGTGAGTGAAGCGCAGAACCTGCTGACTAACCAATTGACGATACTAGGAAGCCTCATCGAACTGTCTCCGTTACGTCATACCCCGGGAGGTGTACCAGTGCTGAATTTTCGCATTGGCCATACCTCCGAGCAGATGGAAGCGGATTTGCCGCGCAAGGTGGAGGTCGAATTGGCCGCCGTGGCATTAGGCAAGATGGCGATGTTGCTGAAGGGCGCGCAGATCGGCGAGCAAATCCTTACCACCGGATTTCTCGCAGCAAAAAGCGCCGAGTCAAAACAGCTGGTACTGCATGTGAATACGATCGAATTTGTGGAAGGAATGAATCATGGCATTTAAGCCCAAAGGCAAAGGCAAGGATCTAAAGAAGCGTAAAGACGACAAGGGCAACCGCGGGCTGTTCAAGCGCCGCAAGTTTTGCCGTTTCACCGCGGAAAAAATTGAAGAGATCGATTACAAGGACATCGAAATCCTCAAGGACTTCATCAGCGAAAACGGCAAGATCATGCCGGCGCGCATCACCGGCACCAAGACCGGTTATCAGCGCCAGCTATCCACCGCCATTAAGCGCGCACGCTTCCTGGCGCTCATGCCTTACACCGATCTGCACTGAGAGGAGACGACATGCAAGTGATATTGATGGAAAAGGTCGTCAACCTGGGCGGCTTGGGCGATGTGGTCAAAGTGCGTGATGGCTATGCGCGCAACTTTTTGTTGCCCAAGGGCAAGGCAAAACGCGTCACGCCGGAAAACCTGGCCGCCTTCGAAGTGAAGCGCGCCGAGCTGGAGCGTCAACAAGCCGAAGCGCTCGCCGCCGCGCAAGCGCGCGCCGAGAAGCTCGAAGGCCTGATGGTGCAAATCAGCCGCAAGGCCGGTGTCGATGGCCGCTTGTTCGGCTCCGTCACCAACTTCGACATCGCCGAGGCGCTGCAAGCTCAGGGATTTGAAGTGGACAAGGCCGGCATCCGCATGCCGCAAGGCCCGCTGAAGCAGGTCGGTGACGTGCCATTGCAAGTCGCGTTGCATAGCGACGTGGTGGCGAACATCACCGTCTCGGTGCTGGGCGAGCATTGATCGCGGGACACCGCAAGCTTGAAAAAGGCTGCTTCGGCAGCCTTTTTTTCGCCCACTTTTTATACACAGCTATACAGGGCTTATACAACTATTTCCACAGACTTACCCACCGTTTATCCACTGGCTTTCCAGAGGCGCTGGGGTAGACTGTTCCATCATTTTCGCTCCCTTTTTTATTGTTTTTCCCCTGCCCCGGATAACCCGCATGGCCCAGGTTCGTAACCTCCCCAATTCTGACCCGCAACTGGCCGCGCTCAAGCTGCCGCCGCACTCCATCGAGGCCGAGCAGTCGCTCTTGGGCGGCCTGATGCTCGACAACGCCGCCTGGGATCGCATCGCCGACCAGGTTAATGAGACGGACTTTTATCGCGACGACCACCGTCGCATCTTCCGCCACATCGCGCGCTTGATCGAAGCCGGCCGGCCGGCGGACATTGTCACGGTGTTCGAGTCGCTGGAAAAATCCAGCGAGTCCGAGCAAGCCGGCGGCATGGCCTATCTGGGCGAGATCGCCAACAGCACGCCCTCGGCAGCCAACATCAAGCGCTACGCCGAAATCGTGCGCGAGCGCGCCATTCTGCGCAAACTCGTTACGGTGGGCGACGAGATCGCCGCCAGCGCGCTCAACCCGCTAGGCCGCGAAGCCAAGCAACTACTCGATGAAGCCGAGAAAAAAGTTTTCGAGATCAAGGACGCCGGCTCCCGCACCACCGAAGGCTTTATCCCCATCCAGCCGCTGCTGGGCAAGGTGGTTGATCGCATCCAGGAACTCTACGACCGCGACAATCCTTCTGATATCACCGGCATCCCCACCGGTTTCACCGATCTCGATCACAAAACCTCGGGCCTGCAGCCGGGCGACATGGTCATCGTCGCCGGCCGGCCCTCTATGGGTAAAACCGCCTTTGCGCTCAACATGGCCGAGCATGTAGCGCTGGTGGCGGGCCTGCCGGTGGCCATCTTCTCCATGGAAATGCCGGGCACCCAGCTCGCCATGCGCTTCCTCTCTTCTGTTGGCAAGCTCGACGCGCATCGTGTGCGCACCGGTAAGCTCAATGATGACGAATGGCAGCGCATGACCTACGCGCTGGGCAAGCTGCACGAGGCGCCCATCCACATCGACGAGACGCCGGCCTTGAATGCCACAGAACTACGCGCCAGAGCGAGACGGCTCTATCGCCAATGCGGCAAGCTTGGGCTGATCGTCGTCGATTACCTGCAACTGATGTCATCAGTCGGCCAGGGCGAAAACCGCGCCACCGAAATCTCCGAAATCTCACGCTCTATAAAGGCGCTGGCCAAGGAACTCCACGTGCCGGTGGTTGCGCTGTCGCAGCTTTCGCGCAACGTCGAGAGCCGCCCCAACAAACGCCCGGTGATGTCCGACCTGCGCGAATCCGGCGCCATTGAACAAGATGCCGACGTCATCCTGTTCATTTATCGTGACGAAGTCTATAACCCGGATTCACCGGATAAAGGCAGCGCCGAAATTATTATCGGCAAACAGCGTAACGGCCCCATAGGCACGGTGAAGCTTACCTTCCTGGGCGAACACACGAGGTTCGAGAACTTCGCAACGCCGGGCTCATATTGAGCCTGGTGTAGCGAAGTTTCGTCGTAGGCCAATGTGGGCGTAGCCGGCAAGAGGCAAAACTTTATCCTGGAAATTTGCCTGTCCATACAACCTTGTGGCACTCTGTTGCTTCAAGATCAGTTCTGTGGAGAAAGCCAAATGTCATTCACCGTTGAAGTACTAGAAGCCGAGGCTCTGAATTTGCCGACGGCGGAGCGTGCTCGTTTGGTTGAGAAGCTGATCATCAGCCTCGACACCGAGCCCGATGTCGAAGCTGCCTGGGCGGCAGAAGTCGAGCGGCGTCACGCCGAGATTGAAAGTGGGGTTGTATCGCTACTTCCTGGTGCCGAGACGCTTGCCCGCTTGAAGACTGAGTTTCAATGATCTATTGGCTGCATCCGGAGGCGGAGTCCGATCTTCGGGAAGCGGCCGAATACTACCGAGAACGAGCCGGCACTGCGTTTGCACAAGCTTTCTTCGCTGAGTTCGAACACTCCATGAACTTGCTGCTTCAATATCCCTTGCTTGGTGCGCTGAGGCTCCATGGCAAGCGGCGGCTGGTGATGAAGCACTTTCCGTACACCGTCATCTATACCGTCGCCGCCCAAGAGATTCGTGTGTTGGCCATCGCCCATCAAAGCCGCCATCCCAGTTATTGGCAAAAGCGGCAGTGATAGTTGAACATTTAATTCGAGCCTGGAACATGTACTGACTGTGAAGCTCACCTTCCTGGGCGAACATACAAGGTTCGAGAACTTCGCAACGCCGGGCACTTATTGACGCTGACGACGGGCACTGGGGGCGTTATATGCAGAATGAAAAGGTGAGTCGTCCGCTATTGTTATTCTTTGTGCTTACTGGCGCGGCTGCTTATTGCTCAGTTACTTCGGCTGCAGACACTACCTCGCTATCAGATAAAAAAAGCTCTTCAAGCAACAACGCCAAGATTGAGTCAGAAAAACCACTGCGGATTTTGGTAACAAAGCCGACCAGCATGATGGGGCTACTTAAAAACATCAAATATGCACTAAGCCATAATCTACTGCTAAATCGTGACTTTTATTCAGAAGAAAATTTCAAGAGCGTATTTGGCAATACTGAGGTCGCTTGGAGAACCAAGGGTGATCCTAAACGGCTTAGTGCTTACCTAATCGGCTACGACTGGCTGAGCAGCGCGGTCCCGAACAGCAACTTAAAGCACACAATTCAGGTTGATATATGGCGACGGGCACTTGACGGTGGCGGAGCTCAGGCGGTACTGACAATAGTTTTCCCGAAGGATGCCTCGACCCCTACAGTTGAAGACATTGAGGCGGTTTTTGGAGTCGGTTGGAAGCGACTTTTCGACGAGGAGACGATACGCAGATTCGAATTCGGCGGACGTGAGAATCCAACACATCCTCTTGGTAATGAAACCATTCAGTTCGCAAGCCAAGATGGCGACGTGCGACAGCTCATTAAATTCATACTATTTGCAAATGGCGCCATACAAATTGCGTACTTTTCTGAAGAAAATGGAGGGAAATAATGGCGGCTACGACATAGAGGGGGACCGACCACGGTTTCCTGCTATGGTCAAGCTGTCGATCCATCAACGGGTGTCGCACGCGGCATTTACCCGCCACCAAGAAAAAATGCGCCCGGCGTATTTTTTAACTCGTCGTCCTCGCTAAAGCGGGGACCCAGTGACGTTAAAGCCAGACTCTGGGTTCCCGTTTGCACGGGAATGACAGGGAGGCTACAGCACTTCCGCCGCGTGATCTGCCAACCTTGAGCGCTCGCCGCGCATCAGTGTGACGTGGCCGCTGTGGGGCCAGCCTTTGAAGCGATCCACCACGTAGGTGAGGCCGGAGCTGCCTTCGGTGAGGTAGGGTGTGTCGATCTGGGCGATGTTGCCCAGGCACACCACCTTGGTGCCGGGACCGGCGCGGGTGATGAGGGTTTTCATTTGCTTGGGCGTGAGGTTTTGCGCTTCGTCGATGATGAGGTATTTATTGAGGAAGGTGCGGCCGCGCATGAAGTTGAGTGACTTCACCTTGATGCGCGAGCGGATGAGGTCCATGGTTGCGGCACGGCCCCAGTCGCCGCCGCCGATGCCGGTGTCGTCGGTTTTGTTGAGCACATCCAGGTTGTCGTCCAGCGCGCCCATCCACGGCGTCATTTTTTCTTCTTCAGTGCCCGGTAGAAAGCCAATGTCCTCGCCTACCGGCACGGTGACGCGAGTGATAATAATCTCGCTGTAGAGCTTGGTCTCCAGCGTCTGCGTGAGGCCGGCGGCGAGGGTGAGCAGTGTCTTGCCGGTGCCGGCCTGGCCGAGCAGAGTAACGAAATCAATGTCCGGATTCATCAGTAGATTGAGGGCGAAGTTCTGCTCGCGGTTGCGCGCCGTGATGCCCCATATGCTGTTCTTGGTACTGCCGTAGTCCTTCAGCGTCTCCATCACCATACTTTTGCCACTGCGCTCACGCACAATGGCGCTGAAGGGCGGATCGCCTGCCTGCCAGACGAATTCATTGACCAGCATTTCCGCACAGAGCGGCCCTTTAACGCGGTAGAGCGTGTTGGCCTCGCGCTTCCAGGACTCCATGTCCTTGCCGTGCTTGTCCCAGAAATCCGCCGGCAGCTCGCAGGTGCCGGTGTAGAGGAGATCGGTATCCTCCAGCACCTTGTCGTTGAAGTAGTCCTGCGCGTCCAGCCCCAGCGCGCGGGCCTTGATGCGCATGTTGATGTCTTTGGAAACGAGGATGACTTCGCGCTTGGGCTGCTTGTCGCGCAGGTGCATCATCACGCCGATGATCTGGTTGTCCGCCTTGGCCGTGGGTAGCGAGGCGGGCAGATTGCCGCTGATGGCTTCGGTTTGCAGGAAGAGGCGCCCGGTCGCAAGGCCGCTGGAAGGCGCGTCCAGCGGGATGCCTTGATCGATGCGGTCCTCACAGCCAACCACGATGCCGTCCAGCAAGCGGGTCGTCTGACGCGCATTGCGCGCGACTTCGGACATGCCTTTCTTGTTGTTGTCGAGTTCCTCCAGCGTCATCATGGGCACGAAGAGATCGTGCTCTTCGAAGCGAAAGAGGCTGGTTGGGTCGTGCATCAGCACATTGGTGTCGAGCACGAAGAGCTTCGTAGCAATTTGTTTTTTAGCGTTCATTTTTTCTTGAGTGATTTCACGAATTCCAGCACTTCGGCGGCGTGGTTCGGCACTTTGAGGCCGCGCCATTCACGCTGCAACACACCGGCCGCGTCGATGACGAAAGTGCTGCGCTCTATGCCGCGCACTTGTTTGCCATAGAGCATTTTCTGTTTGATCACGTCGAATTTCACGCAGGCCAGTTCTGCGCTATCGGACAGCAGTTCGAAGGGAAGATTCAGCTTGGCTTTAAAATTTTCGTGTGACTTGAGGCTGTCGCGCGAAATGCCGAAGATTTCGGCGCCAGCCTTGCGGAATTCGGCGTGCAGGTCGCGGAACTCTTGCGCCTCAGTGGTACAGCCAGGCGTACTGTCCTTGGGGTAGAAATAGAGCACTAGCGTCTTGCCGCGTTGCTGCGAGAGTTGAAAAACCGTATCGCCGGTGCCCGGCAGAGAAAAATCGGAAATTTCGGAGAGGGCTAGCTCAGGCATTATGTGTTCTCCGGATTGTTGATAAAAACCTGGGTCGGTGCAAACACCCGTGCGGACCCTGGCCGTTATAGGGTATTGCAGCCTTGTTACAGGTTTGCGAGGAACTCTGGCCCTTGCATCATGAGCGTGCCGGAGCGCCCCGGAATTTCCCCGCGCAGCATTTCATGGCGCGGCAACCTACTGGCGGCCAGCGACTCGAACAGCTGCCGCAGCGAAACCAGTTCATAGCCCTGAGCGCGCCAACCTTCCAGCAAGCGTTCGAATACCGGCGCCAGCTTGCGGCCTTCCAGTTCGGCATGCAAGGTGTAAACATGGCCATTCGCGGGCGCCGTTGCCGTGCGTTTTAGCAGATGCTCATGGACATTGTCTGCGGTGATGCCGTCGCAACCGATGAGTTCGTCTAGCGTAGGCAGCGTGGTGGGGAGTTGCGTACAAAAAACGACCTCCGCCTTTTGCACGGGTATAAACGGGTGACTGCCGCGCCCGTCTGAGCAGTAATCGAAGCCTAGGCGCTGGGTCAGGCGCAGAGCGTGGGCGTTCATCTGCCAGCCTGCGGCGCCGTGGGTTTTAGGCGCGACACCGAAAATCTCCGTATAGCGATCTATGGCGCGTTGCATTTCACGCTCGGTCCATACACCGTCGGCCGTTTCCACGCCATCTTGCCAGCGTACATGGTCCCAGGTGTGTATGCCGGTTTCGAAGCCGGCATCGCGCACGCTGCGCATGAGGTCTGCGCAGCGGCGACCGATATCCGGGCCGGGCAGGAACGTGCCGTACATCAAGGTGAGCAGACCGTAATGCTCCAGCACCGAGGTGCGCGAAACTTTTTTCATGAAGCCGGGCCGAAATGCACGTTTGATGGCGCGGCCGGTATGATCCGGGCCCAAGGAAAAAAGAAAGGTCGCGTTGGCGCTGTGCTTGCGCAGTGACTCAAGCAGACGCGGTACGCCGATCAGCGTGCCGCGATAGGTGTCAACATCGATTTTGAGAGCCAGCTTCATGGGGATGCATGCGAGGAGCGCAAGGGAAAGCGATACTTAACGTGACTGATGTCTTAGAGGCTATCTTAAGCCCAGATGCGCTGCGCAACTTTACCGCTCAGTACCCCTAATGCGTAGTTTTAAAAGGCGATTAGTCACGAGACAAGACATCTACAATACGTTTGCTTTCGAGGCGAACGGGACCATAGTATTTATCAGCTTGCACTAGGTATTCGTCGAGTAACTCGAAACACCGGTGCATATGCTTCTCAAGTGTCTCGACATCGGCAGTCTCGAAATATTCGCCTTCGTCTACTATTTCGAGATGTTCGAAGTACGGTTGTAGCTGACGCAATAGCTCGATCAGTTGAACGTGCACTTCGGTCGGTGCAAATTGAGTCTTTGTGTACTCTTGAATGTAAAAATTCTTGTCGAACTCCAGGCGAAACGGTTCCGAGTTTTCGTGAGGCTGGATTTCGAGTCCTTTGACAGGCCCCTGGTAATCCCAGTCTTTCTCGTCTCGAACACGGTTAAGCTGGACCTGCTCCTTATCAATACCTACACAAGGCCAACCACGCTGCTCGGAAAAACGGGAGGCTAAAGATACGACTTCCTCGAAGGCAAATTCGTTCTTCAACCTGCCCTCGAAATGAATTGTTATACCCATTGGCCTCGCCTTTTAACGCATTGTTACTCCACCAGCTTCCGTGCCTCGGCGACGTGGCCGCGATAGGCTTCGAAGATGTGGCGCACGGCGGTCGGCATATCCACCTTCGGTTCCCAGCCGAAATCGGCGCAGGTGTTGGTGATCTTGGGCACGCGGTTCTGCACGTCCTGGTAGCCCTGGCCGTAGTAGTCGCCGGAGGTGGTTTCGATGAGCTTCACCTTGGCGGCGTTGTCGCGGTACTCGGGATATTCCTTGGCCATATCGAGCATCATGGTGGCGAGTTCGCGCACCGAGTAGTTGTTCTTGGGGTTGCCGATGTTGTAGATCTTGCCGCTGGCGATACCATCTTTGTTGGCGATGATGCCCATTAGCGCCGCGATGCCGTCATCAACGTAGGTGAAGGCGCGCTTCTGCGCACCGCCGTCGACCAACTTGATCGGTTCGCCGCGCACGATGTGGCCTAAGAACTGGGTGATGACGCGCGAGCTGCCTTCCTTGGCGGTGTTGATGGAATCCAGGCCGGCACCTATCCAATTGAAAGGGCGGAACAGTGTGTAGTCCAGTCCTTCTTGCTGACCGTAGGCGGCGATGACGCGGTCCATCAACTGTTTGGCGCAGGCATAAATCCAGCGCGGCTTGTTGATGGGGCCATAGACCAGATTGGAATTTTCCGGATCGAATTCGGCGTCGCTGCTCATGCCGTACACCTCGGAGGTGGACGGGAAAATCACGCGCTTCTTGTATTTGACGGCGGAGCGGACGATGGGCAGGTTGGCTTCGAAATCCAGCTCGAAAACGCGCAGCGGTTCTTTGACGTAAGTTGCAGGCGTGGCGATGGCAACCAGGGGCAGCACCGTGTCGCACTTCTTGACGTGGTACTCGATCCATTCCTTGTTGATCGTGATATCGCCTTCGAAGAAATGAAAGCGCTTGTGCGGCAAAAGGTCGGCGATACGCTCGCTGGCCATGTCCATGCCATACACCTCCCAGTCGGTGGTGTTGATGATGCGCTGGGAAAGGTGGTGGCCGATGAAGCCATTGACGCCGAGGATCAGGATCTTTTTCACGATGGGCTCAGGAGAGGGACAGAAGAATTTGTGTGGACCCGAATTGTCGCTCAATTTCATCCGGGCTGACCAGTTTGCCGTCGATTTCGATGCTGACGAGGCGTAGAACAGAGCCATCACCGCATTGGGCGTAACAGCGGTCGGCGTCGATGAATAGGCCGGGCGCAGTGAGCGGGCCGCGCCGGTCGGGCTGGCGCAGAGTTTGGAGGATGCGG
Source organism: Gammaproteobacteria bacterium (assembly GCA_038322845.1). Taxonomy (GTDB): domain Bacteria; phylum Pseudomonadota; class Gammaproteobacteria; order Burkholderiales; family Rhodocyclaceae; genus Desulfobacillus. The sequence goes on from JBBQGH010000058.1 coordinate 9,698, forward strand.
GCACGTTTGCCGGCTATCTCGGTATGCGCGCCGGGGTAGGGTGGGGCGACGCCGCGCACCAGGTTGTGAATCACGTCGGCGGATAGACGCCAATCGATGCGGCCATCCTCGGGTTTGCGCCCGCCGAAATAGGATCCCTCAGTCAAAGTCTGCGTGGTGTGAGCTGCGGTGCCGGCGATGAGCTGCGGCAGCACCCGGTCCAGCACTAATTCTGCCGCTACCGTGAGTTTGGTGAAAACATCCAAGGCGCTATCGTCGGGCAGTATGGGCACGGCCTGTTGCCCCACGATGCGGCCCGCGTCGGGCTTCTCGACCATTTCGTGCAGGGTGGCGCCGGTTTCACGCTCGCCGCGTATCACCGCCCAATTTACCGGCACGCGGCCGCGATATTTGGGCAAGAGCGAGCCATGCAGGTTGTAGGCACCCCGCGCAGCCAGCGCCAGCAGCTCGGGCTTGAGCATCTGACGGTAGTAGAAGGAGAAAAGAAAATCCGGCTTGAGTTGGGCTATGCGCGCAACAATTTCTGGCGCATTGGCGTCTTCCGGTGTGATGGTCGGAATGTCGTGCAGGGCGGCCAGCTGCGCCACACTGTCGAACCAGATGTTTTCGTGGGGACTGTCTTGATGGGTTAGCAGCAGCGGGATATTGACGCCGTGCGCCAACAGCACCGAGAGGCAACGCACGCCCACATTGTGGTAGGCGAAAACGACCGCAGAGGTCATGAGTGAGGCGTGAGGGGCGAGCCGCGAGCAGCCGAAAATCCACTGCGTGGATACAGCCCACTCGTCACGCCATTCTCGTCGCTATGCTCTAGCACAGCATCAACAAGATAGCGCGGCCGGTGGCGCACTTGCAGGTAGATGCGGCCGACATACTCGCCGAGCAGGCCCACCGAAAAAAGCAGGATGCCGAGCAGCAGGAAAGCCACGCCGAACAGGGTGAACAAACCCTCCGCCTCGGGGCCGACAATGATGCGACGAACGCCAAGGTAGACGACGAACACCGCCGACAGTAGAGAAAGCGCGATACCTGAGAGCGAAACGAATTGCAGCGGCACCAGCGAAAAGCCGGTCATGAGATCGAAATTGAGTCGCAGCAAGCTGTACAGCGAGTACTTCGATTCTCCGGCGGCGCGCTCCGCATGGCCCACCTCGATTTCGGTCGGCTTTTGCGCGAAGGTGTAGGCCAGCGCGGGGATGAAGGTGCTGACCTCGCGGCAACTGTTGATGGCGTCCACGATACTGCGGTGGTAGGCGCGGAACATGCAGCCCTGGTCAGTCATTTTGATGCGCGTGATGTGTTCGCGTAAACCGTTCATGGCACGCGAGGCGATGCGGCGGAACAAACTGTCCTGGCGTTGGCGGCGTATGGTGCCTACGTAGTCGTAGCCCTCGCGCATTTTCGTGACCAGTTTGCCAATTTCTTCGGGTGGGTTTTGCAGGTCAGCGTCCAGCGTCACCACGATGTCGCCACGACTGTGCTCGAAGCCCGCCATGATGGCCATGTGCTGACCGAAGTTGGAGGCGAAGAGCACGACACGCGTCACATCCGGCCGGCGCTGGAATTGCTCGCGCAGGACGGCGGCGGAGCGGTCGCGGCTGCCGTCATTCACGAAGATAATTTCGTAGGAGATGTTCTGAGTAGCGGTGAGAGCATCAAGCGCCGGATACAAACGTGCGAAAAGGGCGGCCAGGCCCTCTTCTTCGTTGTACACCGGGATGACGACCGAGAGTTCAGGCCGGGTCATTTTTTCTTATCGACAATGATTTCGCGGATGGCGTTACAGACACGTTGAACATCGTTGTCCTGCATGGCCGGGAACAGTGGCAGTGTAACCGTTTCACGCCCGATGCGCTCGGCATAGGGGAAGTCGCCATCGCTATAGCCCAAGGGGCGATAGGCGCTGAAAAGGTGAATAGCCGGGTAATGAACCCCTATGCCGATTTCCTTCGCCTGCATGGCGCGGATAAAGTCGCCGCGGCTCAAGCCCAGCCTGTCGAAGGGCATGGTGATCTGGAACATGTGCCAATTGCTGTTTTCGAAGTCGGCGACGGGGAGGCCGATAAAGTCCTGATCGAGCGCGGTCAGGCAGGCGAAATAATGCCGCGCCAGTTCGCGGCGGCGCGCATTGAATGCGTCGATCTGCTTGAGCTGGCCCAGGCCTATGCGTGCGGCGATGTCGGTGAGATTGTATTTGCCGCCGACCAACTCCACATCCATGCCGCCATCGGCATCGCGCACCACGCCTTGCAGGCGATGGCGCTCGGCCAGTGTGGCCTCCTGCTCGTTGTTCAGAATCAGGCAACCGCCCTCGCCGGTGGTCATATTCTTGTTGGCGTGAAAGCTGATGGAGATGAGGTCGCCGAAGCTGCCGATGCGTTTGCCCCGCCAGCTCGCGCCCATGGACTGCGCGGCATCTTCGATGACGCGCAGCTTGTGTTGATCGGCGATGAAGTAAAGGCGGTCGCGATCCACCGGCAGACCAGACAGATCCACCGGCATGATGGCGCGGGTGCGCGGCGTGATGGCGGCTTCGATACGGTCGAGATCGACATTGCGTGTCAGCGGATCGATATCGACGAACACCGGTTTTGCCCCGGCGCGCAAGATGACGTTGGCGGTTGCCACCCAGGATAGTGGCGTGGTGATGACTTCGTCCCTCGCGTTTTTATCATCGCCGATGCTGCACAAGGCCAACGCCACTTCCAGAGTGCCGGTGCCGGAATTGAAGACGCGCACCGGTCGACCGCCGAAGTAAGTCGACAACGCCGCCTCGAAAGCCTTAACCTGCGGCCCGCTGGTGATCCAGCCGGAACGCAGCACCTCGCCCACGCCGGCAATGGTTTCCTCGTCGATCGAGGGGCGGGTAAATGGCAAAAAATTGTTCATGGATTCTGCATCAGTTACCTAAGGAAACGCTGAACAAGTAGTCGCGAAGCGCGCCATCAAATTCAGATCAATTTGATCAAGGCGAAATTGTGAACGAAATCGAAATTCCATCGGAGATATGCCCGCTTCTGGTGCTTGATACGAGGCATTTTCCCGC
>JBBQGH010000059.1:0-12311 GCA_038322845.1 Gammaproteobacteria bacterium
GCCTTCGCCGGGCGCGTGCCCAACGCGCAGGTGCAGCGCTATTACGATCTCATCGACGTGCTGGCCTATCCGCGCCGTTCCATGCGCCTCACCGAGCTGGTCACGCCGCTCAAGCCGCTCGAAGCCATGGCGCAGGAGCGCATCTTCGTGGCGTCCGACGTGGGTGGTCATCGCGAATTGATCAAGGATGGCGAGACCGGCTTTCTTTTCCCTGCCGGCGACGCCGCTGCGCTGGCGCGCACCATAGTGCGCGTGCTCGACAACCGGGCCGACTGGCCGCGCTTGCGCGCCGCGGGCCGGCGCTATGTCGAAGGCGAGCGCACCTGGGCGCGCAGCGTCGCGCGCTACACCAATGTCTATGCCCGGGCGCTGGCCGCCCGGCGCGCCGGCTGAGTAACGACCATGTGCGGCATCTACGGCATCATCGATTTACGCGGCGAGAGTTTGGAAAAAGCGGTCGACGCAGGCTTGCTCAACGCCATGGGCAATGTCACGCGTCATCGTGGGCCGGACGATCAAGGTGTTTACGCCGACGGACCCTGCGCCATCGGCATGCGCCGGTTGTCCATCATCGATTTGGCGGGCGGCCATCAGCCGCTGAAGAACGCCGATGGCACGCTGTGGCTGGTATGCAACGGCGAGATCTATAACTTCCGCGAACTGCGCACCGAGTTGCAGGCACGCGGACATCGCTTTCTTACCGGGTCCGACTGCGAAGTCATCATCCATCTTTACGCCGAGTACGGCGACGCCTTCATCGAGCGTCTCAACGGCATGTACAACTTTGCGCTGTGGGATGTGAAGAGACGACGGCTCATTATCGGTCGTGACCGGCTCGGCGTGAAACCGCTCTACGTGCTGAACGATGGCCGGCAACTGGCCTTCGCCACCGAAGCCAAGGCGCTGTTGACGTTGCCCGGCGTCACCGCAGAGGTCGACCCGGTCGGGCTGCAGGCGTATCTCCAGCTTGGCTATGTCCCTGCGCCTTACTCGATGTTCAAAGGCATCGCCAAGCTGCCGCCCGCATCGTTAATCATTGTGGAGCAAGGCCAGGTAGAAGAGCGCCGCTACTGGCGTATATCTGCCGATATCGAATCAGCGCCTGAGTCCGAGTGGCTGGATCGCGTGCGTGTCCGCCTCGAGGAATCGGTGCGCATGCAGATGGTGAGCGATGTCCCCATCGGTGCCTTTCTCTCCGGTGGCATCGATTCCAGCGCAGTGGTGGCCTATATGGCCAAGCACAGCGCGCAACCTATACGTACCTATGCCATCGGCTTTTCCGGCGGCGCCGCCGACCAGTTCTACAACGAGCTACCCTACGCGCGTCGCGTCGCTGAGCTGTTCGGCACCGAGCACCACGAGATACAGGTCAAGCCAGATGTCGTCGGCCTGCTACCGAAACTGCTCTGGCACATGGATGAGCCCATAGCCGACACTGCCTTCATTACCACCTATCTAGTCTCCGAATTCGCACGCAAGGATGTCACCGTGATCCTCTCTGGCGTCGGCGGTGATGAACTCTTTGGCGGCTATCGGCGCTATCTGGGCGAGCATTATCTGCGCCGCTTCGACCGCCTGCCTGGGCCGCTCAAGCGCGCCGCCATCGGGCTCGGCAAGTTGCTGCCTAGCGACCGGCATTCTGGCTTGCTCAATCTGCTGCGCTACACCAAAGGGTTTCTCGCCAGCGCCGACCTTTCCTTTGAGGATCGCTATTTATCTTACGTGCAGGTATTCGGCCGCGACGCCAGTGCGAACCTGCTGCTTAGGCAGCCGCCGGTTTCCTACGACGCCATAACCGCCGCCTTCGCCGGCGCACACAGCGCAGACGGCCTCAATCGCCTGATGGCCGTGGACGCCGAAACGCAACTCCCTGACGATCTGCTGATGCTGACCGACAAGATGACCATGGCCACGTCTCTCGAGTGCCGTGTGCCGCTGCTCGATCACGAACTGGTCGAGCTGGCCGCGCGTATGCCGGAGAACCTGAAGCTGCGCGGCGGCGTGCTCAAATACACCTTGAAACAGGCTTTGTCAGATCTGCTGCCGCCAGATATTCTCTATCGCAAGAAGCGTGGTTTCGGCACGCCCATGGGCGCCTGGCTCAAGGGCGAACTGGCGCCGCTCCTGAAATCCGTATTGTCCGAAGCCTCCGTCGCGCGGCGCGGACTGTTTCGCTTTGATGCGGTGCGCGATCTGATTACGGCGCATGAGAAAAATGAGGTGGATGGTACCGACCAATTGCTTGCGCTGCTGAATTTCGAAGTCTGGGCACGCATTTATCTCGACTGCCGCGAGCCGGAAGACGTCGCCGCTGAGTTGAAGGAGAGCCTGGTTTGAAAATTCTTTACGTCTGCCACCGTTTTCCCTTTCCGCCCAAGCGTGGCGGCAAGATAAGGCCGTTCAATATGATTCGTCACTTCAGTGAGCAGCATGAAGTGACGGTGGCCTCGCTGGTGCGCTCCGACGACGAGGCACGCGAAGGCGAGGGTATTGCACCGCATTGCGCGCACTTCGAAATGTCGCAAGTGAGCGATCCGCTGCAGATGGCGCGCATGGTGGTGCGCCTGCCGACGCTGGTGCCGTCCTCCATGGGATATTTCTACTCGGCGGATCTGGCGCGACGCATACGCCAACTGCTGCGCACGACGCGCTTTGACCTGATTTTCGTGCATTGCTCTTCTGTCGCGCAATATGTGTCGGACGTGCGCGGCATTCCGAAAATTCTCGACTTCGGTGACATGGATTCGCAGAAGTGGCTGGAGTACGCCAACTACAAGCCTTTTCCTTTGAGCCTGGGTTACCGGCTGGAAGGCAGCAAAATGTTGCGCGCGGAAAAGCGTCTTGCCGCGCAATTTGATTTATGCACGGCCACTACACGTGCTGAATGGGAAACGCTGAAGGCCTACGGCGTGGACGTCCCGACCGACTGGTTTCCCAACGGTGTCGACGCGACTTTTTTTGCGCCCGACGAGACGCCCTATGAGCCCGATACGATCAGCTTCATAGGGCGCATGGATTACTACCCCAATCAGGAGTGCATGACGGATTTCTGCGCCAATACGCTGCCGCTGTTGCGCGCTAAGCGGCCGAATATCAAGCTGGTGATTGTCGGCGCCGATCCCTCGCCGGCCATGCGCAAGCTGGGCGAATTGCCTGGCGTCACCGTGACCGGCTCGGTGCCCGATGTACGTCCCTACGTGAGGGCTTCGGCGTTGATGGTCGCACCGCTCAACATCGCCCGTGGCACGCAGAATAAAATCCTCGAAGCCATGGCCATGGGCGTGCCGGTCGTGACCAGCACGGTCGCCGCCGGTGGTGTCGATGCACAAAACGAAACGCATTTCCTTGTCGCCGATACGCCGCGCGGTTATGCTCAGACGATACTGCGGGTTTTGGATAGCCCGGCTGAACGCCAGAGACTGGCTCTGGCTGGACGTGAGCGCATGTTGTCCAATCACGCTTGGCCGAAGTCTATGCAACGTCTCGATGACATCATTGAGCGTTGTCTTATCAATAAAAATGCACACCTAACTCAAGTTTGAAGAATAGGAAAATATTGTGAATATCAGCATATTTGGTCTCGGTTATGTCGGTGCAGTGTCGCTGGCCTGCCTCGCCCGCGACGGCCATTCGGTGTATGGCGTTGATGTGGATCCCGCCAAGCTCGCGCTCATCAGCGAGGGCAAGACGCCGGTGGTCGAAGAGGGCATGGTGGACTTGATGTATGCGGTGGTCGCGTCCGGTCGGGTGCATGTCACGCAGGACGTGGCTGAGGCCATGCGACACACAGACTTATCGCTGATTTGTGTCGGTACACCGTCTGCCGCCAACGGCAGTCAGGATCAGGGCGCCATGTTGCGCTTGGCGCATGATCTCGGCGTCATCATGCGCGACAAGACCACAGCGCATACCTTTGTCTTCCGTTCTACGCTGGTGCCGGGCACGGTGGAAGAAGTGCTGTTACCCATCATGGAACGCGAGTCAGGCAAGAAAGACGGTGTCGATTTTCACCTGTGCTTCCAACCCGAGTTTCTGCGCGAAGGTTCCTCCATCCGCGATTACGACAAGCCGCCATTCACCATTGTCGGCGCTAACAGCGAAGCGCCCGTCGAAACCCTGCGCAGCTTGTTCGGCCACCTACCTTGCAAGCTTTATGCAACATCAATCCGCGCAGCGGAGATGGTTAAATATTCCTGCAACAATTTCCATGCGCTTAAGATCACTTTCGCCAATGAGACGGCGCGCATTTGCGAAGCGATGGGCGTCGACGCTTTCGAAGTCATGGATCTGGTCTGCCAGGACACCCAACTGAATATTTCCAAGGCCTATCTCAAGCCCGGCTTCGCCTTTGGTGGTTCCTGCCTGCCGAAGGACCTGCGTGCCACGCAGTATTTCGCCAAGATGCGCGATGTCGAGTTGCCCATGCTGAGCGGTATTCTGCCTTCCAACCGCGCGCACATCGACCACGCGATACAGAAGGTCATGGCCTCCGGCCGCCGCCGCATCGGTATGATCGGCTTGTCCTTCAAGACTGGCACAGACGATCTGCGCGAGAGCCCCCTGGTGGCGATAGCGGAGCATTTTTTTGGCAAGGGCCTGAGCTTGCTGGTGCACGACCCCGAAGTGCATCTGTCCAACCTCCTCGGCGCCAACCGCCGCTTCATTGAGCAGCATGTGCCGCACATAGGCAGCTTGCTGAAAAGCGATCTGGAAAGCGTCATCGCCGAATCCGACGTCCTGGTAGTCGGCCTGGCTGACACCAAGATATTTGACACCCTCAAGCGCTGCGTGCGCGACGATCACCTCGTCGTTGATCTGGTGAACATGCCAGATCGTGAGGGGCTACGCGGCGAATACCGGGGCTTGTGTTGGTAGCCTTATGACTTACTGGATCGCGAGCACGCTGCTGGCTTTTGGGCTGTCGGCAGGATATCTGCTGAGCCTATGCTGGCCGCCGTCGCGAGCCGTGCGGGTGCGCAATGCCATGTTGGTCGATGCTACGCGTGAGGGTGATTTCACCTGGACGCCCGATAACTTCCCTGCCGATTTTCGCCGTGAACGCAAACCCGTCCCTGAAGATTTCGTCAGCATTGTCGACGCGCTAGGCGTGAAGCAGCTGGCCGACTGGGAGAAAGCCCTGCGGCTGGCCGCCCATCTTGCCGAGCGGGCGGCGGACAAAGGTCCTATACAGGACGATCTCGCCGCCAGCTATCGCGGCATCCGCGCCGGTTACGGTTACTGCGCCGACTTCGTCAAAGTGTTTCTTGCTCTGGCCTATGCGGCCGGGTTGGACGCGCGCCAATGGGCGTTTTCCTTCGATGGCTACGGTGGGCATGGTCACACGTTTGTCGAGGTCTTCGACCGAAGCCGCGGGCAGTGGCTGTTCCTTGATCCGCACAACAACTTCCATGTCGTCGATGCAGCCAGCGGCGTGCCGCTTTCGGCGCTGGCGTTTCGTGACAGTCTGCTTGGCGGTCGTGGCCCGGTGCGCATGCAGCCGAACGGCACTGGTCGTCGGGGCTATATCCACGAGGACAAGGCCTACGATTATTTTCGCCGTGGCGCCGCCGAGTGGTATTTGTGGTGGGGTAATGCAGTGTTTTCTTATTACGCCCATCCGCTGGTGCGGGCCGCAGGGCGCATTTCGCGCACGCTGGCGCATGTCGTCGCCAACCTCGTCGGCGTCCAGCCGCATATACGCATTTATCCCACCCCGGAGGGGGCCGAGGCAGCGCGACGCTTATTCGCGTTACGCCGCCGTACCAAAGCCTGCCTGTGGTGCTTGGCGGCGATCCCGGCCTTCCTCCTGCTGTTGTGCGCGCAATCCCGCTTGGGGGCGACATGATGCGCTGGCTGTTGGGCAGATTGGCCCCGGCGGGCAAGCATGCGCGGCTTACAGTGCTGATATTTCACCGCGTACACGCGACGGTGGACCCGATCTTTCCGCGCGAGCCCGACGCGCGCTTTTTCGATCAGCAAATCGGCTGGATCAAGCGCTGGTTCCAGGTGCTGCCGCTGGCGGAAGCGGTCGAGGGCTTGCGCGGAGGTACGCTGCCGGCGCGACCGGCAGTGATTACTTTCGACGACGGTTATGCCGACAACCACGACGTGGCCCTGCCCATATTGCAAGCGCATGGCGTCAGTGCCAGCTTCTTTATCGCCACCGGATTTCTTGATGGTGGCCGTATGTGGAACGACACGCTGATCGAAGCAGTGCGTCGTTGTCCGGCACCGCAGCTCGACCTCAACGCACTTGACCTGGGTACGCATACGCTGGGTGATATGGCGCAACGTCGCGCCGCCATCGCCCTACTCATCACCCAAGTGAAGCATCTGGAACCGTCGCTACGTCAAAAACAGGTTGACGCTATCGCAGCGCAGGCTGGTGTCAGTCTGCCCGATGATTTGATGCTCACCTCCATGCAAGTGCGCGAGATGGCGCGGGCGGGCATGACCATCGGCGCCCACACCCTGCATCACCCCATTCTCGCGCGGCTGCCAGACGATGAGGCCTACATGGAGATGCTCGACAGCAAGCGGCGTCTGGAACAGATTATCGATGCACCGGTGCGCTTTTTCGCCTATCCGAATGGCAAGCCCGGCCAGGATTACAACGCTACCCATGCGAAGCTGGCGCGTGAGGCAGGCTTCTCAGCCGCGCTGTCCACTGCCTGGGGCGCCGCGACGCCCGGTTGCGATCTGTACCAGATTCCACGCTTTACGCCTTGGGATCGCCGCGCCTGGCGGTACGGACTACGCCTGGCGGCCAATCTGCGTCAGGCCGACTATGCGCGTGCCTGAAAGAGTGACATGCCCGATTCTGCCCAAGCATCGTCTGGACTAACGCTGAGGATCGGCCTGATCGGCCCGCTGCCGCCGCCATCGGGCGGCATGGCCAACCAGACGCGCCAATTGGCGCGTCTGCTCACCGAAGCAGGAATGTCGGTGGAGGTCGTGCAGATCAACCCACCCTATCAGCCCGCCTGGGTCGAGCGGGTCTGGGGTTTGCGCGCCGTGTTTCGGTTGCTACCCTATGTGTTGCATCTGTGGCGTTGCGCCGGGCGTGTAGATTTGTGTCATGTCATGGCCAATTCGGGCTGGGCCTGGCATTTGTTCGCCGCGCCCGCAGTCTGGATCGCCCGGCTGCGCGGGGTGCCGGTGATCGTGAACTACCGGGGTGGCGAGGCCGAAAGTTTTTTCTCTGCCCAATTTCGCTGGGTGCGGCCGACACTGGCGAGAGCGACGCAGGTTGTCGTCCCCTCAGGGTTTCTAGAGGCGGTGTTCGCGCGGCGTGATGTGGCTACCGTCATCGTTCCCAACATTATCGATTTGTCGCGTTTTTTTCCGGCTTTAGATCGCCCGCACGGCTATCATCTCATCGTCACGCGTAACCTCGAAGATATCTACGATGTGCCCACCGCACTGCGTGCCTTCGCAGCAGTACGTAGCGTCCATAGCGAGGCGCGGCTTACCGTTGCTGGCTCGGGACCAAAACTGACCGACCTGCGCACGCTGTGCGCCGAGTTAGACATCGCCGATGCCGTGCATTTTACGGGCAGGCTCGACAATGACGACATCGCGCGCTTATACCGCGAAGCCGATTTGCTGCTCAACCCAACGTTGGCGGACAACATGCCGATATCCTTGCTTGAGGCTATGGCCAGCGGCGTGCCCATCGTAAGCACGGATGTCGGTGGCATTCCTCATCTGGTAGAGCATGATTGCAGTGCCCTGCTGGTGCCGCCACGCCGGCCCGAGGAGATGGCCGCCCAAGCTTTGCGTGTGTTAGACGATGCGGCAGTGGCCGCGCGGCTGCGCAACACCGGTTTGGAGGTGGCGAGCCGCTACACCTGGCCCCAGGTGCGGGAGCGTCTATTCAACACTTACGCGAGCGCCGTGACTACTACTAGGAAAGGACTGCGCCCATGATGTCGCATTGCTCCATTCGGTACGGCCTGCGCTTCGCGGCGAGCTGCGTCGCCTTGGTTGCGAGCCAGGCGCCAGCGGCGACAGATGTGCCGCGCTGGCTAACGGATCCTGCGCGGGCGGGAACGATAAATCGGTGGTACCAGATTCCCAATACGAAGATCGCTACCAATCTCGCTAAAGAGCCGTATGTTGCTCGGGGCCTGTTGGGTGGAGGGGGACGCGAAATTGGCCTGGGCAGCCCAGCAAAAATGACAAATTTCTCCGGCGGGGCGCTCCGCAAAAACGGCTCGTGGCTACTCGTTACGGGCGGCGGCGGCGCCGGCGCCTGGGCGGGCAACGACTGGATCGGCCTCAAGCTCAACACCGAAGCGCCGAAATGGGAAACGCTCGTCATGCCCAGTCCGGCAAGCCAAGTATGGCCTCGTGGGCCGGCAGTGCCAGGACATGACTACATGCGAGATGGGCGGCCGAACGCGCGTCATTCCTACTGGTCGCCCCAGTTTTTCGATGGAAGGGACTGGTTTGTGCTGATGGGGACGACGAACGTGTGGGAGATCGATCAAGGGATGTGGGGAAACATAGACATTGCCTATTGGACTACCAAAGAGTACGAATTGGATCGGGCCAAACGCCCCCCGTCTCTTCCGGGCGCGCGAGATTATGACGGCGAGTGGATCGTCAAGCATCCCGTCACCGAGGACGTTTACTGGCCGGCTGGCGAGAATATCTACCGATTCGACCAAAAGTCGCTGGCCTGGACCATATGGCACCAGGACGTTCGCTCTTTTTCGCGAATGGCGTCGTGTATCGACCCTGTGAATAATCTGATGTTGGTGATGGGAAATTACAAAGGCGACAATGCTGCGGCGCTGACCTTTGATATGCGCACGGGTACGCTCTACGAAAAGACCAAGCTGATCGGATCGCATGCTCAAAGCCTCAAGGGCATGGGCCCCAAGGCCGGATTCGTCTTCGACGAAGGATTGGGGAAATTCGTCTGGTTTCAGGACGACGGACAGCTCTATACGATTGCCTATCGAGGTTTGATGAATGGCGTTCACGAGTGGCAGGTGGATAGACTTGCCATCACGGGAACGCCTCCCGCTGCTGGGGCCAGCGCGGTTAACTCGGGCGGTGCGCCCTCAGTCTGGGGCAGAATGCGCTACGTGCCGGAACTGCGCGGCATCGTGTTGCTGACGCGCACCGATACAGACGTGTTCTTCATCAGGACATCGGCATTACCCTGAAATCGACAGCATGAGATCGACGGTATGAGATCCGACCAACCCGCCAAATCGTGGACAGAAGCCAGCCCGAAGAGCGCGCTATGGACGCGCTTTGTGTCCCGTGTGGTGTTCCCATTGCACGAAAAACTCAAGGGTCACGACAGCGTCGCCCGCCTGCACGCGCTTGAGCGTAGCCAATGGTGGCCGGTCGAGGAATTGGAGCGGTATCGCCTGGCCCGTCTAAAGGATTTGTTGAGTCATGCTGGCCGCCATGTGCCCTATTACCGCGCGCTCTTCAGTGACATCGGTTTCGAGCCGTCGGCTATGATCTCGCTCAGCGATCTGCAAGGCGTGCCGCTACTCACTAAAACGCTCATCCGCGCCAACGATCTCACCTCAGAGTTGGCGGGGCCGCTCAAACGCTATAACACCGGCGGCTCTAGCGGCGAACCGCTGGTGTTTTACATGGGGCGGGATCGCATCAGTCATGATGTCGCCGCCAAGTGGCGCGCCACGCGCTGGTGGCGCCTGGATCTTGGGGATCCCGAGATCGTGGTGTGGGGTTCACCCATCGAGTTGGGCGCGCAGGATCGCGTGCGACTGTTACGAGACAAGCTGCTGCGCAGCCGGCTGGTGCCGGCTTTTGAAATGTCGCCGGGCAAGCTGGATGGATTCATCCGCGAGATACGCGCTTTCCGTCCGCGCATGATCTTTGGCTACCCTTCGGCGCTGGCGCATATCGCCCGCCACGCCCAGGCGAGCGGCCAACGGCTCGATGATCTCGGCATTCGCGTCGCCTTTGTGACTTCTGAGCGGCTCTATGACGAACAGCGCACGCAGATATCCGCAGCCTTCGGCTGTGCTGTGGCGAACGGCTATGGTGGCCGCGACGCGGGTTTTATCGCTCACGAATGTCCTTGGGGCGGTATGCACATTAGCGCCGAAGACATCATCGTCGAGATTGTCGACGCGGAAGGGCGCCCGCTGCCTGCCGGTAGTGCCGGCGAGATCGTCGTCACCCACTTAGCAACGCCGGACTTTCCATTCATTCGCTATCGCACCGGCGATGTCGGCGTGCTGGACAATGAGGAATGTGAGTGCGGCCGCCGCCTGCCTATGCTCAAGGACATCCAGGGTCGCACTACGGATTTCGTCGTTGCCGCCGACGGCACGGTGATGCACGGTTTGGCGTTGGTCTACATCGTGCGCGACCTGCCTGGCGTGGCACAATTCAAGATAGTTCAGGAAAGTCTGGAACTAACGCGTGTGCTGCTGGTGACAGGTGCGGGTTTTGGCGCCGAATCGATAGCTGTCATTGAGCAGGGCTTCAAGGCCAGGTTGGGGCAAGGGGTGAAAATAGCGGTCGAGCGCGTGGACGACATTGCGCCGGAGAAATCCGGAAAGTTCAGATACGTTGTGAGTCGCGTTGCGGGTACCTAGCACTGAGCGCAATGAATTTTCGGGGAGTTGACCAATGGAACGTCAGAACGCGGAACTTCAGACTACCCCGCTAGGCGCCGTTGCGGAGTCGCCGGATTCGTACTACTACCAGGCACAGCGTCGCGAGATGTTGCCTTTCATTCCACCCGATGCACGGCATTTTCTTGAACTTGGATGTGGCGCAGGAATTTTCGGCGCCTTACTGCGTGAGCAGATCGGGGGCGCCCACGTCATAGGCGTGGAAGTGCATGCCGACGCGGCCGCCGAGGCGCGCAAGCGCCTGGATGTGGTCATCGAAAGTCCGATTGAAGCGGCACTCAATTCGATTCCCAACGCGAGTGTGGACTGCGTGGTGTGCAATGACGTGCTGGAGCATCTCGTCGATCCCTGGTCGGTGTTACGGCGCCTAAGATCTGTTTTGCGTCCCGGCGGGACAGTCGTATCGTCCATACCCAATGTTCGTCATTTCCCCGTGTTCAAGGCGTATTTTCTCGGGGGTGAGTGGCGGTACGAGAAACACGGCGTGCTGGATCAAACTCACCTGCGATTCTTTACCAAGCAAAGTATTGAACGGCTGTTCCGCGAGACCGGTTTTAATGTGGATAGAATCGAGGGCATCTTCGGCTATCGACTGCCCTGGAAAGCAGCGATGCTCAACCGTCTTTTGCGTGGGCGACTGGATGATATGCAATATGAACGCTTCGCCAGTGTGGCTACGCCTACTCCTCCTTAGTAGCCGCATACAAGTGGAATGCGTCACCGGTAGTCGACGACTATCGGGGCTTTAATGGGAACGGGGAGCTGTGTTTAACGAGAATGCTTATGACCAAGCGTGCGCGTCTTCTGGCTCTTTATCTTCCTCAATTTCATCCCATAGAGGAAAACGATCGTTGGTGGGGCAAGGGCTTCACCGAGTGGACCAATACGGCCAAGGCCCGGCCCTTGTTTCGCCGCCATTACCAGCCCCATATCCCGGCAGATCTGGGCTTTTACGATCTGCGAGTGCCGGAGACTCGAGAAGCTCAGGCCAATATGGCGCGAGAACACGGCATCGAGGGTTTTTGCTACTACCACTACTGGTTCGGGGCCGGCAAACGGTTACTGGAGCGCCCCATTCAGGAAACACTGGCGAGCGGGAAACCTGATTTTCCTTTCTGTCTTTACTGGGCGAACCAGAGTTGGTCCGGAGTTTGGCATGGGGAGCCAAACCGTCTGCTCATCGAGCAAACCTATCCAGGTGATGATGACCATCGCGCCCACTTCGACGCCGTAGCCCCGGCTTTTTTTGACCGGCGCTACATACGCGTGGATGGCAAACCGCTTTTTGCGATCTATCATCCCGACGAAATACCGAACGTCCGTCATGTCACCGATCTTTGGCGAGAGATGGCTGTCAAGGCCGGGTTGCCAGGATTGCATCTGGTTGGGACCTCGTTCGATGAAGCCTGGAAACCCAGTGAACTGGGCTTTGACGCCATCACCACTTTCCGTCTTCCTCCGCGAAGACCCTGGGTGTCAAGGCGCAAGCCCTTGCAGTGGTTACGACGGAAATACGCCGAGACGAAGGGCCTGCCGACGATTTATCGATATCAGGACGTGCTGAATCTTCTGTCTCCTGAAGCTGCCGCCGCAGCCGAGAACTATCCGTGTTTGATCCATGCGTGGGACAACACGCCCCGCAGTGGCAGGAATGGCGTGGTATTTGACGGCTCGACC
>JBBQGH010000060.1:0-11905 GCA_038322845.1 Gammaproteobacteria bacterium
CAGCGAGGAATACAGGCTGCGCGGATCAAAGTAGTCGTATTCGATGGCATAGCCCGGCCGCAGTACGTGGGCGCTTTCGAGACCTTGGATTGAGTGCACCAAATCCAGTTGCACGTCGAAAGGCAGGCTGGTGGAAATGCCGTTAGGGTAATACTCGTTGGTCGTCAGTCCTTCCGGTTCCAGGAAGATCTGGTGGCTTTGCTTGTCGGCAAAGCGATGGATCTTGTCCTCGATGGACGGGCAATAGCGCGGTCCCACGCCTTCGATCACGCCGGTGTACATGGGCGAACGGTCAAGGCCACCGCGGATGATGTCGTGCGTCTGCTGATTGGTGTGCGTGATCCAGCAGGGCAGTTGGCGCGGATGCTGGGTGGCCGAGCCGAGGAAGGAAAACACCGGCACGGGGTTATCGCCCGGCTGTTCGGTCATCACTGAGAAATCAATCGTACGGCCGTCGATGCGCGGCGGCGTGCCGGTCTTGAGCCGCCCAGCCGGCAGCTTCAGTTCGCGCAGACGCGCCGCCAGGCTCGTGGCGGGCGGATCACCCATGCGGCCCGCCTGATAATGATCGAGGCCTACATGGATCAGCCCAGCGAGGAAGGTGCCAGCGGTAAGCACGACGCATTCGGCTTCGAAGTGCACGCCAAGCTGGGTAACGACGCCAGTGACCTGATCGCCCGTGACGGTGAGGTCGTCGACCGCAGCCTGGAAGATGGTTAGGTTGGCTTGGTTTTCCAGACGGCGACGGATGGCGGCGCGATACAGCACCCGGTCAGCTTGGGCACGGGTAGCCCGCACCGCCGGGCCCTTGCTGGCATTGAGGATGCGGAACTGGATGCCCGCCTCGTCCGTGGCCGCCGCCATAGCGCCGCCCAGGGCATCAACTTCCTTCACCAGATGGCCCTTGCCTATGCCGCCTATGGACGGATTGCAGGACATCTGCCCCAGCGTTTCGATGTTATGCGTCAGCAAGAGCGTGCGGCAGCCGGCGCGCGCAGCAGCCAACGCGGCTTCGGTGCCGGCATGGCCACCGCCTACAATGATGACGTCGTAACGGGTGGGGAAAAGCATGATGCAGAACGCTCACAAAAAGAGGCGCAATGATACGCGAGCCCCCAACGGAATTACAGCGCACTACGGCGAATGATGGCCAGTATGTTTCACGTGGAACGCTCCGTCCCACTATTTTGACCATTAGCCCTGTCCATCATCATTAGACTCCGGCCGTTTTTGGCTATCTCCACTAATTGAGTGTCGTCGCCGGGCTAAAAGTATCCGTTGCGAACTTAATGATGAGTAGAGTGGCAACGACTAAAAATACCCGGCGCACAAAGCCGGGACCCCGGACCAGTGCCAGATTGGTACCTACCAGCGCGCCGGCTATGTTGCATGCCGCCATAAGGCCGCCCTGCCACCACAGTATGCTTCCCTGCGCACCGAAGTACAGCAAGGCGGCAAGGTTAGAGCCGGCATTGATGATCTTGGCTGATGCCGAAGCGCGCAGAAAGTCCATCCCGAACAGCCGCACGAACGCAAAGATTAGAAAGCTGCCTGTACCCGGGCCAAAGAAACCGTCGTAGAAACCTAAGGTGGCCCCGAGCACCACTGCCCAGATGACATCGCCTCGGCGTAGCAAAGCTGTGCCATTGTTTGCACCAAAGTCCTTATGCAACCAGGTGTAGGCCGTTACCGCGATAAGCAGGGTCAGGATGAGCGGACGCAGCCAATCGCGCGGCGCGATACTGACGGCCATGGCGCCTAGATAGCCAAAGCATAAGCCAGAGACAGCGGCGGGCAGGACGAGGCGCCACGGCACGTCGATCCTCCGCGCATAGCGCGCCGCCGCGCTGGCGGTGCCGAAGATGCTGGCGAGTTTATTGGTGCCGAACAGATTCGCCGGTGTGGCCTGCGGGAAAACGGCGAACAAAGCTGGCAGCTGGATCAAGCCACCGCCGCCGACCACCGCGTCGATTAGCCCGGCGAGGAAAGCGGCCATGAGGAGCAAGCTAAGTGCGATCGGGTCCAAAGCTTAGCGTTGTTTCACGTGGAACTGCGTTTTCCCGACTGGGTCGACAACGACTCTACTTGCCTATGCAGAAACGCGAAAAGATTTCCCCGAGCAAGTCGTCGGGCGTAAACTCGCCCGTGATCGCACTCAACGCCTCCTGCGCCAGGCGCAGTTCTTCAGCGTAGAGCTCAAGGCTGGATTGCTGCAAGCCGGCGGCGCTCAAATGCTCTCCCGCCCGAGCCAAGGCTATCAAGTGCCGCTCACGTGCCATAAAGACGTTCTCGGCGCCGGTCTGCCAACCGGCTACGCGCAGCAACTCCTCGCGCAAGTTGTCGATACCGGCACCCGTCTTGGCCGAAAGCCAAACGCTGACCACCCCGCCAGCATCGCTTCGTCCTACGGTGCGTTCGGTAAGATCTGTCTTGTTATATACGAGCAGGCGCTCGATCCCCGCCGGTAGGCGCGTGGCGATATCGTGGTCCGCTTCGGTCAGCCCGCTGTGGGCATCGACGAGTTGCAAAATCACGTCCGCCCGCTCAATTTCCTGCCAGGTGCGCGCTACGCCGATGCGTTCGATCTCGTCCTCGGATTCGCGCAAACCCGCCGTGTCAATGATATGCAGGGGGATGCCCTGTATCTGAATGGCTTCGCGCAATACGTCCCGCGTAGTCCCCGCCACTGCCGTGACGATAGCCCGCTCCTGACCCGCCAGACGATTGAGCAGGCTGGATTTGCCGACATTCGGCTGGCCAGCAAGCACCACATGCAGCCCCTGGCGCAGCAAACTGCCTTGCTGGGCGCGCCCTTGCACAGCCGTCAGCTCTTCTTGAAGGGTCCGCAATCTGTCCGAGGCCTTGGCCTGTTTGAGAAAGTCGATTTCTTCCTCTGGAAAATCCAGCGTCGCCTCGACCAACATGCGTAGCGCTATCAATTTGTCGACGAGCTGATGGACAGTGGCCGAGAACTCGCCAGCCAAGGAGCGCACCGCCGATCGGGCAGCCGCCGCGGTGGAGGCCTCGATCAGATCGGCCACCGCTTCGGCTTGCGCCAGATCGAGTTTGTCGTTGAGAAATGCGCGTCGGGTGAATTCGCCCGGTTGGGCCGGGCGGGCGCCGAGTTCCAGGCAGCGTTGCAGTAAAAGCTGCATCACCACCGGCCCGCCGTGGCCCTGCAATTCCAGCACGTCTTCCCCGGTATAGGAATGGGGAGCGGGGAAATACAGTAATAAACCTTCGTCTATCTCCCTGCCGGTCGCATCCAGAAAGGCGACGTGCGTCGCATGTCGCGACGCTGGCACACGGCCGCTGAGCGCCCGAGCAAAAGTAGGTAATTCTGGCCCCGACAGACGCACCACCCCGATACCACCTCGCCCGGGGGCCGTGGCCACCGCGGCAATGACATCAGTTATTGGCGGCTTTGGGCTTTCCACCCTCGATCATCCGGGTGATCTGCCACTGCTGTGTGATAGACAGCAGATTGTTCACGATCCAGTAGAGCACTAGGCCCGACGGGAAAAACAGGAACATCGCCGTAAACACAATAGGCATGGCCAGCATCACCTTGGCTTGTATAGGATCGGGCGGCGTCGGATTCAGCCTGGTTTGTACCAGCATGGTGACACCCATAAAGAGCGGCAGCACGTAGTAAGGGTCTTTGGTGGAGAGATCTTGTATCCACAAGATCCAAGGCGCGTGGCGCATTTCCACGCTGCCGAGCAATACCCAGTAGAGAGAAATGAAGACAGGGATCTGAATCAGGATAGGCAGGCAGCCGCCTAGCGGATTAATTTTCTCGCGCTTGTACAACTCCATCATCTCTTGGTTCATACGGTTACGATCGTTGGCGAACTGCTCCTTAATTTTGACTAACTTCGGCGTAACTAGGCGCATCTTCGCCATCGAGCGATAACTTGCAGCCGACAAGGGGAAGAACACGGCCTTGATGGATACGGTCAGCAATATGATGGCCCATCCCCAATTACCCACTAGCCGGTGGATCAGTTCCAGCGCCCAATAAATCGGCGCCGCGATGATGGTCAGCCAGCCGTAGTCCACCACCCGCTCGAAACCAGGAGCGACCTTCTCCAGGCGCGCTTGCTCTTGCGGGCCGGCATACAAAGGCACACTGACCTGGACGGTCTGGCCCGGTGCCGCGCTGGGTAGCGGGACAATGACCCCAGCGCTGTAAAGATTGTCGCCGACCTTTCGCGCGTAGAACTCCCGCTCTTCCTTGCCTTGGGGTGCCCAGCCCGCCACGAAGTAGTGTTGAACCATGGCGATCCAACCATTTGCCGCCTTGGAAACAAACTTAGCCTTGCCCTTTTCTATATCGCCAAACTCAATCTTTTGGAACTTGCTCTCGTCGGTGTAGACCGCCGGGCCGGTGAAGGTGCTAACGCTAGTGAGTCCGCGGGGCGGAATCTTGCCATCGCGAGTCAACTGGTAATAGGCATTCCCCGCCAAAGGCCCTGTGCCGTTGTTTGTTACTTCATAGGCAACATCGATCAAGTAGCTATCGCGATGGAAACGATAGAGCTTGGTAACTTTCACGCCGTTCGTCTCGGGCGCTTCCATACGCAACTCCAGCGACTCCGCACCTGGCTTCAACTCGTAGGATCCCGGGGCCAACTTATATTCGGTCTTGTGGTTAGGCAGGCCCTCTCCCATCAAACCACTTTGCGCCAGGTAGAGGTGCTCGGCTGAATTTTCCAGCAACACAAAGTTTTTAGCTTTATCCTCAGCCGCCTTATGGTGAGTCAGTTCCAGACTCACCAAATCACCACCCTGGGCGGAGACTTCCGCCACAAACAAGTCGGTTTTTACCAGTGCCTTGACAGCATTTGCGGCAGGGCTGAGCGCCGCCGGCTGTCCCGGTAGCGGCGGCGTCGCAACAACAGGCGTCGCCAATGAGCTGTTCGGGACGGGCGATACCAAAGTCCCAGAAGCAACCGGTTGTACGCTGGCGGGCGGCTTGGGCTGACTCTGCTTTTGCCAAGCATCCCATAACATGATCAAGGAAAAGCCAAAAGCCAGCAATAAAATCAAACGCTTATTATCCATCGATTTAACTCGTGAGGTTTATGGAACCGGGTGATAACCACCGCGATGCCAGGGATGACAGCAGGACACACGTTTAACAGCCAGCCAGGCACCCTTACCGGCGCCGTACTTTTCCACGGCTTCCAGCGCGTACTCGGAACAGGAAGGATGAAAACGGCAGGTTTGTCCCAACCATGGGCTGATCGCAAACTTGTAGCACCTTAGCAGGAGGAGCAAAAAAAACTTCATGCTGCCAAGCGCTGAAATAACTGCTCGATGTCTATGCGCAGAGCCAACCTGTCGGGTCGCTCAATTTTTACTCTGACCCGCACTACCAAGTCCTTGGCGGGCAAGGTGTTTCTACAACGACGGAAAGATTCACGCACAATACGCTTCACCAGATTGCGATGAACAGAGAACCGAACCAGTTTCTTGGCCACTACCGTGCCCAGCCGCGCGCCAGGGCCCGCATTAGGGCGGTGGAGCAATTCAAAATAAACGGAGCGTAAAGACCGCCGAAAAGCAAAAACGGATGAAAATTCATCCGTTTTGCGTAAGCGGTACTCGCTGCGGAAGCCTTGATCGATGCCTTCCGCCAACGCCAAATTAAACAGCGAGACGAGCCCGCCCTTTAGCGCGACGGGCGCGAATGACCGCGCGTCCACCGCGGGTCCGCATGCGAACCAGAAATCCATGGGTGCGTTTGCGCTTGATAACTGAAGGCTGATAGGTGCGTTTCATGGCTGGCTCTGTACGAAGAGAAACGGGCGATTACAGCTTCTTCAGCTGCCCTTGTCAAGCCCATTTTATTTTTCGGCCTGTGGATAACTTTCCGGCAAAAGCGCTAAAATCCACAGCCGAAGTGGGCGAAAATGGCTGGATTATTAGCGTAAATCGCCGTCTGTTTTGCCGTTTATATAAAAAAACTATAATAAAATCAATCCTGTATTTATATCGTACTATTATTTCCGCGACCTAAAGCTGGCTTCCGAGCATTTGGATCGCGGTAGGGCTTTCTGAATGAACGCTTTCTGGTCTTCTTGTCTTCAGCAGCTGGAGCAGGAACTTCCACCGCAGCAGTTCAATACCTGGATCAAAGCGCTACGCTTTGAGGACGGAGAGGAAGAGGGCGCCCTGCGTTTGGTGGCGCCCAACCGGTTCGTGCTGCAATGGGTACGCGAGCGCTATATGCGCCGGCTGGAAGATATGGCCAAGCAGTTCTTTACCGCACCCGTACAAATTTCTATTGATTTACCAAGCTCGGACGACGTCGAAAGAGCCCCAGTGCCGACGCCAGTCCAGAATGCTGCAGAAACAAGCATTCTAGAGAAATCTCTGGTCAGCGCAGCCGGTGGCCCTGCTCGATTTTCTGCTTCCAGCGCAATGCCAGATTCTGCGTATGAAAAAACGCGCCTGAATCCAAGCTTCACTTTTGACACCTTGGTCACCGGTCGCGCCAACGACCTGGCTCGCGCCGCCGCTTACCAGGTGGCCCTCAACCCGGGCACGTCCTATAACCCACTTTTTGTCTATGGTGGCGTCGGTCTCGGTAAGACACACATGATTCACGCTTTGGGCAATGAGGTCTATCGCCAAAATCCCAAGAAAGTAATTCGCTATGTCCATGCCGAGGACTACTATGCTGATGTCGTACGTGCCTATCAGCAAAAATCCTTCGACGTATTCAAGCGCTATTACCGCTCACTCGACTTGCTTTTGATCGACGATATACAGTTCTTTAACAACAAGAATCGCACGCAGGAGGAGTTCTTCTACGCCTTCAATGCGCTGATCGAAGCGCGCAAGCAAATTGTTATCACCTGCGATACCTATCCAAAAGACATCACCGGTCTAGAAGACCGTTTAATATCGCGTTTCGACTGGGGTTTAACGGTGGCTATCGAGCCACCTGAACTGGAAATGCGCGTAGCTATACTCAAAAAGAAAGCCGAAGCCGAGTCTATTGAGGTTGGCGAAGACGTAGCCTTTCTTATCGCCAAACATCTGCGCTCCAATGTGCGCGAACTCGAAGGTGCGCTGAAAAAAGTCTTAGCTTTTTCCCGTTTCCACGGCCGTGAAATCAATCTCGAATTGGCCAAAGAAGCGCTCAAGGATTTGCTCGGTGCGCACAATCGCCAAATCACCTTTGAGTCCATCCAAAAGACGGTTGCGGAGTACTACAAGATTAAAGTGTCGGATATGTACTCGAAGAAGCGCACACGCATCATCGCGCGACCACGCCAGGTCGCTATGTGGTTGGCGAAAGAACTCACACCAGCCAGCCTACCCGCCATCGGGGAGGCATTTGGCGGCCGCGATCACACCACGGTATTGCATGCTTGCCGCACAATAGCGGACTTGCGTTTGAAGGACAGCATCATCAACCACGATGTGCTGGTATTGACCCAGGTTTTAAAGGGCTAAGAGTGATTCAAAAGACGAAAGTGTTGCATAAAATCCCCTTGAATAAGGGCTGTATAGATAGGTGAGAATTTGTGGGTAAGTGCGTAATTAGGTAGTGCAGCGAATTTAATCCACATTCCACCCCCAAGTGAACTAGCCACTTATCCCTAAGCTTATTAACAGACTATCAATTTGATTTAACATGCTTTTATTCGCTTTTCCACAGAAATCACTGGTGTACTGTTAACTAGTTGGAGATATATAAATGCTCCTTATAAAAACATCACGGGACAACCTCCTGGGACCTTTGCAGGCCGTTTGCGGCATCGTCGAGAAGCGGCACACGCTGCCGATCCTGTCGAACGTTTTAATCGAAAAAAATGGCGATCAGCTCACCCTGCTCGCCACCGATATCGAAATCCAGATCAAGACCCATGCGGCGGGTGCGCTAGGCAGTGACAAAGCTGCCGTAACCGTTGCTGCTCGCAAGTTGCAGGACATCCTGCGTTCCCTGCCGGACAGCGCCGAAATCAGCCTCTCGCTCGAAGACAAGCGTTTGCAGGTGCGCGCCGCTAAAAGCCGTTTCAATTTGCAAACCCTGCCCGCCGACGATTACCCGCGCATGGCGCAAGGCGACGGTGAGCAGACGCATTTGCAGCTAACGCAAAAGCAATTCAAAAGTTTAATTGGTTTTGTCCAGTACGCCATGGCGCAGCAGGACATCCGCTACTACCTCAACGGCTTACTGCTGGTGGTCACGGGCAACGAAATTCGCGTTGTCGCCACCGACGGCCATCGACTGGCCTATGCCAGCGAAGCATTACCTGAAAGCTTGCCACGCACGGAGGTTATCCTCCCGCGCAAGACTGTGACGGAGTTGTCGCGTCTGCTCTCGGACAATGACGAAGTCCTAAATATTCGGCTAGCACCCAACCAGGCGACTTTCAACTTCGGTGACATCGAACTCGTCTCCAAGCTGATCGATGGTAAGTTTCCTGATTATGAAAGAGTCATACCACAGAACCATCACAAGGTAGTCACTCTCCCGCGCTCAACGCTGTTGCAATCGCTGTTGCGCGCAGCGATTCTAACCAACGAAAAATTCCGCGGTGTGCGCGTCGTTCTGGCGCCGGATAGCCTGAAAATAATCAGCAGCAATGCCGATCAGGAAGAGGCTCAGGAAGAGCTTGAAGTCACCTATGACGGCGAAGCGATGGACATCGGCTTCAACGTCACTTATCTACTTGACGTACTCAACAACGTTTCGGTGGATGATGTTGAAATCCGCTTAGCCGATGCTAATTCCAGCGCATTGATCACTTTGCCGGGCAACGACCAGTTCAAGTACGTCGTCATGCCCATGCGAATTTAGAGCAAACGCTCAGCATCCCACACAGCCACACACAAATACCCTACACGATTACAGAACCCATGAGCCAGGAAGACAATACTTACGATTCAAATAGCATTAAAATTCTCAAAGGCCTGGAGGCCGTGCGCAAGCGCCCCGGCATGTACATCGGTGACACTTCCGACGGCACCGGTCTACACCACATGGTTTCTGAAGTCGTCGATAACGCCATCGACGAATCTCTCGCCGGCCATTGCAACGAAATCGTCATCACCATACACACCGACAATTCCATTTCGGTGAGAGACAATGGCCGCGGCATTCCCGTTGATATCAAAGAAGACGACGAATTCAAGCGCTCCGCGGCCGAAATTGTCATGACCGAGTTGCATGCTGGTGGCAAGTTTGATTCCAACTCCTATAAAGTATCCGGCGGTTTGCATGGCGTCGGCGTCTCCGTCGTGAACGCCTTATCGGACTGGCTGCGTCTGACCATCCGCCGCAATGGCAACAAACACAGCATGGAGTTTCGTGCCGGGATTGCCATTGAACCCCTCAAAGTGGTCGGCACAACGGAAAAACGCGGCACCGAAGTGCACTTCCTCGCCTCACAAGAAACCTTTGGCAATATTGAATATCACTATGACATACTCGCCAAACGTCTGCGCGAGCTGTCCTTCCTCAACAACGGCGTGGCTATCAAGCTCGTCGATCAGCGTAGCGGAAAAGAAGAAGATTTCGCTTTTTCAGGGGGGGTGAAAGGCTTCGTCGAGTACATCAATCGCGCTAAGACGGTGCTGCACCCCAACGTCTTCTACGCCACCGCGCAAAAAGACGGCATCACCGTCGAAGTCGCCATGCAGTGGAATGACTCCTACGCCGAACAAGTCTTGTGCTTCACCAACAACATTCCACAAAAAGATGGCGGCACGCACTTGACGGGCCTGCGCGCCGCCATGACGCGGGTCATCAACAAATACATCGACGAACACGAACTGGCTAAAAAAGCCAAAGTTGAAACCACCGGGGATGACATGCGGGAAGGTCTGGCTTGCGTGCTCTCGGTGAAGGTCCCTGAGCCCAAGTTTTCCTCGCAAACAAAAGAAAAACTCGTCTCCTCTGAAGTGCGCCCCGTCGTAGAGGAAATCGTCGGCGCCAAGCTCGCCGAGTTTCTGCTAGAAAAACCACTCGATGCCAAAATTGTCACCGGCAAGATCGTCGACGCCGCGCGCGCGCGCGAGGCCGCTCGTAAAGCGCGAGAACTGACGCGGCGCAAAGGTGTGCTAGATGGCATCGGCCTCCCCGGCAAGCTCGCGGATTGCCAAGAGAAAGATCCGGCCTTGTGCGAGCTCTACCTGGTCGAGGGTGATTCCGCCGGCGGCTCCGCCAAGCAAGGGCGCGACCGTAAATTTCAGGCGATCCTGCCGCTCAAAGGAAAAATTCTCAACGTCGAAAAAGCGCGTGCGGACAAACTACTGTCCTCACAGGAAATTGTCACCCTCATCACCGCGCTGGGCACCGGTTTTGGCAAGGGCGAAGACTACAAGCCCGAAAAGCTGCGCTATCACCGCATCATCATCATGACCGATGCGGACGTCGACGGCGCACACATCCGCACCTTGCTGCTAACCTTCTTCTATCGCCAGTTACCGGAGTTGGTGGAGCGCGGTTACATCTATATTGCCCAGCCGCCGCTCTACAAAATCAAGCACGGCAAGACAGAACGCTACATCAAAGACGACCACGAGCTGAATCAATATCTGCTCAAGCTGGCCTTAGACGATACAGAGCTGACGCCGAGCGTCGGCACGGCCCCTTTGCGTGGCGAGGCCTTAGCGGAACTGGCGCGTTCCTACATTCTGTCGGAAGCGGTTATTTCGCGGTTGGGGTTTTTCCTCGACGACGAGGTGCTGCACGCCATGCTGGCGCACGACATTTCAGTCGAGTTGACCGATAAAGCCGCCGCCCAAGAATCCGCCAAGCGGCTCGCCAAGCACACGCCAGAATCCATCAAGATCCACGCCCGCTTTGAAGAAAAGAGTGAGCGTTGGCAGTTACATATAGAACGTATGCATCATGGCAACATGAAGCACGGCATGATCGACGAAGAGTTTCTGCTCTCTGGCGACTATCGTCAGGTCCGCCACACCGCGCAACTGGTGTCAGGCTTGATAGGCAAAGGCGCCATCATTCGCCGTGGCGAGAAGGCGCAAGCGATCACCAGCTTCGCTGAAGGAATGAGCTGGATGCTCGCCGAAGTCGAGCGTGGCATTACCAAGCAACGCTATAAAGGTCTGGGTGAAATGAATCCCCAGCAACTTTGGGAGACCACCATGGACCCCAAGGTGCGCCGCTTACTGCGCGTGCAAATAGACGACGCCATCGTCGCCGACGAGATCTTTACCAAGCTCATGGGCGACAACGTCGAGCCGCGCCGCGCCTTTATCGAGGGGAATGCGCTCTACGCGCGCAACATCGACGTTTGACGTAAATTCCCGGGTGCGCATCGGCATCGTTAGACCGCAGAGTAATCACAGGTGCGGCGGAAGTTTGACGAGATAGTGCCTAAAAAATAGAAGAGCCGACCCACAAGGGTTGGCTTTTTTGTTTCTGTAGGATCCGCCGAGACTTTGGATTCTAGTCGATAGATAGTGTTATGCCTGTGAAGGATGTTCTTCATTGCTGCCATTGTTAAAAATGAATGGCGCGGCGCATGACAACTACCCGGCACAGCTGTGAATTCACCCTAATGGCCAAAAGCGGCCAATCAACAATTTTCCATAAAGCCGCCATTCACCTTTTCCTGGCGTATGCTTCTCTGCTATTCACTGGTACCAGAAAGATGTTGGACATGGCGAACTTTTGCAAATCTCTGACGGTGTTAATACGCAGTCACTTAGCCGAGACAGCCAGATTATTGCCCCACCCAATATTCTGCTTACTTCCCATTTTGTCGTCTACCTCACGTTGAACTAAACCGCTGACGCGGTGGTAGTGCGCGGGGGGGTCTGCGCGCTACCACCGCGTTTTGCATTTCAGGGCGTTTGTTGTTCGATTCCATCTGCGGGGGCTGTCCCCGCGATGACGAGGAGAACGACATGACTG
>JBBQGH010000061.1:0-11142 GCA_038322845.1 Gammaproteobacteria bacterium
ATGCCATGCTTCCTCAATAATTCGATTTCCACATACACCTCGTCTGTGATCACGGCCGCTTTCAAAATCCGGCCATTTTCTCAAATCGGTGTATCAGTTTTAAATCGGCGCTCTGTGTCAATTTACATCCGGCAGTGACAAGGCGGCGCTGTACACCTCGGGGTGGCTGTGATTGAAGAAGGCGTGATTGGCATCGTAACGATAAATCTCTGGATTGGCGCCGGCGGTGCGCATGGCCTGCTCCAGGGCATCCACCATTTGCGGTGTGCACCAATCGTCGTGTTGGGCGAAATGCGCCTGAAAGGGAATCTTGATATTGGCCGGATCGGCGAACTGCTTGGGTGGTATGCCGTAAAAACACACGGCGGCGGAAAGGTTCGGCACGTGCACGGCCGCTGCAATGGTGAGCGCGCCGCCCATACAAAAACCCAGGACGCCTACTTTGTCGCAAGATAGCTGCAGGTGGTCGACGGCGGCACGGATATCCTGATGTGTGGCACCGGGAAAATCCAGCCCGTCCATCAGGTGTCGCGCTTCATCCATATCCTGCGTGACACGTCCCTGATAAAGATCCGGCGCAAGGACCAGGTAGCCCGCTAGCGCGAAACGATCGGCCACGCTGCGGATATAGTCGTTGAGCCCCCACCACTCCTGGATGACAACCAGGCCCATGCGCGATTGCGTCGTATTGGCGAGGTAGGCATTGATGGAAGCGGTGTCCGGTCGGCGTATGCTGATCGTCTGTCCCATGTTGATCTCCTCGTGGCGTGGCTTTGCGCGCACACAATAGCAAAAAGGCCCGGCTGATGCCGGGCCTTTTTGCGTCGATGCGCGCCGGTGTTACCGGCGTCCTTGCATCGTCAAGCGCTCTGTGTCTTGCGCCGGCGCAGGCCGACGGCCGCGCAGGCCGCTAGGCCAACAAGCGCCAGCGAACCCGGCTCAGGCACTTTGCCCGGCGTGCTGTTTGACACGCTGAACAGCTTGACGTAATCGGAAGTGCCATCCAGCGCTGCGCTGCCGTCGTAACCACTGTTGTAGGCGCTGATCAACCACCAGCTTGAACTGGTACCGCCGGCGTTGAAGGTCGGGCTCGAAGAACCCACGTTGGAGAGGTTCGCCACAAGGCTCCATCCATTAGAAAGGAGATTCGTCACCGTCTTGCCAGCAATCGACGAGGGGGGCGGGCTAGCGCTAGTGTAGGCCAGCACGCTGACATCCGAATCGTTGGAATACCAGCCTAGTTTCAGGCTGTCCAGCTTGACGCTCGAAGCGAACTTTAGGGAGAGCAAGTCCGTTTGGCCGCTGTTGTCCATTGAGTGGTTCGGTGACGATGCGCTCAGGCCTTCGACGGTGTTGCGTACGCCGAAACCGCTGGTGCCATACTGGGCAGCGTTTGCTGCCGCAAAACTGGTGCCGCTGTTGCCCGTCGTGGACCACGCTGTTGCCGTTACGGCGGGGCCGGGGCCGATGCTGGCGGTGCACGACCAACTGTTGCCGAAACCGCTTCCGCTTTGGGCGCACGGGCCCGATGTGCTGAAGTTCCAGGTGGACAATGCGAAAGCCGAGGGTGCCACGCCTGCCAAGGTGCAAGCCGCCATGATGGCGATTAAGCGATTGTTATTCATTTTCGTTTCCTCTCTGGGCGCACGGATGCGCGGGAATTTGGTGTTGAGTGACCCATTCTGAGCAATAAACGAGCCAACGGTTAATTTTATATTAATATCAATTAACTAGAAATATTTCTCTGGAGCAAAACTGGCTAACTGTAAAGTCTGCCGACAAGTAGAGGGGCCTCTTGTTCACTTGAGCGTACGCAGCAGGCTGTCGGCTTCGCGCGCTTGCTCAAAGGCGCGGCCAGATTTAAGGGCCGTCTCCAGTTCGTCGCGCGCTTCGCTCTTTCGGCCCGTCTTGGCTAACACCGCCGCCAGGTGGTAGCGGATGTCTG
Organism: Gammaproteobacteria bacterium; assembly: GCA_038322845.1. Lineage (GTDB taxonomy): Bacteria > Pseudomonadota > Gammaproteobacteria > Burkholderiales > Rhodocyclaceae > Desulfobacillus. Next base: position 1,946 of record JBBQGH010000061.1, read on the forward strand.
GACTATTCGGGTTGCGCAAGCGGGCGTCTCGGAGTAACGGGAGCGCGCGGTCGGTGTTGCCGTTCTTGAAATGCGCCCAGCCCAAGGTGTCGATGATGTCGGCATTATTCGGATCTTTCGTCAGAGCCAGTTCCGCCATTTTTACGGCGCCAGCATCGTTGAGATGCAGCAACACGTTGGCCAGATTGTTGATGACATCAGCATTGTCTGGGGCTGCCTTGAGCAGGACCTCGTAAGCGCTGCGTGCCGACGGAAAGTTGCCGGTGCGGGCATAGGCATCGGCCAAGGCCCGGCGTGCCTGGATATCTTCGGGATGGGTTTTGATCCATTGCTCAATAAGTTGAAACGCGGGCTTGACGTTGTCCTGAGCCAACAGGGTACGAAATAGCCGAAGCAGCGTGTCCGTGGACGGTTCGATCTGATGGGCGCGGCGATACGATTCGAGGGCGGCGGCGGGCTGATTTCGCGCCAGGGCGACATCCCCAAGCAGACTGTAGCCAACGGCACGCTTGGGATTTTTTTCGACGATCTGGCGAGCTCGCTTCTCAGCTTGGGCGGGATTGCCCTGCCGCAAGTCAAGGTCGGTCATCAATGCCATGGCAGGCAGGTAATCGGGTTGTCCGGACAACGCTTTTTCGAGACTGTATCCGGCACCTTGGGGGTTGTTGGCCGCGAGTTGCAAGGTGGCCACTTCCAGTTGAAGGGACGCATTATAGTCAGCAAAACGGGCCGCTTCGGACAAGGTAGCCCGTGCCGCCGCTGCATCTCCAACGGCCAGTTGTGATCTGCCGTAGGCCAGTAATACCGAGACGTTGTCGGACGCCTTGGCCGACAAACGTTTTGCCACCTCGAGCGCCCGCGTGGGTTGGCGGTTTTGCAAATGTAGATCGACCAGGGCTAGACCGGCTCTCACCTTGCGCGGACCCTCGAAGTCGTCGGCTTTTTCCAGCCAGCGCTGTGCTGCATCCATTTGCCCGCGTAGCACTGCAAGCGCCGCCAACTCGAACAGCGCATCGGTATTGCGTTCGTCCGCTTTCAGCAAGGCCCCCAGCCGCTGCGCCGCTGCGTCATAGGCTTTGTCCGCGATATCAAGCCGCGCCAGATTGAGTTTGGCGGGGGTGAGCGTGTCATCCAGCTTGATTGCTTGTTCGAAGGCCGTGCGTGCCGCTGTCGCGTTTCCTGCGGCTGCTTGGGCCATGCCCAGCAGATTAAAAAAGCCGGGATTCGATGGCTGCTGTTTGACGAGTGTCTCGGCCACGGCGACAGCTTTGTTTGCCTGGCCGCTGCGCAAATAGAGCCCGATCAGCGCCGAACCGGCCTGGGTTTGTTTTGGATCCTTTCGGAAAGCCGTTTCAAGTTGACCGAGGGCGTCGCCGGTTTGGCCGCCTCCTATCAGGCTGAGTCCCAGGTTTGTGCGCAGTTCGGGCGTGTCCTGGCTGCGTAACGCATCCTGCATCAGCGTCGTGGCTTTGTAGTAGTGCCCCTGCGCCATATGCGCTGATGCCAGCAAGGCCATGGCTTGCACATCGGTGGGATGCGATTTGAGATAGTCCTCCAACAATGAGATCGCGCGGCTCATGTCGGACTCAGAGATATATATCTGTGCCAGCAACTTGGTCGCCGCCGCGCCGCTTCCTTGTGACTTTTGCATTGCTTCCAGGTAGAACTTTGCTTTCTCCCGCTCATTGAGACCGAAGTGCGCCAAGCCGTTGAGCATGAGCAACTGCGGGCGATAGCGGATAAAGTTCAGTGGTGCCGGGTCAATGAGTGAGGTGATTTCCTTAAGGGCGTCGCGCATCGCCGTCGGCTTGTTGTCACGCTCGGCCAGCAAGGCCTTGAGATAGGCGGCGCGGGGTTCCATCGGCGCGAGGCGTTGCAATTCCGCGACGTCCTTCGCCGCCTCCGTATGCTGAAGCAGGTCGATGTACAGGCCCGCACGCGCGACCCGGGCCTCGATGTGGTGTGGCTCGATTCGCAGTGCACGATCGTAGGCGGCGAGCGCACCTTTCAAGTCGCCGCGCACATGCAACACTGTGCCCTTCTGGTACCACCCTTCCGGTGAGTTGGGATCAAGCGTCAGCGCTCGATCAGCCGCAGCAGAGGCTTCGTTGAAATTGCCCATGCGGATGCGGATCGGCACTTCCGCCAGCCAGACGTCGACTGCCTTGGCGTCCAAGGCGCGGGCATCGTCGATGGTGCGCATGGCGCCGATCATGTCGCCCAAATCACTGTAGGCTGAAGCGCGCAGCGCCAGCAACTTCTGTTGTAGGCCGCTGGGGAGTCCGGCGGGATTGAACTGGGCTTGCTCCAGCAGCAGCTTCTGCTTGCCCTGCGCGAGGTAGGCCTGGGCCAGAGGAACCACTACTTCAGACCGATTGACACCGAGCCGCAACGCGTCGACAAGTGCCACGTCTGCGGCCACTGGGTCGCCACTCGCCATCAGTGCCTTGCCGAGCAGGACTTGAACCGGCAGCATGGTCTTGTCAAGTTGGCGGGCATTCTTGAGCTGGACGATAGCGCCGTTGATATCGCCTTTTTCATACCGCGTGAGGGCATCCTCGTAGTAGCGCGCGGCTTGGTTGTCAGGGGCGGCGTAGCATGAGGCGCCCAGCGCGAAGGTGAACACGCTCAGCAACACGCTCAATATCACGCGGATGTCACGCTTACCAAGTGGATCACGTGTGAGACTACAGACGCTCGGCAGGGTATTCATAGCGGATACCGTGGGTTTGATGAATAGGGCTGGCGCGCAATGTTAACGTATGTGAAGAATTTCGGTGAGGCACTGCTTCACGATCCAGGGCAGACGCGGATCGTGATGGGGTTAGCCTGGCCTGGAAGCGCAACGGCGCCCCCAGGCGCCGTCAATTTTTTGGGCATCCACCAGCCGCCTTAATCGATTTGCTCGTAGAGCGGCAAGGTCAGGAACTCAGCGAAGTTCTCAGAGGTGGACATCTCCTCGAATATTTTTGCGGCGCGTACATAGGTGGCCTCGAAAGCGGCATCGCCGACCAGCGCTTTGATTTTCAGCAACTCCTCCGGAATCATGGCGCGCACCATGGCGGCGTCGACCTTGCGGCCGTCATCGAGCTTGCCCTTGGGGGAGCGTATCCACTGCCAGATTTGCGAGCGCGAAATCTCCGCGGTGGCGGCGTCTTCCATCAAATTGTGGATAGGCACGCAGCCGTTGCCGGCGAGCCAGGAGCCGAGGTAGTGAATGCCGACGTTGATATTGCTGCGTACACCGGTTTCGGTGATGGGCTGCTCGGGTTGGAAGCTCATGAGGTCGGACGCGGCTACCACTACGTCGTCGCGCCTCTTGTCGATCTGGTTGGGTTGGTCACCTAGCACCTTGACGAATTCTTCCATGGCGATAGGCACCAGACCCGGATGTGCGACCCAGCCGCCGTCGTAGCCGTCGTTGGCGTCGCGCGCCTTGTCGGCGCGGATGCCGGCCATGGCTTTGTCATTGGCCTCGGGATCGTTCTTGATGGGAATCAGCGCACTCATGCCGCCGATGGCTGGCGCATTGCGCAGATGGCAGGTGCGCAAGAGTAGAAGCGCATAGGCGCGCATGAAGGGCGTTGTCATATTGATCTTGACGCGATCGGCCAGGCAGAAATTCTTGTTGCTCTTGAATTTCTTGATGCAGGAAAAAATGTAATCCCAGCGCCCGGCGTTGAGGCCGGCGCTGTGCTCGCGGAGTTCATAGAGGATTTCGTCCATCTCGAAGGCGGCGAGGATGGTTTCGATCAGCACGGTGGCCTTGATGGTGCCTTGTGGAATGCCCAGTTCGGTTTGCGTCAGGACGAAGATGTCATTCCAAAGACGCGCTTCGAGGTGTGACTCCATCTTGGGTAAATAGAAGTAGGGGCCGCTGCCGCGCGCGATCAGTTCCGTGGCGTTGTGGAACATGTAGAGCGCGAAATCGAAGACGCCGCCGGAGACGCGCTGGCCGTCGACCAGCACGTGTTTCTCGTCGAGGTGCCAGCCGCGCGGGCGCACTACCAACGTGGCAACCTTGTCGTTGAGCTTGTACGTTTTGCCACCCTGTTCGAGGCTGATGTTGCGGCGGATGGCCTCGATGAGGTTGATCTGACCCTGGATTTGATTACTCCAGTTGGGCGTGTTGGAATCTTCGAAGTCGGTCATATAACTGTCGGCGCCGGAATTAAGCGCGTTGATAATCATCTTGCGCTCGACGGGGCCGGTGATTTCGACGCGGCGGCATTGCAGGTCGCGCGGAATCGGCGCGATGTTCCAGTTGCCGTCGCGGACGGATTTTGTTTCTGACAGAAAATCCGGCAGCTTGCCGGCGTCCATCTCGGCCTGACGTTTAACGCGAGCGGCGAGGAGCTCGCGGCGGCGGCTCTCGACGGCGCGATGCAGCTTGGCGACCAGGGTCAGCGCATCGGGTGTGAGTATCTCGGCGAATTCGGGCGTGATGGCGGCGCGGACTTCTACGCCGGCAACGCCAGTGGGTGTGGAGGTCGTCATGTTTGCTCCCTTATCGGTGCTTTTGTCAGCGAGTTTCTTGGCGCCGCAAAACAAAAACGCCGCACCCCTTACGAGGGTGCGGCGCGGTGTCGCATGCGGCTGGAAAGCTGCTTAATGCGAGCCGGCCGCTTTTTTGTCAAAGAATTGTTCGTCTTCCGTTGAGCCATGCAGGGCCGTGGTGGAGGACTCGTGCTCGATGGCGGTGCTGACAGCGTCGAAGTAGCCGGTGCCGACTTCACGCTGATGCTTGACTGCGGTGAAGCCTTTGTCGGCGGCGGCGAATTCGGCTTCCTGCAACTCGACGAAGGCGCTCATCTGGTTGCGGGCGTAGCCGTAGGCCAGATTGAACATCGAGTAGTTGAGGCTGTGGAAACCCGCCAGCGTGATGAACTGGAACTTGTAGCCCATGGCGCCGAGTTCTTTCTGGAACTTGGCGATGGTGGCATCGTCGAGATTCTTCTTCCAGTTGAAGGACGGTGAGCAGTTATAAGCGAGCATCTTGCCGGGGAATTTCTTGTGTATGGCCTCAGCGAATTTCTTGGCATAGTCAAGATCCGGTTTGCCGGTTTCACACCACACCAGATCGGCATAGGGTGCGTAGGCCAGGCCACGCGAAATGGCTTGGTCCAGCCCCGCCTTGGTCTTGTAGAAACCTTCGACGGTGCGCTCGCCGGTGCAGAAGGGCTTGTCGTTGTCGTCGACGTCGCTGGTCAGAAGATCGGCAGCTTCCGCATCGGTGCGGGCGATCACGAGGGTCGGTACGCCACAGACGTCGGCCGCCAGACGCGCGGCGACGAGTTTGGCAACGGCTTCGCGCGAAGGCACGAGCACCTTGCCACCCATGTGGCCACACTTCTTGACGGAGGCGAGCTGGTCTTCGAAGTGCACGCCGGCGGCGCCCGCTTCGATCATGGACTTCATCAGTTCGAAGGCGTTGAGCACGCCGCCGAAGCCGGCTTCGGCATCGGCCACGATCGGGGCGAAGAAGTCGATATCGTTTTTACCTTCCGACCATTGAATCTGGTCGGCGCGCTGGAAGGTATTGTTGATGCGCTTGACCACCATGGGCACGGAGTTGGCCGGGTAGAGCGACTGGTCGGGATACATCTCACCGGCCGAGTTGGCATCGCCCGCGACTTGCCAGCCGGAGAGGTAGATGGCCTTCAGGCCGGCCTTCACCTGCTGCATGGCCTGGTTGCCAGTGAGAGCACCAAGCGAGTTGACGAAGGGTTCGGTGGTGATGAGCTTCCACAGCTTTTCGGCGCCGCGACGGGCGAGGGTGTGCTCAATCTGGAGGGATCCGCGCAGACGTACAACATCCTCCGCCGAATAGCCCCGCTTGATGCCTTTCCAACGTGGATTTTCGGCCCAGTCTTTTTTGAGTTTCGCTACTTCAAGTTCGTTGTTCATGGCAGTCCTTAATTAAATAATGTTTTTGTCGGTGCGCGGCGTGGTGTCTCGCCGGGCTGGGCCTATGGGCGCCACGTCGCGCCTTGCGGGCGGGGCATGCGGCGGTCCATCCACGGGGCGGCCAGAGATCGAATCTGACAAACCGATAACGACAGAAGGGGTGGGTGTCTGTCATGACGGACGAGGCGCGCTGGTTTTCGCGGCTCGTCTCGTGTTAGGGACAGAAGTATAGAGAGGATTTTGCGAAGCAACAACCTCTTTTTCCCTCCCCAAACTAAAAAAATTGTTGCGCTTTAATAAGAGCTTGCTTGGTTAATCTCGCATTATGAAATTACGGTTTCTTTTATGAAACGCGGCATGTGTTGCGGCGCACCAAGACGCTATAGCGGCCTATCGGCCACGATAATGCCGTCCTCATCGGCGTAGAGATACTCGTCGGGGCGGAATGTTACGCCGCCGAAACTGACGGCGATATCCGCTTCCCCAACACCTTGCTTGATGCTCTTGAGCGGGTGGGTGTCCAGCGCGAAAACCCCGATGGGAAGTTGGGCAATAGCGCGAGCATCGCGGATGCAGCCGTAAATCAGAATGCCAGCCCAGTCCTGGTCGGCGGCAAGCTTGGCCAGTTGGTCGCCCACCAGGGCGCAGCGCAGGCTGCCACCGCCGTCGACGACCAGCACGCGCCCCTGGCCGGGCGTTGCCAGCGCTTGGCGTACCAGCGAGTTGTCTTCAAATAATTTCAGTGTGGCGATGACGCCATGAAAGCTGTCATGCCCACCATAGCTATTGAACATGGGTTCGACCACGCGCACTTTGCCGGCACGCACGTCATTTTCATATTGATCGCAAAGATCGGCGGTTTGGAATGGCATGGGGATCACTTCAGTGAAAAGGAGTTAGTCGCGGATTGCACAGATGAACACGGATTGGCTTTCAGAAAATCAGGCTTCATCAGGTTTTGTCCGCGTAATCTGCGGCACAAACAAAAACGGCGGCATAGTTGCCGCCGTCTGCATTGCCGGCGCGCTTAGGCGACCGGCTCGGCCACCTCGTCAAAGACCAACTTCACTTTCTGTTCGTCGTCCAGGTCTATGGTGACGCGGCCACCGTTGGCCAGGCGGCCGAACAGCAACTCGTCGGCGAGTGCCGAACGGATGGTATCCTGGATGAGCCGCGCCATCGGGCGTGCGCCCATGAGAGGATCAAAGCCCTTCTCGGAAAGCCAGTTTTTGAGTTTGTCGGTAAAGATTGCTTCGACTTTTTTCTCGTGCAACTGTGCTTCGAGCTGCATGAGGAATTTGTCGACCACGCGCAGGATGACCTCGTGATCTAGCGCTGCGAATGAAATCGTCGCATCCAGCCGGTTGCGGAACTCGGGTGAGAAGAGGCGCTTGATATCCGCCATTTCGTCACCCGCCTGACGTGACATCGAGAAGCCGATGTTGGCCTTCTGCATGGCTTCGGCGCCCGCGTTGGTGGTCATGACGATCACCACATTACGGAAATCGGTTTTGCGCCCATTGTTATCCGTCAGCGTGCCGTGATCCATCACCTGTAACAGGATATTGAAAATATCCGGGTGGGCCTTCTCGATTTCGTCGAGCAGCAATACCGAGTGCGGCTTCTTGTTGATCGCCTCGGTGAGCTGGCCACCCTGATCAAAGCCGACATAGCCGGGCGGCGCACCGATCAAACGCGACACGGCGTGACGCTCCATATATTCCGACATGTCGAACCGCACCAGTTCGATGCCCATGCAATACGCCAACTGCCGCGCAACTTCTGTCTTGCCCACGCCCGTCGGGCCGGAAAACAGGAAAGCGCCAATGGGTTTTTGCGGATTGCCCAGACCCGAGCGCGACATCTTGATGGCTTTGGTGAGGGCTTCGATGGCTTTGTCCTGACCAAACACCACCGATCGCAGATCGCGGTCGAGGTTTCTCAGTGCGGCGCGGTCATCCGTTGACACATGCTGCGAGGGAATGCGCGCGATTTTGGCGACAATGTCTTCAATCTCGGTTTTGCCGATGACTTTTTTCTGCTTGGATTTCGGCAGGATGCGCTGAGCGGCGCCCGCTTCGTCGATCACGTCGATGGCCTTGTCCGGCAAATGTCGGTCGCTGATATAGCGGGCCGACAGCTCGGCGGCACTGGACAGCGCCGTGGTGGAATACTTCACGCTGTGATGCGCCTCGAAGCGCGACTTCAGGCCGCGCAAAATTGAAATGGTTTCTTCAACCGAAGGCTCATTGACTTCCACTTTCTGGAAGCGGCGCGATAGCGCATGATCCTTCTCGAATACGCCACGGTATTCCGTATAGGTCGTCGCACCGATGCACTTCAACTGGCCGGAAGCCAGGGCCGGCTTGAGCAGGTTGGAGGCGTCCAGCGTGCCACCCGAGGCGGCTCCGGCGCCGATTAAGGTGTGAATTTCGTCGATGAAGAGTATCGCGTTGGGGTTGTCCAGCAATTGCTTCAGCACGGCTTTCAGGCGTTGCTCGAAATCGCCCCGATACTTGGTGCCGGCGAGAAGGGCGCCCATGTCGAGCGAATATATCTGCGCGTGCGCCAAAATTTCCGGCACGCGATTTTCGACGATACGCCGGGCTAGACCTTCGGCGATAGCGGTCTTGCCCACGCCGGCTTCGCCGACCAACAACGGGTTGTTCTTGCGCCGTCGGCACAGTGTTTGAATGACGCGCTCGAGTTCCTTGTCGCGCCCGATAAGTGGGTCGATTTTGCCCATGAGCGCTTGGGCATTGAGATTTTGCGTAAAACTCTCCAGCGCGCCACCCGTTTGGGGCGATTCGGCATCCTGCTCTTGCTGCTCGCTTTCGTGACGTGCGCCGCCCTGTGCGGGCGTCTTAGCGATGCCGTGAGAAATGAAGTTCACCACGTCGAGCCGGGTGATGCCTTGCCGTTGGAGGAAGTAAACGGCGTGCGAATCCTTTTCGCCGAATATGGCGACGAGCACATTGGCCCCAGTCACCTCCTTTTTACCGGACGACTGCACATGCAAAATGGCGCGCTGAATGACGCGCTGGAAGCCCAGGGTAGGCTGGGTGTCGATTTCCTCAGTACCGGTAACGGTCGGCGTGTGCTCGGCGATGAAGCCTGCAAGTTCCTTGCGCAAGTCCTCGATATTGGCCGAACAGGCGCGCAATACCTCGGCGGCCGAGGGGTTGTCCAACAGGGCCAATAAAAGGTGCTCCACGGTGATGAACTCGTGGCGCTTCTGCCTGGCCTCCACGAAGGCCATGTGCAGACTGACTTCCAATTCTTGCGCGATC
>JBBQGH010000062.1:0-10574 GCA_038322845.1 Gammaproteobacteria bacterium
CCGTGAGTGGCTGGCGACAGGCATGTGCAATGGCGCCGCCGCGCATCATGTTTTTGTTTTCGGCGGCCGGTTGGACAGGCGATCGACCGCGGCATTCACCTCGCCGCCGAACAGCAGCACGGCCGATGAAATATAAAAATAGAACAACAGGACGATGATCGCCCCTATGCTGCCGTAAGTCTCGCTGTATTTTCCGAAATTCTGAACATATACGCTGAAGCCCACCGATGCCGCTATCCATATCGGCACCGCCAGCAAGGAGCCTGGCGTGAAAAAGCGGAACGGAAGCTTCGCATTGGGCGCCGCGAAATAAACGGTATTAACCACGACCAACAGCAATACAACGGTCACCGGCCAGCGCGCTAACGCCCACATCATCGCGAACATCGCGTCGAGGCCGATGTAGTGCACTAACCATTCCACCACGCTGGGCCCGGTAACCATCGCCGCGGCAGCGCACAGCAGCATGAGCGCGAGACCGGCGGTGTACGTCACCGACAAGAAGAGCCGTTTCCATAGGGGGCGCCGCTCCTTGACGTCGTAGGCGATGTTGAGTGCGTTAATGGTGCCAAGCGCAGCCGCCGACGCCGCCCACAGCGCGAGGACAATGCCGAGAGAAAGGAGGCCGCCATTCGGCCTCTGAATTTCCGACAGTACGTGGTTGACGTCATCCATCGCCGACCGCGGAACCATGTAGGCGGCCTGTGTTTGCATCCAATCGAAAAGTTCCGGAATCCCCAAGAAGCCGAGCAGCGTCGTGAGAAAAATGAGAAACGGAAACAGTGCTAAGAGCAGCCGATAGGCTAACGCCGCAGCATAAGTAGACATGTCGTCGGCGATAAATTTTTCGGCCGCGAGCCGGAGAACGTGCCACAGGTTTAGCGTCATCCAAGAAGACCGTGTTAGTGCTGACGGCGGCGAAGTCATGCGTGCGGCGATAACTGTTTTTTTGCCGGGCGGCGTCACTGCGGTGCTTGGCACGGTCAAGCGGCAGCACGTCGTGCAAAGTACTGCGGTGGACCTATTGATGTGGTACGGCAGTGTCGTGTTTGTGTTTCGCTGCGTCGGCCCAATACGTGGAACGTCCATAATGTTTGAAGATATCCAATTCCCGATGGCGATCCAACTGCACGGCTGGGTCGTACGCTGGAGCGTCCTTTACCGCCTGCTGGGTCAGATCGACCGAGACCTTGGCTTCGGACCAGCTGACATCGCGGATCCATTGCGGCGCGATGAGCACTTGGTGCCCGAGCCACCAGTTGCTCGTGTCCACGATCAAGTACCGAATGGCCCAGGTCTCGTCATCGACGAGCATACCCTGCACGTGGCCGATGTCGCCGTCGATGGCGTGGATGTGATAGCTCTTTACCGCGTTGCAACTGCGCAGATGGAGATCGTCGTCCGCGTGCCGAGCTTCCTCGTCCCGAGCGGTGGCTTCTTCCGCTTCCCGTGGTTCGGGTGACGTCGCACCGAAGTCGCCGAAGCCTGCCAGCATCATGCTCGGGTAAGCTCCCGCCCCCCAAAGACCCATACCACCCCAGTAGTACGGATAGCCGTAATACCCGAGGTAGCGCATTTCGTGTTGGCGCGAGACCGGCCTTTCGGTATCGATGCCGGGACTATTCTTCACCTGCTCTTGGGTGATCGACACAGACAATACTTTTTCCCCCCAGTTCGGCTGGCCGAGGGCGATAGGTGAGATCAATACCTTTCGTCCCGAAAGCCAACTCCCGGTGTTGACCACGAGATAGCGAATTACCCAGGCTTTGTCATCGAAATAGAAATCGTTCACTTGGCCGATGCTGCCGTCGGTCGCTTGGATGGCATAGTCCTCAAGATCCTTCACACTTCGTAACATAGTTCTTTCTCCTTAGACCGCGCCGAATAGGGAGCATTCGGCGAGTTGAAAAAACGGAGCGCAATCGCAAAACGGCGCGCAATCAGTGGATGCAGTACGCCGCCGCATTATGTTCGACGGCCAAACAGCCAAACAGCCAAACAGCACAAAAATTTCCTACACTCGGCGTTTGATTGCCGGGGTAGCGTCTGCGCTGTAACGCAACGTGAAGTTTAGGTTAGGCGCGCCGACTGGCGCCGTCTGTGCGCTTTCGCACAATCAACACTGAGGAAATTCAAGAACGAACGCATGCACTTTGACGAGTGCTGACTGCATCAATTGAATATGCTTGTTACCGCACAGACCGTTTGCATGAAGTTGCGAAAACTGTCAGCCCTATTAGCGTTGCGGTGAGCCTATAACGTGTGCAAAGTTTACGAAAATGCAGCCTCGCCGCCCACGATGCGCGGAGTGGGGCCATGAGTGGCGAGAACCCGACGGTGGACGCCGAGCTCGAAAGACTGCAGCGCAAGGCATTCAGCTACTTTATGCACGAGACCAACCCTGCCAATGGGTTGGTGATCGACAAGACCGCGCCCGATTGGCCCGCGAGCATTGCCGCCACGGGTCTCGCGTTGGCAAGCTATCCGGTTGCGGTCGAGCGCGGCTTCATCACGCGAGAGGCCGCGGTTGAAAGGGTTCTGGCGACGCTGCGGTTTTTCTGGAATAGCCCGCAGGGCCCCGAGCCTGATGCCACCGGCTACCATGGTTTTTATTATCACTTTCTCGACATGCAGACCGGTCGACGCGCCTGGCGTTGCGAACTGTCGACTGTGGATAGCGCGATTCTGCTGGCCGGCGCGATGACGTCGGGTGAGTACTTTGCTGCGGATGCGGCTAACGAGCAGGAAATCCGCCGCCTCGCCGACGCGCTCTACCGGCGTGTCGACTGGCGCTGGGCGCAGAACAATGGCGTGACGCTTACTCATGGGTGGAAACCCGAAACCGGCTTTCTCAAGTTTCGTTGGGAAGGCTACGACGAGGCGTTGGTGCTGTATGTGCTCGGGCTGGGGTCGCCTACACATCCGCTGCCGGAGGCGAGCTACGCCGCGTGGGCGTCCACTTACGAGTGGATAGAGAGTTATGGCTATGAATATCTTTACGCAGGACCATTGTTCACGCATCAGATCTCGCACGTCTGGATCGATTTTCGCGGCATTCAGGATGCGTTCATGCGCGCCAAAGGCATCGACTATTTCGAGAACAGCCGGCGCGCGACCTATGTGCAGCAACAATACGCCATCGCCAATCCACTCAAGTTCGTGTGCTACAGCCAGCATTGCTGGGGCATTACCGCCAGCGACGGTCCCGGCCCCGCTACCATCAAAGTACAAGGTATCGAGCGCCCATTTTTCGATTACGTGGGGCGCGGCGTGCCCTACGGTCCCGACGACGGCACCCTTGCGCCATGGGCCGTGGTCACGTCGCTGCCGTTCGCGCCAGAGATCGTGTTACCCGCAATCAACTATCTGGTACGCGAGGTGGAATGGAAAATGGACCACCCCTATGGCTTCAAGGCGACATTCAATCCGACCTTCGCGCACAATACCGACAATGTATTTGGCTGGACATCGCCTTGGCATTACGGGATCAACCAGGGACCGATCAATCCGATGATCGAAAACTATCGCACCGGCCTGGTTTGGCGTTTGATGCGAAACTGCCCCTACATCGTCAATGGCCTGCGGCGAGCGGGTTTCACCGGAGGTTGGCTATGAGGAATAAAAAAACAGAGGGACGCACAGAGTGATGCCAAATTAATAACGGATGGTTGCCATGAAGAACTTCTTGCTCGGTGTTGTTCTGACGTTGCTCGCAATGATTGCGTTGGCCGTCGCTGCGGTATTTTCTGGCGTGATCAATATCGCGGCCGATGCGCCAGACGATCCTTGGCTTTTTTCAATAATTGCCGCCGCACGAGAACAGTCAATCGCACACCATAGTGCAGGGATCCTCGTCCCGGCGAATTTCACCACGCCAGAAAATGTTCGAAGAGGCGCGGGAAACTACGAGGCGATGTGCGTGGGTTGTCACCTTCGGCCTGGAGAGACAAACTCAGAAATTCGTTCCGGGCTTAACCCTCAGCCGCCGGATCTTAGTCGAATGGACCACGAAGACTCCGCCGCTATTAGCTCGGCCAGACACTTCTGGATAATCAAACATGGTATTAAAGCGACCGGTATGCCAGCCTGGGCAAAGGGCGGGATGGAGGATGGGGAAATCTGGAACCTCGTCGCGTTTTTGCAGCAATTACCCCGGCTTTCATCCGATCAGTACCAGGCGCTGGTGGCCTCCAGTGCGGGTCATTCACACGCAGGAATGACCGACAGCGCCGATAGGCCACACCACGAATCTGCTGGCGAAAGTGCGCATGAGGATGACCATGCGCCTACGCGATCTAACTCTAACTCTAACTTTCACTCTCATGCCCATTAGCCTCATCGCCGTCAATGAATGGAGATGACAAAAATGTAATCGTAGCGACAGCTTGCTGTCAGTGACAACCTTGCATACTGAAGCTTGATAAGCAACAAGGAGGGAAGTTAAGTTATGAAGAAGTCAATCCTCAGTTTCCTAATGCTTGCTACGCTGGCAACTCCCGTTTTGGCGTCGAGCCCGCTACCCGTACTGACGGTTTATAAAAGCCCCACTTGTGGCTGCTGCGAAAAGTGGGTCCAACACATGAGGGCTAGCGGCTTTTCAGTTGTTAGCCATGACACCGAAAACGTCGTCGTCCACAAGGCGCGGCTCGGCGTTCCGGTGGCCATGGGGTCATGCCATACCGCAGAAGTAGACGGCTATTTGCTCGAAGGGCATGTCCCCGCCGCGGATGTAAAACGGCTGCTCACCGAGCGCCCTCGCGCCCGAGGCCTCGTTTCACCTGCCATGCCGGCCAGCGCTCCGGGAATGGATGATCCGCGCAAGACGCCATACGCAATTTTCCTGGTCGACAGCAGTGGCAGCACAACAATCTACGCGCGTCACTAACGCCTGACCAACTATTTTCACCCACCTAGGAAACCATCATGAAAACCTTATCTCGTACCACAATGCAACTTGTCATCGCCGCCAGTCTGGCGACGCCGCTGGCACTGCTTGCCGCCGATAAAGCGGGCGACAGTCATGTCAGTCATCACCCAGAACAGCCGCCAGTGGCAGCGATGGGCGATAAGTCCATCCCAGGCATGCAACCGATGCAAACTCGCATGCAGGTCATGCAGTCACGAATGGAAGCGATGCAGAAAGCCAGCGACCCACAAACACGCATGCCGATGATGATGGCTCAAATGCAAGACATGCAGACGATGATGCACGACATGAGCGCAAGCTGTCCGATGGCGGGCGCCAACGGCGGCATGGGCATGATGGGCCAGGGTATGGCCGGGGCTGACAGCATGATGGCCAAGCGCATGGACATGATGGAGAAGCGCATGGACACGATGCAGATGATGCTGCAAGGGAAGCCGACTATGTCACCTCAAAATCCGGGCAAGGCTGCCAAGTGACTTCTTTGAATGGCCAAGTGCCACGTATTTCATTCGCCACATAGCAATGGGTTTTGGGGTGATCGAAATTAATTCAATCACTCAAGGAGACACCGTCATGCAAACCTCCAGCTTCGATGTCGAAGGTATGACCTGCGTCGGCTGTACTGGCAACGTGCGGCATGCGCTTAGCAAATTCGATGATGTCAGCCTGCGGCCGGGCATCGCCACCTTGCAGGCGAACCCTGCAAATTGAAACCACTTCGGAGACGAGTCATGCCCGACAAAAAAACGCCGTCCTTGCGAGCCTCGCAACTGCGCGAAAAGGCACTTTCGAGATGGGCCAACGAAGGCGGCACGCCTGACCATTTTTCGCCAGTAGACAGCAATCAAGACCAAGTGCAATTCGAAGTCTCTCATTTTTCAAACCTTGAATTGGAGCAGTTACGCCTGCGCGTGATCGCAATGGAGAACCTGGTGATTGCGCTACTGGCAGAAGGATCTGATCGACAACGGGAACTGGGGCGCGAAATGGCAGCTTACATTTCTCCCAGGCCCGGTTTTACGAATCATCACACGACGCTCGGTGCAGCAGCACAAATGATCCATATAATTGAAAGAGCCGATTATTTCCACGAATTGAACGACGGCGATGTCTCATGACGTGTGCCGTGCCGGCCACCCATTTGCTCCCAACTCGACACGACCTCGCCGCCCATCGCGCGCTACGAGCCCTGGCGCAAAGGGCGTGTTCGTCAATGGGTTCAATCGGCGCAAAGGCATCTTCCAGCTTGTGAAGTTCTCATGCTAGCCGCCTCCTTGCGGACGTCTCAACGAATGGATCGGGTTGTCGGCGTCCGGCCGCACTCGGCCGAGTCGCATCCCATGCCAAGGCAGGCCCTGCGCCTAGACTCATGCGCCTTCCGTCGCGGCACTGTATTCGCCCCTGCGCGCAGCGCTGTTGCACTTGGCTCGGTGATATAGCGCCTGCTGTGCCGCCCCAACGTTGGCTTCCTCGCCGCGCCAAATATCCAAGGCGGGTTGCTGGATGGCGCGGGCGAACGAAAATGCCAAGGCCCAGGGCAGCCGCGATTTGAAGCGGACATTCATGGCGTTCAAACGTGCCGAGGCGAGTTCGGCGGATTGGCCGCCCGACAGGAACGCTATTCCCGGAACTGCAGCCGGGACGGCGCGCAGGAGGCAGCTCACCGTCGCACCTGCCACCTCGTCCACCGGGGCTTGCTTGGGACTAGCCAAGCCCGGCAGCACCATATTGGGCTTCAGGATCATCCCCTCTAGCAGTACCCCTTGGATGTGAAGTTGCTCGAAAACCGATTGCAGAACTTGCTCTGTTACCTCAGCGCACCGCTCCAGGGTGTGCGCGCCGTCCATGAGCACTTCCGGCTCGACGATGGGCACCAGTCCCGCTTCCTGGCATAAAGCGGCATAGCGCGCCAGGGCGTGCGCATTGGCCTCGATGCATGCCCGGCTCGGAAGACCATCTCCCAAGGCGACCACCGCGCGCCACTTGGCGAAACGGGCGCCCATTTCGGCGTATTCGGTTAGGCGCTCGCGCAGTCCGTCCAGGCCTTCGGTTATTTTTTCTCCAGGGTGAGCGGCCATATCCTTTGCGCCGGCGTCGACTTTGATGCCGGGAATAATTCCGGCGTCGATGAGAATCTTGATAAAGGGCGTGCCATCGTTTTTCTGCTGGCGGATAGTCTCGTCGTAGAGAATGGCGCCACTGATGCTTTCCTCCAGCCCGGGCGTGGTCACGATCAATTCGCGATATGCACGCCGGGCCTCCACCGTCTGAGGAATCCCCAATTTGGCGAATCGCTTGTTGCAGGTCGGATTGCTCTCATCCATCGCGAGCAGGCCCTTGTCGCCGGCGACCAGCGCTCTTGCGGTTTCCATAAGCTTTTGCGTATCCATTTGCGGTTGCTCCTCTTTCAGTTCGGAATCTGCGGTGGACTTTCAGCGTACCCATCGGCGTATTGCCTGTGCTCGAGCGTTCATCGTGCCCCATCGGAATTCTGTTTTCAAAGTCCCGGGCTGCCCTGCATGATGCCGCCGTCGGCGAAGACGGTGGTCGCGGTCAGATAACTGGCGCCGTCGCTCGCGAGGAACGCGACGAGACTGGCGATCTCCTCCGGCTTCGCCATGCGACCCAGGGGAATGGCGGAGTCCAGTTTTTGCAGTTGCGCTGGGTCGTTCATCGTGCCGCGGCTGATCGGCGTCGCCACGGCCCCGGAACCGACGCCGACGACGTGGCTCTACATCGACGCCATATCTCGCCGCCAAAGTGATCGTTGTGCGCCTGCGCAGCTTTGCAGGGAGCCTCCGGCAAGAACCACGTGAACCAGTCACTCAACCAGCGTCGACGATGTGGCGAAATAGGCCCACCCAGGCCCATCCGCCGCGTACTTCACTGCGTTAGCCGGTGAAATTCTTCGACACGAAATCCCAGTTCACCAAGTTCCAGAACGATTCGACGTACTTGGGACGCGCATTGCGATAATCGATGTAATAGGCGTGCTCCCACACGTCACAGGTCATGAGCGGCTGGTCCTCACCAGTAAGCGCAGTGGCCGCATTACTGGTGTTGACGATGTCGACCGAGGCGTCCGCTTTTTTCACCAGCCAGGTCCAGCCCGACCCGAAATTTCCGACCGCAGATTTGGAGAAGGCCTCCTTGAAAGCGTCGAACGAATCCCATTTCTTGTTGATCGCGTCGCCTAGCGCGCCCGAAGGTGCCCCACCTCCTTTTGGCGACAGGCAGTTCCAGTAGAACGTATGGTTCCACACCTGGGCGGCGTTGTTGAAAATGCCACCTGAAGCTTTCCTAACGATGTCCTCTAGGCTCGCGTTTTCGAACTCGGTTCCCTTGATGAGTTTGTTGAGGTTAGTAACGTAGGCCTGATGGTGCTTGCCGTAGTGGAACTCGAGCGTTTCTTTAGAGATATGAGGCTGCAGTGCATCCATCGCATAAGGCAACGGTGGTAATTTATGTTCCATAGCGGATTCTCCTTGTCCTGTACACACCACAATTGATGAGCACGTGAAGATTAGCTTCAGGCCGGGGCTCGGTCTGTTGTCAAGCGCACACAGCGTTCGTGAGAACTCAATTTCAAATGTTCGCCCGGTGAGTCCTCGTACCGTCCTCGCCGCAGGTATACCGTATGACCGTTGCCCAGGGCGATATCCAGAAAATGCCAGAACAAAGCCAGCCACATATCGTGACGACTAGGATTAAGGGGCTTTTAAATCCCGGCATACCAGGCGTAATTCCCAGCATCTTCCCAATAGCCGCCCTTGCCGCCGAAAACATTGGCAAGGCTCGCTACCGCCTCGACCCCCATCACGTATTTCGCGTGTTTGTAACCGAGCTGGCGTTCGTTGCGCACGCGGATCGGCGCGCCATGCGCTTCGGGCAGCGGCTTGCCATTCATACCGTAGGCAAGAATGGTTTGCGGATGATAGGCGTCGGCGAGGTCCATGCTCTCGTAGTAGGGCGTGTCGCCAAAACTGTCGGCGCAATAAAATACGATGTAGCGCGCGCCGTTGCGCAGCCCCGCCAGATCGAGCACATGGGATAGTTGTGGGCCGGTCCACTGCCCGATCGCGCTCCAGCCTTCGACGCAATCGTGCCGAGTAATCTGCGTGCGGCTTGGCAGCGCGCGCAACTGGTTTAGCGAAAGTGTTAGCGGGCGCTCGACCATCCCGCCGATACGCAGCCGATAATTGGCGAAACCATTGGCGAGCATCGCCCGATATTCTGGCGTATCGGCGGTGCTGTTGCCATTCGAACGAAAAAACGGGGACATATCCGCCGCGCTGAACTCGCGCGCCAGCGCAAAATCGCTGCTTATCAGCCGCTGCGCACCCTTAGTCAAACCTTCGGAAGAATGAAGAAATCGCAGCACCGACTCGCTGCGGCTCCAGTTGTCGCAGCCACTAAGCAATAAGCCGCCAAGGCCCACAATCAATTTGCGGCGATCGTTATCGATGGTCATCAGGCATTCTCCTCATGCTTTGCGGTCGTTTCGTCGTCACGCTTTTCGGGAATGCGGAAGCGCCCGGTGATCATCGAGCGTATTTCGTTGATGGGACCGGCGAGTATCACCATCGCGAGATGCACGACGATAAAACCGCTCATCAGGAAAGCGCAGATGAAATGGATCGAGCGCGCCGATTGCCGTCCGCCGAACAGGTCGAGCAGCCATGGCCACGCAGCATCCATGCTCGGCGACATAGTGAGGCCCGTGAGCACGATGGTCGGTAACAGTAGGAACAGCACCAACAGATAACTGAGCTTTTGCAGGATGTTGTATTTCAGTGCCGCAGCCCCGGTCGGGAATCTGAGCCGCGCGTGATCTTTGATGTCTTGCCAGATATGCCGAGGCTTCAGCTCCTCGCCTCGGGGTGCGAGATCGCGCTGCACATGGCGGTTGGCAAAACTCCATATCCAGTAAAGCAGGATCGGCACGACGAATATCCAGGCGAAAAAGAAATGCCAGAGGCGACCGATAGCGAGGCTATAAAAACCTGGAATTGTTGCCCAGTGCGGGAAGGCATGCGTACTCACATCGCCGTTGCCATCACGCGAAACTCCCAGCATGCCAGTGGTGGTTATCTGCGCATCGCCGATCTGTAGATAGCCGCGACCGTTTTCGTTATCAATCTGCAACCAGGGTGAATCCTGGTTCGCGCCATAGCTCCCCCAGTAGAGCCGGGGATGCGCGTTGAAAATCATCAGCCCGCTCATCAGCATGATGAATACACTCACGACATTCAACCAATGCCAGATGCGTGTGGAAATCCGGTGACGCTTTACCAGCTCACCCGCCTGCGGTTCGCCGGAATTTTCGCTGCCGTCGCCATCCGCCATTTATGACTCCAGAATCTTCGTTACGGGTTCAGCCGGTTCGCCGTGATACCGAACAAGCTTACGGACGTCGTCAGACAAATACCAGAGAGAATACTTGTTTATATTTGATCCCATTAGATTGGGTGGAATGAATTTGATGCAAGGCTTACGTTACCGGGAAAGGGCGGTTTCAATGACCAAGTGCAAAAAGTGACGCGTGATGATGTTTGAAATCAAAAGCGTCTGGAGTAAACAATTCTGCTGGACATTTAAAGCCGAGGGATTTTCGCGGGCGAGTGTTCAACTGCCAAGCAACTGCATC
>JBBQGH010000063.1:0-10179 GCA_038322845.1 Gammaproteobacteria bacterium
GAAATCCTACAAATCTTGAGTTTGACCATGTTCGAAACAACCCCAATAAATCAACTTCTTCTAACAACTCCACCCGATTCAGAGCCGGAAAAAATGCCGATTCAGGGCGTTCTCCTCTGAAAAACGTTGGGACACTACTGACTGGGATTATTATCTGACGATGCAAGACACCATACCGATGGTCCCCACCTACATCATCATCGTCAATACGATGATGACGAATTTTATTATCGCTGGCGTTTTCTTGTGGCTGTGGTTCCTAGACCGCAAGGTGCGTTCCTTCCCGCTTTGGGCGGCGGTTTACGTGGCGACGGGCTTCATGCTCGCCTTGCGCCTGGGCAGCGGGGGCCAGGAACAGTTGAGCATGCAGACCGAGGCCTTCTTCGTTGCCATTCGGGTGGTGCTGACTTGGATGGGCACATGCGAATTCACAGGCAACCGACTCAAGTCCCCCTGGATTACGGGTCTGACAGTATTGGGCATCTACTGGAGCATCGGTGCCCTGGCGGCGGGCGGCGTTTTCCCAATGGTCCTGCCGTTTATCATGGGCTCGGGGATGTTATTGCTGTCGGGTGCGATTCTGCTGCGCCAGAGCCGACGCGAGCCGGGTGTGGGTTTTGGCGCAGTGGGCTGGCTGTTAGTGGTGTTCTCTGGTTCCGGACTGCTCGCGTCGTTTTGGTTGACATCGCCGCAGGACCCCAAGGCCCATTTGATCGCGCCCATTTTCAATATGGTATTGGGGCTGTTGATCATGGTGAATATCGGGCGCAAGCAGCAGCGCGCCCTCGGGCTAGTCAACCAAGAGTTGCTGCACGAGGCGGAAGCGCGCCGCTTGGCCCAGGAAGAAAGTCGCCAGGCCGGCCAGCGCTATCGCGCCATTCTGGACAGTACGCGTAGCCTGATAGGCCTCCTCGCTCCCGATGGGACCGTGTTGGATGCCAACCAAACGTCGTTGGCGCAAGTCCAGGTGCCTTCCTCGGAGATTGTCGGCAAGCGCTTTTGGGAAACCGCCTGGTGGATCCATGACGAACGGCAACAGCAGCGCTTGCGTGAAGCCATCCGCCGCGTGGCCGCCGGCGGCAACGACAACTTCGTTGCGCATGCCAAGCTGCCAGACGGCAGTACCGGCCATTTCAATTTTTTCCTCACGCCTATACGCGACGCTTCAGGCAAAGTGGTGTACCTCGTGCCCGAAGGTCATGACATCACCGAGCGCAAGCAGATGGAGCACACGCTGCACGTCGCGGAACAGCGCTTCCGCGCCATCAGCGAGGGTTCCATGCTCGGTGTTTTCGCCAGTGGACGTGTAGGTGAGCTGGTCTATGTGAGCCGCCGAGCTTGCGAGATCACGGGCGTGAGCGAGGTGGATGCTTACGCTGGTCGATGGGTTGATGCGGTGCACCCTGCGGATCGTCTCCAACTTGAGACCGAAATCGGCCTGGCCATGAAGGAGCGTCGTCCCTTCTCCAGCGAGCGGCGCTACGTGCGCTCGGGTGGCACCGTGGTGTGGACCCGCACCCATGTCGCGCCGATCATCGAGGAAAACGAGTTAGTGGGCTTCGTAGGAACTATTGAAGACATCACGGCGAACAAGGCTGCCGAACAGGCCTTGCGCGACAGCCAGGAAAAATTCGCCAGTTTCTTTTCAATGACGCCGGAACCCATCGCCGTGATGCGTCATCCTGACGGAAACTATGTCGAGGTCAATGAAGCTTGGCTGCGCACCTTCGGCTTTCGGCCGACTGAGGTGAAAGGCCGCAACAATCTCGATCTGGGCCTGTGGCGCGAGCCCGGAGAACACAGCCGGCTTTTCGGTGAGCTATTACAGCAAGGTGAGCTAGCCAGCACCGAGGTTCATTTGCGCCGCAAAAATGGCGACGACGTCACCGCATTAGTATCAGCGCGAGTGATTGAGCTCGATCAGTCCAAGGTAATTCTGTGGAACATGCACGACATCACTGCACAACGCCGTATGGAACAGACGCTTCGCGAACGCGAGGCCCAGTTCTCCCAGCTATTCAAGCTCGGCCCTGAGCCATTGGCGTTGATGCGTACGGTGGATCACCACTATGTGGATGTGAGTGAGGCCTGGTTGAAGAAATTCGGCTACACGCGTGAAGAAGTAATAGGCCGCACGCCGCAGGAGCTTGATCTATTGGCGGATACCAGTTTGGGCGCGACATTGTTCAACACGCTGATGGAACGAGACGAAATCAGCCGTGCGGAAGAATGGTTCAAGGCCAAGGATGGCACCCGCATCCTGGCAGAAATTTCGGCACGGCGTTTCGATCTGAACGATGTTGGCTACATCCTCTGGCATGCCCACGACATCACCGAACGCCGGCAGATTGAGCAGGCGCTGCGCGAGAGCGAAGAAAAATTTTCGGCCGTCTTCCATCTCTCGCCAGTGGCGCTCGGGGTGACCTCGATACGAGGAGGCGTTTTTGTCGATGTGAACGAAGCCTGGATCGTGCAATTCGGCCATTATCGAGAGCGCATCCTTGGTAGGACCAGCGTGGAGATCGGGCTCTGGAAGGACGTTGAGGAGCGCAGTCGTCTACTCGACGATGCAAAACGAGGGGAGTGCCTACCCAAACGCGAAGTCTGGCTGAAACGTGCCGACGGTACGGAAATACTCTGCGAAGCGTCCGGCCAGGTTGTTGAACTCAATGGCCAGTCGGTGGTGGTTTGGAGCGCTCATGATGTCACCGAGCAGCGCCGCGTGCAGCATGAGATAAGCGAACTCA
The DNA here is from genome assembly GCA_038322845.1 of Gammaproteobacteria bacterium. Classification (GTDB taxonomy): domain Bacteria; phylum Pseudomonadota; class Gammaproteobacteria; order Burkholderiales; family Rhodocyclaceae; genus Desulfobacillus. Next base: position 2,748 of record JBBQGH010000063.1, read on the forward strand.
ACGTGCAGCTTGAAGCGCGTGTCCATGAACGCACCGCGCGGCTAGAGCAGGCCAACCTGGAACTGGCGGGTGCGCTCGATGCCTTGAAGCTTGCGCAAGAGGAACTGGTGCGCGCGGAAAAGCTTTCGGCGCTGGGATCGCTGGTGGCCGGTGTGGCGCACGAACTCAACACCCCTATAGGTAACAGTATTACAGTAGCCAGCACCTTATTCGACAAAACGCAGGACTTCAGCGTAGAAGTGGCTTCCGGTCATGTGCGCCAATCGTCCTTGGACGACTACATCGAAAGTGCCCGCACCGCCACCGAGTTACTGCAGCACAGTCTGGCGCAGGCTAACGAATTGGTCAGCAGTTTTAAGCAGGTGGCCGTGGATCAAGCGAGTGCGCAGCGGCGGCGTTTTGATTTGCGGTTAGTGGTTGAGGAAGTGGCCGTCACCTTGGCGCCTATGCTCAAGAAAACCTCGTTCAAGTTCGACCTGAATCTTGCCGATGATCTGATAATGGATAGCTATCCGGGGCCATTGGGGCAGGTGATCACCAATCTGGTCACCAACTCACTGGCGCATGGTTTCGAAGGTAGGGAGCAGGGCCGCATGGTTTTGTCAGCGCGTCGCTCTGGCAAGGCTGAAGTCGAAGTCGACTTCATAGATGACGGCATAGGGATAAGGGAGACCGACCTGAAACGCATTTTCGATCCGTTCTTCACCACCAAGCTTGGTCGGGGTGGTAGCGGATTGGGGTTGCATATTGTGTACAACATTGTAACGCGCATACTAGGCGGCAAAATCAAGGTGGATAGCGAAAACAGCGGTGCCCACTTTACCCTGACCTTACCGCTGGTGGCGCCTGAAGCGGGCGTCTTGGAAAGCTTTGCATGAATTCGGCACAGAAAACGCGGAAGCACGATGGTCTGATCGAGATCATCGATGATGGCGGTTGTTCGCCCCCTGGTTTGGAAGCTGCACCAAGCTGGCGTGTGTTGATCGTCGATGACGAAAAGGACGTGCACAGCGCCACACTGTTCGCCTTGAGCGGCCTGACCGTGGTGGGACGTTCACTGGAATTCCTGCATGCCTATACGGCTGCAGAAGCACGCAACATCATCGAAACGACGCCCCAAATCGCCGTGGTGTTGCTCGATGTGGTGATGGAAAGTGGCGATGCGGGTTTGGGTCTGGTGCGACAGATTCGCGACGAACTGGCGCGCGGCGACATACGCATCATTCTGCGCACCGGCCAGCCTGGTTACGCGCCGGAAATGGACGTTATCCGCGACTACGACATCAACGACTACAAGACCAAGTCGGAGCTTGCGCGTACCAAGCTCGTTACCGCGGTGACCACCGCGATACGCTCTTACGAACAATTGCGCACCATCATTGAAAGCCGTCAGAAGCTCGATCAAATTGTCCGTTCCTCACCGGATATGTTTGCGCGGCGCAATCTGGAGGACTTTGCCAAAAGCGTACTTAGGCAGGCCGCCGCCTTGCTGGATATCGAGGTGCACGGTGTGTTCGGCGCACCGAACGATATCCAGGCGCCCGAATCGGAAAATCGTCAATGCGTCGTCGCCGGTGCGCTGGGCCGTTACGCCCAAGAACAAGGTTGCTCCGCCGACGCCATAAGCAATCCGCTCATGCGCGGGTTGTTGCAGCACTGCTGCGAGACCAGGGCGAGTGTCTTCGCGCCCCGCGGTTTCGCGCTCTACGTCGGCACGGGGGAGAACGGGCAAGCGGCGATATGCCTGGAGACGCCCCGTGAACTGAGCGGGCTGGAACGGCAAATGCTGGGCGTGCTGAATGTGAGCATTGCTGTGGGTCTGGAAAATGTCACGTTGTTTCAGCGCTTGAACGCTTTGGCGTTTTTCGATCCGCTGTGCCGCTTGCCGAACCGTTCGCACTTCATCACGCTCATCGACGCGCGTTTGGAACAGGCTCGCGCGGGTTGGAGCTTGGCACTGCTCGATATCGATCACTTCGCGGATATCAATGCCGCACTGGGTCACAAGACCGGCGATCAGTTGCTGGTGGCCATGGCCAAGCGCTTGCGCGGGGGCCTGACCGACGACGTCGCTGTGGCGCGGGTTTCCGGCGGCACCTTTGGTCTGCTCGGGCCGAATGCGGCGGTCGAACCAGCGAGCATCCTCGCCCTGTTCGCGCAGCCTATCGTGGTCGATGGTCAGTCTCTGATGATACAGCCGTGGATAGGTCTGGAACGCCTAGGCGAAACGGAAGACAGTGGCGCGGAACTCTTCAAGAATGCCAACATTGCGCTATCGCGCGCCCGCACTGAGGGCAGCCAGTGCTGGATGAGCTACACGCACGACATGCGTGTCGCCACGCGACTGCGACTGGGCTTGCTGCACGATTTGCGCCACGCCACTGAAGCCAAGCGCGGGCTGAGCCTGTATTACCAACCGCTCATAGACATTACGACCAAGCGCGTCATAGGGGCGGAAGCGCTCATGCGTTGGAAAAACGAGCGCGGCGAAAATATTCCGCCGGAACATTTCATTCCCCTGGCCGAATATTCTCATCTCATTATTGAACTGGGCGAGTGGGCTATGCGTACCGCTTGCAAACAATTGCTGGAATGGCATCGTGGCGGTTACCCCAATCTGCGCATGTCGGTGAATGTTTCTCTGGCGCAATTCCGCGACCCGAATTTCGTGGCGAAGACGCGTCGCTGCATCGAAGAGTTTGGCGTCAATCCCCAACTCATCGAACTCGAATTGACCGAAAGCCAGGCGCTACAAGAGACGGTGGCGGTGATTCAGGCGCTGCATGAACTCAAAGCCATGGGCGTCAGTCTCGCTATAGACGACTTTGGCAGCGGTTTTTCCTCGCTCAACCACCTACATCGCTTGCCCATCAATCGCCTCAAGATCGACCGCACGTTCGTGGCCGACCTCTCAGCCGGTCACTCTAGTTCCGGCATCGCCGATATGATCGTCAAATGAGTCGAATGCTGGGGTTTTCTGTCATCGCGGAAGGTGTGGAAACCGCCGAGCAGTTGGACGCCTTGCGCCGCATGGGCTGCCAGGAAGTGCAAGGCTTCTTCTTCTCTCCGCCCGTGCCGGCGGAAAGTTTCGAGGCTTATCTGCGGCAGTCGCCGAAGTAGAGAAAATCAAGTCGCAGCTAGCGCCTGAGCTATGTCGGCGAGGATGTCGTCTATGTGCTCAATGCCGATGGAGAGGCGCACCATGTCTGCGGTAACGCCAGCCTTTTCCATTTCGTGAGGGCCGAGCTGGCGATGCGTGGTGGTGGCCGGGTGGCACGCTAGGGATTTGGCATCACCGATATTCACCAGACGCGTGATTAGTTGTAACGCATCGATGAAACGCGCGCCTGCCGCGGCGCCGCCATCAATGCCGAAGGACAAAATACCCGAAGCGCGACCGCCCATGTATTTATCCACCTGCGGTTTTTCCGCGTGGTCGGCGAGCCCGGCATAGCGCACCCATTTCACTTTCTTGTGCAGTTTTAGATACTGCGCCACTGCCAGCGTATTGTCGCAAATGCGATCCATGCGCAGCGCCAGCGTTTCTATACCTTGCAGGATGAGGAAACTATTGAAGGGGCTAATCGCCGCGCCCATGTTGCGCAAAGGCACGACGCGCGCGCGGCCAATGTAGGCAGCCGGGCCTAGCGCCTCGGTATAGACCACGCCGTGGTAGGAAACATCGGGTTCGTTCAGGCGCTTGAAACGCGCCTTGTGCTGGGCCCAGGGGAATTTACCGGAATCGACAATCGCGCCGCCTATAGAGTTGCCATGCCCGCCCAGGTATTTCGTTAGCGCGTGCACGATGATATCCGCGCCATGCTCGAATGGCCGGCAGAGACAGGGCGTGGGCACCGTGTTGTCCACGATCAAAGGCACGCCATGCTGGTGCGCGACGTCGGCGAGCGCGGCGATGTCGACCACATTCCCCAGTGGATTGCCCAGAGATTCACAAAACACGGCCTTGGTGCGCGCATCGATCAATTTTGCGAAAGCCGAGGGATCTCGATAGTCGGCGAAGCGCACCTCGATACCGTATTGCGGCAAGGTGTGGGCGAAGAGATTGTAGGTGCCACCATACAGCGTGCTGGTGGACACGATGTTGTCGCCGGCTTCGGCGATGGTCAGAATGGAGTAAGTAACGGCGGCCATGCCGGAGGCCAAGGCCAGGCCACCAATGCCGCCCTCCAGCTCAGCGAGGCGTTTCTCCAGAACGTCGGTGGTCGGATTCATGATGCGCGTGTAGATGTTGCCCGTCACCTTGAGATCGAACAGATCGGCGCCGTGCTGTGTGCTGTCGAAGGCGTAGGAGGTAGTCTGGTAGATGGGCACGGCCACAGCTTTAGTGGTGGGGTCGGGCGTGTAGCCGCCATGTACGGCGAGGGTTTCCAGTTTCATGGGTTCAATCTCCCCGGTTAGATGAAGTCTTCAAATCTTTGAGGTGAGCAGCGCGCAAAATGCCCAGCCATGCTTGCTTCTTTTCTGGCGTCATCAATTTGGCTTTGGAACCATACGCCAAGTGGTCGAAGCCATCCGGCCCGGCATCGATACGCCGTAGCTCGATTTGTTTGCCGCTGATACGGCAGTCACCTTCCCACTCCAGGATGACGGAGTTGGCCCCGTTGCCCATATGCGATACCTTAAGCGGGTAACAGCGTCCCTCCAGTTCTTCGATGAAGGCCAGTGCATGTTGATCGGCGCTGGTGTTGGCAGGGTAGTGGTCCGTGGAGATCAACTCGTTCCAAAGATCGGCGCTGTCCCCCTCGATCACGTAGCGGTGGCTGCTCGCCTGTTTGGTGACTTGGCGTGTGGCTAATTTCCAGTCGCGTCCGTCGCGCTGGAAGTCCCAGCGCTCGGTGGCGATCTCGCGCTGGATTGTAGGCTGCCCCTCAGCGGCTTGCGCGCAAGCCGCCAGGGCCAGACACCAGGCTAAGACAAATTTTAAAAGTCGCGTACCTGTCATAAAAGCGCTCCTCGATTGCGGTAATCTTACCCCCGCAAGCAGTGGATTGTCGCGCTTGTGTTCAACTTGCGGGGCAGTGTTAAACTTGCGGCGACGCGTTTACTTCATGGTATATCGCGGTAAAGACAGGAAGGAGATCGCATGCTGCAAGCCGGACAAGCTGCTCCCGCATTCACGCTGCCCGATGCGGATATGGAGTCTTTTGCGCTCGCCGATCTGGGTGGCAAACAGCATCTTGTGCTCTACTTCTATCCTAAGGACGATACGCCGGGCTGCACCACGGAGGCCCTTGAATTTTCCGATCATGAGGATGAGTTCGAGCGCCTTGCGTGCGTCGTCATCGGCGTATCGCGGGACGATTGCATCAGTCATGCTGAGTTTCGCGACAAGCACGGTATCCCCCTGCGCCTGCTCTCCGACAGCGAAGGCGAGGTGTGCAAAAAGTATGGCGCTTGGCAGATGAAAGACAAGGACGGCGTCAAAAAAATGGGCATCGTGCGCTCGACCTTCATCATTGATAAAAAGGGCATCGTTCGCCATGCCTTTTACGGCGTTACGCCCAAGGGTCACGCGCTGGAAATTTTGAATTTAGTAAAAAAACTGGACTGAAAGGAAGTCATGCAGATTGCAAAAGATACTGTCGTCACCTTGGAATACAAGGTTACCGATCCCGACGGCAACGTCATCGATGCAGGGCAAAACCCATTGGTGTATCTGCATGGGGGCTACGACGGCATCTTCGCGCCCCTCGAAGAAGCCTTGCATGGCAAGGATGTCGGCGCCAAGCTGGAAGTCAAATTGCAGCCGGAAGATGCCTTCGGCGACTACGATGAATCACTCATCCTCGTGGAGTCGCTCTCTATGTTTCCCGAAGGCATCGAAGTCGGCCAGCAGTTCGAGCGCGCCGCCGAAGAGGAGGACGAGGATGATATGGTTTTCACCATTACCGATATCGCTGGCGACAAGGTAGTGATCGATGGCAATCACCCGCTCGCCGGCATAGCCTTGGTGTTCGCCTGCACCGTCAAAGAGGTGCGTCCCGCCACCGGCGAAGAACTCACGCACGGCCACGTCCATGGGCCTGAGGGACATCATCACCACTGATCAAGCTTCTAGCCGGTTCAATCGCTTATCTTTTTTAATTCGTAGAGCTTCTCCAGCGCTTCGCGGGGGCTCAAGTGGTTGGGGTCAAGACTGCGCAGTGCCTCCAGCGCCGGATGCGGTTCGGCTTCGACAGGCGGAGGCGCTGCGGTGAACAGATCGGGTTGTGCACTGTAGTCTGCCTCGCGATTTTCAAGCTGGTGCAGACGCCGTTTAGCTTCACGTACCACGCTGCCAGGTATGCCGGCCAGCGCCGCCACTTCTATGCCGTAACTCTGACTCGCCGGGCCTTCTTCCACCGCATGCAGAAAGACGATGCTGCGGCCGTGCTCGACGGCTTCCAGGTGTACGTTGGCGCATTCCGCGTAGTCCACGGCCAGCCGGGTCAACTCGAAGTAGTGTGTGGAAAACAGGGTCCAGCAGCGATTCTTGTCCAGCAAGTGCCGCGCGATGGCGAAGGCCAGCGCCATGCCGTCGAAGGTCGAGGTGCCACGCCCAACTTCGTCCATCAGCACCAGGCTTTGTTCTGTGGCGCCGTGCAAGATGGCGGCGGCTTCGGTCATCTCGACCATGAAGGTCGAACGTCCTGAGGCGAGATCATCGGAAGCTCCGATACGCGTGTAGATAGCGTCGATGGGTCCCAGGCGGCAATCTGTGGCCGGTACGAAGCTGCCGCAGTGGGCGAGTAGGGTAATCAAAGCCACCTGGCGCATGTAAGTCGATTTGCCACCCATATTGGGGCCGGTGATGAGCAGCATGCGGCGAGCGAGATCGAAGCGGCAATCGTTGGCGATAAAACTCGTTGGGCCATTTTCGATTTGCCGCTCTACCACCGCATGGCGGCCGCCATCGATAGCGATGCCAGGCTCGGTGGAAAAACTCGGCCGGCAGTAGTTGTAGCGCAACGATACGCCCGAGAAAGTGCACAGGCCATCTAGCATCGCCACAGCGCGTGAGATGCGTTGCAAGATAGGAATGTAGGTGCTTAACTGTTCCAGCAAAGCGTCATACAACAGCTTCTCACGCGCCAGGGCGCGGTCTTGTGCGGAGAGCGCCTTGTCCTCGAAGGTTTTCAATTCCGGCGTGATGTAACGCTCGGCATTCTTGAGGGTCTGGCGGCGACGATAGTCTTCGGGAATTTTCTCGACATGCGCATGCGTGACTTCAATGTAGAAGCCATGCACGCGGTTGTATTCGACTTTGAGCGACGCAATGCCGGTGCGAGCGCGTTCTCGCGCCTCCAAATCCAGAAGAAACGCGCCACAGTTTTGCTGTATGGCACGCAGCTCATCGAGATCGGCATCATAGCCATCGGCGATCACGCCACCCTCACGCAGCAGCGTCGCGGGCTCGGGCGCAACTGCCTTT
>JBBQGH010000064.1:0-10025 GCA_038322845.1 Gammaproteobacteria bacterium
CGCTTGGGTTTCTCAAAACCCGGTCTCGTCGCCAGCGTCATCTGCTTCATCGTTCCATCCCTTGTGTTCGCCTTCCATTATCTGACCACATGACTAAAAAATCGTTCACAGCGATACCGACTTATTCAGCGTTTCCCTAATTCACTGGCAGTGATAATGCATAAACTAAGAATAGAAGTTACGAAATTCACCCTTGTCGGAGCTGCAAATTTCGTACTAACTTTTATTGTATTCACTGCGATGTTAAAAGCATGGTCGGTGAACTACTTGCTCTCGCTAGGCACTGCATGGGTTGTTGGCATGCTTTTTTCATACATATTGAATTTCTCTTGGGTGTTCAAGCCGGAGCAGAAAATTCAATTCAAATCTAGATTCCTCAGATTCTTCTTGGCAAGTGCTTTTTCAATAGCATTGAACATGCTGGTGTTGAGTTATATCGTAGAGCACACCGATTTTGACCCTTTCTTTGTGCAGATGGTGTTAATCCCTTTGATTGTGGTCTTCAACTTTTCTACTGCGAAGTATTGGTCGTTGCGCCCATTGTCGTGAAAATTCTGGCTAACAATCAGGCAAGTATTTCATCATACTCACCTCGTATATTCGAGAAAGTAGCAAACAGGGGAATTCTTTTTTTGGCTGCATTGGTGATGGCCTATTGCCTCTGGACGTTGGATCGAGGTTTCGAGATCACCGACGAGGGGTACTACCTGCTGCTGGCCATCCATGCTGGTACACAAAAGTTATACATCAGCGCTCAACATTGGATTACTAGTTGGCTTTGGCAAATCACCGGAAGTGTGGCGTTGTTCAGAGCTGCAGGTATGGTTGCTTTGTCCGTCACTTCAATACTACTCGCGCTCGGGACGTTTTCTGTTTGCTTACGCTTTGGGGTTTTAGAAGATAGTTTTGAAGCGAAATGGGTGGTGGTTGCGGGATCTGTAATCAGCGCAATGCTTTACGCTTCCACAATCAATTTCTCTCCTTGCTATAACTTGTTAGCGTCGGCTGGCGCGTATGCGGCGGCGGGTCTAGTTTTGTTGGGTTCTCAACGTTCGAGTATTACTCATAAGTATGTTTTGTATGCCTTTGCGGGCTGTTCTATCGGCGCAGAAGCCCTCTGTAAGGCTTCAGCCGGCGCGTCAACGTTCGCAATACTATTTTTGTGGATATATATCTTCGAACACTCACGCTTCCACAAAATCAGCGGTACGGTGGTAATAGCGGTAGGTGCTATTGGTTTCTCCGGGATAGCTTTGCTGAGTAACACCACAATTGGCGATGCATCGCAAGCCATTGAACAAGGGATGCAACTCTTTAGGATAGTTCAAACTGAGGCAATAGATGCGCGCCTGATCCGCTATGCCATTCAGTTTAGCCAAAATCTCATGGCAACTGTAGTTGCGTTTGCTCTGCCTTTAATATCGTTTGCTATATACGCGAGAACACGGCATACAATTTTTTCAATATTCGGGTTGGGGGCCCTTTTTGTTACTCTACTATTCGGTGGGTATTTACTTGGCGGATGGAATGATGGCGGCTCCTTCACGCCCCCTTTCGCAATAGTAGCAATGCTGATTATGGCGCTAACAGTGTCGATTCCAGTGTGGAAAAGGAATTGGAGTCTCATCGTATTAATAGGTGGTTTAATTTTATTGCCTTATTCAGTGGCGATAGGTACCGGCAACACGCTGTTCACACAAGTCATCGTTTCGCTTGCGCCGTGGGGAGCACTAATCGGAGTGCTAATGGTCTCGCGCTGCCCGGAATATCGCAGGAAAATGCCTATGTCACTAATTGGGCTCTGTTTCATTGCGACAGTTTCACTTCAAATTATTACAAGCGGCTTTCGGCCTTACCACATGCAGACCGCACTCATAGATCAGGATCAGGCATTTACACTAGAAAATTTGGGAGTTGTAAAAGTTGACACGGAAACCCATAAATTTCTGACAGCTATTAAAGCGGCAGCCAAGGAATGCAACTTAGCGCCAGGAGCACCTTTCCTTGGCTTGTACAACATCCCAGGAGTAGCGCTTGCCTTGCAAGCTGCTCCGGTTATGTCGCCGTGGCTGAACAACGTAGCGCAGGCTGAGTTTGTGCTCGAGCGAACGAATCCAGAGGAATTGCGCTCGGTCATAGTGGCTTTAAATACAGGAAACACAGGAGACGTACCTGCGTTGCCACTGCAATTGAGGGCCTTTCCATCAAGCTACAGGTATTGTGGAATGGCCATCTACCCCTTTGGAAGTCAAAAAATTCAAATTTGGCAATATTTAAATGAGCTCACCGAATTCACCCATCCTTAGCTTTTCGGTGGATGAATTGCCGAAAAATTCGATTTGCTGAAGTGGGTTCGATTGTGAAGTTCGGAATAGAGCTGACACCTGCATTTTCAATTTGCCAACCATTCGCATGTAATAGAGTAGCCTTCAAATTACCAGGATTCGAAAGGGCAACGATTGGTCGTATCGGTTTTATCAGATGTTGAAAGCCTTGATGAAAAGGACATGATCACTGCCATCATCGTCAGCTATAACAGTGGCGAAGTTCTAACTGCCTGCGTCGGGTCACTCCTGACTTCGTCTTGGCCAGTCAAAGTGCTCGTTTCCGATAATGGGTCGACGGATGACAGCCTTAGTCGACTCCAGGCATTTTTCGGCGATGACCAACGCGTTTCGATTATCCGAAACGGCTCCAATCTCGGATTTTCAGCGGGTTGCAATAAGGGCCTTGCTTTCGCGACCGGGGAATACGTTCTGTTTATTAATCCGGATTGTTCGGTACAAGCGGACACTATCACGCAAATGCGTGAGGTCATGGAAGCGCGTCCGCACGCGGGGATGGCCGGATGCCTAGTCCAAAACCCAGATGGCTCGGAACAAGTGGGTTGTCGACGCCACATACCAACACCTTGGCGCACAATCGTTCGCGTTTTGCGTTTGAATCAGGTGTTTCCTGGCAATCCTCGCTTTCAGGCGTTCGATATGACAAACGAGCCATTGCCTGATCGGACTATTGAAGTGGAAGCGATTTCAGGCGCATTCATGCTCGTACGGCGTAGTGCGTTGGAAATAGTTGGCCCGCTCGACGATGGCTACTTTCTTCATTGCGAGGATCTAGACTGGTGCATGCGCTTCCGTCACGCCGGATACAAAATCCTATTCGTGCCTAGCATTACAGTGATGCACATCAAAGGCAGTAGCAGTGCCTCTCGTCCGGTCTTTGTCGAATGGCACAAACACAAAGGGATGTTGCGGTTCTATCGGCGTTTTTTCCGGCATCAATATCCGCTCAGCCTGATGATTGCGGTAATCGCGGCAGTGTGGGTACGATTCACGCTGAAATCTCTTGGGTTGCTGATAAAAAAGTATGGCGAGGCATTGTTAAGAGGCTCTCACCAAAAAGCCAATCAATCCATACCGCTGCCTAAAGAGGCTGGCGCAAAGTTGGCATCACGCAATATCATTGTCACGGGGGCAACCAGTCAGATTGGACGCGTGCTACTACCGTTGCTTGTTGATGCTGGATATCGCGTCGTTGCCATCAGCCGGGGCAATGCGCAGGAGTGGGCAAGTAGAACCCCTGCGGCAAACACCTTCTGGCTGCGTGCCGACATACGAGATATCGATGCACTGACCACACTGCCCCCTGCCCACGCCGTTATCCATCTAGCACCGTTGGACTTATTGCCTCCTTTGACGGGAGCGCTCTCTTCACTGAGGGTGAGGCGCCTGATCGCCTTCAGTACATCCAGTGTGCATAGCAAGATCAACTCACCGGTCACTAGTGAACGAGCCTATGTCCAGCGTTTTGTCAGGTCAGAAGACGAATTGGCAAAGGCCTGTGAGCGCCTGAGCATACCCTGGACGGTCTTTCGTCCGACACTGATCTACGGTTTTGGAACAGATCGCAATGTCACTTTGATTCGCCAGCTTGCCCGAACTTTCGGTATCTTCCCTTTGCTAGGCCAGGCCGAGGGGCTGCGACAACCTGTCCATGCCGCCGACCTCGCCGCCGCCTGTGTGGCGACGCTGCAAAATCCACGCTCCTTCAACAAGGCCTATGACCTCAGTGGCGGGGAAACGCTGAGCTATCGCGACATGGTGACGCGGATTTTTGCGAGTCTCGGTCGAAAACCGCGCTTTATCCCCATCCCACTAAAGTTATTCGGCATGGCCATAAAACTACTGTCATTTGTGCCCAAGTACAGAGGCTTAAACGTGGCCATGGCGCAGCGCATGAACGACGATCTTGTTTTCAAGCATAGCGAAGCAAGCAATGATTTTGCTTATGCGCCTCGACGATTTGAACCTTAGCACTGCGTTGCAGCAAGGCGCCATCAAAATGGTTTGGCCATATTCCGTGCAGGGACTCTTACGCCGGCGCAACTTGATAGTACTCACGATACCACTCGACAAAGCGGAGTATGCCAACTTTGACCGAAGTGGCTGGCGCAAAACCGGTGTCGGTGCGCAGAGCTTCCGTATCCGCGAGGGTGGCAGGAACATCGCCATCCTGTAGTGGCAGGAATAATTTCTCGGCCTTCTTGCCGAGCATTTCTTCCAAGGTTTCGATGTAGGTCATCAACTCAACTTCTTTATGGTTGCCAATGTTGTAAATGCGATAGGGTACGTTGCTTGTCGCCGGATCGGGCTGGAGGGGGTCGAAGTTGGTAGCTGATGTTGCAGGTCGGTCGAGCACACGTATCACGCCTTCGACAATATCGTCCACGAAGGTGAAGTCGCGGCGCATGCGGCCATGATTGAAAACCTCGATGGGTTTGTCTTCGAGTATCGCCTTGGTGAACAGGAACAGGGCCATGTCCGGCCGACCCCAAGGTCCGTACACGGTGAAAAAGCGCAGGCCCGTGGTTGGTAGGGCGAACAGGTGGCTATAAGTGTGCGCCATCAATTCGTTGGCCTTCTTGGTGGCAGCGTAGAGGCTGATGGGGTGATCCACGCTGTCGTGTTCGGAAAACGGCATCTTGGTGTTGCCACCGTAGACACTAGAGCTGCTGGCATAGACGAGATGCTCGACCTTGCCATGCCGACAACCTTCCAGAATATTGACGAAGCCCGTTAAATTGCTTTGCACGTAGGCCTGCGGGTTGGCCAGCGAGTAGCGCACGCCGGCCTGTGCGGCGAGATTCACGACGCGCTGGGGGGCTACGTCTTGGAATAGCGTGGAAACACCTGCCGAATCGGAAATATCGAGCTTGACGAAACGAAAGTTGGGATACGCCGCGAGTTGCGCCAAGCGCGCCTCTTTCAGGTGGACATCGTAGTAGTCGTTCAGATTATCGATGCCGACAACTTCATCACCGCGCTCAAGCAAGCGTTTGGAGGTGTGCATGCCGATAAATCCGGCGGCGCCGGTGATGAGAACTTTCATGCTTTGCCCTGTCGTTTCTGCAAGTCCATCATTTTCGCATACTTCGTATAGCTGTTTTGGCAGCCAATCAGAATGTGGATCAAACCCGGCATGCCATCGAGAAAACCCAGGCGGAAAAAGTAAAACTTGATGAAGCGTAGCAGCGGGCTCAGTATCAGGGTCGCCGCGCCGGCCCGTTTGCCCTGGGCAAACAGTCGATCCGCCGCCAGCGTGGTATAGCGATTCTGCTTGGCAAGATAGCTGTCCAGCGTTTCGGCGGAGTCGTGCAGCAGATCACTTTTTAGGCGACCAACCGGAGCCTGGGCAACGACTTTCTCGTGCACCGTATCGTCGGACCACGCCGCATGGCGCCGATCAAAAAGTCGCAGGCTCCAATCCGGATAGCCCTCTCCGTGCCGTAAATAGCGGCCAAGAAAGCGGTTGCGGCGTGGGAATTCATAGGCCGCTTGGCGCGGTGCGGATAAAGTTTGTTTAATTTCGGCGGCCAGTTCAGGCGTGACACGCTCGTCGGAATCGATACACAACACCCAGTCATGCAGCGCCTGCTTAACGGCGTAGCGCTTTTGCGCGCCGAAGCCCATCCAGTCGTGGTGTATGACCCGTGCGCCCCGACTTTGCGCCAACGCGACGGTACCGTCGCGACTCCCGGAGTCGACCACCACGATGTCATCGGCAAAACTAAGACTGTCCAGACATGCGGTCAAGGGTCGCTCACAGTCGAGAGCGATAATGACAGCGGAAAGTGGATGGGGGTGGTCCGACATGCGTGGGCTATAATCTTGGCCTGCGAAGTCTAGAAAAATAAGTTGGCAAAAAGCAGGCAGAGTAAGTAAGCAAAAAGGTGCCTCTATTCTAAGCGCAAACACCCAACGCACGCCGCCCAGGCCGCTGAAGCAATCCCAGCAAGCAGTAGCGACCTTGCGCTCGATACTGCTCATCAAAACCTCCTCGCTGGGCGATGTCGTGCATAACCTGCCGGTCGTCAGCGATATCCGCGCGCGTTTTCCAGAAGCGGTTATCGACTGGGTGGCGGAAGAAAGTTTCGCCGCCTTGCCAAGATTGCATCCCGCCGTGCGTCGCGTGCTGCCTGTTGCTTTGCGGCGCTGGCGCGGCAGCCTATGGTCTCCTGAAACATGGCGGCAAACCTGGCGGGAAATGGTCGATTTCAAACAGCGGCTGCAGGAGCAAGACTACGACCTGGTGCTCGATACGCAAGGCCTGGTTAAAAGCGCACTGATTGCGCGCCTTGCCAGCGGCCGCAGCGCGGGCAACGCCGCAGAAACCGTACGCGAGCCGCTGGCGGCGCGCTTCTATGACACTACCTATACCATCCCGCAAAATCAGCATGCCGTCGAGCGTTACCGCTGGCTGGCCGCCGCAGCGTTGGACTACTCACCCGATCTGCCGCTGGACTATGGCATCGCCGCCACGCCCCTAGTCGCACCTTGGTTACGGCCACAGCCCTACGCACTGTTACTCACCGCCACCAGTGGCGCCGCCAAACTCTGGCCCGAGCGTGACTGGTTGGCGCTCGGCGCCGCGTTGCATGCCCGCGGGCTGTCGTGCGTTCTTCCTGCTGGCAGCGTAGAGGAGCGCGAACGTGCGCAACGCCTGGCGGCCGGCATGGCGCTAGCCGTCGCGGCGCCTGCGCTTACGCTGGATGCCATGGCGCAATTGATCGCCGGCGCCGCTATCGTCGTCGGTGTCGATACCGGCTTGACCCATCTCGCCGCGGCGCTGAATCGCCCGGTGGTGGCACTGTTTTGCAGTACTGATCCCGTTCAAACCGGTGTGTATGCCACCACCAATGCCGTGAACCTCGGCAACATCGGCGCACCGCCTTCGGCGGATAAGGTGATTGCCGCTATGCAAGCGCTACAGCAATGATGTCGCGGCTGCTCTATCGGCTCATGTTGTGGTTACTGCTGCCTTATGTCGGGCTGCACTTGTGGTGGCGCGGCCGACGCCAGCCCGCCTATCGCCAGCATATCGGCGAGCGTTTCGGCTACTACGGTGGGGACTACGCGGCCGCTAGCCCTCACACTACGCCGCCAACAATCTGGCTGCACGCCGTTTCGGTCGGCGAGACACGTGCCGCCCAGCCTTTAATCGCGGCGCTGCGCGTCCACTATCCCGACCACCGCATTCTGCTCACGCACATGACGCCCACTGGGCGTGAAACATCCGTCCAACTTTTCGGTGATACCGTGGGGCGCGCCTATTTACCCTACGATTTTCCCGGCGCGGTAGGGCGCTTCCTCGATCACTTCCAGCCCGTGATGGGTATTCTCCTGGAGACGGAAATCTGGCCCAACCTGGTGGCGGTCTGCCACGAGCGGAAAATTCCCCTGCTGTTGGTCAATGCGCGACTCTCCGAAAAATCTGCACGCGGCTACGCCCGTTTCGCCACGATGATGCGGCGGGCCTTGCGGCAACTGGCAGGCATCGCCGCCCAAGCCGAGGAGGATGCGGCGCGACTGCGCGTGCTAGGGGCGCCCGAAGTGGAAGTCTTGGGCAACCTCAAATTCGATTTGCTGCCGCCGCCCGAACAATTCGCGCTGGGTGGCGAACTGCGGCGCATGCTGTCCACGCGGCCTGTACTCCTGACGGCAAGCACGCGCGAAGGCGAGGAGGCGTTAATACTCGATGCGCTGCAAGCCCAGCCTTGGGCCGATGGCCTAATTCTCATGGTGCCACGCCATCCTCAGCGCTTCCATGAAGTCGCCGCCCTGGTCGAAGCACGTGGCCTACGAATGCAACGTCGCAGCGAACGCCACCCCATTGCGCCGGAAACTCAAGTGTTATTGGGCGACAGCATGGGAGAGATGTTCGCCTACTACGCGGCCTGTGATGTGGCCTTTATCGGCGGCACCCTGCTTGACTACGGCGGACAAAATCTCATCGAAGCCTGCGCCGTCGGCGCGCCGGTCTTGATCGGCCACTCGACCTACAACTTCGCCGTAGCCGCAGACCTGGCCGTCGCCTGCGGCGCGGCGCTGCGCGTGAAGGATGCGGAGGATTTGCTCGCCCAAGCGGCGAGCCTGCTCGCGGATGCGCCAGCGCGCCTAGCAATGAGTCACGCCGGCAAAGAATTCACCGCGCGCCATCGCGGCGCTACAACGCGCACCATGGCGCTTATTGCTCGAGTAATGCGTTAATGGCCTGGATGTCGTTTTCGCCCAGGGTGCCGGCAGCCGCCTGCAAGCGCAACTGCGCCAGCAAGGTGTCGAAATAAGCCTTGGCAAGATCGCGGCGGGTGGAATAAAGCTGCTGTTGCGCGTTCAGCACGTCGATGTTGATGCGCACACCGACCTCATAACCGAGCCGATTAGAGTCTAGGGCCGACTGCGAAGAGATTAGCGCCTGCTCATAGGCCTTCACTTGCGACATGCCACTAGTGGCGCCCAGATAAGCTTGGCGCGCGCTCTGCGCGGCGGAGCGTCGCACGTTGTCCAGATCGGCTCGGGCTTTGTCGCGCAGAGCCACCGCCTCACGGTCGCGCGACGCCGTGGCGCCGCCAGCGAAAATGGGCAGATTGAGTTGCAAGCCGACCGTGGTCGACGTCGTGTCGCTGCCTGGTATGGTGGTGCCCGGCGCAAGGCCGCCGAAAGCCAGCGAACCGGTATTGGAATTGCGGCCCCGCGTCGCCACCACGTCGATCGTGGGATAGTGGCCGGCTCGCTGCTTACCGACTTCCCGGTCGGCGATTTCCAAGGCGGCTTGTTGAGCAGCAACCAGCGGATTGCTTTGCTCGGCGAACTCGACCCACTTCGTCATATCGTCGGGCTGGGGGCGCTGCAATTGCACGTTACGCCGCAAACCTTTCACCACGTCTGGTACTTTGCCGATCACTTGATTGAGCGCCTGGCGCTTGATCTCTAGGTCGTTCTCCGCAGCGATTTCCTGCGCGGTGGTGAGAT
The DNA here is from genome assembly GCA_038322845.1 of Gammaproteobacteria bacterium. Lineage (GTDB taxonomy): Bacteria > Pseudomonadota > Gammaproteobacteria > Burkholderiales > Rhodocyclaceae > Desulfobacillus. The sequence continues at coordinate 9,312 of JBBQGH010000064.1, forward strand.
CAAAGCGCGCCTGAGCTTCATTCGAATCGGTGATGGTGGCGGTGCCCACTTCGAAGTTGCGCTTGGCTTGTTCCAGCTGCTCACTAATCGCAGTTTTCTGAGCCCGCGCAAGTGCCAGGCTTTCCTGCGCCAAAAGCAAATCGAAATACGCTTGCGACACACGCAGCGCTAAATCCTGCTTGGCTTGCACGAATTGCGCCTCGGCCTGAACCACTTGCAGCTTGCCTTGTTCATACTGCATGTAGTTCTGCCAGCGGAACAGCGGTTGTGTCAGTGACACCTGATAACCGTTGCTGTTGTATTTGGCATTATTTTCACTCGCACCGCCGACACGCTGTTGAAAGTCGACGTCATTGCGTGTTGTATTTGCCGTAGCGGCAATCGTCGGTAACAAGCCGGCGCGCCCTTGCGGATATTTTTCGCGACCGGCCTCCAACGCAGACTTGGCCGCCTCGTACTGAGCGTCGTAGGCTAGCGCGTCATGGTACATCTGCAACAAATCGGCGCCGCAAGCCGGCGTACCCGCCAAAGCCAGCAACAACAGTAGCATTTTTGATTTCATGGACATCCTTTAGTTAAGGAAACGCTGAATAAGTCGGTATCGCTGTGAACGATTTTTTAGTCATGTGGTCAGATAATGGAAGGCGAACACAAGGGATGGAACGATGAAGCAGATGACGCTGGCGACGAGACCGGGTTTTGAGAAACCCAAGC
>JBBQGH010000065.1:0-9853 GCA_038322845.1 Gammaproteobacteria bacterium
GCGAGCGCCCCGGTCGAATCGAGCCTCGAGCCGTCAAGCGACGACCCAACACTTACCCCTTGCTAACCAAACCTCGCGCACAAGCACGCGCACATGTCCGTGAATATGGTCACCCGAAAAAGCTTAAGTAAGTGCCATTCGTTCCAGGCTCGCATTAATTCCGCCATTCAGTTTTTCGGCGACAATGCATCGTAGAACGCCATTTTGCGCGCTTCTTCACGGGGTGCATCAAACAGTTCGGCTAAAATCATGGCTCACGGTGGCGTTGCGTTGAAGCCACTGGGTTCCCGCTTTTGCGGGAACGACAGTTCATCTCCCGAGTAATCCGCGCTCATCCGCGCCCATCCGAGCTCATCCGCTAAATCCACCTCGACGATTTACTTCTTTTTCGCCGCTTTCAGCAACACCACCACCGCGCCCGCACCGCCTTCCGCAGTACGCGCCATGCAGCTTCGTAGGATGGATGGAGGCGCATTGCGCCGTAACCCATCACAACCTGGGACGATGGGTCGCGCTACGCTCCACCCATCCTACTTTGCTTCATCTAACATCGCCGACCGACGCCACCACCGCGCCCGCACCTCCGTCTACCGTGCGCGCCTGGCAGTAGGCCAGCACCTCGGTGCGTTGTATCAGCCAGCCTTTAACCAAGTCTTTTAACACCCAATCGCGACCGGGCGAGTTGTGGCCTTTGCCGTGCACGACGCGCAGGCAGTGCAGCCGCGCCAATTATGGCGCTCGTTAAGAATCGACGCCTATCCATGGCAGATTTCCCGCTTGTATTTGTGCGGATACGAAGACTCGGTGTGCACGCTCGGTGGAACAGAAATACGAATCACGCCTGCATAGGACCATACCCAAAGCCTGTGTGGCCGCTCAAGTCAGCGAATTCTTACCGGCCAGCTCTAGAAATTAATCTTGCTCATTTTGAAGCGCTATGTACGTTGCCAGACATAGGCCGTGAGTCAATCGGCGTAGACTAATTTCCCTACGAATGCTTTCTCGAAGGGAAACCCCATGGCTACGACATTGTTTAGTACCCGACGTCCAGCGATATTGATCTCTCATTGGACTGCAGCAAAGCTCATCGCAATGTCGATGCTCCTCCTTTTGACCTCTAACATGGCCAACGCCTTGCCCGCCTTCGCGCGCCAAACAGGCCAGAACTGCGTCGCCTGTCATGCCGGTGGTCAGTTTCCCGAACTCACGCCCTACGGCCGCATGTTTAAACTGACCGGCTACACCATCGGTGAACGAACGAGTGTGCCGCTATCGGTCATGGCTGTTGCGAGCTATGCCAAGGTGAGCGATACCGCGAAGACGGACGACTCCACGGTAGACTTCCAGAAGAACGGTGCGCCATTGTTCGCCAGCAGCAGCCTATTTCTCGCCGGCAAAGTGACCGACAACATCGGCGTCTTTGTACAGAACACCTATGACAACTATGCGGCCCAATCGGAAGGTCCGAATGGTGAGTTGGGGCGATTCAAAGGACACAGCAGCGCCGACAATATGGACTTCCGCTACGCGGATCGTTTCATCGGCAAAGATCAGGATCTGATCTTCGGGGTCAGCCTCAATAACAATCCGTCGGTGGCGGATCCCTGGAATTCAGTGGCGGCATGGATGCAATATGTCCCGGGCGCTTCGCCGACCAGTCACCAATTCTTTGATGGCCCCTACCCAGAACTCGGCGCAGGGGGCAATCTCGCCGGCCTCTCGGCTTACGCCTACTGGAACCAGACCATCTACGCCGAAGTCGGTCTCTACCGCACAGCCAACCGCGCCTTCTCCTTTATGAGTGCCGGCATCCCGGATGCAGACACGACCAAGCTGAGTGGCACCAATCCGTATTGGCGCTTGGCCTACAACCGCGAGTGGGGGCCACACAACATCATGGTGGGCACCTCGGGCATGATCGCCCACGTCTACGACGGTGGCTCGGACATTTCCGATCCGAACAACAAAGCCCGCTTTAAGAATACCGGCGTCGACGCGCAATATCAGTACCTGCTCGATCCTCATACGATCACCGTGCAGGTGGCCTATATGCGGCAGAAGGAGGCTTACTCGGCGAACACCATCGCTGGCGCTGCACCGCCCTATTTCCTCGCAGATGGCGTCACGCCGGTGGCCGCGGTCAATCCTTCCGACAAAACCAATGCACTTCGAGCAAAGCTCACTTATGTATACCAGGCCAAATACGGCGGCAGCCTTTCCTTCTTCAACGTAACAGGCAATGCCAACACACTCAACCAGACGTCTGGCTATGACTCGACGAGCCTGATCACCACCGACGACCCGGGCGGCACGGGCATTACCTCGACGCGGGTAAACGGCAATCTGTCCGGTAACCCGGCCACCCGTGGCTTTACCTACGAGGCCTTCTGGACGCCGATTCAATATGCCCGCGTAGGTGTGCAATACACCGCCTACAACAAGTTCAATGGCGCTTCCGACAACTACGATGGCTTCGGGCGCAATGCGAAGGACAACAACACGCTGCGCTTCTATATCTGGGCAGCATACTAATCAGCCTATCCTTCGCACCGACATCCACTGCACCCAACATTTTTCGGAGCCTCGGTCATGAGAAACACTCTCGCGATTTCCCTCGTTGCTACCATTGCTGTCGTTGGCTGTTCCAACCTGGAACGTTCGCGCTCCCTCGCCAACCCCGCGACACCCGCGAAGACCATCGCATTGCAGGTCTGCTCGAATTGCCACGGTATCGATGGAAATTCCCTGTCGCCCAATTTCCCGAATCTCGCTGCACAACAGAAACCCTACTTTATGGCGCAGCTAAAAGAGTTCCGCGGGCACAACCGCTTGGACCCGGACGGCTTTGAATACATGTGGGGACTGAGTCGCAGTTTGACGGATAGCCAGATCGAGGGCCTCGCCGACTATTACGCGGCACAAACCCCAAAGAGGCCGGCTACCACGGCTTCGCAACTAACGTCGGAAGGTCGCGAGATATTTGAGAAGGGTGTTCCGGAGAAAAAAATTCCGCCTTGCAGTACTTGTCATGGAGATCGTGGGCAGGGGAATGAGGCGTTCCCACGGCTGGCGTATCAACATGCCGACTACGTCTACAAGCAATTGATGGTTTTTCAACGTACCAATGAAAGACCTGAGGGCGCCGTCATGAAAACGGTTGCCCACGAGCTCACCGAGCAAAACATGAGAGCCGTTGCGGCATTTGTGCAGGAGTTTCCCGCTCCCTGAGCGACAAATATGAAACCATTGGAGAAGGCCATTCGGCGCGCTTCTCCAAGGGGTGAATAAAAATGGCGGCGGGAATTATGGGTGACGGCAGAGTTGCGTTTAAGTCACTGGGTTCCCGCTTTTGCGGGAACGACAGATCATCTCCCGCGTAGTCCACGCTCATCCACGCCCATCCGAGCTCATCCGCTAAATCCACCTCGACGATTTATTTCTTTTTCGCCGCCTTCAGCAACACCACTACCGCGCCCGCACCCCCATCCACCGTCCGCGCTTGGCAGTAGGCCAGCACCTCGGCGCGTTGCATGAGCCAGCCTTTCACCAAGCCTTTTAACACCGGCTCGCGACCGGGCGAGTTGTGGCCTTTGCCGTGCACGACGCGCACGCAGCGCAGGCCGCACTGGTGAACTTCGGCGAGGAAATCCGCCAGCAGCAGTCGTGCTTCGTCGCGTGTGGCGCCATGCAGGTCTAGATGATCTTGCACGACCCAGCGACCGCGCCGCAGATCGCGTAGCACCGTGCGCGCGAGTCCCGGCCGGAGGAAAGTTACTTCGTCGCCGCCTTCGAGCATGAGGTCCAGCGGTTCTGGCTTGAGCGATTCCGCCAGCGCGGCGGCTTCGTCGAGCAGGCGACTGCGAGGAATGGCCGCCGGCAGCGGCGGTTCGTAGTGGATTTTGTCGTGAGCGAGTGGCTGGGTGCCAGCGGCGGCTAGCATAAATAGCGTGCGTTCCTCGTCAGTCAGAGCGAGGGGCGCGCGCTTTTTAGTCACGACGGGTCACGAACACGCCACGATCAAGCCTCGCCGAGATCGTCGAGATACTTCTCGGCATCCAGCGCGGCCATGCAGCCTGTTGCGGCACTGGTGACGGCCTGTTTGTAGATTTGATCCTGTACGTCACCGGCGGCGAAAACACCGGGAATGCTGGTTTGCGTGGCGTTGCCGGCGAGACCCGCTTGCGTGATGAGGTAGCCGTTATCCATCTTGAGTTGGCCAGCAAAAATATCCGTGTTGGGCTTGTGTCCGATGGCGATGAAGACGCCTTGTAGGGCGATGTCCCGGGTGGTACCGGTCTTCAGATTTTTCGCGCGCATGCCGGTCACGCCGGACTTGTCGCCCAGCACTTCATCCAGCGTGCTGTCGAGTTCGAGGGCGATGTTGCCGCTCTTCACTTTTTCCATGAGCTTGTCGATCATGATCTTCTCGGCGCGGAATTTTTCGCGTCTATGCACCAGCGTTACTTTCTTGGCGATGTTGGCGAGGTAGAGCGCTTCTTCCACCGCCGTGTTGCCGCCGCCGATGACGGCGACTTCCTGGCCTTTGTAGAAAAAGCCGTCACAGGTTGCGCAAGCCGAGACGCCCTTGCCGGCAAAGGCCTCTTCAGAGGGCAGGCCGAGATATTTAGCGGTGGCGCCGGTGGCGATGATGAGCGCATCGCAGGTGTAGGTGCCGGCATCGCCGATGAGCGTGAAGGGCTTCTCCGTCAGCTTGGCGGTGTGGATGTGATCGAAAATGATTTCGGTGTTGAAGCGTTCGGCGTGCTTCTGAAAGCGCTCCATCAACTCGGGCCCTTGTACGCCGTCGGCGTCTGCCGGCCAGTTGTCGACGTCGGTGGTGGTCGTCAGTTGGCCGCCCTGGGCTAGTCCGGTAATCAGCACCGGCTTCAGGTTGGCACGGGCGGCGTAGACGGCCGCGGTATAGCCGGCCGGACCTGAACCGAGGATCAAAAGGCGGGAATGGCGGGCGGCGGTTGTGCTCATCATGGAGGCGGTATCTGAGTGGGAGTAGTGAAATTATACTTGAGGGCGGCTGACGGAATCTCAAGGTATATGAGAGCTAGACGGGCAGGTGAATCCCGTATAATCCCTTCGCCGGCTAGCCTGAGCAGCCCAGACGGCCGACCGTAAAAATATTTGCAGGGCCAGGATCGCTTGATACCAGGATGCCGGGCCCATTTTTGAAAGGGAACACGAATGCCGCCTGGACCTAGTGTTACTGTCGATGCCCTGCGTACCCTGCCGATTTTCGAATCCCTGGCCATTGAGCGCCTGGTGCCTATTGCCCGCGTAGCGGCGTCGCGCAAGGTGCCGCGTGGCCACACTATCCTGCGTGCTGGCGACCGCACCGATTATGTGTATTTCATCCTCGCCGGCAATATCAAGGTGTTGGTGTCAGACGAAGAGGGCCGCGAGGTGATTCTTTCTAACCTCGGGCGGGGCGAGTTCTTCGGCGAGATGGGTGTGCTGGATGACAATCCGCGTTCAGCCACCGTTCTCACGGTCAGCGCCTGTGAGCTGGTGGTGATCGCCAAAGCTGACTTCACACGCTGCTTGGCGGACAACTTCGATGTGGCGCTTTACATCATGCGTAATCTGGTCAAGCGGCTGCGTACCGCCGATCGCCAGATCGAAAGCCTGGCGTTGATGGATGTGTATGGTCGCGTTGCCCGACTGTTGCTCGAAATGGCAGAGGACGAAGAAGGCATTAAGGTCGTCAGGCGCAAAATATCCAAGCAGGATATCGCCAAAATGATAGGCGCCTCGCGCGAAATGGTCAGCCGCGTCATGAAAGACTTGTCGCAGCAGGGCTTGATCGAAGAAGGCAACGGCCGCATTGTTTTGCGCGACAAGATCGCCTTAGCCTGAGACTAATTCCAAAGTCGCCCAATGTCTGTGAGCGTTACGCGAAAGTCCGCCGCCCAACCCCTGCCGGAAAAAATCGTCGCGCTTTTGCAAGAGGCGCGCTGGCTGGTGCTGGCCACCGTGGCCTTGTATGTCGGGCTGGTACTTTTCGGCTACAGCAAGGCCGATCCGGGCTGGTCGCATGCGGCACAGGTCGAGCGTGTAGCCAATCCCGGCGGGCGTTTCGGCGCCTGGCTGGCTGATCTCTTCCTCTCCTTGTTCGGTGTTTCCGCTTGGTGGTGGGTGTTGTTTCTGCTGCTGACGGTGGTGTGGGGGTATCGGCGGCTGGACGGTTTCTTCAGCACGGACCGCCGCCCCTTTCTCTTCGCAGTTTCCGGCTTCATTGTGGTGCTGGTTTCCTCCAGCGGCCTCGAAGCGCTGCGCTTCTACAGCATGACGAAGCCGCTACCCGCCGATCCGGGCGGCATGCTGGGTCATGAGGCCGGCCGTTTGTTCGCCCTGTTTTTTGGCTACACCGGCGGCACGCTCATCCTGATGGCGCTGCTTGCGGCGGGCTTGACGCTGTTAACCGGCGGGTCGTGGCTGACATTTGCGGAGCGCTTCGGCAGTCTGCTCGAGCGCGGTTGGCTCGGCGCTACTGGCCTTTATCAGCGCTGGCAAGACCGCCGCATCGGCCGAGAAGTGGCCGAGCGGCGCGAAGCGGTCGTGGAAGTTGAGCGCAAACGTTTTGATGAATTCCATACTGAGCCTCTTCACATCGAGCCGGCCGAGGTGGCCATTCCGACATCGAAACGGCGCGAAAAAGAACGTCAGGCGCCACTCTTCCGCGACATACCGGGCGGCGCCTTGCCGCCGCTGCATCTACTGGAAGAGCCGACGCAAGATGCCGAACCGCCGTCGCCTGAAGCGCTGGAATTCACCTCGCGGCTGATCGAGCGCAAGCTCGCTGACTTCGGCGTGCAAGTTAAGGTACTGGCGGCCTATCCCGGCCCCGTTATCACACGCTATGAAATCGAGCCGGCGGTGGGGGTGAAGGGCGCGCAGATTGTGAATCTGGTGAAGGACATTGCTCGCGCGTTGTCGGTGACCAGTGTCCGCGTCGTCGAGACCATCCCCGGCAAATCCTGCATGGGGCTGGAGATTCCCAATCCAAAACGCCAAACGGTGCGCCTCTCCGAGATACTCGGTTCCAAGGCTTACCACGATATGAATTCGCCCTTGGCGCTGACGCTGGGTAAAGACATCGGTGGCTTGCCCGTCGTGGTTGATCTCGCCAAGATGCCCCATCTACTGGTGGCGGGCACAACGGGGTCCGGAAAGTCGGTTGGCATCAACGCCATGATCCTTTCGCTGGTATATAAATCCGAGCCTGCCGACGTGCGCCTGATTCTGGTCGACCCAAAAATGCTGGAACTTTCGGTGTACGAAGGTATTCCGCATCTGCTGGCGCCGGTAGTCACTGACATGAAGCACGCCGCCAATGCCTTGAACTGGTGTGTGGCGGAAATGGATCGGCGCTATCGTTTCATGTCGGCTTTGGGCGTGCGCAATCTCGCCGGCTACAACAGCAAGATCAAGGAAGCGGCGAAGAACGACAGCAGCATACCGAATCCTTTTTCAATTACACCCGAAAGTCCCGAACCATTAACCGTGTTGCCGCATGTAGTGGTCATCATCGACGAGCTCGCCGACATGATGATGGTGGTCGGCAAGAAGGTCGAAGAGTTGATCGCTCGCCTGGCGCAGAAGGCACGCGCGGCCGGTATTCATTTGATTCTTGCCACGCAGCGGCCGTCAGTGGATGTCATCACCGGCCTCATCAAGGCGAATATACCCACGCGCATTTCGTTTCAGGTGTCGAGCAAAATCGATTCGCGCACTATCCTTGACCAGATGGGTGCCGAAGCGCTGCTGGGCCAGGGCGACATGCTCTACCTCGCGCCCGGCACGGGTTTGCCTGTGCGCGTGCATGGGGCTTTTGTGGCGGACGACGAAGTGCATCGCGTGGTGGACTACCTGAAACAGGTGGGTCCGCCCGAGTACGTGGAAGGCATACTCGACGCGCCGGGCGGCGAAAGCGATGAAGGCTTATCGGGTGACGGTGGCGAGGCAGGCAGCAACGGTGAAGCCGATCCACTCTACGACCAAGCGGTGGAAGTGGTGCTGAAAACGCGCCGGCCTTCCATCTCGCTGGTGCAACGCCACTTGCGCATAGGCTACAACCGTGCGGCGCGGCTCATCGAACAAATGGAGCGCTCTGGGCTCGTCTCGGCCATGGGCAGTAATGGCAACCGCGAAGTCCTTGCGCCTGCGCGGCAAGAATAATTGGTCACTGCGAGTAGTCCGTATGAGCGCCAAGAACGTTGAGTAAGGCAAGTGCGCCGAAATTCTTATTTTGTCTTACCAGCCGGTTAATGCCGCTATCCATGACTAAAAAATCGTTCTCTTCAGCGCTCCTTGGCATGCTCGGCGTTTTGGCGGTTGGTTTTTCACAACCATCGCAGGCCTCCGCCCTCGACAAACTGAAGTCCTTCGTCGAGAACACCAAGAGTGGCAAGGCGATATTCACCCAGACGGTGGTCGCCAAGAGTGGCCGCAAGCCTCAAGTGGCATCGGGCACCATGACATTTTCGCGGCCCGGTAAGTTCCGTTGGGTTTATGAGCAGCCTTACTATCAGCTCATCGTCGGCGACGGCGAGAAGCTGTGGATCTACGACCGCGATCTGAATCAGGTGACGTCGAAAAAACTCGCGGCCTCACTCGGTTCCAGCCCCGCCGCCCTGCTTGCGGGCAGCAACGAACTGGAAAAAAACTTCATCCTCAAGGAGGGCGGCGCGGAAGGGGAAATTGAATGGGTGGACGCCCAGCCAAAAACGGCCGACACCTCGTTTGAGTTTATGCGCATCGGCTTTGCCGGCGGCAATCTGAGAGCGATGGAACTGCGCGACAATTTCGGTCAAACCACACGGCTCATGTTCAGCCAGTTCGAGCGCAACCCCAGCCTGGCCACCAGCTTGTTCCAGTTCACGCCGCCCAAGGGCGCCGACCTGCTCGGCGAATAAGACGTGAAGCGGGAAGCAAGCGAGGCCGTCATTCCCGCGTACGCGGGAATCCAGTGTCTTGCGCATGTGACGTCGCTGGGTCCCCGCGTTCGCGGGGACGACGGAATGTGTTGCATCGTGCTCCGCCGGACCACACCGCGGTGACCGATCTCTTCGAGAGCAGGCCTCAGGCGCCGCTCGCCGAGCTGTTGCGGCCCGCCTCGCCGGATGAAGTGGTAGGCCAGAGTGACTTGCTCGGCCTCGGCCGCCCGCTGCGTCTGGCCTTCGAATCGCGCACACCGCATTCCATGATCCTGTGGGGCCCGCCCGGTGTCGGCAAGACCACCCTGGCGCGGCTCATGGCGCAGGCCTTCGACGCGGAGTTCATCGCACTTTCTGCCGTGTTTGCCGGCGTCAAAGACATCCGCGAAGCGGTGCAGCGCGCCGAACTCACCTTGGCGCAAACGGGCCGCCGTACCATTCTTTTCGTTGACGAGGTGCATCGCTTCAACAAAGCGCAGCAGGATGCTTTCCTGCCCTATGTCGAGCAAGGCTTGCTGACCTTCATCGGCGCCACTACCGAAAACCCCTCCTTCGAATTGAACAGCGCCTTGCTCTCTCGCGCTGCTGTGTACGTGCTGAAAAGCCTCACCGAAGACGAGCTGGGTCAGTTGTTCGACCGCGCCCGTGAGCGCGTTTTCGGTGAGCTGATGTTCGAAGATCAAGCGCGGCAGCGCCTCATCGGTCTGGCCGATGGCGATGCGCGGCGGCTGCTTAATGCGCTGGAAATCATGCATACGGCCGCGACCAGCAGCGGCCTCACCGTCGTGACGGCGGACTTCGTGCAGGACGCCCTGGCGAAAAATCTGCGTCGCTTCGACAAGGGCGGCGACGCTTTCTACGATCAAATTTCGGCGCTGCATAAATCCGTGCGCGGCTCGGACCCG
>JBBQGH010000066.1:0-9787 GCA_038322845.1 Gammaproteobacteria bacterium
CCACGCCCAAGCCGGCCAGCAAGAAAATTAGCGCATAGCCGAGGCTAAGGTTGTAGTTGATGGCGCCCAGTAGCATGACCAGGAGTGAGACGCCATAGACTAAACCGGCGCGCGTCGGCAGCACGAAGACGCGGCGCTGGAGCAAGACGATAGGCGCGGACTCGGGGCCGCGTAGGCGGAACAACCAGCGTTTGAACGCTGCGGCCAGCGTCATGCTAAGGCAAAGGCACCGCGGCAATCAGTGCGGCGGCCACCACCGCTGCACTGCCCCCACCGCGCGGATGCAGCCTATGGCTGGCGACGGCGGGCAGCACGGCCTGAACGTCTTCGGGCAGCACGAGTTCGCGGCCTTCGACGAGTGCCCAGGCGCGCGCTGCGCGCAGCAAGCCCAGCGTGGCGCGCGGGCTCAGACCGATTTCGTAGTCGGGTGAGCGGCGGGTGTGCTCGGCCAGTGCTTGCACGTAGGCGATGAGGGCCTCCGACGCGTAGACCTTGGCTACCGCCGCCTGCAAGGCGAACAAGTCTTCCGTTTTTAGACAGGGCGGGAGGTGAGCGATCATGTCACGGCGGTCCGCGCCGGCGAGCAATTCGCGCTCGGCGGCGTGGTCCGGGTAGCCCAACTCAATACGCATGAGAAAGCGGTCGAGTTGCGACTCAGGCAAAGGAAATGTGCCGATTTGATGCGCCGGATTTTGTGTGGCAATGACGAAGAATGGCTCGGGCAGTCGTCGCGTTTCGCCTTCGCTGGTGACTTGATGCTCCTCCATGGCTTCGAGGAGCGCGCTTTGCGTCTTGGGTGTGGCGCGATTGATTTCGTCGATCAGCACGACTTGAGCGAAGATCGGGCCGGCGTGAAATTGGAAGGCGTTGCTGCCGCGGTCGAATATGGATACGCCGATGATGTCGGCCGGCAACATATCGCTGGTGAACTGAATGCGGTGGAAATTCAGGCCCAGGAGGCGCGCCAATACATGCGCCAACACGGTTTTGCCCACGCCGGGCAAATCTTCGATGAGCAGGTGGCCGCGCGCGAGCAGACAGGCCAGGGCCAGGCGGATCTGGCGCTCCTTGCCGAGTATGACCTGACCAGCTTGACCGACAATTTGCCGTATGGCGAGTTGGGACGTGGGGGAGGTGGAGCGCATGGGGGTGGACGAGTTGGGATGAACTAGGGAGATGAGTGGCGCAAACAATGGGATAATAGATTGTATTGTAATTACGCTAGAAAATTGCGCGTCAGACGGACGCCTCATGACTACCGCATTTATCACCCATCGCGACTGCTGGCTGCACGACATGGGCGCACATCACCCGGAGTGTCCGGAGCGCTTGTCCGCCATCAACGACAGACTCATCGCCGCCGGTCTGGACATGTATTTGTCTTTCCACGACGCGCCGCTCGCCACCCCTGAGCAGATTACGCGCGTGCACCCGCCGGCCTATTTCCGAGCTCTGCAAGAGAGCGCGCCCCAGCACGGCATAGTGCACCTCGACCCCGATACCGTCATGAGCGTGGGTACCTGGCAAGCGGCGCTGCGTTCGGCGGGCGCTGGCGTGCTGGCCACCGATATGGTGATGCGCGGCGAAATGGAAAACGCCTTTTGCAGCGTGCGTCCGCCCGGTCACCATGCAGAGCGCGCCAAGTCTATGGGGTTCTGCTTCTTCAACAATATCGCTATCGCGGCGGCTCACGCGCTGGAGGCGCATGGCTTGAAGCGCGTCGCAGTGGCCGATTTCGATGTGCATCATGGCAACGGAACGGAAGATATTTTTGCCGGTGATTCGCGTGTTTTGATGGTTGGCACCTTCCAGCATCCGTTCTATCCGTATTGCGGCACCGAGAACCCGGCGTCTAACATGGTGAACGTGCCCTTGCCGGCCGGCACACGGGGTGACGTGTTTCGACAAGTGGTGATGGAAAAATGGCTGCCGGCCTTAGAAAAATTCGCCCCCGAGGCGATTTTTATTTCTGCCGGCTTCGATGCCCATTATGAAGACGATATGGCCTCGTTAGGATTGGTTGAGGCGGATTACGTCTGGGTCACCCAGCAGTTGAAGGCCGTCGCCGCCAAGACTGCGCAAAAGCGCATAGTCTCCATCCTAGAAGGGGGTTATGCGCTATCCGCCCTCGCTAGAAGCGTGACGGCCCACGTCAAGGTGCTGGCCGACCTTTAAATTTGGTGGCGGGTCGGTATCCGAACGCTGGCTGATCGAGTAGAATCTGGCGCTTCCCGTTTCCGCCTCGGCGTGCTGAAATTTCATGATTCAGGGCTCCATCGTCGCCATTGTTACGCCCATGCATCAGGATGGCAGTCTTGACTATCTGCGGCTCAAGGCGCTCATCGATTTTCACGTCACCGAAGGTACGGACGGAATCGTCATTGTCGGTACCACCGGCGAATCGCCCACAGTCGATGTCGACGAGCATTGCGAACTGATCCGCGCCGCGGTGGAATACGCCGGTGGGCGCATCCCTGTCATCGCTGGCACGGGTGGCAATTCCACTTCCGAAGCGATCGAGCTCACCGCCTACGCCAAGCAGGTGGGCGCGACAGCCTCACTGAACGTCGTGCCTTACTACAACAAGCCGACGCAAGAAGGTATCTACCGCCATTTCAAGGCTATTGCCGAAGCGGTCGACCTGCCGATGATTGTGTATAACGTGCCGGGTCGCACGGTCGCCGATATGAGCAATGAGACGACGCTACGTCTGGCTCAGATACCGGGCATTATCGGCATCAAGGACGCCACTGGCAATCTGGAGCGCGGCACCGAACTTATGATGCGTGCGCCCAAGAGTTTTGCGTTATACAGCGGCGACGATGCCAGCGCGCTGGCGTTCATCCTGCTCGGCGGGCATGGCACTATTTCCGTGACGGCAAATGTGGCGCCGCGTCTCATGCAGGAAATGTGTGCGGCAGCGTTGGCCGGCGACGTGGGTCATGCGCGGGATATCAATTACAGGCTGTTCGGTCTGCACAGAAATTTGTTTGTCGAGCCTAATCCCATCCCGGTGAAGTGGGCAGTGGCGCAGATGGGCCTAATCGAGGACGGCATTCGCCTGCCCATGACGCCGCTTTCGCCCGAATATCACGGACGCGTGCGGGAAGCTATGCGTGAAGCCGGGGTAACGGTATGAAGTCTATTTTTGAGAGAGGCGCGGCATGACCCGCAATACATCTAGCTTATTTAAAACGACCGCATCCTTACTGGCGGCAGTTGCTGTGTTGGCCGGCTGCAGCGCTTCGCTATTGGAGTCGAAAAAGGTCGACTACAAATCCTCCGGCAAGTTACCTACGCTGGAAATCCCGCCGGATTTGACCTCACCCAATCGGGACGAGCGCTATGCCGTACCGGACATCAGTCCCAAGGGTTCGGCCACTTATTCGGCCTACAGCGTAGAGCGCGACGGCAAGCAGCCATCGTCCTCGCAGGATGTGCTGCCGGACATTGAAAAAATGCGCGTTGAGCGCGCCGGGTCGCAGCGCTGGTTGGTGGTGAGCGGCGTGCCCGATAAGGTTTGGCCATTGGTAAAAGATTTCTGGCAAGAGATGGGCTTTATCATCAATCTAGAACTTCCCGATGCGGGCGTCATGGAAACGGACTGGGCCGAAAATCGCGCCAAGATTCCGCAGGATTTCATACGCAATACCTTAGGTGCTTTAATCGATCAAGCCTATTCGACGGCTGAACGCGACAAATTCCGCACCCGCTTAGAGACGGGCAAGGAAACGGGTACGACGGAAATCTATATCAGCCATCGCGGCATGATGGAAGTCTATGCCTCCGAGGGTAAAGATCGCACGGTCTGGCAACCGCGTCCGTCCGATCCCGAACTTGAAGCGGAAATGCTGCGTCGCCTAATGGTGCGTTTGGGCACGGACGAAGCCCGCGCCAAGTCCATCATGGCGGCGGACCCCAAGCAGGAGCGCGCCAAGCTGACCCGAGCCGGCGATGGCACTGGCTCCCTCGACTTGCAGGAAGGTTTCGACCGGGCGTGGCGCCGTGTGGGGCTGGCGCTAGATCGCGTCGGCTTCACCGTGGAAGACCGAGACCGCGTGAAAGGCTTGTATTTCGTCCGTTATGTCGATCCCGAATCGGACAACAAGAAGGACGATAAAGGCTTCTTCTCCAAGCTGGCGTTCTGGCGTAGCGATAGCAAAGCCGATGCCGCCAATCAGCCGCAATATCGCATCTATATCAAGGGTAGCGGTGAGGCCAGTACAGTACAAGTGCTGACGCGCGAAGGCGGCGTGGATAAGTCGGATACTTCAAAGAAAATCCTCGGGCTGCTGTTCGAGCAACTTAAATAGCGCGATGCGCTTTGCATCGCTGGGCAGCGGCAGCCGCGGCAATGCCTTGATTGTTGAGCGCGGCCGCACGCGCCTGATGCTGGATTGCGGCTTCGGCCCGCGCGAAACCGAAGCCCGTTTGCAGCGGCTTGGCCTGGCGCCGGCCGATCTGGCCGGCGTTTTGATCACCCATGAACACAGCGATCACATTGCCGGCGCCTTTAAGTTCGCGCTGCGCCACAGTCTGCCTGTATGGATGACACATGGTACCTACGCGGCTGCGCCCTACGGCCGTGGTCAGATGCCCACGATTGAAATCATCGACAGCCACCAGGTTTTCACGGTGGGCGAACTTGAAGTAAATCCTTTCCCGGTGCCGCACGATGCGCGCGAGCCTACTCAGTTTGTGTTTTCAGATGGTTGCCATCGCCTCGGTGTGTTGACCGACGTTGGGTATTCCACCCCGCATATCGAACATATGCTGATGGGATGCGATGCGTTAGTGCTGGAGTGTAACCACGACTTGTCGCTGCTACAAACGGGCAATTACCCGCCACAGCTTAAGCTGCGCATTGCCAGCCGCTACGGCCATCTCGATAACGACGCGGCAGCGAATCTGCTTGCTGCGCTGGATGTCAGTCGTTTGAAGCATATTGTCGCCGCGCATTTGAGCGAGCAAAACAACACTACCGAGTTGGCGCGCGCCGCTCTGGCGACCGTGCTCAATTGCGAACGGGATTGGATCGGGGTGGCCAGCCAAGAGGAGGGCTTTGCCTGGCGCGCACTGAGTTGAAAGCGCAGGGTGGGCACAGGTAACAGCGCGCAGACAACAAAAAAGCCGGCCCGCAGGCCGGCTTTTTCTTGCAGCGTACTAGTTTATTACTTCTTCATGTCGCCAGCGGGGGCAGCGCCAGGAGCGGCGTCGGCAGGCATGGCGCCGTCAGCAGGCTTGGCGGCGTCGGCCGGGGCAGCAGGCGTAACAACGACAGGAGCCGGAACAACGACTGGAGCCGGCGTAACGACTACCGGCTTGGCTTCTTCCTTCTTGCCGCAGGCGGTCAGAGCAATAGCGACTAGAGCTGCAACGAGGAGAGACTGTTTCATTATGGATTCCCTTATCGATAAAGAAATTGATTTGCTACAACAGCCAAAATTTTGGTCTTGACCAGGACATGCCCCAGCCAAGGGCGAATGCTAACACAATTTTTATGCGGAAATCCACCGTCGTGGAGACGCAAATCAGAGGCCCAAATGGGTCGCGGGCACGGCAGGAGTCGATTCGTTCCACAACTCTTCAAAGCGATTGCGCCAACCATACACGTCGTCGGGCGCCAGCAGCACCAGCTTGCCGCGATAATGGTCGGCGTGGAAGCGCACCGTGACGCTGGCATCATCACCCAGCATGAAGCAGTCTGTGAGCTGGCGCAGATTGTCGGGGGTTTGACGTATCGCCATAGTGTGACTATGGCGTTTCAGCAGGGCTAATATGCGCGCGCCGTAGCGTGACATTTCGTTGGTGTCATGCAGCACAATGCGCACTTGGCGCTCACGGTTGGCGGAAAGAAACGCGCCGAGCGCTTCCGCCCGGTCGGCACTTTCGAAATCCGGCGCTTTCAGATCCGGATCGAATATGCAAACTTCCCGCCTGGCGGTGCTGAGTACAGTAAGCACAGCTTGCCGGTAATCGTTGCGGGAATCGAAATATAGTTCCGCCATCAGGTATTCCCAATTTGATTTGCGCCGATCGTAGGCTAAGGCGGCGGCCGTTGCAATTCCCGGCCGTTGCAATTCCCTTATGCGCGCATACAATTGCGCCTCTTTCGCAACCGCAGGGTAGAGATGTCTGAAACGGTGATTGAGTCGTTGGACCACGAGGGGCGGGGCGTCGCCCATGTCGAGGGCAAAACGATCTTTATCGAAGGGGCGCTGCCACTCGAGCGAGTGGAGTTCACCAGTTTCCGCAAGAAGAGAAAATATGAGTTGGCGAGCGTGCTGCGGATACTGGAGGAAAGCGCCTTGCGTAGCCGCCCGCGGTGCCCGCACTTTGGTGTGTGCGGAGGTTGCAGCATGCAGCACCTCGATCCAGCCGGTCAGGCTGCCGCCAAACAGCGAGTGCTGGAGGATGCTTTCTGGCATATCGGCCGTATCAAGCCGGAGATTATTTATCCCGCGATCTATGGATCAAGCTGGGGCTATCGTTCGCGAGCGCGGCTGGGAGTGACACTTGTCCCGAAGACGGGTGGCGTGCTGGTAGGTTTTCATGAGAAGCGCAGCAGTGATGTCGCGGACATGGATAGTTGCGAGGTTGTGCCTGACCACATTTCGGACCTGCTACCGAAACTGCGTGCGTTGGTGAGTGCACTTTCCATCCGTGACCGCATGCCGCAGATCGAGGTCGCCGTGGGTGACCAGGTCACCGTGCTGGTGTTGCATATCTTGCAGCCGATGACGGCAACTGACGAAACGCGCATCAAGGCCTTTGCCGACGATAATGCGGTGCAAATCTGGTTGCAGCCGGACAGCCCGGAAGGTGTCCGGCCGTTTTATCCGCTCGATGCGCCGCCGCTCAGCTATACATTGCCCGACTTTGGGCTGCGCCTCTACTTCCGTCCCACCGATTTCACTCAAGTCAATCATGGCATCAATCGTAGCCTGGTGCGCCGCGCCATGAGCTTACTGGCGCCGCAACCGGGCGAGCGCATAGGCGACCTGTTTTGCGGACTGGGAAATTTCACCTTACCCATCGCGCGCTGCGGCGCCTACGCGGTGGGTGTGGAAGGCAACGCAGCGCTGGTAGCGCTGGCTCGCGACAATGCGGAGCGTAATGGATTGGAGGCACTCACCGCGTTTTCAGTCGCCAATCTATTCGAGGCGACGGCGGAAAGCTTGGCGGCGTTGGGCAAACTAGACAAGCTGCTAATCGACCCACCGCGCGAGGGTGCCGTGGCTGTGGTGAAAGCCCTCGGCAAAAGCGGGCCGCCGCGCATTGTGTATGTTTCCTGCAGTCCGGCTACGCTAGCGCGCGACGCCGGGGTGCTGGTACATGAGCAGGGCTACAGACTTCGTGGGGCGGGCATCGCCAACATGTTTCCTCACACGTCCCATGTCGAATCCATCGCCCTCTTCGAGAAATAAAAAGGGATAAAAAAAGCGGCCGAAGCCGCTTTTTTTACATAAATTGCGTGGTCAATCACGTTGACCCGTAAAGGCCATGAGCAGGTTAAGCAGATGTACGAACAGGTTGTAAATGTCGAGGTAGATCGACAGGGTGGCGACGATATAATTTGTTTCGCCACCAGTGACCACCCGGCTCACGTCCACCAGTATGAAGGCCGAGAAGATAAGCACTGCTACGCCCGAAATAGCCAGGGACATGGCGGGAATCTGGAAGAACGCATTCGCTAGCATGGCCACGAGCAGCAAAATTAGGCCGACAAAGAGAAATTTGCCCATGAAGCTGTAGTCTTTTTTCGTTGTGGTGGCGATGCCCGCCAGCGTGAAAAACACCACGCCGGTCGCGCCTGACGCCAAAGCGATGAGACTGCCTCCGTTACGGAAACCCAGGCTCACTTGCAGAATTGGGCCGAGCATCACACCCATCAGGAAAGTGAAACCCAATAGCAACACCACGCCTAAACCATTTTCTTTGTTCCGCGTGATGCCCCACATGAAGCCCCAGGCAATCGCGAGAAACAACAGCAAAGACATCACGGGGCTCGCGGCCATGAATGCGAAATTCAGTTGTACGCCCACCAGCGCCCCGATTGCGGTTGGCAACATGGATAAGGCGAGTAACAGGTAAGTATTGCGTAGCACGCGGTTTTGCTGGCCCGCTCGCTCCTGCGACGCTTGTCCGACGATCTGATTGTTCGATTGCATGGATCCTCCGTCAAAAAACTTTCTATGCTTAAGACTATAGAAGAAGCCGAAAAGTTTCAACTACCGCAGTTTCAACGTGTTGCGAGTTAATGATCTGTCCGGTTTTGTAGCACGCCATCTGTCCGGTTGTCATAGTCACCTCGAGGAGGTGGCTGATGAGACGGACGGTGTTGTTACAGGAGATCCGGAAGATGAGATTCGAAGAAGCGTATTCAGGGTGGAACGCAGGGCGACTGACCCAAGCGGAAGCGGCGCAGTTATTAGGGATGGGCGAGCGCAATTTCCGTCGCTACGTCGTGCGGTTTGAGGCCGACGGGCTGGACGGCTTGATTGACCGCCGGTTAGAGCAGGTCTCGCATCAACGCGCGCCGGTTGACGAAGTCCTGGCGCTGACCGAGCGCTATCGGACGCAGCACGCCGACTGGAACGTCAAGCACTTCCATAGCTGGTACCGGCGCGAGGGCGGCACGCGCTGCTACACCTGGGTCAAGCAACATCTGCAAGCTGCGGGCTTGGTCAAGCAGGGACAAACGCGAGGCGCCCATCGGAAACGTCATGAGCGCGCTCCCCTGCCCGGTATGCTGGTGCACCAGGACGGCAGCACCCACGAATGGGTGCCCGGGCAGCAGTGGGACCTGATCGTCACCCTGGACGACGCCACCAACGAGCATTACGCCATGGTCTTCGTCGATGAAGAAGGCACCGGGAGTAGCTTTCAGGGGGTTGCGGCCGTCATTGAGCGCCGTGGGCTGTTCAGTGCCTTCTACAGCGACCGTGGCAGCCATTACTGGATCACGCCGGCGGCTGGCGGCAAGGTTGACAAGCTTCATCTCACCCAGTTTGGCCGCGCGTTGAAACAACTGGGCATCGAGATGATTGCGGCCTATTCGCCTGAAGCGCGCGGTCGATCGGAACGGGCCTTTGGCACTCACCAGGGGCGCTTGCCGCAGGAACTGGCGTTGGCCGGCATCACGACGATGGCCGCCGCCAACCGTTATCTGAACGACGTGTATCGGCCGGCCTTCAACGCCGAGTTCATGCAACCGGCACGCGAGGCGGGTTCGGCTTTCGTGCCGTGGATCGGGGGGAATCTAGTGGACATCCTGTGCGAACAGTTTGAGCGCACGGTCGGCAACGACAATTGCGTGCGCTTCGAGGGGCTATCCCTCCAGATCCCGGCGGCCCAACACCGTTGCCATTTCGTTAAGGCCAAGGTCCAGGTGCATCGTTATGCGGATGGCCGCTTGGCGATCTTCCACGGCCCGCGCAGACTGGCCGATTACGAAGCAACGGGGAGACTCAATACCGACAACTTGAAGGCCGCCGTGTCAGTCCGCTTCGCGCTGGCCGCGCGGGGAAAACCGCTCCGGGCTTCGCCCTCCGCCGCTTTCCCCGCGCAAAACCAATAAGCGGACAATTCATGTGCTACAGAATCGGACAGTTCTAAAAACCCCCAACACTACCGCAGTTTCAACGGAGTCGGGCGATTGAAGTGGCATGATAAAATTCGTCGCGCAATGGAAGCGTGGCAGAGCGGTTGAATGCACCGGTCTTGAAAACCGGCAACGTCGTAAGACGTTCGTGAGTTCGAATCTCACCGCTTCCGCCATCCACGG
>JBBQGH010000067.1:0-9439 GCA_038322845.1 Gammaproteobacteria bacterium
GATCGCGCAAGAATTGGAAGTCAGTCTGCACATGGCCTTCGTGGAGGCCAGGCAGAAGCGCCACGAGTTCATCACCGTGGAGCACCTTTTATTGGCCCTGTTGGACAACCCCTCGGCCGCCGAGGTATTGCGCGCCTGTTCAGCCAATATCGAGGACTTGCGGAAGGAACTTGCAGGCTTCATCGCCGAGCACACACCGACGGTTACCGGTACTGAGGAAATCGACACCCAGCCTACCCTGGGCTTCCAGCGCGTCATTCAGCGCGCCATTTTGCATGTTCAGTCGTCGGGTAAAAAGGAGGTGACTGGAGCCAATGTGCTCGTCGCTATATTCGGCGAAAAGGATTCGCACGCCGTTTACTTCCTCCAACGGCAAGGCATCACCCGGCTCGACGTAGTGAACTTCATTTCTCACGGCGTCGCTAAGACGCCCGCACAAGGTGGCGCACGTCACGAAAGCGAGCAGCAAGAGCAGGATGCCGAATCGCCCCAAGCGGGTGGCGCGCTGGAGAGTTTCACGCAAAATCTCAATGCCCAAGCGCTCATGGGCAAGATCGACCCACTTATCGGGCGCGACAAGGAACTCGAGCGCGTCATTCAAACACTGTGCCGTCGGCGCAAGAACAACCCGTTGTTGGTCGGCGAAGCCGGCGTGGGCAAGACCGCCATTGCCGAAGGTCTGGCACGGCGTATCGTCGAAAATCGCGTGCCGGAAATTTTGGCGCATGCGCAAATATATTCCCTCGACATGGGTGCCCTCCTCGCCGGCACCAAATATCGCGGCGATTTCGAGCAGCGTTTGAAGGCCGTGCTGAAGCAACTGCTGGACAACCCCAACGCGATCCTATTCATCGACGAGATCCACACCTTGATTGGCGCGGGCGCCGCGTCAGGTGGCACGCTGGATGCCTCCAATCTGCTCAAGCCGGCCCTGGCTTCCGGTCAGCTTAAATGCATCGGAGCGACGACTTATACGGAATATCGCGGGGTATTCGAGAAAGATCACGCGCTATCGCGTCGTTTTCAGAAGGTGGAAGTTAATGAGCCTTCCGTCGAAGAAACCATTTCAATATTGCGTGGCTTGAAGTCGCGCTTCGAAGCACATCACAGCGTGAAATATTCCACCACGGCGCTTTCCAGTGCCGCCGAGTTGTCAGCCCGCTACATCAGCGACCGGCATTTGCCGGACAAAGCCATCGACGTCATTGACGAAGCCGGCGCCGCCCAGCGCATCCTGCCGAAATCCAAGCAGAAAAAAGTCATCGGAAAAACCGAGATCGAAGACATCGTCGCCAAGATTGCGCGCATCCCCTCGCAGCATGTGTCGACGGATGACAGGGCCGCGTTGAGGAATCTGGACCGCGATCTGAGGTCTGTGGTTTTCGGTCAGGATAAGGCCATCGACGCCCTCACCAAAGCCATCAAGATGTCACGCTCGGGCCTGGGTAATCCGCAAAAGCCGATAGGCGCTTTCCTGTTCTCCGGCCCAACGGGTGTAGGCAAGACGGAAGTAGCGCGCCAACTGGCTTATTGTATGGGCATCGAACTGGTACGTTTCGACATGTCGGAATACATGGAGCGTCATGCGGTATCGCGCTTGATCGGCGCGCCCCCTGGCTATGTCGGCTTCGATCAAGGGGGCCAGCTCACCGAAGCGATCAGCAAGAAGCCCCATGCCGTTTTATTGCTCGATGAAATCGAGAAGGCCCACCCGGATATTTTCAATATCCTGTTGCAGGTGATGGATCACGGCACGCTGACGGACAACAATGGCCGCAAGACCGACTTCCGAAATGTAGTCATCGTGATGACGACCAACGCCGGCGCCGAAGCCATGCAAAAGTCCAATATTGGCTTTTCGCCCTCCCGTCAGGCCGGCGATGAGATGGCGGACATCAAGCGGCTATTCTCGCCCGAGTTCCGCAACCGGCTGGACGCGACCATTTCCTTCGCCGCGCTCGATCATGAGGTGATACTTCGCGTGGTTGAGAAATTCCTCATGCAGCTTGAGGCGCAATTGCATGAGAAAAAGGTCGACGCGATATTTACAGACAAACTTAAGAACTGGCTCTCGGACAAGGGCTTCGATCCGCTCATGGGTGCACGCCCGATGGCGAGGCTCATCCAGGATACGATCCGTTCGGCGCTGGCCGACGAATTGCTGTTCGGCCGCTTGGCTAACGGCGGCCGCGTCACGATCGACTTGGACGACGAACAAAAAGTGAAGCTGCTCTTCGACGAGGTGCCGGAGCCAGTGGCCTGACACCCCTCTGCCTCACAAACGGCGGCGGCTATGCCGCCGTTTTATTTTGTCGTGGATGATCGGATGCACACTTCAACCCGTGCGCTGAAGAAACCTGATTTTTCGAATATCAATCCAGGTGGATACACGCCTCGACATCTTTTCGGAAGGATTACATGCAATTCCAAACCGCCGATCTTTGCGATCAGTACGAAGACGACGTACACGCCGGCAAAGTGCGTGTGGTCGAGCCGATGTTCAATAGCTTTGGCGGGCGGGACAGCTTTCATGGCCCCATCACTACGCTCAAGGTGTTCGAAGACAATTCTCTGGTTCGCAAAACGCTGGAAGTAGCCGGACAGGGCCGCATATTGGTCGTCGATGGCGGGGGCAGCCTACGTTGCGCGTTGCTTGGCGACCAACTCGCCAAACTCGCGGCCAACCATGATTGGGTTGGCATACTGGTTTACGGCTGTGTGCGGGATGCTCGCACGCTAGCTGAACTCCCCATCGGCGTGTTCGCGCTGGAAACTCACCCACTCAAAAGCGTCAAGAAAGGCGTGGGCGAAGCGGACATCGCTGTCACTTTCGGCGGCGTCACCTTCCGCCCAGGTGAATATCTCTACGCCGATGAGGACGGCATTCTCATCGCTGATAGGCCGCTATAGTCATTTGGTGCGACGCGTCACTTGTCACGTTTCGCGAAAGAAAGCGGAATTCTATAATTCGATATTAACTAAGCAAGCTCTTATTAACGCGCAACAATTTTTTTGTTTGGCCCGGGAAAAAGTGGTTGTTGCTTCGCAAAATCCTCTCTATACTTCTGCCCTAACACGAGACAGGCCGCAAAAACCATAGCGTCCCGTCCGTCATGACAGACCCACCCCTACTGTCGTTGCCGGTTAGTCAGATTTGATCTCTGGCCGCCCTAAGTGGATGGACCCCGCACTCCGCGCCCGGCGCGATGCAGCATCCCTAGGGCTAGCCCGGCGAAACCAAGACCTCGCCGCGCACCCAAAGGAAACTTTGTTTAATTAAGGATTGCCATGAATAACGAACTCGATATTGCAAAGCTGAAAAAAGATTGGGCGGAAAATCCACGCTGGAAAGGCATCACGCGCAATTACACCGCCGAAGATGTGGTGCGCCTACGTGGTTCCTTACAGATCGAACACACGCTGGCCCGTCGTGGCGCCGAAAAGCTGTGGAAGCTCATCGCCACTGAGCCTTTCGTTAACGCTTTGGGCGCGCTCACCGGCAACCAGGCCATGCAACAGGTCAAGGCGGGCCTGAAGGCCATTTACCTTTCCGGTTGGCAAGTCGCTGGTGACGCCAACGTGGCCGGCGAAATGTACCCAGACCAGTCACTCTACCCCGCCAACTCCGTGCCCTTGGTGGTCAAGCGCATCAACAATACCTTCCAGCGTGCTGACCAGATTCAGTGGTCCGAAGGCAAGAACGATATCGACTTCTTCGCGCCCATCGTGGCTGACGCCGAAGCCGGGTTTGGCGGCGTGCTCAACGCCTTCGAACTGATGAAGTCCATGATCGAAGCAGGCGCCGCCGGCGTGCACTTCGAAGACCAGCTCGCGTCAGTCAAGAAGTGTGGCCACATGGGTGGCAAGGTACTGGTACCGACGCGCGAAGCCGTTGCCAAACTCGTCGCTGCGCGTCTCGCCGCTGACGTCTGTGGCGTGCCGACCTTGGTCATCGCCCGCACCGATGCTGAAGCCGCGGATCTGCTGACCAGCGACGTTGACGACAACGACAAGCCCTTCTGCACGGGCGAACGAACCGTCGAAGGTTTCTACAAGACCACGCCGGGCCTCGATCAAGCCATTTCACGCGGCTTGGCCTATGCGCCCTACGCCGATCTGGTCTGGTGCGAAACCGGCAAGCCCGATCTGGCCTATGCCAAGAAGTTCGCCGAAGCGATCCACAAGCAGTTCCCGGGTAAGTTACTGGCCTATAACTGCTCGCCTTCCTTTAACTGGAAGAAGAATCTCGACGACGCCACCATCGCCAAGTTCCAGAAAGAGCTCGGCGCCATGGGTTACAAGTTCCAATTCATCACGCTGGCCGGCTTCCACTCGCTCAACTACTCGATGTTCAACCTGGCTTACGGCTACGCCCGCGAGCAGATGACGGCCTTCGTCGAATTGCAGGAAGCGGAATTTGCTGCCGCCGACAAGGGCTTCACCGCAGTGAAACACCAGCGCGAGGTGGGTACCGGCTATTTCGACGCGGTCAGCACCACCATCGAACGCGACGCGTCGACCGCCGCCCTGAAAGGCTCGACGGAAGACGAACAGTTCTTCGATAAAAAAGCGGCTGGCTCGCACTAAGCAACTGCATTACTTTAGATTTAAGCCGTATAGCGACACCGCGCCGCACTCCTCATCTGGGGTGCGGCGTTTTTGTTTATGCGTCGCTCCACCAGCTCGCCGGGACTAAAGAAAACCGAGGACGCAACCATGACGATCTCTACACCCGCTGGCGTTGAAATCCGCGCCGCAATTACGCCCGAATTCGCCAAAATACTCACGCCCGATGCCTTGGCCCTGGTCGCCAAACTGCATCGCGCCGTGAACGGCCGCCGCCAGGAATTGCTCGCCGCTCGCGTCCAACGCCAGGCCGAGCTCGATGCCGGCAAGCTGCCGGATTTTCTGCCGGAAACGAAATCCATCCGCGACGGCGACTGGATCATCGCGCCGATACCTCGCGATCTGCAATGCCGGCGCGTCGAAATCACCGGACCTGTCGAACGCAAAATGATCATCAACGCGCTGAACTCCGGCGCCGACAGCTACATGACCGACTTTGAGGATTCCAACACGCCGAACTGGCACAACCAGATCCAGGGCCAGATCAATGTCATGGACGCCATCCACCGCACCATTAGCCTGGAACAAGGCGGCAAGGCGTATCGACTTAACGACAAGGTCGCCACGCTTGTCGTGCGCCCACGCGGCTGGCATCTGGATGAGAAGCACGTGTACGTCGATGGCCAGCGCGTCTCTGGTGGCGTGTTCGACTTCGCGCTTTATATGTTCCACAACGCCAAGGAACTCATCGCGCGCAGGAGCGGCCCTTACTTCTATCTACCTAAGATGGAATCGCACCTCGAAGCACGGCTGTGGAACGATATCTTCGTGCTGACGCAAAACGAACTGGGCATTCCGCAAGGCACAATCAAAGCCACCGTACTGATCGAAACCATCCTCGCCGCCTTTGAGATGGAGGAGATACTTTATGAGCTGCGTGCGCACAGCGCGGGCTTGAACGCCGGACGCTGGGATTACATTTTCTCCTGCATCAAGAAATTCAAGAGCAATAAAAGTTTCTGTCTGGCCGATCGTAGCAAGATCACCATGACGACGCCTTTCATGCGCGCCTACGCGCTGCTGCTCTTGCGCACCTGCCACAAGCGCAACGCGCCCGCCATAGGCGGGATGAGCGCGCTCATCCCGATCAAGAACGACCCGGCAGCCAACGACAAAGCCATGACTGCCATCCGCGCGGACAAGGCGCGCGACGCCAGCGACGGGTACGACGGCGGCTGGGTCGCGCATCCGGGTTTGGTGCCCATCGCGATGGAAGAATTCGTCAGAGTGCTGGGTGACAAATCCAATCAGATAAGCAAGAAACGCGACGACGTAGAGGTGGCTGCCGCCGATCTGATGAACTTTCAGCCGGAGCAACCCATCACGGAAGCCGGCGTGCGCAGCAATATCAACGTCGGTATTCACTATCTTGGCTCATGGCTCGCGGGCAACGGCTGCGTGCCCATCCACAATCTCATGGAAGATGCCGCCACCGCCGAGATTTCGCGTTCGCAGATCTGGCAATGGATACGCTCGCCCAAAGGCAAGCTGGACGACGGCCGCAAGGTCGATGCCGCTATGGTGCGGGCCATGATTCCGGACGAGCTACCCAAGATCAAAGCGCTGGTCGGCGACGTGGCCTTCGAAGCGACCTACGTGCGCGCTGCGAAAATATTCGAAGAGATGTCTACCGCGGACAATTTCGCCGAGTTCCTGACGCTGCCGCTGTATGAGCAAATCGACTAGAGCTACGTCGGCATGCTCCCCATAAAACGGCGCCTTTGGGTGCCGTTTTTCCTTCTGGGCCGGGCTAATAGCGTCACTCGCATCTGCTCAGGACCGTGAAACAGTGCGGCACGAAGATTACGCGCTTAAGTTAACATTGCCCGCCTGCCCCATTCATCAAACCCAGTATCTGATATGAATATCCTGACGATGGCCTGCACAGAACTGGACGGCAATTGCCGATTACTGCTCAGCGTGTCCAACAGCACCCCTGGCAAAGTACCTGAGCCGCGTTCGCTCGCCCTGATCGGCCTCGCGGCCTGTGCCGCCGTCGGTCTGCGCCGGCGCAACACGCAGAACGCTTAAGACGCGAGCTCGCCGGCTAAATACCGGCTAAATACCGACAACAAATCGGCAAAAAAGGCCCGGCATCAGCCGGGCCTTTTTGTTATTGTGTCCGACTAGATGATTTCAGGGTGAGCAGCATTTGCCACGCATCTACCACGCATTTTCCAGTCACCGCCGCCCCGTGTTCCACGACAATGCCGGCGCCGACATGGCGTGGAGCAGACTTCTAATTCTGTAACGAGCACCCGGACTAAAACCGCACTGATGCTTGCATTCAAAGACATCGACCTAAGGACTGATCACAGCGCTCAACATTTCCTGAAGGACGAGGTGGTCGATGTCTGCTTCGCTTCAGCAGACGGCGAGCTGATCAGCCCTGAAGGTCCGAACCGTTACGCCGTCGGTGACGCCCTTATTACTGGCTCCACCGGCAACCGCTGGAGCGTCTCCCGCCAACGCTTTGACGCAAAATACGCGCCGGTGCCACCGACGCTGGCTGGCGCAGATGGCCGCTATCAATGCAAGCCCCTCCCTGTCCTGGCCAAGCAAATATCTGAAGCATTCAGCATCCCCCGCTCGGCGGGCGGCGACCTGCTGCGCGGGGCGGCGCACGATTGGCTGCTGCAATATGCGCCGGGCGATTTCGGCATTGTCGAGAATTCACGCTTCCAGCGCGTCTATAGCGTGGCTCACGAGGTTTGATATGGCACTCGGCGCAACCATCTACAAAGCCGAGCTGCAACTTTCGGATATGGACAGGCATTACTACCAGATGCACGCACTCACGCTGGCTCGCCATCCTTCCGAAACCGACGAGCGCATGATGGTGCGGCTGCTCGCGTTCGCGCTATACGCGGACGAGGCACTTAACTTCGGCAAAGGCATCTCCAGCGAAGACGAGCCGGCGCTTTGGCGCAAGGACCTCACCGGCGCCGTCGAACAGTGGATAGAACTGGGGCATCCGGATGAACGCAACGTCCGTAAGGCCTGCGGCCGCGCGGACGAAGTCGTTGTTATTTGCTACGGTGGCCGCGCCAGCGATGTCTGGTGGCAAGCCAACAGCAAAGGCCTAGTGCGGCTGAAGAATCTATGCGTCATACAGTTGCCGCAAGACGAAACGCGCATGCTCACAGCCCTGGTCCATCGCAACATGCAACTCCAATGCACCATCCAGGATGGCGAACTGTGGTTCACCAGTGAGGCTGGTGAGGCGCGCGTGGTGCCAGTTACACTGCATCCCAACGCGTCCTGAGCGCGCCTTTGATACCCGCTCTCTAAAACTTCGCTTAGCAAAACGCTAAGAGTTTATTAAGCCGGCGCTACCCCTATTGCGGCCAGAATTCGACGAAACCTTAAGATTTTTCTCAATGAATTTCCTCGCTCATGCCCTGCTCGCCGGGCCGGATCCGGGTAGCCGCGTGGGCGGCATGCTGGGCGACTTTGTAAAGGATCGGCTAGACCCGGCACCGGCCGAACTCCCGCAGACTGTCGTGGCAGGCCTCGTACTACATCGGCGCATCGACAGCTATGCCGATGCGCACCTAGCGTTTCAGCGCAGCCGCAGACGCGTGAGTGCAGAAAGGCGGCGCGTCGCCGGCATCATGATCGACATGTTCTACGATCATTTTCTCGCCGTGCATTGGTCGAAATTCAGCGCGGAACCACTGGAGGATTTCACTGCGAACGTTTATAGGCTGCTCGCCGCCCACGAAACACTTTTCCCGCCGCGCTTCGCCAGTCTGTTTCCCTATATGCAGGCTGATGACTGGTTGAGCAGCTATCGCTCGCTGGACGTGATCGGCACGGCGCTGGATCGCATGGCAGTGAAGCGCCTGACACGACCGAATACGCTCGCTGGGGCCGCGACAGAACTACGCGCAAATTACACCGGTTTCGAGGAAGATTTCTTCGCGTTCTTTCCAGATGCGCTGCGTTACTGTGCAACACACCACGCGCCAGCTAATTGAAAAAACTAAGGCCGGCGTCCGTCAATGGCGCGCATGAATTCGTTGCGCAATTGATCGGATTTTTCGAACACGCCGGTGTACGCTTGCGTCACCACACGTTCGTCGCCGCGTCTATCTTCGCCCAGCAATAAGCAAAGCTGTTCCGCTTCCACGACGCAAGCCGCGCCCTGCGCGTGTCCATGATGCGTCAGCGCCTCGGCGATATCACGCGTCATCCATTCCTGGTAAGTGAAGCGGTGGCCGATGGCATCGACCAGCCGCGCGATGCGACCGAACCCGTGCAGCCGCCCGCCGGGCACATAAGCTACATGCGCCAGCCCGCGAAACGGCACCAGATGATGGGGGCATACGCCATGCACCGCGATTCCGCGTATCACCACCATGTCGCTACGACTGTCTTCGAAACCCTCGCCTAATGCCTCTGCCGGGTCCATGTCGTAGCCGCCCAAAAGACGCCGCTGCCACAGAACGCGCACACGCTCCGCCGTGCGGCCCATGTGCTTCGCGTCCTGCGCGATGCCGCAGGCGCTCAACAAATCGGTGACCGCGCGCTCGAAGGCGGCCGGGTCGAAAGCGCCGGTGCGGGCGATGCCAATCTCACCGCGTGGCGCGCCGGCGTGATCATGATCGGTGCAGTCAGAGTGGTCGGTTGAGCTAGACATAGCGGCGAACAGGAAGCCAGGCGAAATAGCCTAAGGAAACGCTGAACAAGTAGTCGCGAAGCGCGCCATCAAATTCAGATCAATTTGATCAAGGCGAAATTGTGAACGAAATCGAAATTCCATCGGAGATATGCCCGCTTCTGGTGCTTGATACGAGGCATTTTCCCGCCT
>JBBQGH010000068.1:0-9214 GCA_038322845.1 Gammaproteobacteria bacterium
GTGATGGTGCTACCTGGGGCGCCGTTGCCGATGAAGTAGGGAGAATTACCAATTTCGTAGGCCACGATGGTTTGGCTAGCGGCGGCAGCCAAGCTCATAGCGGCAAAAACACCAGCAACAGCAAATTTCATACTACGCATACACCCTCCTAAGGATTAAAAAACTGCATCATTTTTTACAATTTGAATTCACGACAACCGTGCGCAGTAGCCCAGCCGCACGATGCATCGCTTACTGCAACTACTGTACTGCGGGGCGGAGTGTGTCGGGCGTAGCGCCCGCTGTCAATATAACTTTAGTCATATTTTTTTATCGGTGTTAACTTTCAAAGTAAGGCTGCTCGCCAGTGCCGCTTATGTGACTGATTTTGTTGTCCCTGTTGAGAGGTAAGAAACGCTTATCTTTGCAGGGAGAGACAGGCTCTCCGGCATTTAGCGAATCTGGGAAACGAGGGGATAGGTGGGGGCAGTCCGCTCTCGCAATTCTGTGTGGCATGTCTTGCAAGGGAGGAAAGCGCAACGGAGCCGCGTATTCACGGCTTAAAAAAAGACGCGATGCCCGAAAGGCATCGCGCCTAGTTGGTGATGTCCGAGGTCTAGTGGAGCTGGATAGTCAGCAGGAGCTCGTTCGGAAAGACGACTTGTTGTATGGTTTCGGATCCCGTCTTGCCTGTGTATCGGCCGAGGCCGGCGACTATTGGTATGGTTTGCGGTTGATAGGCTTCAATCAGCGCTTCATCCACTGTACCTTGCGCAAACAGCACACCTTTGCCGTTGAAGACCAGCGCCTCTGCGCACCACAAGAGAGGATGCCCTTCGGGTGTGTAGCTGGTAATGACACACCATTCGTATTTGGCACCGATGACGGCACTGTGATTACTTGGATTGACTAGTACAGCCTGGACTGTGATCGTGCTGCCAGGGCCGCCAGTTCCCGTGAAGACCGGCACACCACCAATCTCGTAGGCCTGGAACGTCTGGGCGGCCATAGCGGGAAGCGCGGTGAACACAAGCGATAGCACGGACAGCGTGCCGAAGATAAGCGAAACGACTTTGGTTCTGCGCATATACCCTCCTGAGGACAAGAATTGTTACGGAAGTGGTTTCTGCTGGCGGTGCGAAGGCGAGCGGGAAACCGTCGACTATCGGTACGGACCTACGACCTACATTGGGCAGTGTGGATCTGCAAAATTGCGAAGTCAAGGCGGCAACGCACATAACGATACCGGGGTGCTGTTGCGCTAGCTTTTGCACGGCTTGGCGATTCGCCGGGCAGACACAGATTCGGGCTTAGCCGTGCTTACGGATGAACTGCGCAACGCGCGGACAAATGACCTCACGCCAGCGACGGCCGCTGAAGATGCCGTAGTGACCTACCCCGGGCACGAGGAAATGTTCCTTCATGTCTTCCGGTAGGCCAGTGCAGATTTCGTGGGCGGCTTCCGTCTGGCCCGGGCCGGAGATGTCGTCCAGCTCGCCTTCTATGGTGAATAGCGCAGTCTTGTGGATGGCCCCGGGTTGTACCGTTTTGCCATTGACGACCATCTCGCCCTGCGGCAACTGGTGCTGCATGAAAACCATTTCCAGCGTCTCTAAGTAATACTCGGCCGACAAATCCATTACGGCGTTGTATTCGTCATAGAACTTGCGATGTGACTCGGCGGATTCGCCGTCGCCCGCGACGAGCTGATTGTAAAAGTCGATATGCGCTTGAAGGTGACGATCCGGATTCATCGCCACGAAACCGCTGTGCTGCAGGAAACCGGGATATACGCGTCGCGAATAGCCCGGATACTTCGGAGGCACACGTGCGATGACGTGTGCCTCAAACCAGCGTCGGCTGTGCTTCTTGGCGTAGAGATTCACTTCCGTCGGGGCTTTGCGCGTATCGATGGGGCCGCCCATCATGGTCATCGTGCGCGGCTGGGCCGGATCGTTCTCCGCTGCGAGTAGCGAAATGGCGGCGAGCACCGGCACGGTCGGCTGGCAAACCGAAATGACATGTAAGTCTGGCGCCAGGAAGCGCATGAACTCCTGTACATAGGTGACATAGTCGGCGAAGTGGAAGTAGCCGTCGGCCACCGGCACCTGACGAGCGTCTAGCCAGTCCGTGATATAGACATCGTGGTTGGGCAGTAGGGCGCGCACCGTGTCGCGCAGCAGTGTGGCGTGATGACCGGAGAGTGGCGCGACCAGCAGCACCTTGGGATCCTTGCGTGTCGTCGCGCGCTGAAAATGCAACAAATTGCAAAACGGCTTGGCGAGTACCACCGATTCGGCGACCGCGACTTCGGTGCCGTCGACTAAGGTAGTTTTGAAATCGAATGCCGGTTTCTCATAGCGGCGGACGGCGCGGGCCAATAGTTCGGAACCCGCCGCCACGCGGCTGCTTTGCGGTAGGTAAGACAGCGGGCTGAAGGGGTGCGAAAAAAGCTGATGGCTGACTTCAGCCAGGTACTTGAGCGGAGCCGACGCGGCATGTTGCAGCTCGTGCAGGGTGTACATCATGATAGAGGCCTATTGCAGTAGCGGACAATGAGGCGACTTTACACCAATCCGGCGTGGCGCCTCATGACCGTCGTCAAGGTTTGACCCATTCGCCGCCCGATATGCCGCCGAGTGCCTCTGTGGGCGGCATAATTTCCGCGAAGCGGCGGAACGCGCGGAATTCTTCGACGTCTTTTTGTGGCTGGCTCGAATCCGGGTGATACACGGCGAGCAGATGCGCCAGGCCGCCTGCGTGCGCGGAACGCAGCACCGGCAGACTGTCATCGATCAGCAGCGTGCGCGCTGGATCGTAGGGGTGCTTGGCTCGTAGTGCCGACCAGAAGGCCGGATTCTCTTTGGGCAGACCGATGTCATGCGAGGTGATGAGTGCGTCGAAATGAGGCGACAGCCCGGTGCGCGCCATTTTCAGCGCCAGGCTTTTATGGTGGGCGTTAGTGACTAGCAGCACGCGCTTGCCGCAGGCGCGCAGCGCACTGAGAAATTCTGGCACATCGGGATGCACGCTGATGAGGTGCGCGACTTCCTGCTTGAGCATCGCAATGTCGAGCCGCAACTCGCGGCTCCAGTAGTCCATGCAATACCAGTCGAGGGTGCCTATCTTGCTTTGGTACCGCGCATTGAGATCGGCGCGCGCAACCTCTTGCGGCAGATTGTGCCGCTCGGCGTAGCGGCGCGGCATGTGTTCCTGCCAGAAGTGATTGTCGAAATGCAGGTCTAGCAAGGTGCCGTCCATATCGAGCAGGACGGTATCGATGGACCCCCAATCGAGCATGCGAATGCCTATTCAGCCGTGAGCAGCGACGCGCCTAGAAGCGCGCGGCGCTTGAGCCACGGGCTGGGACGATAGCGTGGATCGCCATAGTAGCTCTGCAAGTTTTCCAGCATGGCCAGCACCGTGCGCGAACCGAGCGCATCGCCTAACGCCAGCGGGCCTTTCGGATAGCCCAAGCCCAGCGTTACGGCGCGATCAATGTCGGTCGGCGTGGCGATGCCTTGCTGCGCGATGTCGCAACCGATATTCACGATGTGGGCGACGATGCGTTGCGCCACCAGGCCGGCGCTGTCGCGTATCACCGAGACCGGTACGCCATCGGAACCGAAGAGACCATGAGCCGCTTCGCGCGTGGCAGCGCTAGTAAGCGGCGTGGTCATCAGCGTGCGGCGCTTGTCAGTGGGAAAGAGTAGATCGAGCGCGACAGTGTTGGTCGCATCGAGGCCTTCCGCAACCGCGCATAGGGTGGCGTCTTGCCCCAGCGGGGTGACAACACACAGACTTTCCGCTTGCGGCCGCGCGCCTTCATCGAGTGTGCCACCCAGTTGCTTGACCAGCGCCTCGGCTTTGGCGGCCAAGTCCGGTCGCGCCGAACTCACCCAGACGCGAGCAGGACGCGCGGCAGGGAGCGGCGTGACGGGCGTGGCTTGCACCTGATTGTTTTCGTACGTGTAGAAACCGCGCCCCGACTTGCGCCCCAGCACGCCACCGATCAAGCGCTGCGCCGCCAGCGGCGAAGGGCGATAGCGCGGCTCCTGGTAATACTGGTTGTAGATGGATTCCATCACTGGCTGAGAGACATCCAGTCCGGTCAGATCGAGCAGTTCAAATGGCCCCATGCGGAAGCCCACGGTCTCACGCATGATGCGGTCTATTTCGTAGAACTCGGTGATGTTTTCACCCAGTAGCCGCAGCGCTTCCGTGACGAAGCCTCGACCGGCGTGATTGACGATGAAACCCGGCGTGTCTTTAGCGCGCACCGGCGTGTGACCCATGCGGGTCGCCAGCGCCGTCAACGCAGCACCTACCCACGCTTCAGTAAGCAGGCCATCGATGACTTCCACCACCTTCATCAGCGGCACGGGGTTGAAGAAATGGAAACCAGCCACGCGACCGGGTTTGCGGCAGGTGGCGGCGATAGCGGTGATGGAAAGCGACGAGGTGTTGCTGGCGAGCAGACAATCCTCGCTGACGATTTCCTCCAGCCCCTTGAAGAGCTGGCGTTTGATATCGAGATTTTCGACGATGGCTTCGATCACCACGTGGCATGGCGACAGGGATTGCAGGTCGTTTGCCACGACAAGCTTATCCGCCGCGGCTTTTGCGGCCTCAGCCGTGATCTTGCCCTTGGAGGTCAGAGTATTGAGTGTAGTGCTGATGGTTTCTTTGGCACCACTGGCAGCATTCGCCATCTGGTCGAACAGAATGACGCGTATGCCCGCCTGGGCGGCGATCTGAGCGATGCCACGCCCCATGGCGCCGGCGCCTACGAGGCCGAGAGTGAGATCAATAGCGTTGATATCGGGTTTCATGATTTTCTACAGATTGCGTTGAAGAAATATTAAACGGGAAAAACGAGGCTGTGGCGAGGAACGGCGCGTGAAGAAAATGCCGTGCACATCGTCACGGGCAGCTCCATCAAGTGTGCATCAGCGCAGCAGGCTTACCAAAGCTTGTACCAGGGCTCTGGGCGATCCAGGCCACGCACGTAATAAACGCTCTTGGGGAAATTCTTACGCATCACGCGCTCGGCGTCGTCGCGCAAATCATTCATGCCCATCGCGTCATAGGCTTTGATCAGTATGAATAGGGCTTCTTCGTTGGCTGGTGCTTCCGGGTAGGTCTTGATGGTAAAGCTGGCGCGATTGGCGGCGGCGAGATAGGCGCCCCGCTTCATGTAATAGCGCGCCACATGCACTTCACCCGAGGCTAGCGCGTTGATGAGGTAGGCCATGCGTTGGGTCGCATCTGCGGCGTATTTGCTGTCCGGAAACTTGGCGACCAGTTCCTTGAAAGCCGTGAAAGACTCGCGCGCAGCTTTCTGGTCGCGCTCAGTGAGGTCTTGCATAGCAACGGTGGAGAGCAGTCCGAGGTCGTCGTTGAAATTCACCAGCCCTTTGAGGTAATACATGTAGTCGATGTTGGGATGATTCGGATGCAGCTTGATAAAGCGGTCGCAAGCGGATAGCGCCGCCGCAGCATCATGCGATTTGTAGTAGGCGTAGGCCGTTTCGATTTGCGCCTGCTGGGCGTAGCGGCCGTAGGGGTAGCGCGCTTCGAGTTTTTCGTAGAACTTGATGGCTTCCTCGTAATTGCCGTCGGCCATGGCTTCTTTGGCCGCCGCATAGAGCTTGTTGGCTGACCAGTTGGCGCTGTCGTCGACCGTCTCGGACAGCAACCCGCAGCCGGAAAGCAGCAGCACGAATACGACGAGCGCGACTGGAACGACCGAGAGACGTGAGATCATACGCATGTGAAAGCCTCGAATTTGGATCGCGCAGATTATAGCGCAAACGCCTCTTCAGACTGCCTGGTTGAACTTGACGTTCCGGCTGATTGCGCTGGTATGCGGCTGGATCAGGTGCTGGCGCGGCTACTCCCTGAACACTCGCGTAGCCGCCTCGCGGCATGGACCAAGATCGGCCGTGTGCGCCTGGGCGGCGCCGCCGTGGACCCTAAGCACAAGGTCTGGGGCGGCGAGCGTATTACGGTCGCACCCGAGCTTGCCGTCGAGAGCCAGGCGCGGCAGGCTGAAGATATACCGCTAACCATTGTCTATGAAG
The DNA here is from genome assembly GCA_038322845.1 of Gammaproteobacteria bacterium. Classification (GTDB taxonomy): domain Bacteria; phylum Pseudomonadota; class Gammaproteobacteria; order Burkholderiales; family Rhodocyclaceae; genus Desulfobacillus. The sequence continues at coordinate 6,063 of JBBQGH010000068.1, forward strand.
ACGACGTCATCCTCGTCATCAACAAGCCGGCCGGGCTGGTGGTGCATCCGGGCAGCGGCAACTGGCAAAGCACCATGCTGAATGCGCTGCTGCATCACGCCCCCCAGCTCGCTGCCATTCCCCGCGCCGGCATTGTGCATAGACTCGACAAGGAAACCAGCGGGCTGCTGGTGGTCGCGAAAACCTTGGAGGCGCAAACCGATCTGGTGCGCCAACTGCAAGCGCGCACGGTGAAACGGCGTTATCTGGCCTTGGCGCAGGGTAAGGTGGCGAAAGACGGCACGGTGGACGCGCCCATCGGCCGCCACCCGGTCCAGCGGACGAAAATGGCGGTGGTGGCGAATGGCCGGGCGGCGCGCACGCACTACCATGTGCTCGAACGCTTCGCGCACGCCACCTTGCTCGAATGCGCGCTTGATACTGGGCGCACACATCAGATACGTGTGCATATGCTGGAGATCAAACATCCGCTGGTGGGCGATCCCGTCTATGGGAAACGCGCGGTTAAGGAAGCGCTGCTGACGGCTTTTCCGCGTCAGGCGCTGCATGCCTGGCGCTTGGCGCTGCGGCACCCGACTAGGGGCGAAGAGGTGGGCTGGGAAGCGCCGCTGCCTGAAGACTTCTCGCAACTGTTGTCCGCTCTGCGCGAGGCTGCGCAATGACGCTCGCGCTATCCCCGCTCGTACCCAACTGGCCAGCGCCTGACCGTGTGGTTGCGCGGGTGACGACGCGTGCCGGCGGCGTGAGTCAGGGCGCCTATGCCAGCCTGAATCTCGCTACTCACGTCGGTGACGATGCTGCCGCTGTTATCGAAAATCGTAGCCGCTTGCGTGAAAGCCTGCCCGCTGAGCCGGCTTGGCTGAATCAGGTACATGGCTGTGGGGCAGTGCGGGCTGAGGAAGCGGGCCACGATACGCAAGGCGACGCAGGATATACGCGGCGCGTCGGTACCGTATGTGCGGTGATGACAGCGGATTGTCTGCCGGTGTTGTTGTGTGATGACGCCGGCCGCGTGGTCGCTGCCGCGCACGCGGGCTGGCGCGGGCTGGCGGGCGGTGTGATCGAGGCAGCAGTGAGAGCGATGGATGTTGCACCAGCGCGGATACTCGCTTGGCTGGGGCCAGCAATAGGGCCACAGGCGTTCGAAGTAGGTGGCGAAGTGCGTGCGGCGTTTATGGCACTTGCCGCAGAAAGTGCTATGGCTTTCACGGCCAGCCCGAACGGCAAGTGGCTGGCCGATCTTTATGCTTTGGCGCGCCAGCGTCTGGCGGCGCAGGGCGTCACGCGTGTTTTTGGTGGTGGCGAATGTACTTACAGGGATACCCAGCGCTGGTTTTCCTATCGGCGCGACGGGGAAACGGGACGCATGGCGACATTGATCTGGCTGCGCGATTGAATCCATGGCGCATCGACTTCGCTCGTATAATCCGCGCTCATTCCGAGGTGACCCATGTCCGTACTGAGCTGGATTGTCGTGATGTCCTTGTTGGGTGGCGCGTTGAGCGTGATGGCTGCGGCAGCGGTGGCGTTCACCACGCGCGGCACCTGGGTGCCCATGTTGATCAGCTACGCTATCGGCGCCTTGCTGGGCGCCGCTTTTCTCGAAGTATTGCCGCATGCTTTTGAGGCGAGCAAGAATGCCAGCACGGCTGCCGCTTATGTCCTGGCCGGCATACTAAGTTTTTTCGTGCTGGAAAAATTGGTGTTATGGCGGCATTGTCACGACGACCATTGTGAAGGCCACGACGTGCCCGCGCCTAAGGACGACCAGGGCCGCAGCGGCTTGATGATCGTCATCGGCGACACCTTTCACAACTTCGTTGACGGCGTGTTGATCGCGGCCGCCTTCATGCAAGATATCAAGCTGGGCGTGATTACCGCGTTGGCTATCATTGCGCACGAAATTCCGCAGGAAGTAGGTGACTTTCTCATTCTGCTGCATTCGGGGTATTCGCGCATGCGGGCCTTGGCTTTCAATCTGCTTTCCAGCGTCGCGACGGTGGTGGGCGGCTTGCTTGCCTATTTTGCCTTGAGTGCCGCACAAGAGGCCGTTCCAGCCCTCCTGGCACTCGCGGCGGCGAGCATGATTTACGTTGCGGTGGCCGATCTAATCCCGGGCTTGCACAAGCGCACGGAGCTGCGCGCGACGGCGCAGCAAGTTCTACTTATCGCGCTGGGCATTGCCACTATCCACTTTGCCCATTTGCTGGTCGATCGCTTCATCGGCTAATCGCCGTTTGCGACGGCGCCGTGCCGGAGTGCCGAACAACCAAAGGAATAGCGCAAGCGGCGCCAGGCCATAAAAGGCTAGGGTGAGCAGACCGGCGACGACGCTGGATTCTGTCAGCGCCATCAGCATTACCACGTACAGCCAGCCAATGGCGATGATGTACATGGCCGGCATCATACCTGCGGTTTCGGGTCAAAAAAATGGGCAGCTTAGCTGCCCACCTCCCAGCCAACTTCGCTGCCAACTTTCACATCAAACTATCCGCAACCCGATATTAGTAAGGCGTCAGATAGACGGCGAAGCCATGCGTATGCTCAACGGGTTCCGTGGTGAGCACTTGGCCCCGGGCAAATTGAAAAGCGCCGGTGCCGCCAACAATGGCCAGCGGCTGCGAAATATGCGCGTCAAACAATGTTGTGCTCAACAAGCCCGTCAGTTGCAGTGTGCCATAGCCATTGATGATCATGGTTTGGTTGCACATGCGGACTTCGCTCGGCGCTTCATTGCCTATGGTGCCGCTCGCGTTTACGGTCGCGCAAACTGAGTATTGCTTGCCGACCACATTGCCCCTCGTATCGAGCAGCTGGCTTTGCATGTACGAATTCACGCCGCTGCCGGGTGGCAAGGGCGGCGCGGGGATCGGCACCGGGTTGGGCGCGTCGATAAGGATGCCTTGCGGCAGATCGATGAAGGTGAAGACAGGGTTGATAGCAAACGTCGCTTGCATGGACAACCCAGCAATCGCGGCAACGAGAATACGCGCTACTTTTTTGTGACCCATGTTAAGGAAACGCTGAACAAGTAGTCGCGAAGCGCGCCATCAAATTCAGATCAATTTGATCAAGGCGAAATTGTGAACGAAATCGAAATTCCATCGGAGATATGCCCGCTTCTGGTGCTTGATACGAGGCATTTTCCCGCC
>JBBQGH010000069.1:0-8095 GCA_038322845.1 Gammaproteobacteria bacterium
GTATCGGTCTATGTCCTCGTCGCCATCGTCAAAAAGCGCCTTCACCTGGACGCCTCGCTCTACACTTTGCTACAGATCTTTTCACTCACCCTCTTCGAGAAGATGCCCGTCCAGCAAGCCTTTGCGGGCAACAACACCATCAAAAATCAGGGCGAAAACAACAACCAACTGAATCTATTCGCGTTTTAACCGGACACTACTGATATGGCAACTATTTCTGCAGGCCAGAAACAGGAGAGGTTGTTCACCTGCCCATACAGGCGCATTGCAATGAGGCGGTGATTCCTGCTTTTGATCTATTGAACCTGCCATCGAATAAGTTACGTGCCATTACTCCGGCAACGTCGGGCAAGCTGGCGACGATGAATCAAGCATCAGCAAAGTTCTGGGCAAACGCTGACCGCGACGACCGAGGGACACATCCAATCAATGCGACTGTAACCGCGTGGCTGGTGCAACGGGGATTTACTCAAACGCTTGCCGAAAAAGCAGCGACGCTCATCCGCCCAGAATGGGCACCAACCGGCCGCAAGCCGGAAGAATAGCGACACCCATAGCGCCAGCATTGGCGCGGGTGTCCGAAGAGCGATGCCCTTAACGGAAAATCCCTTTCCGTTTTTTTCCTTTCCCGCACTTGGCACGATTCCCCCGTCCTTGATTAGACGGTAGGCACCAGCGCCGGACAACGCATAACTCGGTGCCACCGTCACGATGATGGAGGCACTATGCCAAGCAACACGCTCCCCGAAACCGGCTACGTCCGGCTCCCCGCAATCCTTCGCGTTTTCCCTGTAAGCCGATCAACCTGGTGGGAGGGCGTGCGTCGCAAACGCTTTCCTCAGCCCGTCAAACTCGGGCCGCGCATCACCGCCTGGAAGGCGGAAGAAATTGTCGCCTTCCTCGCCTCTCACGCAAAGTAAGGGGCGATCATGGGAACCAACGACACCAAAGAAATCGCCCCGCAGGCGGCAACCAGCGAGGCGAAGATTGCAACACTCATACAAGTACGCGAGAAGTATAGAGGCAACAGCAAGGCCGATCAAGGAACACGGCTGCTTGAGGCGCTGCGGCTTTTGCCGGTTTCAACCTTTGAGGCCCGACGCTTTCTTGACGTGATGCACCCGGCGGGGCGCGTGCAGGAATTGCGCGATACCGGACACGCAATCGACACTTTGCGCATCACCGAACCCAGCGAAGTCGGCAGGCCGCATTGCATCGCCGTCTATGTGTTTCGTCAGGAGGCCGGACTATGAGCGCCGATCTCTTGCGCGAACAAGTTTATCGCCTCGCAGAGCGATTTTCATGGCTAGGCATGAGTGCTGACATTGCCGCCATGACGCTATGCGAACTGGGGGCCGCTTATCGCTTCCTGTTGCGAGTTGCGGGTGAGTAGCCATGGCGCGCAGCAAACAATGGAAGTCCGGCAAGGACAAGCGGGACAGCGGGGCATTCGTGCCCTTGCCCCTGTCCGTTCTCGAATCCCGTGCCTATATCGAGGCTGGGCCGCACGCCCGCATGTTGCTTGTCGATCTGGCACTCCAGTACCGAGGCGACAACAACGGCGATCTGTGCGCCGCGTGGAAGGTCATGAAGCTGCGCGGCTGGCGATCCGAAGAAACACTGCAGAAGGCGAAACGGGCTTTGCTCGACCTGCGGCTGATCGTGGAAACGCGAAAAGGCGCGCGGCCGAACAAGTGCAGCCTGTACGCCGTCACTTGGTGCGCACTCGACCATTGCGGCGGCAAGCTGGACATGTTGCCGCAATCTTTCCCGCGCAGTGCTTATCGGCAACGCGATCCCTTGCCGCCCATGAAGCCGAAAAACGCATCGCTTACTACGGCTACCGTAGTAGGGCCGTCAGGATAGCTACGGCTACCGTAGTAGAGAGACCCGCCACTACTACGGCTACCGTAGCTATGCGGCCAATAAATGCGCGTTCTCTACTACGCCTGCCGTAGTGCTATCTAGAATTACCATCTACCCATGAGGCTACAGATAAGGAAATGCAACAGCGGCGCACAGTTCGGCGCTTCATCGATGGCAAAGGGGAGGGGGCGCGCAATCTCTACCCTTTCAAGGCGCTGAGACCGTTGTGCCCATGACTTTTTTATTCCCGCGAAATAATTCAATTAAATCTGCGAAGGATGACTGATGGCGAACAAGCCGAAGAAACCGACAACATCGGAAGCCGAGAAATTCCCGAGAAAATCCGTTACCTGCAAACGCGGTGCGAATGACGATGAGAAAGGGCGGAACTATGCCGAGTTGATGACTTCATCGGAGCTTGCCGCTTTTCGCGTCATAGGCATCATGCAACCCAAAGCCTTAGCCGACCAAATTGACACCCCGACGATGTTGGCGACGCTGCGCGAACAAGCGGCGGCTGTGCAAGGTGGCGACCTGACCCAAGCGGAGGCCATGCTGATCAATCAGGCATCGTCACTGCAAGCCTTGTTCGTGCGACTGTCGGAAAGGGCAATGGAGCAAAGCCAGATGCCGAACCTTGAGGGCTTCATGCGGATGGCGCTACGGGCGCAGTCGCAATGCCGGGCAACGCTAGAGACATTGGCGGCAATCAAGAACCCGCCGATTGTCTATGCTCGGCAAGCGAACGTAACCACCGGGCCGCAGCAAATCAACAACGGTACGGTGGTACCTCCGCAGGTGCGAGAAAATGAAAACGTGCTGAACAAACTATCAGGGAGCGGCAATGAGTTATTACCGGACACCAGAGCATCGCAAGCTGAGAGCCGAGTTAATCAGGCAGTGGACGCCTTGGAAAATGTCCACCGGGCCGAGGTCGCCGGAAGGTAAGGAGAAGGTTTCGAGGAATGCTGACAAGGGCGGTACGCGGCAACTGTTGCGGGAACTGGCGCGGGTACTTCGACGGTCGAGCCGGTAGGGGCGCTCTCCACTGCCCTTGAGTAGACCGTGTAAGCTCAAGGAAAAAGGGAGGACGAATATGAAGCTAAGCACCATCGCAGTGGCAGTCGCATCAGCAGTCCTTGCAGGTTGCGCGACCCCAACAACAGGTGTTGTTCCGCGCGGCGACGACCTGTACACGGTAACTCGCCAAGGCGAGGGAGCATGGATAACCACGGATTCTCTGAAGGCTGCGGCGCTTCAAGAGGCGGGCGCGTTTTGCGCGACACAGGGAAAAAAACTAAAGCAGGTCCACAGCAAAGAGATTCCTGCTGGGGCTTTTGGCCGCTGGCCCGAAAGTGAAGTGCTGTTCAAATGCGACTGAGTCGACCGGGCCGCAGTCGCCGGACGGCAAGGCTAGGATTTCGCCGAATGCTGATAAGGGCGGATGGCGCAAGCTGATGCGAGCGCTTAACGAAGTGCTGCGGGAGCAGGACGATTCCCTTCAAGCCATCAACGTAGCTGTCGTCCGGTGCCGGAACGATTGAAACCTTATGTGAGCGCCTGGAGTCTGGGGGCACATTTGGGGGCATAAGTCCAATCGATAATACCGAGAGCCGCGCCGCTATTGGGTTTCAAGGCAACATGCGAGTCCCCCTCCCGACCACTAGCAAAGACGCGGCTTTCCAGACGGAAGGCCGTTTTTGTTCATGTTCATAATTCACCTTTGCGGGCCACTGGCGGGACATTGCCAGGTAAAGAAGCCGCAACACACCACCATCGCGGCTGGCGCTAGGCTTGGATAAGCGTCTGCTTTTCGGATGTGGTGTCCCATCAGTCCACCCCCTTTCGCGGTGCCGAGCGGTATTGACGGGAGGGGCTAGAACACGCATCATGCGTACCTATCAAAATGATAGGTTTTGTCGGGATGCCTGGATGGTCGAAACAGCCGTACCAGCGATTCATCCGGGAGGTTGCGAAGGAGGGCGCGCGAGTGTTTTTTACTACGCATGCGGAACAGCGCATGCGTCTGCGGGGCATCTCCCACCAGGCTGCATTCGAGGTGCTGCGCAAGGGAATGTTGCGCCGGCAACCCGAACCGAATATCCGGTTCGGGACAATGGAATGCCGGATGGAGTATTACCTGGCGGGGCGCAACCTTGCCATTGTTGCCGCTGTGTCGGAGGCCGACCCGGACATTGTGGTTGTGACGGCGATGGATTTGGACTGATGGAGGCGTAGGATGTTGCGATATGACGATGGCGGTTTGAGGAATGTCTGGCTGATGAACGGCTACGAGGTCAAAGAGACGCCGTATGGCAAGGCGACGGCCTATCACGACGCGGACGGTTTGGCGCGTGCGATCTGCCTGGCGCTTACCAAGAAACCCGGCAAGCTCACCGGCGTCGAGTTTCGCTATCTGCGGCAATCGGGTTTGATGATGTCGCAGGCGTCCCTGGCGAAGTTGATGGGGGTCGATGCTCAGTCGGTGGCGCGCTGGGAGAAGAGCGGCAATATGCCGAAGTACGCCAACAAGATGGTGCGTGTGGTGTATTGCGCCCATGCCGAAGGGAACCTGGCGATCAAGCGCGTAGTCGAGCGCATCAACGATGTTGACCGGTTGCTGAACCAGAAGATCATTCTTGAGTCTTCCTCGCGCGGCTGGAAACCACATGTCGAGGCCGATCGGGTCGCGCATTGAGCGTCATCTATGCAAATAAGGCACCCATGTTTGAACAAGCCTTCAAGAATATCGACGACGTCCTCTGGAAAGAGGCGGGCTGCACCACCGAGCTGGATTACACCGAGCAATCCTCCTGGCTGCTGTTTCTGAAATATCTGGACGATCTGGAAAAAGAAAAAGTCGCCGAAGCGCGACTGCGCGGCAAGAAATACACCTACATCCTCGAAGAACCCTACCGTTGGGACACCTGGGCCGCGCCCAAGGATAAAGACGGCAAGCTCGACCACCACAAGGCGCAAACCGGCGACGATCTGCGCGACTTTGTCGACCGTAAGCTGTTTCCCTACCTGCACGGCTTCAAGCAAAAGGCCAGCGGCCCCGACACCTTCGAATACAAAATCGGCGAAATCTTCGGCGAGATCAAGAACAAGATCCACAGCGGTTACAACCTGCGCGAAATCATCGACCACATTGACGAGCTGCGTTTCCGCTCGCAGAGCGAGAAGCACGAGCTCTCGCACCTCTACGAAGCCAAGATCAAAAACATGGGCAACGCCGGGCGCAACGGCGGCGAGTACTACACGCCGCGCCCGCTCATCCGCGCCATGGTGCGGGTGGTCAAGCCCGAAATAGGCCACGCATTTACGACGGCGCAGTCGGCTCGGCGGGCTTTCTGTGCGAAGCCTACGACTATCTCAAAGCCCAGCCCAATCTGACCACCGCCAAGCTGAAGACACTGCAAGAGCGCACCTTTTACGGCAAGGAAAAGAAGTCGCTCGCCTACGTCATCGCCATCATGAACATGATCCTGCATGGCATCGAGGCGCCCAACATTGTCCACACCAACACCCTGGCGGAAAATCTCGCCGACATCCAGGAAAAAGATCGTTACGACATCGTGCTCGCCAATCCGCCCTTCGGCGGCAAGGAGCGCAAAGAGGTGCAGCAGAACTTCCCCATCCGCACCGGCGAAACAGCTTTTCTCTTCCTGCAACATTTCATCCGCATGCTCAAGGCCGGCGGGCGCGGCGGCGTGGTCATCAAGAACACCTTTCTTTCCAACACCGACAATACCTCGGTAAGCCTGCGAAAATATCTGCTGGAATCCTGCAATCTCTACGCCGTGCTCGACTGCCCCGGCGGCACCTTCCAGGGGGCGGGTGTGAAAACCGTGGTGCTGTTCTTCGAGAAAGGCGCGCCGACGCGCAAGGTCTGGTACTACCAGCTCGACCCCGGCCGCAACCTCGGCAAGACCAACCCGCTCAACGACGCTGATCTCGCCGAATTCATCGAGCTGCAAAAAACCTGCGCCGAGTCGCCAAAAAGCTGGAGCGTGGATGTAACCAACGTCGACACGGCGACCTTCGATCTCTCCGTGAAGAACCCCAACGGCGGCGAGGCCATCGCCCACCGCAGTCCGCAACAGATCATGGACGAGATCGCTGCGCTGGATACGGAGAGTGCGGACATCCTTTCGAAAATCAGGAGGCTGCTATGACGAGACGCAAGGTGGCGCTTAGCAAGTTATTCCAAATTGGCTCAAGCAAGCGAGTACTGAAGTCGCAATGGAAAAATGAAGGCGTCCCATTCTATCGGGGACGCGAGATAACGCGGTTAGCGGCTGATGGATTCGTGAATAATGAGTTGTTCATTTCTGAAGATAATTACGCGGAATACGCTGAGAAGTATGGGGTACCCAATCCCGGTGATATTGTGATAACTGCAATAGGGACCATTGGGAACGCTTATATTGTCAGAGAAGGAGATAAATTCTACTTCAAGGATGCCAGCGTTCTTTGGCTAAGAAAAGTTGCTGAGGTAAGCAGTGAGTTCATAAATCTGTGGCTTAAATCGCCCCAGTTTTTTGATCAGCTCGATAAAGGAAATGGTGCCACGGTAGACACGCTTACGATACAAAAACTCCAAAGCCTGCTAGTTGATCTTCCTCCTCTCTTGGAACAGCAACGTATCGTCGGCCATCTCGACGAAGCCTTCGATAGCATTGCCACTGCCCGAGCCAATGCCGATCGCAAGCTCGCCGCTCTCGACGAACTTAAAAAATCACTTTTGCACCAAGCCTTCAGCGGCCAGTTATGATGTTGGTCTGAGAGGAGGCATTGATGGACGAGACGCAGACGGATTTGGTGATTTTCCAGGAGGCAGGTCAGCCGGTCGAAGTTCGGCTCGATGCGGGTCAAGACACCGTGTGGCTGACGCAGCGACAAATGGGCACATTGTTTGATACCACGCCAGAAAATGTGTTGATGCACCTGAAAAATATTTATCAAGACGGTGAGTTGGTTGATTTGGCAACTACTAAGGATTTCTTAGGAGTTCAAACTGAGGGCAAGCGCCAAGTCCAGCGCAAACTCAAGAACTACAACCTCGATGCCATTATCTCTGTCGGCTATCGCGTTAGCTCTAAGCGCGCCGTATTGTTCCGCCAGTGGGCCACGCGCCTCCTGCGCGAGCATTTGACTCAGGGCTACACCCTCAATCGTCAGCGTTTTGAAGCCAATGCCCGCGAACTGGAGGCCGCGCTGCGGCTGGTGAAGAAGGCCGCCCAAAGCCCGGAACTGCTGAGTGACACTGGGCGCGGGCTGGTGGATATCGTCACCCGTTACGCCCAAACCTTCCTGCTGCTGCAGCGCTATGACGAGGGGCTGCTGACCGAGCCGCGCACAGCATCCGGGGGTGCGCTGCCCCCGCTGGCCGAGGCGCGTGCGGCGCTGGCGAAACTGAAGGCCGATCTCATGGCGCGCAGTGAGGCGACTGCGCTTTTTGCCCAGGAACGCGGCGAGGCGTTCGAAGCCCTGCTTGGCAATCTCGACCAGACCGTCTTCGGCGAGCCCGCCTATCCGAGCGTGGAAGCCAAGGCCGCGCATCTGCTGTATTTCGTTATCAAGAACCACCCATTCTCCGATGGCAATAAGCGTAGCGGCGCGTTCCTGTTCGTGGATTTCCTCAATCGCAACGGCCGCTTGCTGGATGCGGCGGGCAATCCGGTGATCAATGATATCGGGCTGGCGGCGCTGGCCTTGCTGGTGGCTGAATCCGACCCCACGCAGAAAGAAACGATGATCTGCTTGATTATGAACATGCTGGCGGGATGACGATGAACGAAGCCGAGACCGATTCAAACCGCCAACTGTAAGGGTTACTCCATGCCGATACAGCCCGCCATTTTCGAGACGCAGGAAATTCGCCGTGTCTATGACGAAGACACCGAAATCTGGTGGTTTTCGGTGGTCGACATTATTCAGGTGCTGACCCATCGGGCGGATTACCAGACGGCGCGCAAGTACTGGAACAGGCTGAAAGAGCGGCTGGGCAAGGAGGGCAGTCAGTCGGTGACAGATTGTCACCGACTGAAGTTATCCGCTGCCGATAACAAGAATTACCTTACAGCAGTAGTGTCCGGTTAAAACGAACCCCATGAGCTTGAGACCAAGAACTGGAGCGGCATTCGGAGGTTTTTCGGGTGTCTCCGATTTGAACGACGGATTGCCGATGAGGCAGTCTTCTGGCTTTGCTTTTGCCGGAGACACC
>JBBQGH010000070.1:0-7869 GCA_038322845.1 Gammaproteobacteria bacterium
GCAGAGTATAATTCCGCCCTTCACAACGATAACAACGAGCATACGCGAAGGCCCATTCATGCAGGAGAAATATAACCCAGCCGAGATCGAACAGGCCGCACAACAACACTGGGATCAAAGCCTCGCCTTCCGCGCCACCGAGAGCGCCGGCAAGCCCAAGTACTACTGCCTCTCGATGTTTCCCTATCCCTCGGGCAAGCTGCACATGGGCCATGTGCGCAACTACACCATCGGCGACGTACTGAGCCGCTACCACCGCATGCGCGGCTACAACGTGCTGCAACCCATGGGTTGGGACGCCTTCGGCCTGCCGGCTGAAAACGCCGCCATGGCCAACAGCGTACCGCCGGCGAAGTGGACCTTCGACAACATCGCCTACATGAAAAAACAGCTCCAGTCGCTGGGCTTCGCCATCGACTGGGCGCGCGAAGTCACCACCTGCAAGCCGGATTACTACAAGTGGAACCAGTGGTTCTTCTTGCGCATGCTGGAAAAAGGCCTCGCCTATCAAAAAACCGGCGTAGTGAACTGGGACCCGATAGATCAAACCGTACTCGCCAACGAGCAAGTCATCGACGGTCGCGGCTGGCGCACGGGCGCGCTGGTGGAAAAGCGCGAGATACCGATGTACTACCTCGCCATCACGCAATACGCCGAAGAACTGCTGGGCGCACTCGACACCCTGCCGGGCTGGCCCGAGCGCGTGAAGACCATGCAGGCCAACTGGATAGGCAAATCCTACGGCGTGCGTTTCGCCTTCCCTTATGAGCTGGATGGCAAGCCGGAAAAGCTCTGGGTGTTCACCACCCGCGCCGACACTATCATGGGCGTGACCTTCTGCGCCGTAGCCGCCGAGCATCCGCTCGCCACGCATGCCGCGAAGCACAATCCCAAGCTCGCCGCCTTCATCGAGGAATGTAAGCAAGGTTCGGTCATGGAAGCCGACATGGCCACCATGGAAAAGAAAGGTATGCCGACGGGGATTTTCGTCGCGCATCCGCTGACTGGCGAGAAGGTCGAAGTCTGGGTCGGCAACTACGTGCTGATGGGTTACGGCGAAGGCGCGGTGATGGCGGTGCCGGCGCATGACGAGCGCGATTTCCACTTCGCCAAGCAATACGGCCTGCCGATCAAGCAGGTGATCAGCGTGCCGGGGCAGAGCTTCTCTCTCGATGCCTGGCAGGAATGGTATGCCGACAAGGAGCATGGCGTCTGCGTGCATTCCGGCAAGTACGACGGCTTGACCTACAGCGATGCAGTCAATGCCATCGCTACCGATCTGAGCACAAAGAATCTCGGCGACAAGCAAGTGGTGTGGCGACTGCGCGACTGGGGCATTTCGCGCCAGCGCTATTGGGGCTGCCCCATCCCGCTCATTCATTGCGAGCAATGCGGCACCGTGCCAGTGCCCGACGATCAACTGCCCGTGGTGTTGCCGGAAGATTGCGTGCCGGATGGTTCGGGCAATCCGCTCAACAAGCGCGAAGACTTTCTCGCCTGCAGCTGCCCGAAATGCGGCGCGAAAGCGCGGCGCGAAACGGACACCATGGACACCTTCGTCGATTCGTCCTGGTATTACACGCGTTATGCCTGCGCCGACAATGGCACGGCCATGGTGGATGCGCGCGCCGAATACTGGCTGCCGGTCGACCAATACATAGGCGGTATCGAGCATGCGATTTTGCACCTGCTCTACTCGCGCTTCTGGACCAAGGTGATGCGTGATCTGGGCTTAGTGAAATTCGATGAGCCGTTCAAACACTTGCTCACGCAAGGCATGGTGCTCAACGAAATCTATTTCCGCAAACCAGAGTCGGGCCGCATCGCCTACTACAACCCGGCCGATGTGGAACTCAAGCACGATGACAAAGGCAACCGCATCGGCGCAGTGCTTAAGAGCGATGGGCAGCCGGTGGAGTCCGGCGGCATCGGCACCATGTCGAAGTCGAAAAACAACGGCGTTGATCCGCAGGCGCTCATCGAACAATACGGCGCCGACACCGCGCGCTTCTTCATGATGTTCGCCAGCCATCCCGAGCAAACCTTGGAATGGTCCGATTCAGGCGTGGATGGCAGCTATCGTTTCTTGAAGCGCGTGTGGACTTTCGGCTGGCGGCTGAAGAATGAGTGGCTCTCCAAGGCTAAGGCGGTGACGCTCGATACCAAACTCGAAGAAGGCCTCGCAGCCGCGCGTCGCGAGGTTCACGGCAACCTGAAACAGGCCAACTACGACCTGGCCAAGCTGCAATTCAACACCGTGGCTTCCGCCACCATGAAAATACTCAACGCACTCGAGCGCGTGCCGGGGGCGGGTAGTGCCGCGCATGCGGCAGTGGTGTCAGAAGGATTTAACATCCTGCTCAGATTGCTCTCGCCCATCACGCCGCATATCTGTCATGATCTTTGGCGCGAACTGGGCTACGGTGATGACATCCTGCAAGCTCCCTGGCCGGAACCTTTGGAAGCCGCTCTGGCGCAGGACGAAATCGAACTGGTGCTGCAAGTGAATGGCAAACTACGTGGCGCGGTAAAGGTGCCAGCGGCGGCGTCCAAAGAGCAGATCGAACATGCGGCCCTGGCTTCTGAAGCCGCGCAGAAACATATGGAAGGCAAGCCCGCGAAGAAGGTGGTGGTCGTGCCGGGCAGGCTTGTGAATATCGTCGTTTGATTGAACCGCCAAGGACTCCAAGAATGACCAAGCTCAGTAAAGACACTGCCAGACAACTCGACTCTTGGCGCGCATTGCGTCGTGGGGGTTTCCTGTTGGGATGTGCACTCATGCTCGCCGCCTGTGGCTTTCAGTTGCGCGGCGCACAGCCGCTGCCGTTCCAAAGCCTGTATGTCGCCGTGGATTCCGAACTGGGCGCCGCCCTAAAGCGCAACATCCGCGCCTCGGGCAACACGCGGGTGGCCGAAACCGCGCAGGAAGCGCAAGCAACCTTCACCGTCGCCGCCGAAGTGCGTGAGAAAAACATTCTCAGTCTGTCTTCCGCCGGTCGCGTGCGCGAATTCCAGTTGCGCTACCGCTATGCTTTCCGCGTCAGCGACGCCAAGGGGCGCGACTACCTGCCATTAACTGAAATTTCCGTGACGCGCGACATTACCTTCAGCGACACGCAAGTGCTCGCCAAGGAACAGGAAGAAACCCTGCTCTGGCGCGACATGCAAAACGATTTGGTGCAACAGATCATGCGTCGTCTCGCCGCAGTGAAAATCGACGGCTGAATTTTTGACGCGGATTTCGCGGATAAAGCGGATGAGCGCGGAGACTCAAAATTCGATCCGCGTTTATCAGCGGAAATCGGCGCTCCAATCCCCATGCAACTGCGCGCAGACCAGCTTCCGGCACACCTAGGCAAAACGCTAGCGCCGCTCTACGTCCTGCACGGCAACGAGCCGTTGTTGGTGATTGAGGCGGCCGATAGCGTCCGCGCGGCCGCACGCAACAAGGGCTACACCGAGCGCGAAGTGCTGGTGAGTGGTCAGAGTTTTAAATGGGACGCTTTGCATATGGCGGCCGGCAATATGTCGCTCTTCGGCAGCAACAAGCTGGTGGATTTGCGCATCCCCAACGGCAAGCCGGGGCGCGAGGGCGGCGATGCTTTGCAGCGCTATGTCGAGCGTATGGCCGATGGTGTAGTCACTCTGATCACGCTGCCAGAACTTGATTGGGCCGCGCGCAAGACCGCCTGGTTTGGCGCTTTGACAAACGCCGGCGTGACCATGGAACTCAATGCGCCGCCCATGGCCGATCTGCCGGATTGGATCGCACAACGCCTGGCGCGCCAGAAACAATCTGCGGAACGTAGCGCACTGGAGTTTATCGCCGAACGTGTGGAAGGCAATCTGCTTGCCGCCCACCAAGAGATCCAAAAACTCGGCCTGCTCTACCCGGCTGGCGAATTGAGTCTGGCACAAGTGGAAGATGCGGTACTCAATGTGGCGCGCTATGATGTAGACAAGCTGCGTGCGGCCCTGCTGGTGGGCGATGCGGCGCGCTGCGCCCGCCTGCTCGACGGTCTGCGCGCCGAAGACGCCGCGCCGCCCTTGTTGCTGTGGGCATTTGCGAGCGAGATACGCGCCCTCATCGGCCTGCGTGCCGCTGCGGACGAGGGCCGGCCGCTGGCGGCGGCTTTGCGCGCCGAACGCGTGTTCGATGACCGCCGTGCCGCCGCTTTGCAGCGGGCATTGCCGCGCTTCCGCGAAGCGCAATTGCGCGCGGCCTTGCTGGCGGCGGCACGCATAGATCGCATGATCAAGGGTCTCACCAAAGGCGATATCTGGGACGAATTTTTGCAGCTCGCGCTGCGACTGGCGATGAAATAGTTTCGTGTTTCGGGTTGCGAGTTGAGCCGCCTCCGAACCCGAAACTCGAAAACCGAAACTCGGAACACCAAAATGAACATCAAAGACTACATGCACAACCTGGGCCGCGAAGCGCGCGCCGCTTCGCGGCTCATGGCTCGCGCATCGACCAATGCCAAGAACCGCGCCCTGCTTGCCATGGCGGCCGCCATACGACGTGATGCGCAACAGCTCCTCACCGCCAATCGCGAAGACATGGATGCCGCCCGCGCCGCCGGCCTCGATGAGGCGTTGCTGGATCGTCTGGCGTTGACAGAAAAGTCCGTCGCCACCATGGCAGAAGGCCTGGAACAGATCGCCGCGCTGGCCGATCCCATAGGCGAAATCAGCGATTTGAAACTCCGCCCGACCGGCATCCAGGTCGGCAAGATGCGCGTGCCGCTGGGCGTGGTTGGCATCATCTACGAAGCGCGGCCGAACGTCACCGTGGATGCGGCGGGGCTGTGCCTCAAGTCCGGCAATGCCGCCATTCTGCGCGGCGGCTCTGAAGCCATACGTTGCAATCGCGCTCTCGCCGCACTGGTGCTCGAAGGCCTGCGCGCAGCCGGCCTGCCGGAGGCGGCGGTGCAAGTGGTGGACACCACCGACCGCGCTGCCGTCGGCGAACTCGTCACCATGAAAGATTTTGTGGATGTCATCGTGCCGCGCGGCGGCAAGGGGCTGATCGAACGTATTTCGGCGGAGGCGCGCATCCCGGTCATCAAGCATCTCGACGGCATTTGCCATGTGTATATCGATGACGATGCGGATATCGAAAAAGCCATACGCATCGCCGACAACGCCAAGACCCAGCGCTACGGCACCTGCAACACCATGGAGACGCTGCTGGTGGCGGCCGACATCGCGCCGGAAGTGTTGCCAGTGCTGGCAAAGATTTATCTCGACAAAGGCGTCGAGCTGCGAGGCTGCGCCGCCTCACGTACCCTGGTGCCGCAGATGAAGCAGGCGACCGAGGAAGACTGGCGCACGGAGTATCTCGCGCCCATACTCTCAGTACGCATTGTGAATGGGCTGGACGAGGCGATGGAACACATCAACACCTACAGCTCGCAGCACACCGACACCATCGTCACCGAGGACTACAGCAAGGCCATGCGCTTTCTGCGCGAGGTCGATTCCAGCTCGGTGATGGTAAATGCGTCGACGCGTTTAGCCGACGGCTTCGAGTACGGCCTCGGTGCGGAGATTGGCATTTCCACCGACAAGCTGCATGCACGCGGCCCGGTCGGCCTCGAAGGGCTGACGAGCCAGAAATGGATCGTGCTGGGCAATGGCGAGGTGCGCACTTAATTTTGAGGCGAAGGAGGCAACTATGCGGCAACCGCTGAAAGTTTTCCTGACGAGTATCGCGCTGCTGCTGCTCATGCTGCCCGGGGCAGCACAGTGCGCAGAAGTGGCGGGCGTAAAGCTGGACGACAAAACCCGCCTCGGCAACGCCGACCTCGTACTCAATGGCGCCGGGCTGCGCAGTCGCATGTTCTTCAAGGTCTATGTCGCCGGCTTGTATCTGCCGGAGAAGGCGAACAACACCGACGCCGTTTTGGCGATGCCCGGAGCGAAACGGATATATATCACCACCCTGCGCGAATTGACCGCCGAACAATTTGCCGAGACGCTGGTGAACAACATCGAAAAGAATCACAGCGCGGCCGACTATGCGCCGCTGAAAGCGCGCGTAGAAGAATTCCGCAGCGCGATCCTTTCGATTAATGTTGCACCCAAAGGCACCCTCGTCACGCTGGATTATCTGCCGGAGAGCGGCACGCGTTTCGCGGTCAATGGGCAGGCCAAGGGTAAAGACATCGTTGGCGAAGACTTCTATCGCGCCCTGCTGAAGATCTGGCTGGGCAATGCGCCGGTACAAGAAGACTTGAAGGATGCCTTGCTGGGCAAACCGTAGTAATTCACGAATGGAGGCGGTCATGAACAAAGGCACTGAGCAACAGTTCGATGCCGTGGTTGCCGCGCCCTTCGGTGCGCTGGGTGTGCAGGTTGATGAGACGGGCGTGGTCGGCATTGCTTTTCTGCCGCCGGGCACCCAAGCCCGGCCGGCGCAGACGCCGCTCGCCGAGCATGCTTGCGTGCAGTTGAGAGCTTATCTGGATAACCCCAAGCGCGGCTTCAAGCTGCCACTGAAGCCGGTCGGCACACCATTCCAGCAACGCGTCTGGGACGCCATAGCAGCGATCCCGCGCGGAGAGACGCTCACCTACGGCGACATCGCCCGCGAGTTGAAGAGCGCGCCGCGCGCCGTCGGACAAGCCTGTGGCCGCAATCCGCTGCCGGTAGTCGTGCCCTGTCATCGCGTCATCGCGGCGAGGGGTGGACTAAACGGCGGGCTGGGCGGCTTTGCGCGTTCGGGCGGCGGTTATCTGCTGGAGGCCAAGCGCTGGCTCCTGGCGCACGAAGGCGCGCTTTGACACTGGCTGCGGCCGACGCATCGCTGCTCGATCGCTTCACCGACACGCTATGGCTGGAAGCGGGCCTGTCGCGCAACACCCTCTCAAGTTACCGCGCCGATTTGTCGCAGCTCGCGCTGTGGCTCGCCGCACACGGTAAGACGCTGGCGCAATTGGAGGCCGGCGACCTGCACGAATACCTGCGCGATTTCAGTCGCAAATCAAAAGCCAGCAGCCAGCGCCGGCTGATTTCGGCGCTGCGCCGTTTCTACCGCCACCTGCTTGCGGTGAACGAAATCAATATTGACCCAACGCTGCATATCGAACCGCCCGCTCACGCCGAGCGCTTCCCGAAAACGCTCTCTGAAACGCAAGTTGAAGGCCTGCTCGCCGCGCCCGATGTCGACACACCCCTAGGATTGCGCGACCGCGCCATGCTGGAAGTTTTGTACGCCACCGGTCTACGCGTTTCCGAACTGGTGGCCTTAAAGCTGTTCGAGGTAAGTTTGAACGACGGCGTCGTGCGCGTCTTCGGCAAAGGGGCGAAAGAACGCCTGGTTCCCTTGGGACAAGAGGCCATCGCGTGGCTGGAACGCTACTTGAAAGAAGCGCGGCCGCCAATTTTGCAAGGCCGCAACTGCGAAGCAGTGTTTGTGACGCGACGTGCGGCGGGCTTGTCGCGACAAATGTTCTGGAATTTGATCAAGCGCTATGCTCCGGTCGCGGACATCGATCCCGCGCGCATCTCACCCCACACGTTGCGCCACGCCTTCGCCACCCATCTCATCAATCACGGCGCTGATTTGCGCGTAGTGCAGCTCCTGCTGGGCCACGCGGATATTTCGACGACGCAGGTCTATACCCACGTGGCGCGCGAACGCTTGAAGTCGCTGCACGCCAAACATCACCCGCGCGGCTGACCGAACAGCTTTTGACGCGGATTAACGCGGATGGCTGCGGATCAAAAACGGCGCCCGTGGGCGCCGTTTTTGATTCGCAGTCATCCGCGTGAATCCTCGCCAACAGCCGTTCTTTCAGCCGCGCGGATGATGCTGGGCGTGCAATGTCTTCAAACGCTCCCGCGCCACGTGGGTATAAACCTGCG
>JBBQGH010000071.1:0-7704 GCA_038322845.1 Gammaproteobacteria bacterium
TAGTTCCTTCAGCAAGGACAGGCCTTTTTTTGGCCCTAGGTTGGCGTAAAGTTTGGCCAGGCTGGCGTTAGCGACAAGTATCCAGGTTGTATTTGCCATATCGAAATACTCCGTGAGCTGAGTTTGTGCGATATCAGGCGCCGTCGCGCCGGAGGGGGAACGGGCCAAGACCCGCGTGGAGCGCAAATATAAGCATTGAAGCATGAAGCATTGGCTTTGCGGTTCCGCGATGCGTGAGGCATCATTCGGCCTGCGTTGGAGTCGGGACGGCGTCGATTCTGGTATCTCAAGCCTCCATCGCCTGCAAGCCCAGTTTGGCACAAAACAACAAGTTTCGCGACCCGTCTAAAGGCAGCGCTGCCATGTTTTTGTTCAGCAAGGATCAACTCTCCCCACGCCTGGTGCAGATCCAGGCTTTATCGCTGTTTTCCACGCTGAGCCCGCGCCAACTAAAGGTGGTTGATGGCTTACTCCACGAGCGCAGCTACCTCAACGACGAAATCATTTTCGACGAAGGGGAAGAGGGGCAGGCGCTTTATATCGTTATGTCCGGCAAGGTACTGATATGCCGTCAGGGTCAACCCGTGACAGGCAAGCTTGTGGAATTGGTTCCCGGCATGCAGTTTGGTGAACTTGCGCTGCTGGATGATGCCCCGCGTGCCGCGCAGGCGCGCGCCGCAGAAAACAGCACGTTGGCGGTATTCTTCCGCGCCGATTTCCTCAATCTCCTCGAAACACACGCCGTCATCGCCTCGCGCATTTCGCTGCAACTGGCGCGCCACATCGGCCGCAATCTGCGCCAGGCCGTCGGCGGTGCACCACCGCCCGCCGCGCTATGAGTTCGTTGGATCACCCCGGCAGCAAGCGCGAATCGGGTCCCATCGTCTGGATCGCCATCATTACGGCGACCTGTCTGCTGTTATTCCTGTTCCAGAAAATACTTTGGCTGGTCGTGCCGTTTTTGCTGGCTATGATCATCTATTATTTTCTGCGTCCGGCCATGCAGCGGCTGGTGCTCGGCGGTATGGGCCACGATGCGGCCGCTGCACTGGTCGGCGGGGGCTTTATTGTGCTTCTGTTGATCTGTGTTGCGCTGGTGGTGCCGTGGATTAGTGCCCACGCCGTGTCCTGGCAGGATGCGCTGGCGCGCTATCTGGAGGGCGGCAACTTGCTCCTTCAAAAAACCCTGGACGCGCTGGAGCAGCAGTTTGCCTTTCTGCAGCGTGCCAGCTTGAGTCGAAATGTTGGTATTCAGATGACCGAGTTCACCGAAACCTTTGCGCAGCGACATATTGCGGATTTTGTAATGACGCTGGCGGCTTGGTTGCCAACGCTATTGCTGGCGCCATTTCTGGCTTTCTTCTTTTTGCGCGACGGCGGCCGTTTCAAGAAGTTTCTCGGCCACGCCGTGCCCAACGCGTTTTTCGAAAAAACGCTTTACCTACTGCATGAGGTAGACAAAACTGCACGCGCCTATTTTCAAGGTCTGATCAGCCTCACGGTGCTCGATGCCATCGCGCTGGCGCTCGGCCTGTGGGCCATCGGCGTCTCGGCGCCACTGACGCTGGGCATCATCTCCGCTGTGCTGGCCTGGGTGCCCTATGTCGGCTCCATCGTCGGTTGCTTGCTGGTGGTATTGGTAGCAGCCACCGATTCCCCCGCTGACCCGTCTGTGGCGTACGGTGCCATAGGCGTCTTTCTGTTCGTGCGCCTACTGGATGACTTCTTCTTTATGCCACTCACCTTAGGCCGCAGCCTGCGCATGCACCCGCTGTTGACCGTGCTGATGATTTTTATCGGTGGCGCGGTGGCCGGTGTCGCCGGCCTCATGCTGGTGCTACCGCTGCTCGGCGTGGCGATGGTAGTGGGCGAGACCATAGGTCGCATCGTCACCGATCCCCGCCTGCAAGCACGCCATGCCCACGCACGGCGCTTGCAGGCGGCGCAAGCCAGCGTGGATCTTTGAATTCACAAGCGGGATCGATTACACAAAATTCCAATGTTGCGGATTCGTTCTTTTCTCAGTTAGCTTGCAGAGGGATTGTTACCCGCGCAATCAGCCCGCCGCCCTCACGCGCCAGCAGTTCAAAGCGCCCACCGTGCCCCAGCGCGACACGGTTGACGATAGCCAGCCCAAGACCCGCGCCCAGAGCGCCTGTACGGGCGGCTTCCAGGCGTGTGAATGGCTGTTTGAGCCGTTCGGCCTCGTCTGGGGGTATGCCGGGGCCACGGTCAAGTACTTCGAGGATCAGCTGACCGTCTTTCTGCGAGGTACGTAGTTCTACAGAGCTGATGTCACCGGCATAGCGCAAAGCGTTGTTGAGCAGATTGGTGATGAGGCGGCGCATGGCTAAAGGGCGCAGCAATGTAGGCGGCAGTCCGCCTAAATGAGTTTCCAAATCGCCACCATGACGTCGTAATTGTTCGGCGATATCCTGCGCCAGCGCATCCAGATCGGTCGTCTCGGCTTGTTCCCCGGCCATGTCGCGGGCGAAGTCGAGAAACTGTCCGATAATTTTATCCATCTCGTCGATGTCGCTCGCCATGCCTTCGCGCGTGATTTCGTCCGCACCGCTCATTTCAGTGGCCAGCCGGAGTCTCGCGAGCGGCGTACGCAGGTCGTGCGAAATGCCAGCGAGGATGAGCGCACGATCGGCGTCGAGGCGGGCGAGGTCTTGCGACATCTGATTGAAGGCGTGGGCCACCGTGCGTATCTCGCCGGGCCCGGCTACTTCGAGTGGCACGGGTGTGCGGCCTTGCCCGATTTCGCGGGCGGCGCCGGCCAAGGCCTTGAGCGGTCGTGTGACGCGGAACATGATGAGGTAGGCGCCCAGGAGTGCCAGGGCCAGCGCCGCCGAACCCCAGCCTATCCAGTGCAGCCGACTAATCCGCTCCAGCCGTTCGCCCGGCAGCATGACCCAGTAAACGTCCTCGTCGATACTGAAGCTGACCCAGATGCCGCGCAGGCCATCGCGTTCCGACGTGATGCGCGTTTGATCCCCTAACTTGCGACGCAGTTCTGCTGCGATGAGCGCCAGCCCGGGCCGGTCCTCGAGCGGCGCGAGCTTTTCGTTTTCTTCGGCGGGATAGATGCGTATGCCCTCTTTATCGGAGAGATCCAAGAGCAACTCGCGCCGCTTGGCGGGGTCGGCAGTAATCATGGCAGCTCGGGTGAGATTGACCACGCTGGCGACCATTTGCGCTGCCTGGTGGGCGCGCGGTTCGCGTTCAGCCTGGGCGAAGATCGCCGTCCAAGCCGTGACGGAGAGTGACATCAAAAGTGCGATGAAAAGAAAGGTGCGCCACAACAGAGACTGCGGCCAGAACTTCACTGCGCCTTGCCGTCGGGCACGAAGACGTAGCCGAAGCCCCACACCGTCTGAATATAGCGCGGCTTGGAATGGTCTTCCTCGACCAACTTGCGCAGTCGCGAAATCTGCACGTCGATAGAACGGTCGAAAACTTCGTACTCTCGGCCTCGGGAGAGTTCCATCAGCTTGTCGCGAGAGAGCGGCTGACGGGCGTGCTGTACCAGGGCCTTCAGCACGGCGAATTCGCCGGTGGTGAGTGCGGTGGTGCTGTCGCCATGCAGCAGCGTGCGTGTCGCCAGATTCACCGATACCGCACCGAAGGTCACTATTTCCTCGTCGGTCGCGGGCGAGCCGGGCGGTAGCGATGCGACGCGTCGCCGCAGCACGGCGTGGATGCGGGCGACCAGTTCGCGGGGGTTGAAGGGCTTGGGTAAATAGTCGTCGGCGCCCATTTCCAGGCCAACGATGCGATCTACGTCGTCACCCTTGGCGGTGAGCATGATGATGGGGATGGCCTCCTTGCCGCCGCGCAGCCGCCGGCAGATCGACAAGCCGTCTTCGCCCGGCATCATGAGGTCTAGCACGATCAAATCGTAGTGCTCGCGGGCGAGGGCTTTATCCATGGACTGGGCGTCATCAACGGCCTTAACGGCGAAGCCTTGCTCGCCCAAATAGCGGTTGAGCAGTTCACGCAAGCGCTGGTCGTCGTCGACGATGAGAATTTTTTGCGGGGATTTGTTTTTATCATTCATAACGCAATCCTACCGGTAGAGACGCCGGTCATCCATCCTATCGGCGGGTATTCGTAAGCGCATGTTGCGTGGATGCCGCAGGGGACACAAACTTTTACACTTTTGCGCAAGTGCCTCAAAGTCTGATTACAAAGCCTTCTTATCATGTTTTCACAGCGGGAGAGGTTTAGTTGGAAATGGCCGGGTCGGAATGAGAGGTTAAAATGAAATACGGAATGCCGAGTCTGTTCTTGGCTGCACTATTCGGTCGGTGTATGAGAAGTGGTGGCCGTTTGCGCACGCGGAACAGGGCACCGCAAGCAGGCATCGAGCACTGACATGCGTCAGGAAATTGGCGGGATCGATGAAAATTACCGATATGACAAAGTATTGGAAGTTGCTAGCTGCGCGTCTAGGCTGCGGCCTGGTCCTGTTGGCTTGCGCGCCGGTTTATGCTCAGCAACTCTCCCAGCAGGATGGACAGCCAGACGTTCAGCAGACTGTTCAGCAAAACGTTCAGCCGGAGGGTCGTCAGCACCCACGCCGCTTTCCGCGCTTCTTTCGCCAAATGCCCGTCGAGCCAGGGCAGGCGATGCCGATTCCGCTCCCACTCCCGCCGGAGGCGCGCCCAAACGAAGTGCCGCCGGGCATGCCGGAACGATTCCGCGCGATGCGCCTCACTCCGGAGCAGCGACGTCAATTGCGTCAGGATATCCGCGAGCACGGACGCGATCTTTATCGCGTACCACCGCGTCCCTGGAAAACGCAGTAGCGATCCGTGCACCTGCTTTCTGGTCGGGAGCGTGGCTAACCCGCCTCGCTGCGGTCGCGATCTTTCTCTCAGTGACTTCCGCGCAGGCCGCGCCTATGGGGGCGGGGGATGCACGACACCTACTGAACCGCGCCGGTTTCGGCACCAGCCCGCAGGAAATTGCCGACTTCTCCCGGCTTTCTCATGAGCAAGCGGTGACGCGGCTGCTGGAGAGCACCGTCACGGAAGCGAGTACGCCGCTACCATCGGGTGTTGATGAATACATCCGCCCGGGGCGTTTGAAATTACTGGCCGACGATGAAAAGAAGGCGGTGCGGCGCAAGCAGTTCGAGATCGGCGCCAATCTGCGCGCTTGGTGGATAGCGGAGATGCTGGCGACGCCTTCGCCACTCACTGAGCGGATGACGCTCTTCTGGCACAACCACTTCGTTTCCAGTCAGCAAAAGGTCAAGTCAGCGCGCCTGATGGCGCGGCAGAATGCGCTCCTGCGTCGCTACGCCTTGGGCAACTTCGGCACATTGCTGCACGCCGTTGCTAAAGACCCGGCGATGATTATCTACCTCGATTCCGCCACCAATCGCAAAGGCCAGCCCAATGAGAACTTTGCCCGCGAAGTGATGGAATTATTCACGCTGGGGGAGGGCCATTACAGCGAGAAGGACATCAAGGAAGCCGCGCGCGCCTACACCGGCTGGAGCATCGAACCCGAGACGGGCGACTACAAGTGGCGGCCGTTTTTTCACGACGATGGCGTCAAGACGGTACTGGGAAAGACCGGCAAGTTTGATGGCGATGACGTGCTGGACATACTGCTCGCTCAGCCGGCCACGGCGGCGTTCATCGTTACCAAGTTGTGGCGGGAGTTTATTTCGGCGGAACCCGAACCCAAAGAAGTGGCGCGCATCGCCAAGCGCTTTCGCGATTCGCGTTACGACATCAAGAGTACCCTGCGTGAGCTTCTTCTATCCTCGGCGTTTTGGGCCGAGGGCAACCGCGCTGCTCTGGTGAAATCACCGGTTGATCTCGTGGTCGGGACTTTGCATGAATTCGGCTTTCAGACAGGGGACCCGTTGCCCTTCGCCTTTACTGTGCGCCAGCTGGGCCAGGATTTATTTGCGCCACCCAACGTCAAGGGCTGGCCCGGCGGCGAAGACTGGATCAACACCACCACGCTGCTGGCCCGCAAACAATTCCTCGAGCGCCTTTTCCGTGGCCAGGAATTCATGGAAACGATGCGGCCCGCAGACGGCATGCAGGCGCGCTACGAAGACGCTGCACCCGCATGGAAGAAGCGCGTTGCCGCCTTAAAAGAAGAGTTCGGCAAGGGCGGCGCCCGCATGGGCGACGAAGGTCGCCAGCGTCTGATGCATGCGCTTCAAGACATCCGCTTCGATGCGGACGCCTGGCTGAAAGCGACCGACAAGCTAGGTCTAGATCCGGCGGCGGTAATGCTGCCGCAGGCGCCTTCGGCCTCGCGTGAAAAGACAGGTGACGAGTTGGGTAGCAAGATGGCCGACAAAACCGTGAGCGGGCTGGCGTTGATCCGCACGCTGGCGCTCGATCCCTTGTACCAATTGAAATAGAGGCCATGATGTTGCGTCGCGACTTTCTCAAAACGCTAAGCGGTGCGGGTCTGGTGGCGCTGTCACCGACGCTTTCCTTCGCGGCTGCGCCGCCAGCGGCGGCCTACGACCGGCTGCTCATACTCGTCGAACTGAAAGGCGGTATGGACGGCTTCAATACCGTCGTGCCCTTGGCCGATGTTGAATACAGCGAATACGCGCGCCTGCGCCCGCGCCTCGCCGTGAAGCGCGATGCGATACTGCAGCTCGACGAACGCACCGGCCTCGCGCCCGAGCTGCAAGGCCTGCTGCCGCTCTGGCAGTCTGGCGAACTCGCCGTCCTACAAGGCCTGGGCTACCCCGACGCCAACCTCTCACATTTTCGCTCCATAGAAATCTGGGATACCGCATCCAGGAGCGACGAATACCTGCACCAGGGCTGGCTGGCGCGCGCCTTCGCGGTGCGGCCGGCGCCCGCCAGTTATGCGGCGGACGGCATCTTGGTGGGTTCGCCCGACCTCGGACCGCTGGCCGGCGCCGGTGTGCGCGCCATCGCGCTGAGCAATCCGGAACAGTTTCAGCGCCAGGCCAAGCTGGCCACTCCCGGCATGGTGGGGCGTGGCGACGCACTGCGGCACATCATGAAGGTGGAGTCGGACATTGCGTCTGCGTCCGCCAAACTCGGTGACGCGCACTACACGTTTCGCACGGACTTTCCCAAGCACGAGTTCGGCAACACCGTGAAGACAGCGACTCAGGTCATCGCCGGCGGAGGTGGCATTGCTGTCGCACGGCTAACGCTGGGCGGCTTTGACACGCACCAGAATCAAACCAACACCTTGGCCAACTTGCACCGTCAAATGGCCGAAGGGCTGCTCGCTTTACGCAGTGCGTTAATGGAAATCGGACGTTGGGATAAAACGCTGGTCGTGACTTATGCGGAATTCGGCCGTCGCCCTAAAGAGAACCAGTCCGGCGGCACCGACCACGGCACCGCCAACAGTCACTTCGCCTTGGGTGGCGCCGTGCGCGGCGGTCTATATGGCGCTGCGCCACAACTCGCGCACCTGGACGGCAATGGCAACGTAGCGCACGCCGTGGATTTCCGCTCGCTCTATGCCACCATCCTCGAGCGCCATTGGAACGTGCCGTCCGCTCAAGTGCTCGGCGCGCGCTACGAAACCTTGCCGATACTCAAGGCCTGAGGCCGCCCGTGAGGGGGTGCGGTTCTAGGCTGGTGGGCGATTCCTCGATCCAGGCGCCATTGCTTGACGAGCGCATAGATGGCCGGAATCACGGCGAGGGTGAGCACCGTCGATGAAACCATG
>JBBQGH010000072.1:0-7494 GCA_038322845.1 Gammaproteobacteria bacterium
ATCTGGCCATCGTTCTGTATCCCAGCCACAAGTTTAATTTTGGCCGCTTCCATCCCTGCGGTTTTCCGCTGGATATTCTGGAACGGATGGCGGATATTGAAAACGTGGTGAGCTGCAAATTTGGTCTGCTGGAGCCTGGCTTTATCGGCGAGGCCTTTGATCGTCTAGGCGACAAAGTAGTTATCCAGTTCCCTTGGGAACGCTGGTGGCCTATGCTTACCAAGCACTTCAAGTTGCAGTTCGCCGGCGCTGGTGCTTACGAACTCATGCAGTCGCCAGAAAAGCCCTATGTCACCAACATGTTCAAGTTGCTGCTAGATGGTAAGCGCGACGAGGCGCTTGAAATCTACTGGCGTCTCACACCGGCCCGTTTGGTCTTTGAGAAACAGTTCATGCCTACGCAAATGATCGGCACCTATCACTGGCCGCAGCAGAAATACTACCAGTGGCTGGTCGGCGGCAATGGCGGCTTTACCCGCCAGCCGTGCATGAAGATGGTCCAGTATGAAATGGAAGAAGCGCGCGGCGCACTGCGCGCTATCGGCATCAATCCTAGCGAGAACGACGCGGAGTTTTTCGTCGGGCGCGTGCAGTACGCCAAGGGTAAGCGGCTTTAAGAGGCGCTGAACGGTATTCGTTGTTCAGCTAAAAAAGGAGTTTTACAGCATGGGTTCGACTCGAAATCTTGAAAGCGAGGAGGGTGGGATGATGAAAAAAGGGATGGTGTATTTACCGGTGCGTTCCGCAGCGGCAGTGTCAGTGTTGCTCGGTGTAATGCTTAGTGCCGGCAGTGCCCAGGCGGGAAGTTGGGAAACGGGCGCCGTGAAGTGGACGTTCGATGGCGAGGTTTCCCAAGGCTTCAACTGGCGCGCCAGCGGCCGAGACCAGAAGCTGATCGGCTGGCAAGGTGGTGGTACGGGCGGACCTGCCGACAACATTCAGGATGACGGCAATCTGAATTTCGGCAATGGCAGTCTCGTTTCCGCGCCCACCAGCTTGCTCGCTACCATCGAAGCCGAGTACGAGAATATGCGCGTATTAGTGCGCGGCAGCTACATCTACGACTATCGCATTGAGCGCAACGATCTCTATACCTACACGCAGGTTGCTCCCTACGCTAACTTCTCGGTATTCCCGCCGGTATTCGGCAACCAAACGGTTCCGGAGCACATGGGGCAAGCGCAAAAGGACGCATTAAGCAATCGTTTCCGTCTGCTTGATGCCTACTGGGCGGGCAACTTCCAGACTGGCGATAGCAGTAATCTCGAACTCAAGCTGGGTAAGCAATCGATAGCCTGGGGCGAAGCGAAATTCCTGGGTGGCGGCATTAACATGTTCAACACCTTCGACTTCAACCGGCTACGGCAGCCCGGTGCTACGCTTAAAGACGGTATCCTACCGCTAGGGGCGGCTGCGGCGACTTTCCGCGCTAACAACATGCTGAGCTTCCAGGGTTACTACCAAATGCAGCGTGCCAAACAGGAGCTCGATCCCGTTGGCACGTTCTTTAGCGACAGCGACCTTGTTGGTCTTGGTGCCGGTGCATTTGAAGCCTTGCCCGCTAATCTGGCGGCTGGTCTGGGGCCAACTGTAGTCACCCGACTCGCTAATGACGCGCCTAAGAAGAATGGTCAATATGGGGTGGCAGCCTTCCTCAATTTGCCTGACGAGGGCTGGGGCTTCGGGTTCTACTTTCAGAATCTCCATGCTCGCACGCAAAAGGTTGACGGCTACGGGTTCGCGGTACCCAACCCCGGCTTCGGCCCGCCTTTCCTTCCAGCCCAGCAGTACCAGTGGGTGTATCCAGAAGACATTAAGACCTACGGTGTGAGCTTCAATACCAATGTTGGGTCCGCAGGTGTTTGGGGCGAAGTGGGCTATCGCCACAACTATCCCGTGGGCTTGAGCGGCGAAGGAATAGGTATCGCGCGCGCCAACGCTAGTTTGTGCGCCGCATTTACTCCGCTGGGCCCGAACTGCGGCATTAACATGCTAGTCCCGGGCCTTCCTTTCCCGATAAACCCCTTGCAGTACTCGGCGGATGCGTCTGGCCACATCAAGGGCTACACCCAAGTTGCGCAATACACGTTTAACCTTGGCGCCAACTGGACCCTCACAGGCAGCGACGTGTTGCCGAGTTTGCTAAATGCAAATGGTGGCTCGTTCTTCCTGGAAAGCATGGTTATTCGCACCGATCTGCCAGATCAGCGAATTACGCCGACGGGTGTAACCGACAAGTGGCACGGTTCGGTTATCGCATTGGGCGCGCTTAACTATTACCGGGTCGGTGGCTCGGACTGGACTATCACGCCGAAGTTGCAGGCTCAGGTTTGGCTGATGGGCGATAACGTCGATCAGTCACCGTTCTTTAAAGGACGTCTACAGGTTCAACCCGCGATTCAGTTTCACCATGAGTCGGCCCCTGACCTGAGCTTCGAGCTGAGCTATACCAATATTTCCGATCATTCTGCCCGTGGCGATCGCGTGCTAAGTGACCGCGACTATATCTCGGCCTCGGCGAAGTACACTTTCTGATCGACGCACGTTTAGGAATATACGCGTTTTTGTAAATCGGCCGCGGCTTCCAGGGAAGCACGGCCCCCAAATCGGGAGAACAAAATGATATTGAAATGGAAAGCTTTACTCGGGGGCGCGGCGCTCTGTGCTCTGGGCAGCACGCTGGCATACGCCGGTACCGCTGAGGAGAAGGCAAAACTCGGTGGTCCGGATTTCACGCCGATCGGCGCCGAGCGCAAGGGTAACG
The DNA here is from genome assembly GCA_038322845.1 of Gammaproteobacteria bacterium. GTDB lineage: Bacteria > Pseudomonadota > Gammaproteobacteria > Burkholderiales > Rhodocyclaceae > Desulfobacillus. The sequence goes on from JBBQGH010000072.1 coordinate 2,765, forward strand.
CCGCAGGGACTATCCCTGAGTGGGCTCCGTTGGCGGGCATACCAAAAGGAATTACGGGTGTTGTGACCGGCACCAAATATCCTGACCCCTATGCCAGCGACAAGCCCATTGCGACCATTACGGCCGCTAACGTGGAGCAGTACAAGGACAAGCTAACGCCCGGCGAGATCGCTCTCTTGAAGCGTGGGCCGGAAGAGAAGATGGTGATCTATCCGACGCACCGCTCCTGTGCCTATCCGGAAAGCCTTTACAAGAAGACGGCTGAGAACGTCCTCAAGGCCAAGCTATCCCCCGATGGCAATGCATTGATTGGCGCGGTGGGCGGTTTCGCCTTCCCCTTCCCCAAGACGGGGGAACAGATCATGTGGAACCACAAGACCAACTACTACGGCGCGACAAAGTTCAGCACGCTGAACGATGGCTTCCTGGTGAGTGGCGATGGTAGCTTCGAGCGCACCCAGCAATTGGAAGAAGCCACCTTTCCGTATCACATGGATAACGGTAGCAAGGAAAAGGAAGGGCTGGAGAAATACAACTTCCTGACCAAGGTGACGACGCTGTCGCCGGCTCGCCGTAAGGGTACGATCATATTGATTCAGGATCCCCTTGATCAATCTACCAGCAAGCGCGAAGCCTGGCTGTATATCACCGCACTACGCCGGACCTTACGCGGTGCCGATACGCGTCATGATGCGCCGGACCCGGATTCTCAGGGCCTCCTGACTATCGACCAGCGCAATATGTTCAGCGAGTCGCTCGAGCGTTACAACTGGAAGATTGTTGGCAAGACCGAGAAGTATGTTGGCTACAACGCTTACAAGGCGGTCAACATGGCACCGTCTGAGCGCAACAAGGTGGTCGGCAAAACGCGGCTCAGCCCCGACATGATGCGTTACGAGTTGCATCGTGTCTGGGTTATCGAGGCCACGTTGAAGCCCGGCATGCGTCACATCTACCCGAAGCGCGTTTTCTACATGGATGAGGATAGCTGGTACATCCTCGCTGCCGACATGTACGACGCCCAGGGCAAACTGTGGCGTACCGCCGAGACGCAGCTGGTGAATTACTATGATCGCCCCTCCTGCGTGCCTGAGCTGCGCGTCAACTATGACCTGCTCGACGACAAGTACTACGTCGAGTTGTGGTCAGAGTCCTACAAGTACGACGTACCGCATCAGAACGCGTCTTTCTATTCGCCTGACAGCCTGCGTCAGGGTCAGCGCTAAACGGCCATGTTCTCCATCCTGCCGGTAGCCGCATGCTCGCGGTGCCGGCAGGTTTCGTTTCGAGGAATATTGTGAAAAAGCTGTTGCTGATACTTGGCATGCTTTGCTTCGCCTCCAGCTTGATCGGAGTCGGAGAAATCTGGGCGAAGGAAATTGCCTCCGCCGATCTCAGAACGTATCCGGTGTTCGATGCCGTCGCCGTCGGTAAACGCATCGTTGCCGTAGGCGAATGGGGCGGGATATTGACGTCCGTCGATGGCGGCCAAAAATGGACGTTACAACAGGCACCCAGCGAAGAAACGCTCACCACGATTCGTTTCATCGATGAAAACACGGGTTGGGCAGTCGGCCACCATGGCACCATATTAAAAACCACCGACGGTGGCGTCAGCTGGGTCATTCAGACACCTGACTTGCAGGCAACCGATCCGTTGCTGGGCGTTTATTTCGCCGACAAAGATCACGGTTTCGCCGTGGGCTCGTTCGGCTTTCTGCTGGAAACCAAAGATGGGGGCAAGACCTGGCAGAAACGCGATATCGGCCAGGGCGATATGCATTTGAAAGCGATAAATGGCAGCCCCGACGGCAACCTCTACATCGCCGGCGAGCAAGGCAAAGTGCTACGCTCCAGCGACGGGGGCGCCAGCTGGAAGACGCTGCAAACCGGTTACAAGGGTTCATTCTGGGGCGTGCTGGCGAACGACAAACTGGTGCTCATGCACGGCATGCGCGGCACGCTTTATCTGTCGGAAAATCGTGGCCAGTCGTGGACCAAGATCCCATCCCATACGACCGTAGGGTTGATCGCCGGCGCGATGCTGTCGCCGACCACTATCGTGCTCGCCGGTGCGGAAGGTACAGTCTTGCAAAGTACCGACGGCGGGCACAGCTTTTCGGCCACTTCATTAAGCGACCATAGCGCCATCAACGCCGCCGTGCCCTTGTCTGCGAGCAGCGCCCTGCTATTAGGCCGCTCCGCGCCTAACGTTTATAAACTGACTACACAATGACCGCCTGGCTCGAAAATTTTTGCTTTGGCCACCGTCGCTTGTGGCTGGTGTTGTGGGTACTGATCACCTTGGCCGCCGGTTACGCGGCGTCGCATCTGAAGATCGATGCCAGCTTCGAAAAACAGGTGCCGCTGCAACACCCGTACATCCAGACCTTGCTTAAATACGAGGCCTTTGTCACGGGTGCGAACCGTATTACCGTGGCGGTGCGCGCCAAGCAGGGTGACATCTATAACCCTGAATTTCTGGAAACGCTGAAAAAGGTTAACGACGAAGTCTTCTTCATCTCGGGGGTCAATCGAAACACCCTGCGTTCGATTTGGACGCCCAACGTGCGTTACACCGAAAGCGTTGAAGGCGGCCTGGAATCGCAGGCGATCATTCCGCAGTCCTACACACCGACGCCCGCCGGCGTGGACATGGTGAGACGCAACGTGCTACGCGGCGACTTGATCGGCAGCCTCGTATCGCGCGACGGCACTGCCGCGATGGTGGTCGGCGAATTGCGCAACAAAGATTTCCAGACCGGCCTGCCGATCAACTACGTCGATGTCGCGGAAAAACTCAACGATATCCGCCAGCGCTACGATTCGGACAAAGTACAGGTCCACATTATCGGCTACGCGCCATTGGTGGGCGCCATAGTCGAAGGGGCGCAGGCCGTACTGTTGTTTTTCGCTATCAGCGTGGTGCTGACGCTCTTGCTTGTGCGGTGGTACACGGAATCGTGGAAAATGAGTCTGCTGCTGCTCAGCACTTCCGTCACGACCGTGATCTGGCAGTTGGGCATTACCGGCGCCAGCGGCGTGGGCATGAATCCACTCTCAGCTATCGTGCCGTTCCTTATCTTCGCCATTTCGGTCAGCCACGGCATTCAGGTGGTGAACATGCAGATGGAGGGTTTGGCCCAGGGCATGACGCCGCTGGACGCCGCGCGCAATGCCTTCCGCAGCTTGTTCGAACCGGGCATTTCGGCACTGGCGGCCAACGTCATCGGCTTCGGCACGCTACTGTTCATTCCTATCGGCGTGATTCGCGATATTGCCTTGATGGCTTCTGTCGGCGTCGCGGTCGTCAGCATTTGTAAATTGACGGTGCTGCCGGTATTGCTAACCTATGTGAAGGCAACTTCGGACAAGCCTAAAGTGGGCAACGCGCTCACGCGCAGCGAATGGCTGTGGAACGCGCTGGCAAAAACCACGGAGCTGCCGGTGGCTACCGCGTTGGTGGTGGGCAGTATCGTGCTGGGCATAGCGGCGGCCCTGGTGGGTCAGCACAGAGTGGTCGGCGATACGCATGCGGGTGCTTCCGAGTTATACCCGAACTCGGTCTATAACCGCGACATCGAAGCCATCGTTAGTCGTTTTGATCTGAGTTCCGACGTATTGGTCGTCGTCGCCGCGGCGGCGCAGGATTCCTGCTTCGAGTATGCGCCGCTGCGTCGCATGGATCGTCTTTCCGCAGAGTTGACGCATACCGAGGGCGTACGTGCTGTCGTCAGCCTCGCTTCGGTGATCAAGAACATCAATGCCGCGCTCCACGAAGGGAATCCCAAACACATCGCGTTGCAAAAGGGTCCGGGACTGATTTCTTTGGCCGCCGATAACGTGCCGGCCGCCAGCGGCTTACGCAACCTCGACTGTACGGTGATGCCTATCTACATCTTCGCTGCGGATCACAAGGCGCAAACCATTACGCGCTTACTCGATACCGTGAAAGCTTTCTCCGCCAAAAATCCTGGTATGCCAAGCTTCGAACTCGCGGCCGGCCCACTGGGCGTCGACGGCGCGGTGAACGAAACCGTCGTGGACACCGAACCGAAGATGCTGATGTGGGTTTATATCGCTGTCTCTATCGTCACCTTCCTGGGTCTGCGCAGGTCTTGGCAGGCGACCTTGTGCGTCATCCTGCCGCTGGTGCTGGTGACTTTGCTAGCCGACGCAATGATGGCTGTGTTGGATATCGGCTTGCGGGTCGCAACCCTGCCGGTGACGGCGCTAGGTGTGGGTATCGGCGTGGACTACGGCGTATATACCTTTTCCCGCTTTCTGCATTTGCGCCAGGACGACGGTCTGACTTTTCATGATGCTTATGGTACGGCGCTACGTGAAACCGGTCGTGCCGTGATCATTACCGGCTTGACGCTTTCGGTCAGCGTGGCTACCTGGGCTTTTTCGCCGCTGCGCTATCAGGCCGATCTGGGCATCATGTTGACGGTGATGTTCATGTTCAGCATGTTCGGCGCAATACTAGTCAGCCCGGCGCTGGCGCGCTTCTTCTTCTGGCGCGATGCGAATGCGAGTAGCCCGGCCAGCGAAAAGAGCAAAGCCTAACTTTTCGCGGCTTTCTTAAGAAAACGGCGCCCGTGGGCGCCGTTTTTGATTCGCAGTCATCCGCGTGAATCCTCGCCAACAGCCGTTCTTTCAGCCGCGCGGATGATGCTGGGCGTGCAATGTCTTCAAACGCTCCCGCGCCACGTGGGTATAAACCTGCG
>JBBQGH010000073.1:0-7361 GCA_038322845.1 Gammaproteobacteria bacterium
CTTGGGTTTCTCAAAACCCGGTCTCGTCGCCAGCGTCATCTGCTTCATCGTTCCATCCCTTGTGTTCGCCTTCCATTATCTGACCACATGACTAAAAAATCGTTCACAGCGATACCGACTTATTCAGCGTTTCCTTAGATATTTAATCTCCGATAATCTGTGTTCTGCCGTACATAAGCGCGTCATTCAAGTAACGGCCAATTCATGTTTAAACGGCGGCTTTTATCACTCCCACCTTGGCGAGAACGGCCACCGTTACTGTTCTCCGTGCTTTCTCAAACCCTTCCCATGGGTCCTTTTTTAAACGAGCAAGCCGTTGCGGAACATTTCTCACATTGAAGAAATCGAAGCGCAAGTCTTTCGACAATTCACCCCAAGCGATGGGAGTCGAGACGGGTGCATTTTTGCGCGCTCTAATGCCGTAGGCCGCGATGGCAGTCGCCCCTTCGGCATTGCGGAGATAGTCGATGTAAATCTTTCCGGGACGCTTGGCTTTTGTTGAGGTGGCGGTGAATTGTTCGGGAAAGGTATGAGCAAATAATTCCGCGATGGATTTGGTAAAACTCTTAGCTTGCTGCCAAGTCAGCGTGGCTTTGATAGGAACCACTACATGCAATCCCTTGCCGCCCGTAGTCTTCAGGAAGCAGCTCAGCTTGAAGCTTTCCAGTAGCGTTTTGAGCATTTTTACGGCTTCAACAATTCGCGGCCATGGCACGTCATCCGCCGGGTCGAAATCGAATATCAGCCGATCCGGCCGTTCGGGCTTGGGCATGCGCGATCCCCAGGGATGTAGTTCGATTACCCCCCATTGCACAAGACTGACTAATGCCGCTAGCGAATTTGCCGCGAGATACGTTGCGCGTCCGTCGCTTTCCGGCACTTCTACGCGCGTGACGGAAGGATTGGCGCTTTGCTCCGCATGCTTTTGATAGAAACATTCCTTGCCCCATCCATCTGGACATCTGAGCAGGCTGAGAGGGCGATTCTTTATTTCAGGCAAGATCCACTCTGCAATGTCTTCGTAATACTTGGCCAAATCGAGCTTGGTTAAATCCGCCTCTGGAAATAGTTTCTTATCGGCATGCGTCAGTTTTACGCCGGCCAAACTGTCCGACGAGGTCTCGGCCTTGGCCATAGTCATGCCCTCTTCCTTACGGGGAGATTTGAGCGCCCGGGGAGCCACCTCAGGCGTTTCCCTTACGACGTCGCTGGCTTTCTTATCTTCGCGGATAGCAACAAATGCAGGATGGCGCAGGGCGCCACCTTCGCTCCATTCTGTGAACTTGATTTCTGCAACCAGCATCGGTTTGATCCAATGCACCCCTTTGGCTTGAAAACCGGTGGGTGGGTTGACGAATGGCGATGAGTCACGTTTGAGCTGATCCAATGTTTTGCGGATCTGTTTTAAGCTTACGTCGGTAAAACCAGTCCCGACCTTGCCGGAATACTGCAATTTTCCATTCTCATAGACGCCCAGCAATAAGGCGCCGAAGCCTGTCCGGCCACCACTCGGCTCGGTGTAACCGCCGATGACCATTTCTTGCCGATGCAAACATTTCACCTTGATCCAGTCGCGCGTGCGCAACCCGGTTGCATATGTGGAATTCGCGCGCTTGGAAATAATTCCTTCCAGCCCCATTTGACATGCCTGTTTGAAAACATCCGGACCGGACCCACGGACATGTGGGCTGAAGCGCAGGGCAGTTTGGGAACGAAGCAAGAGATATTCCAACAGCCCTTTCCGTTCGAGCAGTGGCACTTCCCGTAGGTCATAGCCGTCGAGATAAAGCAGATCGAAGGCGAAATAGACAATATTGGCCTGAGTGTCGTCTTCGCCTAAAGCGTGTTGCAGCGCCTGGAAATTGGAGTGCCCTTGCGTATCAACCGCGCATAGCTCGCCGTCTATCCACACTTCGCTCGCTTGAAGTTTTGTGAACTCAGCGGCGAGCGCCGCGAACTTGGCCGTCCAGTCCTTGCCGTTGCGGGAAAATATGTGCGCTTTGCCGCTCTGCAAACGGCACAGCATCCGATAGCCGTCAAACTTGACCTCCTGTATCCACTTCTCCCCTTGAGGCGCGGCATCCACGAGGGTGGCCAATGCAGGGGATAACGATGACGGCAATTTGGCAGCACGCGCGCCTAGCCAGGTCGACAGCTCCTCGCCGGTCTTTGGTGGTTTGCCTGACTTAGTCTTAGTGGGTTTCGCTTTCAGCTTGACGGCGCCGGATTTCACGTTTGCCTTAACCGACCGATTGGAATGCCATTCGTGGTCATTCGCAGCCGCAATCTGGGTAATGGTTCGGCCGGAAGTCACACTATCGGCCTGGGTTACAACGATAGGCGCGCCCTCCCTCTTCGCATGGGCGTCACGATCCTTTACAAGTAGCCAGGGTTCGCCCTTACCGCCGAATTTGCCACCACTGGTTTTTATTAGAGCCCACCGCCCTTGGAGCTTCTCACCATTCAGGTCAAATTTGAGATGACCTTTTTTGTAGCCCGCGACAGGATCACCGACAGGAGACCAGGTACCCCGGTCCCACAGCATCACAGTCCCGCCGCCATACTGCCCTTGTGGAATGGTGCCTTCAAACTGGCCATATTCAAGCGGGTGGTCCTCTACGTGCATCGCCAGACGCTTGTCGGCAGGGTCTAGGCTGGGTCCTTTGGGTACCGCCCAACTAAGTAGCACCCCATTTAATTCCAGTCGAAAATCGTAATGAAGATGGCTGGCTGCGTGTTTTTGAATGAGATAAGAGAGCGCCTTTTTCGTTCCGGTGTTGACTCGGCCACGCGGTTCCGGCGTGATCTTAAAATCGCGTTTCGCGTGGTAGCGCGAGAGGTCATCGGTAGGCACGCTATGCCCGCTTCGCTTTGACGGCAGAAACGCGCGAGGATGCAGCGACTCGCAATTTCGGTTTGGATACGGACTTTGGATGGCGCGCTGGCGCTGCCTTGCTCGTTGCCTTAGTCGCCCTCTCATTCGCGCTCTTACTCGTTCCCTTAGCCGTGCCGTGAGCGCCACCAAGGCTTTTCTGCAGGAGCGCAGCCAAGTCGATGACATTCGACGTCGTAGCGCCGCCCGCGTCATCATCAGTCGCGGGAGTGATCTCTTTGGTCTCACCCTTCTTGATCTTTTCCTTGATTCGGCGCATCAGGTCTACGTGGTAAGTATTTTTGTAATGCTTGGGCTCCCACTTCTCTGTCATATCGTCTATCAGGCGCTTGGCGAGCTCAATTTCCTTAGACGTAACCCGCGCCGCTTTCAATCCTGCCGCAGGCAGTTCAAAACCGCTCGTGCCACGCAATTCGTCGGGGTAGCGGAGCATAAACAGCATGAGGGCGCGATTTACGGGCCGGACAGCCACGAGATGTTGGGTGGTTCGCAGTACAAATTGGGCTACTGCAATTCGCCCGGTTGAGCGTAAGGTCTCGCGAAGCAAGGCATAGACTTTTTCGCTGTGCTGCCCGGGAACCAGGTAGTAAGGCGTTTCAAAAAACTCCGGCGAGATGTCGGCGTCCGCTACAAAGGTTTGAATTTCGATGGTACGTGAAGCCTTGACGTTCGCCCGTTTGAAATCTTCGTCAGACATGACGACATACTGATCTTTTTCGTATTCGTAGCCTTTCACAATGTTGTTCCACTCGACATCTTTGCCGCTTTGTTTGCTGTAGCGTTTGTAGCCTACGGGCGAAAGATCCCGCTTATCGAGCATAGAGAACTTGAATTCCTTACGTTCTTCCGCAGGAAACAGTTCTACCGGGATGCTCACCAAGCCAAAGGTAACAACGCCCTTCCATAGCGCCCTTGCCATTTAGTGCTCCTGTACGTTTTCGATTTGCTGCTCATTGCAATCCAGGCACATAGCCCAATTGCGCCACACCACAATAGAGCCACAGCCATTGCATAGCGATAACAGCCGTTCGCCAGATTTCTCGCAGCTACCGCCCCTACAAGCGGGGCGGTCGCAAAGCTCAAGGTCATAGGGACAAAGCGTCATTGCAAGCATCCAAAACATCTAAAAGATGAGCCCTAGCTTAGGGCGTACTTAATGGGTTGTATGTGTGACAGGCCACCAAAGCTACTTCCCATCCCGCACGCTTACCCGTGCTGCATCGCATGGCCAAAGAGTGACCGCATCGCTAGATCCGACAGGCCGGCACGTGGATTGCCCAACAATCGATGCAACGACGGCCTTCTGTCGTTTAATTCTTGAAAGGAAACTGTATGAAACCCTCAAAGACTGTAATGCGATCTTCCTGGTCAAACGCCCGGCGCGCTACCGTGCTTGCCGCTGCCTTGGGCTTTTCAGGCTCCGTCTTGGCCTTGGACAGTGCTACAACACCGTCCACGAACCCCGTAAGCAACAACGAACAATATAAATCTGCGGCTAACCAAGCCAAGGCTGATTACAAGGCGGCATGGGCCAAATGCGAAGAGATGTCGGGCACCGAGCGCATGCAGTGCCGCAAAGAAGCTAAAGCCACTCAACAACATGCCATGAAGGATGCAAGACACAGTCGTCATTCCGCGAATGACGCGACCTGGTCCGCTGGCAATGCCGCGAATATCAGTTCTGATCCTGCCAAGGGCAATGCGGCAGCCCGCACCGCCAAGAAGGGCTACAGCACCGACACTACGATGACTGGAAACAGTCCCGCCGGAACGGTAGGGGCGCAAGGTTATACGGGGTCTGATTCGCGGACGAATACGCGCAGCACCACGACAGACAACATGGGCGAGAGCACCACCGGCGTTAACGCTATGCCGAACACGGGCGCGGGTAGCGTAAGCAACGATACCCGCATGAATACTACGCGTGAGGTCAAACCCGATCTCAATAACAATAACCGGGGGACGCCTATCGCTCCCGCGACGCGCTAACCGCACCACGCTTTCATGTCTTGAGCTTCAGAGAGGGCCCACCAGAACATCGACGGTGGGCCCGGGTTCGGGAAAGCACAAAGCAAGCTGCGTCGCCCAATTTCCTGCTGACCGTAAGAATTACCGGTTAGCAGTAAATCCTGCTGCCGGCAGGCGGCTTGATTTGCCTAAAAAAGGGCGTTGCCCGGGGCAGAAGCCTTGATGGTGGGCACGTCGATTGCTGTAAAGAATTATGGATTTAAACGCCCATCATTCAGTTATCGCGATAGCGCTCACGGGGGGCAGCGTATTGCCGTTTACCCCGGTGGGAAAACGCACTCCCGATTGGTTAAAGACCGTTGCCCTGCTGGTGATCTGCTTCTATCTGGTCGGGCAAGTGGAAAAATCCTTCATGCTGGAGATGCTATGGCGTGGCGGCGTATTGTTGGCACTCGCATGCATGGCTTACGCCTTAGTCTGGCTCCGTGGCTATAGAGCGAAATTAAAGGCGTTAGACGAGCGTTTGACCCAGAAAAACGAAGATCTGATGCGGCTCGCATTGCAAGATCATTTAACGAAAGTGTCAAATCGCCGTCATTTCGATGATCAAATTGGCATCGAAATCGCCCGCGCACAGCGCGTCGGACAACCGCTCGCACTCCTGATGATAGACGTCGATCATTTCAAGTCATACAACGATCATGGCGGGCACTTGCAAGGCGACGCGTGCTTGGTTCAAATCGCGGACACGCTACGTAAAACGGTGCGGCGGCCCGAAGATCTCGTCGCGCGCTATGGCGGCGAAGAGTTCGTTATTCTGATGCCCGGTGCCGCCCTCGAAGATGCCATAGAAATCGCCGAAAATCTGCGCCTAGCGATCCAGGAGTTGGGCTTACCTTATACCGATCCAAGACGCGCGGGACCGGTCACAGTGAGCGTGGGCGTGAGCGCGGCGTTTCCCGCTCTAGACCCCGTCACTGCATCGGACGTCATCGCAGCTGCCGATACCGGGCTATACCTAGCTAAGAATGGCGGGCGTAATTGTGTACGTGCGGTCGATTGCCGTTCGAGATCGGCAGTCGCCGCTCCTCGGGCAGCATGCCGTCGCGGAGAAACTGCGGTTCTCGTAGACTAAATTGGATTGCACGCGGCTAGACGTCGTTGTCCTTGCGCCGGTTCTTCTACTCGCCGATATGCGCTCTAGTCGGTAGCGAAAATCGGAACGTCGACCCTATCCCCACTTGGCTTTCTACCGTCACCTTACCGCCATCAGCTTCGGTAAACGCTTTAACAATTGCGAGACCTAGCCCTAAACCAGCTCCATCTTCGTTAGCAGGATATGATTCTCCCTTATCAAAGATTTTATCGAGTAACGCGTCTGGGATTCCGGCCCCGTTGTCGCTCACCCAGCACTCCACCCTAGCGTCACCGTCAAGTTCTCGCGCCCCGACGATAATCTCGCCACGGGGCGTGTACTGTATTGCGTTGGCAATTAAGTTTTGAAACACCCGCCGCAATAAACTCGCGTCCGCGTAGACCACCATATCTTCGGGTACCTCATTCAGAAGTTGAGTACTTGCGGTCCCCGCCACTGGGTGTATGTCGTGAATAAGGGCCTCGACCAGTGGCCATAAATCCAGTTTTCGCCGCTCCAGTTTTATCCCGACTTCCGTTTTGAGATTCGCATTCTCCTCCAGCACCTGGCTAACCAGCGTTTCCAGGTATTTCACATTGCGATGCAAGGTCTTCAGCATTTGCGCTGCTTCCGGCGTGGCGCCGGTCTGGGGGAGGATTAATTCCAGCACTCCCCCCGCTAAAGAAATGGCATTCAATGGTGTACGGAGATCGTGTGCGACAAAGGCCAGATACTCTTCCCGGCGACGCTGAACGTCCAAGGCGCGCTGAGTGGCATAGGTCTGCACTGCTGAGCCGATGGCATGGTCGAAGACCCGATTGATAATGTGAAAAGGCTGCCCTTGCAGATTCAAACCATGGCTATCGGCAAGATCGTGTATGCAACCCCGCAAGATATTGTATTCAGCAACGACCTCTTCAATATCAAATGCCTCCTGGAGACGTTGCAGCCCATGAGCCGCCGAGCTGTCTTCGATTAGCGCCTCGGGGATGCTCTGGGCAGATTTGGCTTGGAAGGCGTCGGCTAATTCGTCAAGTAAGCCGGGGACATGGTCATTGAGCGTGGGCGTGTCGAGATGCTGCGCCGACGGGAGTTGACGCAATTGCTGCCGCCATCTGGCCAGTAAGGTCTCGCGTTCCTGTCGGACTAGGACGGCCAGTTTGTCCAGTTCGTTTTGCCCCATCTTGTCTCCCATGCTTGCCGCGATTTGTCCAGTGTCTAAATTACGTTGAACTAAACCGCTGACGCGGTGGTAGTGCGCGGGGGGGTCTGCGCGCTACCACCGCGTTTTGCATTTCAGGGCGTTTGTTGTTCGATTCCATCTGCGGGGGCTGTCCCCGCGATGACGAGGAGAACGACATGACT
>JBBQGH010000074.1:0-6733 GCA_038322845.1 Gammaproteobacteria bacterium
TCGCTATGGGCCAGCAGATGGTGCCGGTCTTTGCTGGGGAGGGCATCCAGCAATCGATTCGCAGCGTGGGCGCGTTTCAGTTTGCTCGAACGCACGGCAGTCATCGCAGGCTCGCGGACAATCCTTCCGCCTCCGATTCCAATCTCGGCATTTCCAGAGTGCAAGCGATCATCGATACGATGCGGACGGGTGTCTGTCATTTGGCGGCCTTCTAAATTGAAGTGCCATCCTCGCAGCGATTATCCGCCACCGACTACGCGGGTCTGTGCTGCAACGTACATAAGAGAAAAAAGTAACCCGCCCGGGATGAAGGGAGTTAGCGCGGATTTTTGAGAGGAGTGGCCGGTTCTAAGCCACCGCCTAGATGGCCGGTGGGAGCAGGGCTAGGCCTGCCGTGGGCGGGATTTCTCCCTAACTGAGAGCGGGCCCGATGACTGGCGCGTCAGCTTTAAGTTGCTTGCTAAGCGGAATATCTGAGAGCAGGCGATCGAATTCCTTCTTAACCACGGCGTAGCATTCGCACACTACTTTCTCTAGCCCCGGCCTATCAACTACCGTGATGTGGCCACGGCTATAACGAATCAGCCCGGCGCGCTGCAAGTTTCCGGCTGCCTCCGTCACGCCTTCGCGCCGAACGCCGAGCATGTTCGCAATCAATTCCTGGGTCATCGTCAAGTCGTCGGATTGCAAACGGTCAAGACTCAACAACAGCCAGCGACACAGTTGCTGCTGCAGAGAGTGATGCCTATTGCATACCGCGGTTTGCGCCATCTGCGTGATCAGCGCCTGCGTATAGCGCAGCAAGAGGCGCAACACCGGCCCAGCACGATCGAATTCCTGCTTTAGCAGTGGCGCTTTCAGCCTATAGCCGTAGCCAGCACTCTGCACGACAGCACGACTTGGTGTGGTTTCGCCGCCCATGAACAGCGACACACCAAGTATCCCTTCGTTTCCGACTACGGCAATTTCCGCCGATGAGCCGTCCTCCATGACGTAGAGCAAGGAAATGATAGAGGTGGTTGGGAAATAAACATGCTGCATGCGTCCACCCGATTCATAAAGGGCTTCGCCCAGCGGCATTTTGACCAGTTCAAGATGGACTGACAGTCGCGCAAATTCACTCGCCGGCAGGGCAGCGAGTAGATGGTTTTGCGTAGGATTATGGGGGCTTTGAGTGGGCATATATTTCCGGACACAACGCGATAGGCGATTAAGCTTAGCCTCGTTAATTTTTTAAAGCATACAGCAGTTTACATAAGCCTTATGTACGACAACGGACATAAGGCTAGGGTTAAGTAAGCAGACCGGAATATAACCTATTTTCTACGCAATGTTCCGTACCGTACAGAAGCTCATCGATACTTACGTCAAATTGCCGGCGCATGCCCTATATGCCGCCTCGGTGCACACTTTAAGGAACATCACAGCTACCTATGGCTACCCAGTCCCGTATGCATTTACCTTCCACTTTGCGTCTCGCCTTGCGCCACACCCTATGCATCGCACTCGTCACCATGGGCTTAACCGCCTGTGGCGGTGCCGCCAGGTTGCCAGTCGCGGCAGGGACCGGCCCCAATCCGGTTCTGCCCGAACCAGAAACGTCACTTTTTCCCGTCGTGAATATTGCGCCGGCGCAAGGTTGGCCCACCGACGGTAAGCCGGTCTCGGCGCCAGGCACTATGGTGACGCGCTACGCAGAGGGTCTCGATCATCCGCGCTGGCTATTCGTGTTACCTAACGGTGATGTGCTGGTGGCTGAGACCAATGCCCCGCCCAAGCCGGAGGATGGCAAAGGCATCAAAGGGTGGATCATGAAAATGGTCATGGGACGGGCCGGAGCGGGTGTGCCCAGCGCCAACCGCATTTCGCTGCTGCGAGATATCAATGGAGACGGCATTGCCGGCGCCAAATCCGTTTTCCTCGAAGGGCTGAACTCGCCTTTCGGCATGGCCTTGGTGGGCAACGACTTTTATGTGGCCAACACCGATGCGGTGATGCGTTTTCCCTACACGCCAGGCGCCACCAGTATCACTGCCCCCGGCGTGAAAGTAATGGACCTGCCGGCCGGCCCAATCAATCATCACTGGACGAAAAGCCTCATCGCCAGCAAGGACGGCTCGCGGCTGTACGTGACGGTGGGCTCCAATAGCAATGTGGCGGAAAACGGTATTGATAAAGAAGACGGACGCGCCGCCATCTGGGAGCTGGATCTCAAGACCGGGAATAAACGTATTTTTGCTACAGGCTTGCGCAATCCCAACGGCATGGCCTGGGAGCCGGAGAGCGGCGCCTTATGGACCGCCGTGAACGAACGCGATGAACTGGGCAGCGATCTGGTGCCGGACTATATGACCTCCGTGCAGGACGGCGGATTTTACGGCTGGCCCTACAGCTATTTCGGACAGCACGTGGATACGCGTGTGACCCCGCCGCGACCAGACCTCGTAGCACTGGCGATTGCGCCCGACTATGCCTTGGGGCCGCATACGGCTTCGTTGGGGCTGGCCTCCGCGCTAGGCACCAGCTTGCCCGCGTCGTTTCAGCACGGCATGTTTGTGGGGCAGCATGGCTCGTGGAATCGCAAACCGCATAGTGGATACAAGGTGATCTTCGTGCCCTTCAGCGGCAGCAAGCCGACCACCGAGCCGGTCGTCGATGTGCTCACCGGCTTTATCACCGCCGAGGGCAAAGCGCTGGGACGCCCCGTGGGCGTCGCTCTGGATAGCAAAGGTGCGCTGCTAGTGGCGGATGACGTTGGAAACATCATCTGGCGAGTGAGTGCGGCTCATCCCTAGCGAGGTGCTCTCAGCTTGGAAGTGACGAAGCTTTAATCGACGCGCCGTTATTGCAACGACGGCAACGACGGCAACGATTGCAGCGTCAGTTGAGAAGCGCGGTAGCGTGCGAGTTCCTGGCTGAGCCAGAGGCCGCTGGGCATCGCTGTGGCGTCTCCACATTTGATCTCATAGGGCTTGCCGGAGAAACTACTTTCCGTGGCGGCCTTGTCGACAAAGTCTTTAGTTGTGTTTACTCGCCCCAGCTTTAACAAAAAATCATACTTCTTGCGCACATGCGCTGCGGCGGCTTTGGAGTCATTCCAAGTTCCGTTGCGTTGAAATGCACAACCCGAATCGGCGATATATCCAATCAGGTAGTTGATCTCCTGCTGTACCACGATAGAGGGCTCTGCATGCGCGGGCGATGTCACCGCCAGAGCGAAGGCCCAACCCAGATACATCCCGGCCATCCTGTGTCGAATTTTCATAGTTCACTCTCCAGCGGCAATAGCGATAAGAAGTTCACTTTGAATCGTTGCCAGCCGTTGCGCGCCGGTTCTGTCGTGTAGTCAATCACAGTGCCGTCGCGCTGGCTATGCCAGATTAATTGCGACGATCCTCCCGCGTCGCTGGGGGCTAGCTTCAGCGCGTAACTGTTGGGTGGGCTCACCATCGCTTCGAAGCGCGCCGCTGCTTGCTGTGCGAGATCGGGGCTGTCCATGATTACGCCAATCTCGGTATTGAGGTGCATCGAACGCGGATCGAAATTCATCGAGCCGACGAATAGCCGCTGTCGATCAAGTACGAAAAGCTTGGCGTGCAAGGAGTAGTTGCCGTACTCCCTCGTCTGCGGCGTTTGACCGCTGCCGCGGGCCGTATCGGGCCGCGAGCGAACCTCATAAATTTCGACACCCTTTTCCAGCAGTGGCAAGCGATAAGGCATATACCCCGCTTGTGCGGGAAGCACGGTGCTCGATTGGAGAGAATTAGTCAGGATGCGTACCCGAACATTGCGCTTGCGCAGTTCAGCAAATAAGGGCATTCCTTCCTCGCCGGGTATGAAGTAGGGCGTCACCATGAGCAACTCCGATTGCACCGCTGCTACGGCCTTGGCTACAGGGCGGCGCATCAACCTGCCTACCCTCTCGCCCTTATCCACGTGCCGCTTATCCGGGCTGTCGGAAACCAATTCCGCATGCGCCCATGTGAGCGGCAGCTTGCCGGAGAGCATGCCGGCGAGCGGCTCACCGGTAGCAATGCGCGCCGCGTAATCGACGCCCTCAGCCTGTAGCTCTTTGTGATGCTCCACCAGCGTTTTTCGATATTCCGCCAAGGCCTCATCCGAGGTCATTCCATCATCCAGCGCGCGAACGGGGATTGCGTTGGCGCAGTTCCAGTAATCCTCGAACATATGTGAGAGCGCCTTGCCGATGGGGCCTACAGAAAAAACATCGTCATCAGCAAATTGGGATTGGGGATCAACCTGAAAATACTCATTGGCAACATTCCGTCCGCCTATCAGCGCCAAGGCGTTGTCTACCACCATCAACTTGTTGTGCATGCGGTAGTCCAACCGCCCGTGGTTGATCATGAATTCGAGGGCCCGCAAAAACGTGACATGACCGCGATAAGCGAAAGGGTTGAATATGCGGACTTCAATATCCGGGTGCGAATCAATCGCCGCGAGTTGCTCGTCCCCCGCCATCGTTTCGCCGTCATCAATCAGCACACGGACGCGCACGCCACGGTCCGCCGCCCGCAGCACGGCTTCCGTTAACAGCTTACCAGTCTCGTCCGTGTGAAAAATATAGTATTGAAGGTCGACGGTGCGCTCGGCGCTATTGACTAATTGAACACGAGTCAGAAAACCGTCGACGCCTAGCATCAGCAAACGAAATCCGGAATTCCCACTATGTAGTCGTGCTGCGTCTGCAAATTTCTGACCCGCGCGAGTTTCTTCAGGGTGGGCGAGTGCTGAGGAGGCAGTCTTGGGGTAGTCCGCCCCTGGAGGCAAAGATGCACAAGCGGTCAGGCCGGCGGCAAAAAAATAGCCAAGGCAAACCGAGTGGCAATTCCATTCACTCGCGATGGTGCCGGACGCGCGATCGGCTCACGATTATTCATCGAAGCAGAGCAACAACAAAGCAAGCAAGGAAAGGCTTAGGGTGATTCTCATAACGACGCGTTAAAGATCAAGGCGGAACTTGCGCAAGAGAAACTATCGAGCCTCTTGCACATTAACGTCGATACGGATAACAAGGGAATGGTAGTGCTGAGTGGCACCGCCGACAGCCAAATGGCAGCCGACAAAGCCGAGTCGATTGCACGGGCCGAAAAAGGCGTGAGTTCCGTTCAGAACAACATCAAAGTCAAGACCGACAAATAAGCTTTTGCTAAGTATTTTCTGCCCGTTCGCCGATGGCGAACGGGTCGTGCTCGTTGGTCGTTCGTGAGCTCAGGGCACTGACGGCCTAAGGAAAAAACGTCGAAGATGCGCAAAGCCTTGGTTTCTATGACTCGAAAAAGCGTATCAAGTTGCCACCGTCCTCTTTGGCTTGGTACATCGCCATGTCCGCTCGCCGGATGATCTCCGCAGTGTCGGACTCGTGATTGAGGAATAGCACGACGCCTATACTCGCCGTGCACCGATACTCGACTGTCGTTTCCGCTTTCATTTCCTGGCTCAATTTCAGCAAATAGGGCTGATCGAGTATGGCGCGGAGTTTTTCGGCAACAATGCCGGATTGGGCGGCTGAGTCGGCTTTATCCGTACCCAACTGGCTGAGTATCACCACAAACTCGTCGCCGCCGAAACGCGCGACAGTGTCGACTTCACGTATGCAACTGCAAAGGCGCCGCGCCACCTCCATCAGCAGCATATCCCCGCCGGTATGCCCATGCGTGTCGTTAACGGGTTTGAAGTTATCCAAATCCAGGAACATCAGCGCACTATAACGACGACTACGGTTGCTAGCCGCCATGGATTGGCTTAAGCGGTCGTTTAGCAGGCGGCGATTGGGCAGGCCTGTTAATGAGTCATACGAGGCCATGTTGAGAATTTGCGCCTCTGCCTGTTTACGCTCGGTGATATCGCGAGCCGCGGCAAACACACCTTGAAGCTTCCTGTCTCTGTCGTAAAGCGTCGTCGCGTTGTAGGAGACAACGGTCTCCTTACCGTCCCGGGCGCGCGCCGTGAGCTCGTAATTAGTGACCTTCTTTTCGGTCAGCGCCAGCTTGATGCCCGCCTCGGCCCGCTCGGGATCAGTGAAGTAATTCTTGAATGGCGCGCCGATCAATTCATCGCGCGTACAACCAGTGAGCGCTTCCATCTGTTTGTTGACGTCGGTAATGACGCCAGACGGATCGGTAGTCATCAAGGCGTCGACATTCGATTCGAACAGCGAGCGAGTGTAGAACTGATGGTCGCGCAGACGCTGGCCAAGTTGTTTCTGCTCGGCTTCAATCTGCTTACGAGCGGTGTTGTCGGTGCCGATTAGCAGGTAACCGATGATTTCGCTTTGCGCATCGCGCAGCGCCGTGACAGACACGACGGCCGGAAAGCGGCTGCCATCCTTGCGGATGTAGGTTAGCTCGTAGATGTCCTCAATGCCGCGTGACGCCTTGAACGCCAAGGCCTCGAAACCGGGTGTTATCGGCGTTGAGAGCTCAACGCTCAGGGCGTTAGCGCGCGCGATGACCTCCTGCGGATCGGAAATGTCAGCCGGTGTGATCTTGTTCATGACCTCGGCGGCGGTGTAACCCAGCATGCGTTCAGCGCCGACGTTGAAAATTTGTATGACGCCCTTCGCGTCGGTGGCGATGCTCGAGAAATTGGCGCTATTGAATATCGCGTTTTGTAGGGCCCCCGCCTTGAACAGCGCCTCTTCTGCCTGCTTGCGAGCGGTGTTGTCAGTGCCTATGAGCAGATAGCCGATAATTTCATTTTGATCATCTCG
>JBBQGH010000075.1:0-6261 GCA_038322845.1 Gammaproteobacteria bacterium
GTCGCGGCTTTGCTTGCGAGGGCGCGGTCGAACTTGCGTCATCTGCGCTTGCCTAATGTGAGACTGAAACATGCAGATGGCAGTTTAGGGCTGGCAGAAGCTGCGCCTTTCGATACAATCATCGTCGCTGCTGCCGCTGCGCGCGTGCCGCAGGCCCTGCTGGATCAACTCGCTCTTGGAGGCCGCATGATTTTGCCGCTGGGTACTGCCGAACAAAGCTTGCTGATGATCGAGCGCACGCCCCATAGTTATAGTGAGAGCCGTCTCGACGCGGTGCGGTTCGTGCCTTTGATTGCCGGAGTCGAATGATGAGCTTGGATGAGATGCGAGGGTCTGCGAGAGCGCTTGCGAATGTGGCTATGCGGCGGCCTGCGATGTTGGCTGCGAATTCGGCTGCAATGCCGGCTGCAATGCTACGCGGCGTACTCGTCGCCTTCTTTGCGCTGCTGGCGGGCTGCGCCAGCAGGTCACCCGCCCCTGTGTTCGACCGTGCCCCGGCGGCGGAGATGACTGCCCCGAGCGCTCCCGTACTTGCTGCAGCCGTCGTTGTACCCGCCGATTTGTACACCGTGAAGAAGGGCGATACGCTGTATAGCATCGCGCTAGATCACGGCATAGCCTACCGGGATGTGGTGGCCTGGAATAATATCGAAAATCCCAATATCATCAGGATCGGCCAGCAATTGAAAGTTACGCCACCTGACGGTGCTGTGGTGACCAATCCGATTGCGGCGCCAGCCCTCATTGAAGCGCACCCTTCCGTGAGCAATACCAATACCGAGACCTACAAGCGCGAACCTAAGGGGGGCAAACAGCCGTGGTCTGAACAAGCCGCGGGCAAAGCGGAAGAAACTCGTAACGAGATTGCACCCGTTGCCCTCATCAAACCTGCGGAGCCTGCGCCTGCTGCCAGCGCGGAAACCAACTGGGCTTGGCCCAGCGGCAACAAGGTCATAGCGAATTTTGTCGAAGGTGGCAACAAGGGAATCGATATAGGCGGCAAGATTGGCGAACCGGTGTTGGCGGCCGAGGCTGGCAAGGTAACCTACGCCAACAACGCCATCCGCGGTTACGGCAATCTGCTCATCATTCAGCATCCGGGCGGCATGACCAGCGTTTACGCCCATAACAGCAAGCTGCTCGCGAAGGAAGGCCAGACGGTCACAAAAGGCCAGAAGGTGGCCGAGATCGGCAACACGGATACCGATCAGCCCAAGCTGCATTTTGAAATTCGCCATCAAGGCAAGCCGCTAGATCCACTCAAGTTGCTACCCGCACGCTGACGCGAGGGGCGCCATGCGCGACGAACCTCTGCCGGATGACGATGAGCTGACCGAGCCGATCTTATCCGACCCCGCTGCAAACGCAGAGTCCTTGGCCGTTGAGCGAGAATTTCTCAGCGACGTTACGCAAATCTACCTGAATGAGATCGGCGCCAACGCCTTACTCACGGCCGAGGAAGAATTGACCTTGTCGCGTCTGGTGCGACTAGGTGACGAAGCCGCGCGACAGAAAATGATCGAGCACAATCTGCGGCTCGTCGTGAGTATAGCCAAGCACTACCTCAATCGTGGATTGCCGCTGCTGGACCTGGTCGAGGAAGGCAATCTCGGTCTCATGCACGCGCTCGAAAAATTCGATCCCGAGCGCGGCTTTCGGTTTTCCACCTACGCCACCTGGTGGATACGCCAGAATGTTGAGCGCGCCATCATGAACCAGTCGCGCACGATCCGACTGCCGGTGCATGTGGTGAAGGAACTCAATGCGATATTACGCACCATGCGTCGGCTGGAGACGCGTAGCGCGCGTGAAACCGCCATCGAGGAAATCGCCCAATTACTCGACAAGTCGGCGGAGGAAGTGCGGCAAATCCTCGCCTTGAACGAGCATGTGGCGTCGCTCGATGCGCCGCTGGATATTGACCCGAGTTTGTCGGTTGGCGAATCGCTGGCTGACGACCATGCAGAATCACCTGAAACGCAGATACACAATGCCGAGGTGGAGAGCCTCGTCGCCGAGTGGATCGCGATGTTGAACGACAAACAACGTCAGGTGATCGAGCATCGATATGGTCTGAATGGTCGCGACGTGGCGACGTTGGAAGAACTCGCCGCGCGCTTGTCGCTGACTCGCGAACGCGTGCGGCAGATTCAGATTGAGGCGCTGGCGCAATTACGCCGCATCCTCAAGCGCAGTGGTGTGTCGAAGGAAACGATACTGTAGCAAGTGGTCTGCTTCGTAAATAGCGGTACATGAAAGCGCGTTTTTCGCGCTGTGGTGGCGTTGCAAATCCTCGTGATAGTCGAGCTATCGCTGTGGTCCGCGCCTTGCCACTACCCGAAATCCATCACTTTCATTTCCGTGCCGCCATTTACGAAGCAGACCACTAGAACGCACCGGCGTTTAATCGCTGGCGCTTCGCCGCGAGTTCTTGGGACAGCGCGTAAACCGCCATGGCGTAGAAACTTGAGCGGTTATAACGCGTGAGCGCATAGAAATTGCCATAGCCGAGCCAGTATTCTGTCGCGTCGTTCGGTGTCACCAGGTCAATCAGCGCGCAAGGCAACTGCGGCGCGCTGGGCGGGAGGGTGACGCCAAAATCGACTAATTCAGTGGGCATAGAACGCGGCTGGATTCCGGCGGCGATCAACTCCGCATAGCGTTCACCAGACACGCTCGCCTGAACGGCCACTGGGCCGTCCGCTTCCCAGCCATGACTCTTGAGGAAGTTCGCCACGCTACCTATGCTGTCGGCTTCGCTGTCAACCAGGTCGATGCGTCCATCCCCGTCAAAATCTACGCCCCAACTGCGTACGCTGCTTGGCAGAAATTGCGGCAGGCCCAGCGCGCCAGCATAAGAGCTGCGATAGCTCAAGGCGTCCTGGTGGGACTCACGTGCCAGCAGCAGAAACGCTTCCAGTTCGCTGCGAAACAGCGGCGCACGCGGTGGGTAGTCGAAAGCCAGCGTGGCCAGGGTAGCCAAGGTAGGAAACTTGCCGACCTGGCGGCCGTATATGGTTTCCACGCCGATGATGGCGACGACGATTTCTTCAGGCACGCCGTAACGTTCGCGCGCCGCTTCGAGCATGATCTGATTGCGCGCCCAAAAACGCAGGCCGCCTGCGATGCGCACGGGCTCGACAAAACGCGAGCGATAGGTTCGCCACGAGCGGATGCCCGGATCGCGCGGGGGCATGATGGCTTTGATCGCCTTGGGTTGTGGCTCGGCTTGGCTGAAGAGTCGCAACAAGGGGGCGATGGCGAAGTCGTGTTTGTCGTGCATGTCGACGACGAACTCACGGACCTCGGGGCGCTCGGCAAAATGCTCGAGGGGACGTTTGGCTTCCGCACCGAGTGAGAAGCTCAGGAGCAGGAAGAGCATGAAAGCGGTGCGCGTCATAGTGTCTTGTGAGGTTTTAAATCGGCAACGCGGTGGCGCAATTCAGTGAGCTGCGCCTGCGCTTCCTTAGGGAGCTGTTTCGGTGCGTATCGTAACGCGATGTAGAGACGGGCAATAGCGTTTACCGGCGCAGCGAGAGACGGTGCTGCTTCACCTACCCGCTCGACGTAAGCGAGCGGGCCTTCGCTGCTGCCGCGCGCAAGCGTCAGCGGTGCGAGTTTGCGGCTCAATTTGTTCCAGGCTCTAAGTGCCGGGTCCAAACCTCGGTGTTGCCGCAGCGCCCAGGCTGTCAGCACCAGCATCAGCAGGCCGCACAGGGTAGTCAACGCCGCCGTCATGCTGCGCCAATCCGGTTCGTGCATGCCGAGTCGGCTCAACACTTCGCGTTGGCGCTCCGGATTGTAGCCGAGCACCCACTGATTCCAGGTGTTGGTGGCCGCTTCCCATTGGAAGCGCACTTCACGGAGCCAGGAAAACTGCCTACGCATTAGCATAGGCACGGGCTCGCCGGCCGGCATGGCGGAGGCGAGATCAATCTCGATACGCGAGGGCGCGACGGCGGCGGTGGGGTCGACGCGCAGCCAGCCGCGCCCAGATAGCCAAACTTCAGCCCAGGCGTGGGCATCGGATTGGCGCACGATAAGGTAACCATCCACCGGATTTTTTTCGCCGCCTTGATAGCCGGTCACGACGCGGGCCGGGATACCGGCGGCGCGCATGGCGAAGACAAAAGCTGACGCATAGTGTTCGCAGAAGCCGCGTCGCGTGTCGAAGAGAAAATCGTCCATGCTGTTCTTGCCGAGGAGCGGCGGCGTGAGCGTATAGACAAATGGCTCGTCCCGGAAATGCCGTAGTGCCTTGTTCACCACGTCGGCGTCATCGTTCGCTTCGCGGCGCCAGCTGGCGGCCAGGTCGCGTGTGCGTGGATTGCCCGGTGGTAGCAGCAGATTGGCCTTCAACGATTCAGATGGCTCGCCGCTGCCGGCGATGAGACCGGACTCGGAGCGCATCTCATAGCGCAGACGAGCGCGCACCGGATTTTTAGCGAGCAGTTGGAAATCGGTGCTTATCACGGCATCCGGTGGCAGTGTCGTGGGAAGTTCCAACGCGAAAAGCCACGGCTTGTTGTGCGGCTCCAGCGTGACTGCGTAACTGACCTGCCTTCCCGCCGCTGTGTAGGGCAGCTTGTTGGCGGTTAAGGGACGCTCCGCGCGCCAACTGCGCCCATCGAACTGGCGCAGTACCGGGCCGCGCCAGTAGAGCTGTTGCTGTTGCGGCACGTCGCCCTCGAATTTGACGCGGAAAGCGATGGCGCTGGAGAGCGAGAGTTCGGCAATGGAGCCAGGCGACATGGTGTCCGAAAGGCCGGTCATGCTGCTGTAGGCGTCGATGGGCATGCCCCACAGTGGCCCCTGCACGCGCGGAAAGAGCACGAAGAGCAGCAGCATGAAAGGCAGCGCCTGAGCCAACATCAGCCCCGCTAAGCGTAGGTGCGCCGGTATTGGTCGTGCAGGATGGGCGAGCGCCGCCAGTGCCGCTGTGATGACCACCAGCGCCACGCCTGTCATGCCGGCGATGGCGATGTCCTGCGCGTAAAAGAATTGGGTGAGCAGCAGGAAATAGCAGAGAAACAACGCGGCGAGGGCATCGCGCACGCTGCGCAACTCCAACAGCTTGAGTACCAGGAACAGGGTCAGCAAGGCGACGCCTGGGTCCTTGCCGAAAAAATGTCGGTACTGGGCGAAAATCGCTGCGCTACCGGCGACGACGAAGAGCGTCAAGAGCCAGCGCGAGGGCAGGGGACTATGCCGCCACCAAATGAGTGTGCGCCAGAGGAGGCCAGCTGCGCAGACGCCGATGAGCCAGCCCGGGGTGTGTTCGATTTGCGGTGCCAGCGTTAATAGCGCGCAGGCGATTAACCAGAGCGCGTGTTGGGGTGCCAAGGCCATCGAGGCCACTAAGGGCGTGCTGTTAGTGGGCTTCGCCATGGAGCGCGAGTGCTTCGAGACAGTCTTGCAAATGCGCGTCGCCATTGGCGGGGGCGATTTCCTTGCCCGGCAAGCGCAGGCCCACGCTTAGTCCGCGCGCTTCGGCATCTAGCAGCCAGCGGGTCAGCCGCGACAGACGCGCCTCCACGCCCAGGTTGGGCGGTAGTGCCTGCCAGTCCAGCCACAACTGCGCTGCGCTGGCGCCGGCGAATTGCTTGGTCAGCAGCGGACCGATGCCGCCCGTACGCACCACTGCCTTCCAGGCGATGTGGCGTAGCGGATCGGCGGGTTGATGCGCCCGTAAGCCGGAAAAATCTTCGGCGCCGCGTCCCGCACGCAGGCCGCCGGCCTCACCGCTGTCGGCGGCTGGCATGGGAGGGGCATCGACTTCAGGCGCGGGGTAAACCAGGCAGCGCATGTCGGGTTCGATGTAGCTCCAGGCGCATACCAGCCCCAGCGGATAGTTTGTTTCCAACGTGATGCGACCGGGGCGCAGCCAGCCGCGTTGAACGGCATGCAGGGGCACGGCAACCAGCGAACTCAGGCCCGCTGGCACATCGGTCGTCACATTACGTGCCTTGCCGATGCGTAAGGCGATGACATAGCGGTTGTCGCGCCGGGTATTGGTGAGTATCAGGCCGAAGTGAGCCATCTCGCCGGCGAAAACCGGTTCAGTGCGGCCGGGGCTGATTTGCAGTCGCACCAGATTGCGAAAGGTATGCAGCAGCGCAACCACGCCCAAGCCGGCCAGCAAGAAAATTAGCGCATAGCCGAGGCTAAGGTTGTAGTTGATGGCGCCCAGTAGCATGACCAGGAGTGAGACGCCATAGACTAAACCGGCGCGCGTCGGCAGCACGAAGACGCGGCGCTGGA
>JBBQGH010000076.1:0-6225 GCA_038322845.1 Gammaproteobacteria bacterium
GGCGGAGGACTTGAGCGGCGTGATGTCGCGCGTCAGCGTGAAGCCGACGAACTGTTTGCGTGGGTAATAGCCTTCTTGGAAATGATGTTCGATCAGCGTTCCATCGCTGGCCGTTTCCAGTTGCGGCGTGGAGCCTGGTACGTCGCGCTGGACGAACTTTCGTTCGCGACCATAGAAGTAATTGAGAGTCGCCAGCGTCTCACCGAAGTTGGCCTTGATGCGCAGCGCGTGTTCGATGCCGTCCGAACCATTGGGCTTGCTAATGTTCTGGCTGGCAGGCGACCCAAGGCGGCTCTGCACCACCGGCCCGGTCATGAAGGGCGGCAAGCCTGCTTCGCCGGGCACCCAACAGGGCGGGCCCGGCGGGCAAAATGGCGGATTGATCTGCTTCCAGCCTAAGCCTGGCACATTCGGCGCCCAGATGCTGCCGCGATTGTTGCCGAGCGCGCCTTCCTGGCTGGGAATAAAGTCGATGTTGGGATTAAGCACATATTCGATGCCGAGATCTTGCAGCCATGAAGGCTTAGATTCAGGGTAGTACTCGGCGCGTATCAACCAGATTGGAATGACCGAGGTTTCGAACTCCACGTCGGCAAAGCCGCGCCGCTGATCCACCGGGTTGATGCTGTCGATGATCTGCTGGCCGTCCATCTCGCCCCATTTGACGACCTGTTTGCCGACGCGCAGCATGCCGGCCTTACCTGACCAGGTCACATGCGCTTCGCGCAGCACCTGCCAGTACTTGTCGTCGAATTGCAGGAACTCGCGCGATTGATCGAATTGGCGCGACGTCCAACTATCGCTGTTGGCGCGCGCCGCATAGATCCAGTCGCCGGTAGCCATCAAGGAGCCGTAGAACTTGAGATCATTATTCAGCTTGTAAGCTCCTTCGAGCAGAACAGTGGTGATGAGAGAGTTCAAGCCGTGCTCGGCGTCGTAGGTGTCGCGCAAGCCGTAGCCCACGCCCTGACTGACGTAGCCCATAACAGTCGCCTCACCACCGCCCTCCGTCACCCATGGCGCCGCGTGCGCAGGCAACATCGCCGCTGCCAGGAGCGCCACTAGCGTTGTTTTACGTGTAATTGACTTTCTATTCATATCGCCCCCAAAATATTTCCGCATTCCATGAACCGCGAAAAAAAGCCCCCCAGCCCCACGTTTCGGGCAAGAGAGGCTTCGTCACCCCAACTTCTGCTTCCCGCTACCCACCACCGCAATAGCCACCATGCACGCAGAGCCTGCGCTCCCATGGGAAACTGATGGGAAACTTGCTCAATGCAACGGCGTGCTCCGACGCCAGCGCGTCATACGCCGCAAGACGTTGTCCTTCCAAATGTAATGATGTGCCACCGCCACCAGGGCATGCCCGATCGCCAGACCACCGAGCGAAATTGCGCAAGCGCCATGAATTGTCGACAGCGTCTCATGCAACGATTTATCCCGCGCCACCATGGCCGGTAGCTCGAAGAAAAACGGTACGGATGCGCCGTCCGACTGCGCCACCAAGACACCTAGCACAGGCACAACCAGCATCAGAAAATACATCAAGCCGTGCGCCACACGGGTGAGGCGTTGTTGCGCTAACCCAACAGTAGCCGGCAACCTCGGCGCGCCGTCGAGCGCACGCCAGCCGGCGCGCAGCAAGAGCAGTATCAGCGCCGTCATGCCGATCATCTTGTGTGCATCGTAGATTTGCGCCCGCTGTTCGCCTGGTGGTAGTTCGGTCATCGCAAGGCCCATCACGACGAGATCAAGTATCAAGAACGCCATCGCCCAGTGCAGCAGCTTGGAAATGAATCCGTAGCGGTCCGTTGAGTTGCGCAATATCATCTCTTGCATCCTTAGTGCGCTCGGTCGGTAACGGCGGCGGGCATCGCCTCACCGTCGTGTATGAGCTGCTCTGCGGCTTGCGGCCGCATCGAGTGCTTGAGCAGAAATTTTGGCTTGAGCATGTAAATCATCAGCGGGTGCAAAGTCACCGCTAGCACCACGTTGGTGGCCATGATCATTGCCAGGAAAAAGCCCATCTGGGCCTGAAAGCGCAGATCGGAAATGAAGTACCACGAGAGTATCGGCAGTATCGTGGTGAACCCGGTGAACACCACACCCTTGCCCGAAGTGCGCACCGTTTCGATCAGTGCATCGCGCCAATGCTCGTGGCGCGGCAGTTCCCATTTCAGCATGGCGTAAAGGTAAAGAGCGAAGTCCACACCAACGCCGACACCAACGGCTGCGATAGGCAGGGTGTTGATGGAAAGTCCGATGCCCATCATCGCCATATAAGCGAAAGCCACCAGGTTGGCGAGTATCAGCGGCACGGTCAGCATCACACCAGCCAGTAGCGAGCGGAAGTAGAGGGAACACAGCAGCAGAATCGCCAACAGCACCGCGCCATCGATGAGGAAATGCGAGCGCTTCATTTCGTCATTGACGGCCATTTCCAGGCCGATGCGGCCACCCGCCAGCAGAAACTGGCCCCTCTCGGTGCTGGTCGGGTGCGTCTTGAAAAAGCCATAGGCCGCGTCGTGTATACGCGCCAGATTGTCGGAGGTGTGATCCGAGAAGAACAGTGTAATCTGGGCGCGCTCCAGATTGGCGTCCATGAAGCGGTTCATGGTGCCGCGCGTAGCGTTCTCGCGCACATAGCCCATCAATGCTGTCAGCAGTCCCTCATCGCGTGGCGTCTGGTACCACAGCATGTCGCCGTCGTGGAAAGTCACATTGACCAACTGTGCGAGATTAATGACGGACGCTGACGTCTTGTAGAGATCGGGCAGTGCGTCACGCATGTGGCGCGAGAATGCCTCGAAAGTCTTGAGCACTTCGGGGTCGTAGACCGAGCCGCGCTGACCCTCGTAGAACAGCATCAGGTTGTCGGAAGAGGCATCGAAAGAAGCGTCGATCAAGGCTTGGTCGCGATTGTAGGGATGACTGTTGAACAGAAGCGGCGTGCCTGGCGTCGCGTCGCCAATCTTGATGGATCCCATATTCCACAAGCTGACGGTGAAAAGCGCGGCGCACACGCCCAGCACCACCCAGCGGCCGCGTCCAATGGAGAAATCGCATACGCTGACCAGCAGCCTGTCCAGCAGACTAGGGCGCGCCTGGCGCGTCTCCCAGTCTCGCGACGCACGTCGCATCGGCAGCAGGCTGCACAATATGGGGGTGATGACGCCTGCCAGAGCGAGGCTCACCATCCACACGCTGAGGATGGTGGCAACCTGCATCATCAAACCAATCTTGGCAATGAACAACACCAGAAAGCCCAGCGCTTCGGTCAACACACAAACGGTGTTGGGTAGCATGGTCTTGCGCATGGTTTCGTAGCAGGCTGCCGTTGCATGATGATGGCAAGCCCGGTATTCCTCGAAGTAGCGCTGCGTAATCTGCACGGAATGACTGATCATGCGCGCACCAACCAGAAAGGCCAGCACGTAAAGCAAAGGACTGAAATTGATGCCGCTCCAGCCGATGAAGCCCAGGCCGAACAGCGTACAGATCAGGCTGAAACCAATGGGCGCGACGATGCCTGCCGGCGAGCGGAATATCAGCCAGAGGATGACAAGACAGATCGTTATGCTTACACCGAAGACAATAAATATCTGCGGCTTGTAGGAATAGATCCAGCCCATCATGATGGGGAACCCCACCACATGTACTGAGACGTCGCTATCGGTGTACTTATGTGACAAGCCCTCGACCAGGGCGAAGACGCGTTCGTAGGAAATGTTCTCGCGAAATTCGGTCAAAATGAGGGCCGCTGTGCCGTCGTGCGAAACCAGTGACCCCTTATAGGCCGGATTGGTGAACACCTCCTTCTTCAGCAACTCGATCGCTTCGGGCGTGCGCGGCACCTCCGGCCACATCAAGGGCTCGACGCTGATCTCGCCTTTCTTGCGCGTCTTCACCATCTTGGTGGAGCGACTAGCTATAGAAACCGTGAGCGGGCGATAGACTTCGTCCCACATTTCGATTTCCTCGGTCATGCGCTGGATGCGCTCGAGGCGCTCGGGCGTGAAGATATCGCCATTCTTGACCTTCACCGCCACCACTACTGTGGAACCACCACCGCCAAACACCTGCGAGACGCGCGCATGGAGATGGAGATAGGGGTGAGTAAAGGGAAACATGTCCTGCAGGATCACCTCGCCCTTGATGCGCATGGCGCCGAAGCCCACCAGCAGAGAAGCGAGTACGGCAAGCGTGAGCACGATAATGCGATAGTCGGTGAAGAAGCGCGCCAGTCGGTCAACGCGGCCTGGCGGGCCGATGAGGTTGCTGTCGAGCGGATTGAGGTTGGTCTTATTCATAAGACGCCCTCTGCCAGTTTTCCGCCTTGGTGTCGCTGACGTAAATCGCGCCTTGCCAGCCTACTGCCGCGTAGCCGTTGCGATGCGAAGCAAGGCGATAGAACCAGCCGTAGTCGGCGGAGGGCGTCGTTTTGGCGCGCTTCCAGTTCGCGCCGTTGTCAGCGGACGTCAGTAGCAATCCGTTGCCGGCAATCACCACACTGCCGCCTGAGGCGGCAACGCTAAAAACTTGCGTTTTGACTGCACCCGTCTTTATTTCTTGCCATGTCGCGCCGCCATCTTCTGTCCGCGCAACATACCCGTCTATCCCCACCACCCAGGCATTTTTCGCATCCACGGCACAGATATCGAACAGAAAATTGTCGCCGAGAATCTCGCCTGTCTGCTCGGACATGCCATAGCGGCCGGCCTGCTTGACCCAATTCTTGCCGGCGTCAGCGGTGTGGTAAATGTGGCCGTACTCGCCAACCGCCCAGCCATTTTTGTCATCAGCGAAAGCGAGCGACTTGAGGATGAAATCGCCATCTGAAAACTGCACCGTCCAAGTGGCGCCGCCGTCGTTGGTGTACAGAATGTGCGTGCGCTCTGCAACGATCCAGCCGACTTGCGGATTACGGAATCGCACACGCATGAGAAATAGCGGCACGGGGCTGCGTTGCTTCACCCAGGTTTTACCGCCGTCGGCGGTGTGGATGATGGTGCCTTTGTCGCCAACGGCCCAGCCGTTCTTGTTGTCGACAAAATGAATACCGGCCAAGGTGTAATCGACGCCGGTCGACTGGCGGCGCCAAGTGCGTCCGCCGTCGTTGGTGCTAACCACGGTACCCCAACGTCCGCTCGCCCAGCCGGATTTCTGGTCGATGAAATGCACATCGAGCAAATCCTCGCGCGGTGCCGAGGCGGCGCCCGCTATGCGCAGCAAGCCGAACAGCAGCACGAGAAACAGCAGCGCCGCTGTCGCTCTAAGCCCACTGCTACCACTCGCCAATCGTATGTTCATGCCGCTTCCGTTCTATGAAATACCAGCAAACAAATCGGACGAAACAAAAGCACAAAACAAAAAGCCCTCTCCGCCGTTTAGGCGAAGAGGGCTGCGTTACCCCGGTATTGCAATTGCGTTGTGTCGAATACTGCATCCAATGAATTGGGCGTGTCAAGCGCTTATGCCAACTTTTTATCAAATTGGCGTATCGTCGAAACCTGAAACGTTGCAGGTTGAAGTATGTGCGAATTGACATCGCGCATT
This sequence comes from Gammaproteobacteria bacterium, assembly GCA_038322845.1. Classification (GTDB taxonomy): domain Bacteria; phylum Pseudomonadota; class Gammaproteobacteria; order Burkholderiales; family Rhodocyclaceae; genus Desulfobacillus. The sequence continues at coordinate 5,557 of JBBQGH010000076.1, forward strand.
GCGAACGCTAAGCCTGATGCGTTACAGTGCGCACGATTTTGGCGCAGCGCTTTTCACAGAATAGAGAAGACAATGATGACCGGACAGTTCGTTCGTGGCGGAGATCTACGGCAGATTGAGTTGTTGAACGCGCTCGGCCAACAATTGGTGATGTCGGGCGGTGCCGGACGCTACTCGCATGTGGCACAGAGCATACGCCGCACACTGAAGCTCGCAGCGGCGACCATCTGGGTGTTCGACAAGCATCATCATGTGCTCGTCAACGAAGCGCTTGATGTTGACCCGGCCATAGTACTCGGCGACAGTGATCTCGCCTTCGATGCGAAGCTCGCGCACGATCGGCGATCGGCGCTCGGCTCGTCCAGCGTCGAACAGCGTGACGCGGACTCCCCCAGTCCACCGGACGGCTATCCCTACGACTATCTTTCCTTGCCAATTTTTTATCGCGACCTTCCGCGTGGTCGACTGAACCTCTACAAACTCAAAGGCCAAGCTTGGTATTTCGAAGGGTCTGAAGCAGCGCAGACTGATGTGTTCCTACACAGCCTCGCTGGCCAGTTGGGTGTGTTTGTCGAGAATCGCGAGCTCGAACTCAATACCACCTTCTTCAAGGAGATACACCATCGCGTCAAGAATAGCCTGGAGACCGTGGCCAGCCTGTTGCGCATG
>JBBQGH010000077.1:0-5971 GCA_038322845.1 Gammaproteobacteria bacterium
GGCGGGAAAATGCCTCGTATCAAGCACCAGAAGCGGGCATATCTCCGATGGAATTTCGATTTCGTTCACAATTTCGCCTTGATCAAATTGATCTGAATTTGATGGCGCGCTTCGCGACTACTTGTTCAGCGTTTCCTTAGTTCTTGTTTGAGGTCCGTATTAACGGAGGAAAGTCCTTTGGCGCATTCCTCTACGATGTCCTTAACCTGCTCGCTTTGCCCCAACACTTTATTCAGGGATTTGGCTTGCGTGTTGAGCTTTTGTAAGTCGATTTTCGGATCAGTTTTCATGCGCTCGGAACGGTGGGCTAGGGGTAAACCATTTTGGATAAAGCTTACACCTTTTGTTAAAAAAAGCTTGAATGTCCCGCCTGCCCCTTCACGCCGCAATTCAGCCGCTGCAAGGCTTAAGTCCCGGGCAGGCGCGGCCCTTGGCCCATCCGCCTTGCGGTGCGATAATTCGCCCTGAATGACGTGTGCGCGCCTGGGTTAGAAGGCAGTAGCGGGCAGTAGTGCGCTTTTTTAGTTATTAGGGGCCGCATTTACAAAGGAGCAGTAGTTTGAAGATTCTCGTACCCATCAAACGCGTTGTTGATTACAACGTGAAAATTCGTGTCAAGGCTGATGGCTCTGGGGTGGACTTGGCCAACGTCAAAATGTCTATGAATCCCTTCGACGAAATCGCGGTCGAAGAAGCCGTGCGCCTGAAAGAGGCTGGCATCGCTACCGAGGTGGTGGCTGTGTCTTGTGGTACGGCGGCTTGTCAGGAAACCCTGCGTACCGCGCTGGCATTGGGTGCCGATCGCGCGATTCTTGTTGAAACCGATGTGGAGTTGCAGCCCTTGGCGGTCGCCAAACTTGTCAAGGCACTGGCCGACAAGGAGCAGCCGCAGCTTGCCATCTTCGGCAAGCAGGCCATCGACGACGACGCCAGCCAGACGGGCCAGATGTTCGCGGCGCTGGCGGGTTGGCCGCAAGCGAGCTTCGCTTCAAAAGTGACTGTGGCCGACGGCAAAGTGACCGTGATGCGTGAAATAGACGGCGGCCTGGAAACTGTGGAACTCAAGCTGCCTGCAGTGGTAACCACCGACCTCCGCCTGAATGAGCCGCGCTATGCGACGCTGCCCAACATCATGAAAGCCAAAAAGAAGCCCCTGGAGACTGTCAAACCCGCCGATCTTGGTGTGGATGTGAGCCCACGTTTGGCGACGTTGAAAGTAGTGGAGCCGCCCAAGCGCAGCGCCGGCATCAAAGTAGCCGACGTAAAGGAGCTGGTGGCCAAACTCAAAAACGAAGCGAAGGTGATTTGATGGCTATCCTGGTTATTGCAGAACACGACGGCGCGGCGCTCAAGGCGGCTACGTTGAATACAATTTCCGCCGCAAAAAAAATTGGCGGCGAGATTCATGTGCTGGTGGCAGGTGCGGGCTGTGCCGTTGCAGCGAGCGACGCCGCGCAGATTGAGAATGTGATCAAGGTGCGTGTGGCTGATGCCACCCAATACGGTGATCAACTACCAGAGAATCTGGCCGCGCTGGTGGTAGCCAACGCCAGCGGCTACACGCACATCCTGGTAGGCGCGACCACCTTCGGCAAAAACTTTTTGCCGCGCGTCGCCGCGCTGCTTGATGTTGCGCAGATATCCGATGTCGTTGCGATCGATGCGCCGGATACCTTCGTGCGACCAATCTATGCCGGCAATGCACTGGCGACCGTGAAGTCGTCCGATGCGGTGAAAGTCATCACGGTCCGCACCACCGCTTTTGCGGCGGCCGGCAAGGGCGGGGCGGCAACGGTGGAGACTCTTGAACCCGTCGCCGATCTGGGCTTGGCGAAGCTGATAGGTCGCGAACTGACCAAATCGGCGCGGCCTGAATTGGGGGCGGCCAAGATCATTGTCTCCGGCGGGCGTGGCCTTGGCAGCGGCGAGAATTACCACAAGCTGTTGGAGCCCTTGGCCGACAAGCTCAACGCCGCGCTGGGGGCCTCGCGCGCGGCGGTGGATGCAGGCTATGTGCCCAACGACTATCAGGTGGGCCAAACCGGCAAGATCGTCGCGCCGCAGCTCTATATCGCCATAGGCATTTCTGGTGCGATTCAGCATCTGGCGGGGATGAAGGACAGCAAAGTCATCGTTGCGATCAACAAGGATGCGGATGCGCCAATTTTCCAGGTGGCGGACTACGGATTGGTGGGCGATTTATTCCAGCTCGTGCCTGAGCTCACCAGCGAGCTGGGCTGAGCGCGCAGTGACCCATGCCACATGACCTCGGTAGCGTGACCGAGCGTGGCTAAGCTGAGGCGGAGGTGGATAGCTAGGCTGAGTGTGTTGCTACTCAGCATCAATTTCATAGCCGCCTCCGCTGTTTCCGCCACGTTGCCGAGCGCAGCAGAACCCGATGTCGCGTCGCAACTGCGCCTTACTCTGCGCTTGTCTCGTCCTCATGCTACCGATGCCGAGCGAGACTTGTTGTTGCGCGAATATCGGTTGATGCAGACGGCCGCCGATTTTTGGTCGGATTTCGATAGTCTAAATCAGCGCATTCTAGCCACGGCCAAGCAAGTCGAGACGCTGAGTGTAGTGCTCATGGAAGACGTGCCTGGAGCAGCAACAGTAGCAATTCAACGCCGCGTCCCTACTGGTCCCTACTGCGTCGCCGGACTGGGATGCCTGGTTGTTAGCAGCGGGCGCCGCGGCACTCGTGTTTGCTTTCTTGATTGCGGTTTCGCGTGCGGGTCGCCGCATGCCGCTTAAAGCGAAGGCGGACGCGGAAGCCGAAGCCGAAGCCGAAGCCGAAGCGGAAGCGGAAGTAGAAGTGCGCTTGCGCCAGCCAGCGCTACCAACCACCTTCACATCACCTGATATCGTGACCGCGGCGCCGGCGCCCGAATCGATATCGCCAACGCTACCACCACCGACGGAAGATGACCACCGCCTGCGCCTTACGACTGCGCGCGTTGCGGAGGTGGCGTCGCCCGACCCGACCGGCATCACGCCGGAACGTAAGCTCAACTTAGCCCGGGTGATGCTGACCTACGGCCGCGCCAGCAGCGCCACGCGCATACTGCGCGACTATGTGGCGCAATATCCTAAGGCTTCAGTGCGGCCGTGGTTGAAGCTACTGGAGATCTATCGGCAAATGGGCTTGCGTGAAGACTTCGATCAGACGGCGCAAGATCTGAACAAACACTTCAACGTGTGTACGCCGAACTGGGAAGAGGGCGTAGCCGGCGTGCCACTGCCCGGCGTTTTCGACGATGACAGTGTGGAAGAAGGGGCGGCGGCCACGGGATTAGAGCAAATCCCCCACATTTCGGCGCGCGTTCAGGCAGCATGGGGCAGCGTCGAATGCCGCGATTACCTACGTATGTTGCTGCTGGACAACCGCGGCGGAGAGAGGAAAGGATTCACCGTCGCCGTGGTGACCGATATTCTGCTGCTGGAAAAGGTATTGGACGAGTTGCTGTCCGAGAAAATCTAGGAGAAGACGATGAGCGACTATCAAGCCCCGCTGCGAGACATGCGCTTTGTGCTGCGCGAACTGGCCGGCATGGAAGAAGTGGCGCAGCTTCCCGGCAGCGAAGACGCGACGGCCGACGTGGTCGAGGCCATCCTCGAAGAGTCGGGCAAGTTCTCAAGTGGTGTACTGGCGCCGCTCAATGCGGTGGGCGACCAGCAGGGCGCGGCATGGCGCGACGGTCAGGTAACGATGCCATTGGGATTCAAGGAAGCTTACGGCCAATTTGTGAAGAACGGCTGGAATGGCATAGGCTGTGAGGCCGAGTATGGAGGGCAGGGTATGCCCAAATTGGTCGTGGCAGCCGTGCACGAGACCTGGAAGTCCGCCAACATGGCGTTTTCGCTTTGCCCCCTGCTCACCACCGGCGCGATTGAAGCAATATCGCTGGTCGGCTCCACCGCGCAGAAGCAAAAATTTCTGCCGAGGATGATTGAGGGCAGCTGGACGGGCACCATGAATTTGACTGAACCGCAGGCGGGGTCCGATCTGGCCCTGGTGCGCAGCCGCGCCGAGCCGCAGCAGGATGGCACGTACAAAGTTTTCGGTCAGAAAATCTTCATCACCTACGGCGAGCACGACATGACGAAGAACATCATTCATCTCGTGCTGGCGCGTACGCCGGACGCCCCGGAAGGGGTGAAAGGTATTTCTCTTTTTGTCGTACCGAAATTCATGGTCAACGACGATGGATCGCTCGGTGCGCGCAACGACGCCTATTGCGTTTCCATCGAGCACAAGCTGGGCATCCACGCCAGCCCTACTTGTGTGATGGCCTATGGCGACCACGGCGGCGCCACCGGCTATCTTATCGGCAAGGAGAATGAAGGCCTGAAATACATGTTCGTCATGATGAATGCGGCCCGCTTCTCGGTCGGACTTGAAGGCGTGGCCATCGCCGAGCGCGCTTACCAGCATGCCTTGGCCTATGCCAAAGAGCGCCTGCAAGGCCGTGATCTTGTCGATGGCTCGGGGCCGCTGCCTATCATTCGTCATCCGGATATACGGCGCATGCTTATGCTCATGAAGTCTCAGACCGAAGCCATGCGCGCGCTCGCCTATGTGGTGGCGGCTGCGCACGACGCGGCGCTGCGGCATCCGGATGCGGCCGAGCGTAAGCGCAATCAGGCCTTCGTGGATTTGATGATCCCGGTAGTGAAGGGCTGGAGCACCGAAACCAGCATCGAGGTAGCGACCCTGGGTATACAAATTCATGGCGGCATGGGCTTCATCGAAGAGACTGGCGCCGCGCAATATCTGCGCGATGCACGCATCACCACAATTTACGAAGGCACCACGGGCATACAAGCCAACGATCTCATAGGACGCAAGATCGGTCGCGAAGGCGGCGCCACGCTGAAGACCGTGCTGGCTTCCATGCGCACTACCGAAGCGGCGTTGGCGCAGCACTCGGGCGAGGATTTCGCCGCTATTCGATCGTCTTTAGCGCTAGGCATTGAGGGACTCGCGCAAGCGGGCGAACACATCGTCGCCAACTATAACGGCGATATAAAAGCTGTGCACGTTGGCGCTGTTCCCTTCCTCAAACTGCTAGGCATTGTGGCGGGCGGCTGGCAAATGGCGCGTGCCGCTCTGGCCGCTGCCGGGCATATCGCGGACGGTGATAGCGATCCGTTTTATTCGGCGAAGATCGGCACTGCGCGCTTCTATGCCGACCATGTGCTGTGTTTTGCTTCGGCGCTGCGGCATACCGTGATACATGGTGGCGCTGCCGCGCTGGCATTAAGCGACGCGCAGCTTTAATACGGTGACGCAAAAACTGCCAGTGCCGCTCCCGTTTCGCTGCATAAGCCGACTATTCACCGACTCTGTCGGGAGGCCCCGACACTATCCTCTGTGACGCTTGCGCAAGAAAAAGAAGCGTGCTATTAATGCGTTGAAACTGTGAATTACGTCACGGACGGTTTTTGAGACTTTTTAGTTTTTTTAGTCCTCAAGAATTTGATCTTACCGTCGTTATCGCAGTTGGAATCAACCAGTATCTGAAAAGGGCAAACCTGCTGAAAAGTGGGGGCGCAAAACAACCGGTCTAAGGGATTCCAGTGCTTACGGGGATTCTATGGCAGCGGGGTTGCCGGATAGGGGTCATATGCATCGTCCTTTCGTTCAGCCACCAAGTTACGGGCCAGTCGTCCGTGGCTATACCGCCAGCTGTAGCTACTCCGCGCACCATTCCCTTTGCGCTTCCCGCCGGAAGTTATTGCGCTCGTCTTGCGACGTTTGCCTCCGTTGCGTCTTGACCGGCGCATGCCGTTTTACCGCGCAATATCAGGCGCGGATGGATTTGAGGTGAAACATCATGACCACTAACGCTGCCAAAGTCGTCAATTTGAATGGGCATCCCCGCCGCGCCATTAGTTCGGCCGAATCGGGCCGCATGCTCAACGATTGTCGCGACTTGGCCATGCGTCGCCTCACCTCTGCGCTGAAGGA
>JBBQGH010000078.1:0-5747 GCA_038322845.1 Gammaproteobacteria bacterium
TATTGCGCATTGGTCATACCCTGATCCGCGGCCTTGCCAAACCAGACGGCGGCCTGTGTTGAATCTTCACGGGTGGCGGCATCGCCCTGTTCGAGCAGCAGGCCGAGTTGATACTGGGCATTCCTGTCGCCCTGCTCGGCAGCTTTCAGCATCCAATGCCGCGCCAGTTTCAGGTCCCGCTGCACGCCCTGGCTTTTGGCATACATGATGCCGAGCCGGAACTGGGCCTGGCCGTTGCCCTGCTTCGCCAGCCTGGAAAATTCGGCCAGCGCTTCCTTGAACTGGCCATTATTGTAGGCACGCACGGCTTCCGGCAAGCCGGCGCGGACGCCACCTGCCGTCATCCCTGCCATCAGCGCGATCAGCGCCATCCTTCGCCATTGCTTCATTTGCCACCCGCCTTACATTGTGCAACAGGGGATTGTACCCGCAACAGGCACATCCCCCTGACGGATCAACCCGGCCTTGTCTCTTAATACATGTGCTGGCCGCCGTTAATGGCGATATTCGCCCCGGTCAGGAAGGCCGCTTCGTCGGAAGCCAGATACGCCACCAGCCCGGCCACTTCTTCCGGCTTGCCGAGGCGTGCCATCGGGATTTGCGGAATGATCTTGGTATCGAGCACTTCCTGCGGAATCGCCATCACCATCTTGGTGCCGATATAGCCCGGAGAAATCGTGTTCACGGTCACGCCCTTCTTCGCCACTTCCAGCGCCAGCGCCTTGGTGAAGCCGTGTATGCCGGCCTTGGCGGCTGAATAGTTGGTTTGACCGAAAGCGCCCTTCTGGCCGTTCACCGAAGAGATGTTGATGACGCGACCCCAGCCGCGCTCGGTCATGCCGTCCATGACCTGCTTGGTCATGTTGAAGACGCTGTCGAGATTGGTCTTCATCACCACGTCCCAATCGCCCTTGGTCATTTTCTTGAAGGTCATGTCGCGCGTGATGCCAGCGTTGTTGACCAGCACAGCAACCGGGCCCACCGTCGCCACCACTTTGTCTACGCAGGCTTTACAGGAATCGTAATCAGCCACGTCGCAAGGGTAAGCATTGAACTCAAAACCCAGCGCCTTCATATGCTGCAACCACTCTGTGGCCTTGGTGTTGCTGGGGCTATAGGTCGTTACTACCTGGTAACCCAGGGCGGCCATCTTGATACAGATTGCCTCGCCCAAACCGCCCATGCCCCCGGTGATCAATGCGACTCTTGACATGAAAACCTCTCCTCGTGATCAATATAAAATTGCAGTGGTTGCGACCGGCAACGCTCGCTCGCTAAGCCGCTTAAGCCGTCATTACGCCTTTTCTTTCACATAGCGTCCAGGCGCCGGCTCAATGGGCCGATATTTCCGGCTACCCAACTTCTTGCGCGCGACGCGCTCATTGCCGCCGTGTTGTTTAAGCCAACTGATCCAATCCACCCACCAGCTACCAGCCTGCTCCGTCGCGCCGGCCAGCCAATCATCCGCTGATTCCGAACTCGCCGCGCTAGAGTCGCTGTTCCCGCTGTTGCCTCCGCCGTTACGCCAATAACTACGCCGATTCTTGGTCACCGGGTTAACGACGCCGGCGATATGACCGCTCGCACCCAACACAAAAGTGGTCTCACCACCCAGCAATCGACGCGATTCGTAGGCCGTGCGCCAGGGGACGATGTGATCTTCCCGGGTAGCCAGTATATAGGCGGGCATGGTCAGCCGGCTCAGGTCGGCCGTGGCGCCACACATGGCAAGCTTGCCCGGCTCGCGCAAGGCGTTCTCGATATAAAGTTTGCGCAAATACCAAACGGCGAAAGGCCCCGGCAGATTGGTGCTATCGGAATTCCAGTAAAGCAGATCGAAGGCCGCAGGCTTACCGCCCTTCAGATAATTGCCAACGACATAGGGCCAGATGAGGTCGTTGGCACGCAGCGAGGAAAAAGCGCTGGATAGCTCCGTGCCGCGCAGCAGCCCACCTTGGCCTATGGCCGCCTCGCGCGCCGCCACCGAAGCTTCATCGACGAAATTGACAATGTCACCACCGTCTGAAAAATCCAGTAAGGTGGTCAGCAGCGTGAGGCTCGCCACCGAGTCTTCGCCGCGCGCCTTCGCCACCGAGAGTGCGGCCGAGAGCAGCGTGCCGCCGACGCAAAAGCCCAGCGCGTTGACCTGCTCAGTGCCAGCGATCTCGCGCGCCACCGTTAGCGCAGCCAGCGGACCCAATTCCAGATAATCGTCCCAACCGTAATGCGCCTGCTCGGCCTGCGGATTGCGCCAGGAAACCAAAAACACCGTCATACCCTGCTCAACGGCAAAACGCACATAGGAATTCTCGGGCTGCAAATCGAGGATGTAAAATTTATTGATGCAAGGTGGCACGATCACCAGCGGTCGCTCACAGACTTTTGCCGTGGCCGGCGCATACTGAATCAACTGGATCAGCTCATTCTCGTACACCACTTCGCCCGGAGTCGTCGCCAGGTTGCGACCCACTTCAAAGGCCGCATCGTCGGTCATGGAAACGCGACCCTTTTGCAGATCGGCAATGAGGTTCTTGATGCCTTCGGTAATGCTGGCGCCCTGAGTTTCCAGCGCGGTCTTGATGAATTCAGGATTGGTCGCGGCAAAGTTGGAAGGCGCCAGCGCATCGACGTATTGCGTCGTGAAAAACTTCAGGCGATTCTTCGCCGCCGCGTCTTCAATGGGATAAGCCTCAACCAGCTTCTTGAGGAACGCGGCGTTGATGAGATAGGCCTGACGCAAATAGTCGTAATAGGGACTTTCCGACCAGGCGAGCGCTGCAAAGCGCTTGTCACCAGACGCGGGCGTCGCCATGGCCGGGCCGGCGTCACCGGGCTTGCGCCCAAGCATGCTTTGCCACAAAGCCGCGTGCTGCGCTGTAAATTCACTGCGCAGACCAACGATTTCTTCGGTATCAGGAAAAATCGGCGGCAGAGATGGCTTAGCCTGGGCGCCAGGCTGATTTGGCGACTGCTGCTGCGCAAGAAAATTCAAGAATCCCTGCGCAAACGCCTGCCCGGCTTGTTGCAGGTTTTCGAATTGCAAATTACCGGACATCCACTGCTTCTCCCAGGGCCGACGGAAAGACAAATCCGCTACCCGTCGGATTCGCGAGGATTCTGCGCTGCACCATGCACCCTGTCAACGATTCGACTGACACCCCGACTCGGGCGACACCCTCGACCAAGCAAATTGACCCGCGACAAACACCTGTGCGAAAATGCGCGCCTCTTTTGCCTCTTACGGGCGGCTAGCTCAGCGGTAGAGCACTGCCTTCACACGGCAGGGGTCACAGGTTCGAACCCTGTGCCGCCCACCAGAAACAAAGAGTTTTAACGATAGCGATCACTAACTGAAATAGAAAAGTAAGCACGAAGTAAGCAGGAAAAGAAAAGCGGCAAATCTGCCGCTTTTTTTGTTGGTGCCAGCACCAGAACTAATCGACGTTTCGCCGCGTCCGCAGATTTGCGCATGACCACTGGTAGTCGGAGTCTTGATATTCCATTGGCTTCACCGCAGAATGCAGCGACAAAGAGAGATTTTCTACAGCTTCTGTAGCAATCATCATGGTCGATCTATCATCCCTTGAACGCTATTCTGGTCTGGGTTTTCCCGAAGCGGAGCCTGTAGCAACCCTACGGTCAATAGCGCATCTCTTCGGGGCAAGCAAGAATCGCTGCGGAATATATCTTATCGAATTTGTGGGTGAGAAATTCTACGTCGGCCAGGCTGTGGATGTTGTCCGCAGGTTCGCCCAGCACAGAAAGAACTACGATGAGATCATTGGATTCTCATTTATTCCCACGCCACGCAAGGATCTTGATGAAACTGAACGGAGTCTTATTCGCAAAGCGGAACAATTGCACTTGGTGCTCCCTCGCGAACAACAAGATTCGTGGCTTGCTTCCCCGGCAACGTTCAATCGAGATGACACATCGCTTTCGGCAATATCACTCCCGGATGCCCAACTTGAACGCTTTTCCAGCCAATTCCGGAAATACAAAGAGCATCCGCTTTTTTCCCTTTCGTCCCGGCTGTTGAGTTTGTACCTTGGAAATTGCATACCCTCTCCAAGGCAAACAGAATATTCATTCTGGGCGGTAAGCTGTTTTCCGTCCACCAATCGCAATACATGGCCACGGCTTGTTTGTGTAAGCATTGGGGTAATGGAGGCACTTGTTATCGGTTACTTCAAGAATTCCCCCACAGAAATTTGGGGATTCTTAACCGTTGCCTCGGACGTACTTTCCGAGGCTTATGAAAATGACGAATCACTCATGGCAGCATTCCCGTCAAGTGAGATCATCAGAAGAGAATACAGAGATGCGGGGCAGCACCAAATTACTTTGTGGGCAGGGGATGAGCAATCTCTGAGTGTTTTGCTTGAAGACAAAATAGTTCAGAAGGCCGCAGCCACGCTTGCTTTGCGCGTGATGCGAAAGAGGGCGACTATCTACAGCAAGTTCCACTGCAAACAATTGGCCGACTTGGCAATGATGCCGGATGGCTAACGATTGAGTTAGATCGTGCGAAGCCACAATCTGAACCGCTTGCTCTCAAACGTACAAAAGCCCCGCCGGTTTAGTGGCGGGGCTTCTTCCTGCATAGCGCGGTTGTTTCATGAGTCGGGACACTCACGCCTAGTCCCGATGCAACGACGGCCCGCGCAATCGAGTACGGGCCCCGCGTCGCGCGCGGTGAAACTTAGCTCACGGCGAATTTCAAAACCTTGATCGCTTCCGTGTTTGTCAGGATGCCGCCCGTTCGCTTGCTCGCATAGAAACCGACATACGGCTTGTTGCTGAACGGATCGCGAAGCACGCGAGTGCCTACACGGTCAACGATCAGGTAGCCACGCTGGAAATTTCCGAATGCGACGGAGAAGCTGTTCGCCGCAATAATCGGCGCGTGTTCGGCTTCAACAACCGGATAACCCCAAAGCGTTGCCGGCGCACCCGCCTGCATGGCTGGCTGAAAAATGTAGCGGCCGTAGGAGTCTTTGAAGCCCATCACGGTCTGTAACACCGTCGGATGCATCACCCAGCAGGCATCTTTGCGATAGGCAGTCTTGAGCTTGAACATCGCCGTTAGCAACACGTCTTGCGGGCTACTGGCTGCCCAGGCGCCAGCGGCCCCGGTAGGAACATATTGCAGCGTTCCGAAGGCGCGCGAAGCATCATCGGTCGCCACTGGCGCGGTACCAGCCAGGAAGCCGGACGGCTGATTGGTGCCCGAACCGGAAATGAAACTCGCGGATTCTTGTTCCGCGAATCGCTCGCCAATTTCTTCGGCTAACCAGGCGTCGGCGTTGAAGAACATGTCGTCAAGCACTTGCTGAGTCGCTTGGATATTCGCGTAAAGCTCGCCCATCGGCGGTTTGATATCGGTAAACGTTGGCGAGGTCGTCGCGGGGCGCGCTGCGGTTTCACTTACCCAGCCAGACGCGGCCCGGCCATTCGCCACCAAAGTATGAAAATCCGGCGTTGAAATTTGAACAACTCTGGCTATTGAGCGGATGGGCGATTGCGACAGTGCAACGCGGTCGATCATCGCGTCAATGGCCTTCGGTACAGCATAGCCGCCGTCCGCGCCGCCGCCGGTGCTGACTGCCAGACTTTTGATCTCGCTGTCGTCGCCGGTTTGAATGAACCGGCGATAAGCCTTCACTTCGGGGGAATTTGCACCAACGATTTCAGTGCTTCCAAAGGGCAAACGATTCGCTTTAGCGTCGCCGGTTTCGAGAAGGGAA
>JBBQGH010000079.1:0-5744 GCA_038322845.1 Gammaproteobacteria bacterium
GCGGAATCGTAGAGTCCGCGGTCATAGGCGAGATGCGCGAAATGCACGCCTACAAAATAGGAGGCTGACGCGCCCGCTATGAAGAGTAGCAACAGCGGCCACAGTAACCGCTGGGCGAGCTGTCGTCGCAGGCTATCCGGCGTCACGCGCCACCTCGTCCGCTTCGAGCAGATAGCCCAGACCACGCACCACCCGAATCTTCACGCCGGCGCCTTCGATTTTCTTGCGCACACGGCTGATAAAAACCTCTACCGCGCTGAGATTGGCCTGCGCATCCCAGTCGTAAATATTTTCAAAGAGTCGTTCTTTGCTCACCACTTTACCGGCGCTCGATAAGGCAACTGAGCAAGTGATATTCGCGCTTGGTCAATTCCAGCGCCACGCCATTTAGCAACACCCGTTGACCCAGTCCGTCCAGCGCCAGCGGGCCGAAATCCAGAGTAAGTTGGGCGCCCCCTCGAGCACGACGCACCAGCGCCCGGATGCGCGCTTCCAGTTCGCCGAGTACAAATGGCTTGGTCAGGTAATCGTCCGCACCCAAATCGAGGCCGCGTATGCGCGCCTCCGTCTCGTCGCGCGCAGTGAGGATCAGCACCATGGTGGCCTGCTTGCGCTCGCGCAAACGTTTCAGCACGGCAAAACCATCCATGCCGGGTAGCGACAAATCGAGTATCAACAAGTCATAGAGCGCGTCGACCAGTACCGCATCGGCTTGGGTGCCGGTGGGCACCCAATCGACCGCATAGCCTTGTTGGCGCAAAGCGGAGACCAAACCATTCGCCAGATCGGCGTTATCTTCAGCAAGCAAAATTCGCATGCGCGGCTATTCCGACACAGGATGCACAGAGTTGCGCCCTAGATAATAACGATGCGGGTATTTTAACTGTTAGCGAATCGCCCCAAGTAAACATGAGTATGGTTAAGGAAAGGTTGGAGAAAGCTTCAAGCGTTAGATTTTCGCGTCTCGGCGCGGGCCGTACCTGCGCGGCTCAGGTTTCAACCAAAAATACAAAGGCAGAACTTGGCACCTTGGACGATACTTTGTGACTTCGACGGCACCATTTCCGTTGAGGACGTCACCGACGTTTTGCTGGAACGCTATGGCCTTCCCGGCTGGCAGGCGCTGGAGGATGACTGGCGCGGCGGCAAGCTCAGTTCACGCCTGTGCATGCAGGGGCAAATCGCCTTGCTGGATGTCAGCAAAGAAGAGCTCGATGCACAAATCGACACTTTTCGCATCGATCCGGATTTCCAGAACTTCGTGGCTGTCGCGAGACGGGCCGGCTGGACTATCGGCATCGTGAGCGACGGACTGGACTACGCAATTCGCCGCATACTCGCACGGCATGAGCTCACAGACCTATCCGTCCATGCTAACCACCTGGTGCAACCCGGGCCGCGGCAGTGGCGACTGGAATCGCCCTGCGCGGACACTTCCTGCACGGTCGATAGCGGCACTTGCAAATGCGCTATTGCGGCGCGCTCGCAGTCCGGACATCGACCTGTCGCGCTGATAGGCGATGGCGCGTCGGATTTTTGCGTGGCGGGCCGCGTCGATTTTGTCTTCGCCAAACACCGCCTGATCGAGCATTGCCGTGCCCGCGATATACCGCACACGCCCATAGTCGGCTTCGCCGACGCCATACGCCTGCTTTCCGCGCTCGACGACACGGCTCAGGCATTGCATCCGACTACCGCTTTCAACCGGACCCACAGCGATGAATAACACTCAACTTTTAGCCGACGAAGCCCGCTATTGTTCGTTTGGCGACACCGTGCACTATGCCGATCCACCGAAAATCTTCGAGCGCTGCGAAGGCAGTTACCTCTACGACGCGTCGGGCGTGCCGTTCCTCGACTTGCAAATGTGGTACTCGGCGGTGAACTTCGGCTACGCAAATCCGCGTCTTAATGCCGCATTGAAGTGCCAGATCGACACTCTCCCGCAACTGGCCAGCCAATATTTGCATACCAGCAAAATCGAGCTTTCGAAAATTATCGCACTCGATATGCAGAGAAAATTCGGCTCACCGGGGCGGGTACATTTCAATGTGGGCGGCTCGCAGTCCATCGAAGACTCGCTCAAGCTGGTGCGTAATGCCAGTCACGGCAAAAGCCTGATGTTTGCTTTCGAGGGCGGCTATCATGGCCGCACGCTGGGTGCTTCTGCCATTACTTCCAGCTATCGCTATCGCCGACGCTTCGGCCACTTCGGTGAGCGCGCCCATTTCTTGCCCTTCCCCTACCATTTCCGCGGCCCGCGCGGCATGAGCAAGGAAGAATACGGCGCACACTGCGTACAGCACTTCGAGCGCCTCTTCGAGACCGAATACAACGGCGTGTGGGACCCGAAATCAGGGCAGTCCGAATACGCTGCTTTCTATGTCGAGCCGATTCAGGGCACGGGCGGGTATGTCATCCCGCCACTGAATTTTTTTACAGGGCTGAAGAAGGTGCTGGACCGCTACGGTATCCTGATGGTGGTGGATGAAATCCAGATGGGCTTCTTCCGCACGGGCAAATTGTGGTCCATTGAGCACTTCGGGGTGAAGCCGGACATTCTCGTCTTCGGCAAGGCGCTTACCAACGGCCTTAACCCACTCGCCGGCTTATGGGCACGCGAAGAACTCATCAACCCGACGGTGTTCCCGCCCGGCTCTACGCACTCCACCTTCGCCTCAAATCCGCTGGGCACGGCGGTCGGTCTGGAAACCATGCGCATGCTCGAAGAGTTCGATTATGAATCCATGGTGATGTCCAAAGGCGCGCATTTTCTCGCGGGACTGCGCGACCTGCAAAAGCGCCATGCGGAGATTGGCGACGTCGATGGACTGGGCTTGGCCCTGCGGGCGGAAATCTGCGAGGCCGACGGCTATGCGCCGAACAAGGCACTTCTCGATCGCATGGTGGATATTGGGCTGGCTGGCGGCCTCACCCATCAGGGTAAACCGATCGGCCTGGTGCTGGACGTCGGCGGCTACCACAAGAACGTCATTACTTTCGCGCCGTCGCTGCACATCAGCAGCGAAGAAATCGATTTGGGCCTGAGCCTGCTGGATCAGCTCTTGACCAAGGCCAAGCGCGGCTGAGGCTTAGCGTGCTGCGCTGCTATCACGCGTTGGAAAAAATCGGCAGAGTGCTCGATGACCTCGTCCTTCTGCTGATCCACGGTGATCATGTGGTAGCTGTTGTCGAGAACTATGGTCTCGACGGGCGCTGAGACGCGCTTTTCTATCAACTGCGCATTGGCCAAGCTGGCAACATCGTCGTCCCGCGCATGGATGACCAGGCAGGGCGTGTGCACCTGATGGAGTCGGCGCTGCACGCACCGCGAGAGGCGATAGAATTCCGCCAGCGCAGGCCACGGGTTGCCCGCCAGCCCCGCGCTGGCACTGTCGCCAGCCAACATCTTGGTAGAAATAGCGCGACGTATGCGCGCGTTCTTGATGCCGTAGGGAAATGTCTCGACAAAGCTACGCTTGCGGCCGATGCCCAAACGATCAAACCACGGCAGCAGGAAAGCCAGGCGCCCGACCTTGGGAATGGCCCAACCATCGTAAAAGAAGGTGGTGCCGTAGAGTGCCACGCCGCTCACTTTCTGCCCATGGCGAATGGCGTATTCCAGCGCCAGCACGGCGCCCATGGACAAGCCGCCGACGAACAGTTGCTTCACCTCGTTACGCAAACGCTCGGCCGCCTCTTCGACGCTGGCAAACCAATCCTGCCAACGGGTGCGCAGCAAATCGCCTTCATCGCCGCAGTGACCGGCAAGCTGAACGCCCAACACCGTGTAGCCGGCGCGATGCAAACCGCGCGCGACGCTACGGATTTCATTAGGCGTGCCGGTCAAACCATGGATGAGCAAAACCCCCACGGGGCCACCACGCAACAAAAACTCATTGGACTGCATCATGACTCTGACCTCGTTCGCCACTGGGGGTGATTCGTGACTTACACTATGCCGCGCGTCTGCACTTTAACGGCGCCGCCGCTTGCGGCGATTCTTTCCCCTAAAACTTTCGCCAAGCTTTCATGCCTTCCAACGAAAACCACGAGTTTCGCTGAATGATTTCGCCCATTGTAGCGAGCTGCCTCGCGGCGAATGCCGTGCTCGACACCGCCGGGCAGCTCGCCTTCAAGGCGGCCGCCGTGACACCCGATGCTGCAACGCATCTCGCGCGCTGGCGCCAGATGGCGCGCCAGCCGTGGCTCTGGGTCGGCATTGCCTGCTTCTGTCTGGAGTTCGTCGCCTGGCTGGCGTTTCTTTCGCTGGTCCCGCTGGCGCAGGGCGTGCTCCTCGGCATGATCAACGTGGTTGTAGTCATGCTGGGCGGCCGTTGGTTCTTCAACGAGCGTTTGACGCGCCTGCGCCTTGTCGGCATTTTTCTTATCGTCGGCGGCGTTAGTATCGTGGGTTGGGCCTGATGTCACTCGCGCGTTTTTATCTGCTAGGCTTCCTCGTATTGTTAGCCTTCGATACCCTCTCGCAACTCAGTTTCAAGTATGCCGCTCTGCACGCCGCGCCACTGGAACTTAACGTGGCATGGCTGCTGCGCGTCGTGACGCTGCCCTGGATCTACGGCGCCGTGGTGGGTTATCTCGGCGCTTTCGTCACTTACATGAGCTTGCTGCGCCGTGCGCCCATCGGCCCGGCCTTCGCCGCATCGCATCTCGAAGTGGTGGCGGTAATGCTGTTGTCGGCGCCTTTATTCGGCGAGGCGGTCAGCGCGCAACAAATCTTCGGCGCCGTTGTCATTTTGGCGGGTGTGCTGTGCCTGGCATTCAGCGAAACGTGGGAACGCAGCTAGCGTCGTTCAGCCAAACCAGCAGTTGTCGATTCACTTCATGCTGCTGTGCCTGCCATTGCGTAGGGTCTGCTGGACTGATCGTCGGTTGATCATCAAGCGCGCTCAGCCAGCGCTTCCATGGCGTGCGGTAGTGGTGAATAGATAGATCTCCACTGATGTCACTACCGACTATACGTCCGGCCAGCGCCTTGATCAGGCGCTCGAGATCGCCGAGTACAAAGCAGCCTTGATCCCAATTGGTGCGTGCGACATGCGTTGCTAGCACGTCTTTGTCGATGGAAAAGTACACGGGCGTGTCGTTGCCACGCAGTTCCGCAATACAGGCCTCGAGTAACTCGCCCTTACTCGCGAAATTCGAAAAACTTGCGGCGAGCCCCACCAGGCCCGCCCAGCGCGTGTTGACCCCTACACTCCAATAGCGCAGCTTGCCCGCATAGAGCGGTGCAAGATAATTTTCCCATGCGTGGCGCAAAGCTATGTCTGATGACGTAATCCCCACCACATGGATGCGTCGTACCTGCGGCAGCACAGCGGCGTGACGCACCCACGACCCGCAATGTATGCCGAAGGGAAAACGCATATTGTCAGGGTGATTGTCGCAGACCACCACATCAACCAGCCGATCAGCGGGCAAACGTTCGATGAGCAAATGACTCAGGTGATGGAAGTCACCACTGCCCAACAGCACGCTGCCGTGTTGGGCAGGCATGCGCGCTGCCAGCACGCGACGCAGCGCCCGCCAGGTTGCCATGCCGCAGCCGTAGCGCACTGCCTCCTGCCAGTCACCCATTGGCAAGACCAGGGCGTCCGCGATCCCGCCCGAGGCGCCATCGAAATCAAGAACCAGTGGTTTGCGCGCGGGCATTTAGATCGAACCAACTACGGTCGCTTTCGAAATGGCGCACCAGCCGCCGCAGTATGGCGCGCAGCAGCGGG
>JBBQGH010000080.1:0-5695 GCA_038322845.1 Gammaproteobacteria bacterium
GCCGGATAGCCTGCGACGACAGCTCGCCCAGCGGTTACTGTGGCCGCTGTTGCTACTCTTCATAGCGGGCGCGTCAGCCTCCTATTTTGTAGGCGTGCATTTCGCGCATCTCGCCTATGACCGCGGACTCTACGATTCCGCGCGTTCGCTGGCGCGGCAGGTGCGGTTGGTGAGTGGGGCCGTCCGGTTAGATTTACCACCCGCTGCCATCGAGATGTTCGAGTGGGACGACCTGGACAGCACCTACTATGTCGCGACCAGCCGCAAGCAAGGTTTGATTTTCGGGCATGCGGCTTTCCCCGCGCCACCTGTGCCGGTTTCGCCGGATATGCGGCCCAGCTATTACGACACGAACATCGCCGGCAAGCCGGTGCGCGCGGTTGCAGTGCGCCTGCCACCGGGCGAGGGCAATGATGAAATCACGATCCAGGTGGGAGAGACTCTGATGAAGCGCAACAACCTTACGCGGCAAATCCTGTTTGCCGTGATTTTTCTTCAGGGCCTGCTCATCGCCATCGCCATGCTTCTGATCCGCTATGGCGTCAGCGGTGGCGTGCGGCCGTTGCTGGCGCTGGCACGCCAGATTGAAGCGCGCCGGCCCGGCGATTTGCGTGCCGTCGGCGAGACGGCACCCGCCGAGGTGCGTCCGCTGACGCAAGCCCTCAACACGCTGTTTCTGCAACTCGAAAAAGCGCATGCCGCCCAGCAGCGTTTCATAGCCCAGGCTGCCCACCAGTTACGCACCCCGTTGGCCGCGCTGCAAGTCCAAGCTGAGCGTGCCCTGCGTGAGCCAACCCCCGCATCCGACAAAGAAGCCTTGAGTCAGGTATTGAAGGCGACTTCGCGGCTCACGCATCTGAGCAACCAGCTGCTGACTTTTGCGCGCGCCGAGCCGGAAGCCGGGGCGTCGCAGCGTCTGGTGGAACTTGACCTGGCCGCGCTGACGCGCGACGTGGCAATGGAATGGGTGCCGCGCGCTCTGGAAAACGAGGTCGATCTGGGTTACAGCGGGCCCCACAACGGTGTCGCGCTCAAAGGCGAACCGCTATTGTTACGGGAGTTGCTGGGCAATCTGATCGACAACGCCTTGCAGTACGGGCACAAGGGCGGCCAAGTGACAGTGGGCGTCACCCAAGGACCGACCACGCTGTACGTGGAAGACAATGGCCCGGGTATACCGCTGGAGGCCAGAGAGGCGGTGCTGGCAGCATTTGTGCGCCTGCCGGGCAGTCCGGGTTCGGGCTGTGGCTTGGGCCTCGCCATCGTCTGCGAGATCGCCGGGTTGCATGACGGCGAGGTGGTGATCGAAGCGGCTAGTGAAGAACTCGGCACCCGCATTAGTGTGCGCTTTCGAGGCAACGCATAGCATTGCCAGGGGCTGGGCGTCGCCGCTTACATATTCAAATAGACAGGCCCTTCGCCGCCTTGAGGCGCAACCCAGTTGATGTTCTGCGTTGGGTCCTTGATATCGCAGGTCTTGCAGTGCACGCAGTTCTGCGCATTGATTTGCAGGCGCGGGTTGCTGCCATCACTGTCCTTGAGTATTTCATACACGCCGGCCGGGCAGTAGCGTTGCTCGGGGGCATCGTAGAGGGCGAGGTTGGTCTGGATCGCCACCGCCGGGTCTTTCAACTGCAAGTGGCAGGGCTCATTTTCTTCGTGGTTAGTGTTGGATAGGAAAACCGAAGAGAGGCGGTCAAAGGTAATGACACCATCGGGCTTGGGGTAGCTGATGGGCGTGCTCTCCGCAGCCTTCTTGAGTTTCGTGTGGTCGGCACTAAGGCCTAGGGTCCACGGGGCTTTACCGCGGAAAAGTTGCTGGTCTATGCCGAACATGATGGAGCCCAACCATAGGCCCTTGCTCATCCAGGGTTTGAAGTTGCGCGTGCGGTGTAATTCTTCGTACAGCCAGCTTTCGCGGAAAGATTTTGGATAGGCCAACAACTCGTCGCCCGCGCGGCCGGCGGCCAGCGCCGGGGCTATGGCTTCTGCAGCCAGCATGCCGGTCTTGATAGCGGCATGAGAGCCTTTAATGCGGGCGGCGTTGAGGAAGCCAGCATCGTCGCCGATCAAGGCGCCACCGGGGAAGGTCAGTTTGGGTAAAGCCTGCACGCCGCCGGCGGTGATGGCGCGTGCGCCATAGGCGAGGCGCTTGCCGCCTTCGAGGATTGGGCGTATGAGCGGGTGCAGCTTGTAGCGCTGAAACTCCTCGTAGGGGGAGAGATAGGGGTTGCTGTAGCCGAGGCCTACGACGAAGCCGATGGCGACCAGATTCTCGCCGAAGTGATAGGCGAAGGCGCCGCCGTAGGTGTCCGAGGCGAGTGGCCAGCCGGCGGTATGCAAAACCAGTCCCGGTTGGTGCTGGTCCGCTTTAACTTCCCACAACTCTTTGATACCTAGGCCGTATACCTGCGGGTCGGCGCCTACACGCAGATTGAATTTGGCCTCGAGTTGCTTGCCCAGGTGGCCGCGGCAGCCTTCGGCGAAGAGCGTGTATTTGGCGTGCAGCTCCATGCCAGGCTGGTAGGCGTCGGTGGGTAGTCCGTCGCGGCCCACGCCCATATCGCCGGTGGCCACGCCCTTGACCGAGCCGTCCTCGTTGTAGAGCACTTCTGCGCCGGCGAAGCCTGCATAGATTTCTACCCCCAACGCCTCGGCCTGCTGGCCCAGCCAGCGCGCCACACTGCCCAGGCTGACGACGTAGTTGCCCTGATTGATAAAGCAGTTGGGCAAAAGGAAGTTGGGTATACGTAGGCCCCCCGCCTCGCTCATGATGATGAAGCGGTCTTCGGAGACGGGGGTGTGGAGCGGCGCGCCTTTTTCCTTCCAGTCGGGGATTAACTCATTGATCGCGCGGGGGTCCATCACCGCACCAGAGAGGATATGGGCGCCGATTTCCGCCCCTTTTTCGATCAGACAGACATTGATGCTCGCGTCTAGCTGCTTGAGCCGTATCGCCGCCGCCAGCCCGGCAGGGCCGCCCCCGACTATGACGGCATCAAATTCCATCGCTTCGCGCTGCATCGTGATCTCCTGATTTGAAACCGAAAACTAAGTAGGCGGATTATAATTCGAAACCGCCTACCACCCGAATTGACAGCATGGAAACCCGGCGCAAACTCGTACACACCATGCAGGTGCCTATTCGCTGGGCCGACATGGACGCCATGGGTCATGTCAATAACACCCTATATTTCCGCTACATGGAGCAGGGCCGGTTGGAATGGCTGGAGTCGCTCGGGTATGCGACTTCGCATGTTGTCGAAGAAGGCCCGGTCATAGTCGACGCTCATTGCACCTTCCACTTGCCGCTGACTTATCCCGCCGACGTTGAGGTGCGCACCTTTATAGGCCACGCCGGGCGCAGTAGCCTGCCGACCTATTACGAGCTGAGGCGGGTCGGTGATGAGACGCTTTATGCCGACGGAGCTGCCAAAATAGTGTGGATACGGCCGGCGACCGGCAAATCAATTTCCCTGCCCGAGAAACTACGCAGCCTGGCTGTGGAATTATGAAGATGGATAACAAACCGATCTGGCGACCTACCGCGCAGCATATCGCCGACGCCAATTTAACCGCCTTCATGCGCTCGGTGAATGTGCGCTGGGGTGCGGATATCAAGGATTACGCGGCGCTGCATCGCTGGTCGGTAGACCGGCCTGAGCAGTTTTGGCCGACGCTGTGGGACTTTGCCGGCGTGATAGCGCAAAGACGCGGTACTCGGGTGGTGCTGGATGCCGACAAGATGCCTGGCGCCAAGTGGTTTCCGGACGCCCGGCTGAATTTCGCTGAAAATCTGCTGCGTCGTAAGGATGGCAGCGACGCCTTGGTCTTCTGGGGTGAAGACAAGGTACGCGGCCGTGTCAGCCGCGCCGAGTTGTACCGTGCTGTCGCGCAGACTGCGGCGGCCCTGCGCGGGGTCGGCGTCAAGCAGGGAGACCGCGTCGCCGCTTATATGCCCAACGTGCCGGCCACCGTGGTAGCCATGCTCGCCAGCGCATCGATAGGCGCGATCTTCTCGTCAGCCTCGCCCGACTTCGGCGTACAGGGCGTGCTGGATCGCTTCGGCCAGATCGAGCCGAAAATCCTTTTCGCCTGCGACCGCTATTACTATAACGGCAAAGTCATCGATTGCCTGCCCAAGGTGGCCGAGATCGCCGACAAAATGCCCTCCGTATTGCGCACAGTCATTGTGCCCTATGCCGAGGCCGCAGGTAGTAGCGATATTTCGGATATTGGCGGTGGAGTGCGACTGGCGGATTTTCTTGCGCCGCACGTGCGTGAATCCAAGCTGCGCTTCGAGCCACTGCCTTTCGAGCATCCGCTTTACATCATGTATTCATCAGGCACGACGGGCGTGCCCAAGTGCGTCGTGCATTCGGCCGGGGGCACGCTGTTGCAGCACATGAAAGAGCATAAGCTGCACAGCGATATCAAGCCTGGTGACCGGCTGTTCTACTTCACTACGTGCGGTTGGATGATGTGGAACTGGCTGGTATCGGGCTTGGCATCCGGCGCCACGCTGCTGCTTTATGACGGCTCGCCCTTTGTTGGGCGCGGCAATATCTTGTTCGATTTCGCCCAGGTCGAGGGTATGACGCATTTCGGCACTTCGGCGAAGTTCATTGAGGCTATCGCCAAGATTGATTTGGCCCCCATCAAGACGCACAAGCTGGAAAAACTGCGGACCATATTCTCAACAGGCAGTCCCTTAGTGCCTGAGGCTTACGATTACGTTTATAGCGCTATCAAACACGACGTGCAGTTGGCTTCAATTTCCGGCGGTACGGACATTGTTTCCTGTTTCGTGCTGGGCAATCCTGTGCTGCCGGTGTGGCGGGGCGAAATCCAGTGTGCCGGCCTGGGCATGAAGGTCGACGTATTCGATGAGCAAGGGCGACCCGTACGCCGCGCGAAAGGTGAGTTGGTCTGCACGCGTCCTTTTCCGGCGATGCCCATCGGTTTTTGGAACGATGTCGGCGGCGGCAAGTATCGCGCCACGTATTTCGAGCGTTTCCCCCAGGTGTGGTGCCACGGTGATTACGTGGAACTGACCGCGCACGACGGCTACATCATTTACGGTCGCTCCGACGCCACGCTGAATCCAGGTGGTGTGCGCATTGGTACGGCGGAAATTTATCGGCAAGTCGAAAAACTCAACGAAGTGGTCGAGTCCCTGGTGGTGGGTCAGGAGTGGGACCATGATGTGCGCGTGGTGCTATTCGTGCGGCTGCGCGATGGCCTCAAGCTGGACGACGCGCTGGCAAAAAAAATCAAGGACGTCATCCGCGACAATGCGACACCACGCCATGTGCCCGCAAAGATTTTGCAGGTGACGGATATCCCGCGCACCAAGAGCGGCAAGATGGTCGAAATGGCCGTCCGCAACGTCGTGCACGGCGCGCCGGTGAAGAACCTCGAAGCCCTCGCCAACCCCGAAGCGCTGGAGTTTTTTCGCAACCGCGTGGAACTGAAAAGCTGAACGGCGGCGCCGGCCCGTTGTGCTGGTTTTTCTTATGGCCGCCGCCAAGGCTCAAGCTGCGGCAGTCAGACACTAGGGAAACGCTGAACAAGTAGTCGCGAAGCGCGCCATCAAATTCAGATCAATTTGATCAAGGCGAAATTGTGAACGAAATCGAAATTCCATCGGAGATATGCCCGCTTCTGGTGCTTGATACGAGGCATTTTCCCGCCT
>JBBQGH010000081.1:0-4714 GCA_038322845.1 Gammaproteobacteria bacterium
GCCTAGACTGGTCGCTCCATTCGAGCGAGGCCGATCCAGGATTTATTCCATGAGCTTTACCGAACTCGGCCTCCGGGCTGAACTGCTGCGCGCTGTTGCCGACGAAGGCTATACCGAGCCGACACCGATCCAAGCTGGCGCAATTCCCGCCGTGTTGGCGGGCCACGATTTAATGGCCGCCGCGCAAACCGGCACCGGCAAAACTGCCGGCTTCACCTTACCCATATTGCAACTACTCAGCACGCGCCCGGCTACCGGCCGCGTCAAGCCGCGCGTGCTCGTACTCACGCCCACGCGCGAACTTGCCGCGCAGGTCGAAGAGTCCGTGCGCACCTACGGCAAGCATCTCGCCATTAAATCGGTGGCGATCTACGGCGGCGTCGGCATGGTGCCGCAGATCAAAGCGCTCAAGGCCGGCGTTGATGTGCTGGTGGCAACCCCGGGGCGGCTGCTCGACCACATCAATCAGCGCAACGCCGATCTCTCCGGCGTCGAAATCCTTGTTCTCGATGAGGCGGACCGCATGCTGGACATGGGCTTCATCAACGACATCAAGAAAGTGCTCGCGCTGGTGCCCAAGCAAAAGCAGACGCTGCTGTTCTCCGCCACCTTTTCCGATGAGATCCGCGCGCTGGCTCATGGACTGCTGCGCACACCCAAGTTGATCGAAGTGGCGCGCCGCAATTCCACGGTGGACCTCATCGAGCAGCGCATCTATCGCGTCGACAAGACACGCAAGCGCGAACTGCTGACCAAGCTGATCAGCGACGGCCAATGGCATCAGGTGCTCGTTTTCACGCGCACCAAGCATGGCGCCAACGCGCTGTCTGAAAAACTCAATGCCGACGGCATCAGCTCGGCGGCGATTCACGGCAACAAGAGTCAAGGCGCACGCACCCGCGCGCTGGCAGATTTCAAAAGCCTCAAGCTCAACGTGCTGGTCGCCACCGACATCGCCGCGCGCGGTCTCGACATCGACCAGTTGCCGCACGTAGTGAATTTCGAGTTGCCCAACGTGGCGGAAGACTATGTGCACCGCATCGGCCGCACCGGTCGCGCCGGTTCCAGCGGCGAAGCGGTGTCACTAGTCTGCGTGGATGAGCTGGACCTGTTGCGCGATATCGAGCGCTTGCAAAAGCGTGAGATTCCGGTCACCGTGCTGCCGGGCTTCGAACCCGACCCGAAAATTCGCGCTGAACCTATCGTCAATGGCCGAGGTGGCCAAAGCCGCGGACAGCGTCCGCAAGGCCAACGCACCGGCAACCGGGGCGGCGCCTCCCAAAGCCCAAAACCCCGCAGTGGCAAACCGCCTGCTACGCGCGGCAATGCGGGTAATCAACGCAGCGGTGCAAGAGGGCGTTAAATCGCCTCAGCGCTAAAACAAACGGCCAGCTTTCGCTGGCCGTTTTGTTTGGCTCCGGTCGAAAGCTGGCAAGGGCCGTTATGCCGCCTGCAATGTCTTGATATGCTCGTAGCCACCGCGTTGCTCGAGTTGCCACAGGTCTAGCGCCTGCTGCATGCGCAGCCAAACCTCTGGGCCATTACCCAAGAGCCTGCCCAAGCGCATCGCCATATCGGGCGTCACAGGCCGCTTCTCGTGGATGACTTCAGACACGGTCAATCTCGACACCCCAAGTTGATCAGCAAATTCCTTCTGCGTCATGTTTAGGCTGGGCAACACGTCCTCGCGCAATAGCGCACCAGGGTGAGTGGGTTTGCGTTTGGCATCCCGCAGTGATTTAGTCATCAATGATAGTCCTCCAAATTCACGACGATCACGTCCTCGCCGTCGAAACAAAACGTGATGCGCCAATTGCCCGACACCGTCATTGCCCATTCACCTTTTCTCACGCCCTTCAGGGGGTGCAAGAACAGGCCTGGGAGGTTCAACTGCTCAGGGCTCGTCGCCTGGTCCAGCAAATCGAGCATCCGCTCAATACGCCCGGCGTGTCGTGAGTTGATTGCCCGCGCATCCCTATTGCGAAAAAATCGTTCAAGACCTTTGTGCCGGAAACTCTTGATCATGACCTAAAGTGTAATTCAGTAGATTACATATTGCAAGCTAATGAATTACATTCTGTCGGGCAGTGCGCGCGCTCGTTCGGACTAAATGCTTAAGGTGGTTCAGCTTAGTCGACCGCGACAACGTGATGTTCAGCCATCTGCCGAGCTAACTCACCCAACCGACGCACGCCGTTGTCTATTTCCCTGCTCCAAGGGTTGCCACAGTTCAGCCGTAGACAATTCCTGTAACGCCCGGAGGCGGAGAATAGTTGTCCTGGCATGAACGCAATGCCCTCCCTAATGGCGAGGCTATGTAGTGCCAGCGTATCGACCCGTTCTGGCAGCTCCACCCACAACACGAACCCGCCTTGCGGCCGTGATAGCAGTGTCTCCGAGGGAAAATACTCCGTCACCGCATCGGACATCCTCGAGACCTGCTGGGCGAAGGCGCGCCGGAGCTTACGGACGTGATGGTCATAGCCGCCGACATTGATGAACTCTGCAAGCACCGCCTGCGGCACCAAGCTGGTCATGCCGCTGGCAAGCGTCTTCAGCAACGTGATGCGCGGGTGGTAGCGGCCGGCGGCGACAAAGCCGCCGCGCAACACCGGGCTCGCCGTTTTGGAAAAAGACGAACACAGCATGACATTCCCCGCCGTGTCATAGGCCTTGATCGGCCACGGCCGCTCGCCCTCGAAATGCAACTCGCCGTAAATGTCGTCCTCGATCAAGGGAACGCCGCGCTCAGCAAGCAAAGACGCCACTCTGCGCTTGTTCTCTTCCGGCATGATGCAACCCAGAGGATTGTTGGCGTTGGGAACGAGCAAGCAGGCTTTCACCTGTCCGCTCCGCGTGGCCAGCTCCAGCGCCTCGACCGACACACCGGTGCGCGGATGCGTCGGGATTTCCAGCGCCTTCATGCCCAGGCTCTCGATGATTTGCAGGAGGACAAAGTAGGTCGGCGACTCCAGCGCAATGGTGTCGCCGGGACTCGCGACAGCGCGCAGACACAGATTCAGCGCCTCGGTGCAGGAGTTCGTCACGACAATCTCGTCCTGCGTAATGCAGCTCCCCCAATTCAGGGATCGCCAAACGATTTTGCGCACGAAGTGCTCGTCGTTCCCCAGGCTGCAACCCGCGCGATCCAACAACTGCGGCCGACGACGCATCACTGAAGCCACCAGCCGCTGTATGCGTTTGCCGGGCAGGAGATCGGAGGAGGGCCAGGCCGACCCCAAAGGCAACACGCCGGGCCGTTCGTTGGCGCTGATCACGTCGATCAGCAAGTGATTCACGCCGACATGCGTCGGCGCGGGCGATCCAACGGTTTGCGAGGGCTCCGGCAGTTGCGGACCACGCCGCTTCACATAGAAGCCCGCTTGCGGCCGCGCCTCGATCTGGCCCGCATCTTCAAGACGCCGCAGCCCTTGTAGCACAGTGGAAATGGAAAGTCGTTTCTGCTCGGACAAGCGTCGCACCGAAGGCAAGCGATCTCCCGGCCGCAACACGCCCGACGCGATCAAGCCCGCCAACTCATCGGCCAGTTGTTCGTACAACCGCGTTTTCGCATCCATGCTGAATAATCAGTCAAAGTCGACGAAAGCCGCAGATACAGTCCTGCGAAAAATGAATCAGCACAGTTGCCCGTCACGGCGCACTGTGGTGGTCACAATTTTCATCCTTTGAGGCTGTTTTAGCCAGCCCTTGCCGGCGCATGCTGTCACTCAACATCGCGGCTGTGGAGGGAGTGTCATGTTGATGAGGCTATTTGCAAAGCGTGCTGCACCTCAGCGTTTGGAGGAACACCGTCTCGCAAGCAATGAAGTTCTTCATTTGATTCGGATGCGAGGATGTCGAATCGCCTCAATCGACGGCGCGGTCTGGATAACGGAGGAAGGAAAGCTGACAGATACTTTTCTACAAGCCGGAGAGACGCATGTGGTGAAAAGCAGTGGCCTGGTGTTGGTCACTGCGCTAAGCACCGCGAGTGTGTTACTGGATATTCCTCGCTACCGCCAAAGTGGCGTTTTAGTGCTCTCACATGAGGCCATGCGGTAATGCCACGGCACGTCCGGCGCTAAGCCCAAAGGCCCGTCACGCGCTTGCAAGTCGCGGAGCGGCGGTGCCGCGACCGGCACCGCCGGCGCTCATCGCAGCAGGGCGCGCGGACGGTAGCGCGGCGGGCTAAAAAAACAAAACGGTCGGTGCTACTGGCCGTTTTGTTTTGCCCACCGAGTGTGGTGTTGGACCCTACCGTTTCCAGCCAGGGCGCTGGAAGTTTTGGAAAGCCCAATACTATCGGCCACGCTGCTTTAGCGGCAGCTTTGCTGCGCCTCCCCGATTTGCCGTCAAATGGAAACCAGCGTCGTGAAGTCTCCCGCCGTGACGGCATTCATGTAGGCGAGAATCAATTTTTTGGTGGGCGCGCTCAAAATCCAAGTGCAACATTTCTGGGAGAGAATGTTGCATGGGAAAAATCTACACACAGTTGAGTATTGAAGAGCGGACGATGATCCAAACGCAATTGGAGATGGGAGTCAAGCCGGCAGTAATAGCCAAGGGGCTGGGCCGTTCTGCTTCGACGCTTTCTCGTGAGTTGACGCGAAACGGCTGGGTTCGACCGAAGGCACGACGTGGGCCTGGCCGTCCTCCTATGGCTGGTGGATACCGCTCCGAAGCGGCTCACCAGCGTGCTCATACCTGTACGGCT
>JBBQGH010000082.1:0-4520 GCA_038322845.1 Gammaproteobacteria bacterium
AAATTATTGTCAGCCGGAGGGCGAACAGAAAGTTAGGCACTACCACCGCCACACCCGCCAAGATCGCCGAAACCGCTCCGCGCGGGCCAACCATCAGGCCGGCCAAAACAGCGACCACTAACGTTGCGCCGCTTTGCAGAAATATCGTTCGGAACATCGAATCCGACGATGGCGCGCTGCAAAAACCGCTTTCAACGCACGCAATCCGCCGCACAGAAAGACCGAAAGTTTATAGTCTTATAAAGGATATGTCAATCCTGTGAGTGGCCTGCTGCTAGGCTTAGGCATGAATAATTACGTTATGTTGCAACCAGTTGGCGCTACGTTTGTGAGATATTGCGATGCAACAGAAGCAAACCCAAGCGAAGCGCTTGACAAAGCATATCGATACAACCAATCATATCGATATGAATAGAGACTACTCCCGAGTCATCCCGCCGGCGTGGGAACACATGTCCCGCGTGTTCACCGCGCTGGGCGATGAGCACCGCCAACGCATCCTGCTCAGCTTCGAACCCGGCGAGCGCCTGAATGTGGGCCAGATCGCCGAAGTGTCTACGCTTTCCCGTTCCGCCGTGTCCCACCATCTCAAAGTCTTGCGCGAAGCCGGTGTGCTGGAGAGCCGCAAGGAAGGTAAGGAAGTGTTCTTCTGGGTCAACAAGACCTTGCTTCGAGAAATTCTCGGCAATGTGCTTGACTATGTCGAGCACCACTCGTGACAGGCCTATCCAACCATGAGCAATCAGCAATCACCAATGAGTAATAGCCAATTCGGACTAATGCAGGAACGCCGCTTTCTGCCGCTCTTCCTCACTCAATTTCTCGGCGCCTTCAACGATAACGTCTTCAAAACGGCGCTCATCACGCTGGTGATTTTTCGCGCCGGGCAGCTCACGCAATTGGACGGCAAGGCCCTGGCGACGCTGTTGCCCGGTTTATTCATCCTGCCCTTCTTTCTTTTTTCGGCGACCAGCGGACAAGTCGCCGACAAGTTCGAAAAGTCGGCTATTGCGCGTGGCGTGAAATTGTTCGAGATCGCTGTGATGTCGCTGGCCGCCTGGGGATTTATCGCCAGCAATCTGTGGCCGCTCGTTGCTGCGCTGTTCCTGATGGGCTTGCACTCCACCATCTTCGGTCCGGTGAAGTATGGCTACTTGCCGCAGCACCTTGATCCCAAAGAACTTGTCGGCGGCAACGGCATGATAGAAATGGGCACCTTCGTTGCCATTCTCCTAGGCGAGGTGTTAGGCGCGCTGCTGGCGACGCTGCCTGGCGTCTATGCGGCGACTACCGTAATGGCCATCGCTATGCTCGGCTGGTGGGTCAGCCGTGATATTCCGCTCACGCCCGCCGTGGACGCCAAGCTCGTCATTAACTGGAATCCGCTCACCGAGACCTGGCGCAACCTGCGCTTCGCCAAAACCAATCGCACCGTGTGGCTCTCGCTGCTGGGCATTTCATGGTTCTGGTTTTACGGCGCGACCTTGCTGGCTCAGTTTCCAACTTACTCACGTGAAGTGCTGGGCGGTGATGAAAGCGTCTTCATTCTGCTGCTGACGTTTTTCTCCTTCGGCATCGGCGCCGGCTCGCTGCTGTGCGAACGTCTGTCCGGCCAGAAGGTAGAAATCGGGCTAGTGCCATTCGGTGCCATTGGCTTGACTTTGTTTGGCATCGATCTGTACTTCGCTACGCCGGTCGCACCGCACGGAGGCGCAGCCGCCCTGCACTTCACAAGCTTCCTGACCAACTCCACGCACTGGCGCCTGCTCGCCGACATCGTGCTGCTCGGACTCTTCGGCGGCTTTTATATCGTCCCCCTCTACGCCTTGGTGCAAACCCGCAGCGAGAAAAGCCACCAGTCACGCATCATCGCCGCCAACAATATTCTCAACGCTTTTTTCATGGTGCTGTCGGCCGGTATGTCGATGTTGCTGTTCTTCTTGGGTCTCTCGATTCCGCAGCTCTTTCTTGCTACCGCTTTGATGAGCGCCGTGGTGACGATCTACATCTACACGCTGGTGCCGGAATTTCTCATGCGCTTCATGGTTTGGCTGTTGGTGCACTCGGTATATCGCCTGGAGAAGCAAGGGCTGGAGCACATTCCAGAAGAGGGGCCGGCGCTGGTGGTTTGCAACCACGTGAGTTTCGTCGACCCATTGGTCATCATGGCCGCCTGCCCGCGCCCAATACGCTTCGTAATGGATCACCACATATTCAAGCTGCCTTTGTTGAGCTTCGTATTCCGTGAGGCACGCGCCATCCCCGTCGCGCCGGCGCGCGAAAACGCCAAGCTGCTGGAGCAGGCCTATGAGGAAATCGCCATGGCGCTGACTGCTGGCGAAGTGGTGGCCATCTTCCCCGAGGGACGCATCACCGACACCGGCGAGCTGTACCCATTCAAGAACGGCGTGCGGCGCATCCTCGATCGCACGCCCGTCCCCGTGCTCCCCATGGCGCTGCGCGGTTTATGGGGCAGCTTCTTCTCCCGCAAAGACGGCCCCGCCATGACACGCCCATTTCGACGCGGCATGTTCGCCCGCATTGGGCTCGCCGTTGGGCCTATGGTGAGCGCCGCCACAGCCACGCCTGATGGCTTAGAGCAAACGGTCGCTGTCTTGCGAGGCGACCGCCGCTAGGAGACAAGCAAAACTAGCGAAGCTTCTCGATAATGCCGTCGAGCTGATCGTAGCTAGTGAAGGAAATCACCACCTGACCGGCGCCGCCCTTGGCGCCGGTTTTTATTTTGACTTGCGCGCCCAGTGCATCGGCGAGTTCTTCTTCGAGACTCATCAGGTCGCGGTCGGCTTTCTTGCTGGCTTTCTTCTTGGGCGGATTGAGTTCGTGCTGCACCAGCCGCTCGGCTTCGCGCACCGAGTATCCTTTCGCCGCGATGCGCGCCGCTAGCGTGGATTGGCTGGCCTTGGGCAAGGGCAGCAGCGCACGAGCGTGGCCCATGTCGATCTTGCCTTGCATGAGCAGATCCTGGGCCGGCTTGGCAAGTTGTAAGAGGCGCAGCAAATTGCTCGCTGCGGGGCGTGAGCGGCCCACGGCGTCGGCGGCGAGCTGGTGCGTCATGCCAAATTCGTCGATCAAACGCTGGATGCCCATGGCTTCTTCCAGCGGATTGAGGTCTTCGCGTTGGATGTTTTCGATGAGTGACATGGCCAGCGCGGCATCATCGGGAATCTCGCGCACCAGCACCGGAATCTCGCTTAAGCCTGCAAGCTGCGAAGCGCGCCAGCGTCGTTCGCCGGCAATGATTTCATAACGACTGCTGCCCAGCGGACGAACGAGGATGGGCTGCATCACGCCCTGCACCTTGATGGAAGCGGCCAGTTCGTTCAGCGACTCCTGATCCATATGCGTGCGCGGCTGGTATTTGCCCGGCTGTAACTGCTCGACGCGCAGCGTTTCCTGCCGCGTCGATTCGCCGCTGTTGCCGGCCAGCAACGCATCCAGGCCGCGGCCCAAGCCTTTTACTTTCGGTGGAGTCATGATGTTTTCTTTCTAAGGCGATAACCGGGAAGGCGCATGGAATGGACTTCGCGGGGTGGGTGTGCTGGCGAGCCGCAAGGGACGGGCTTCTCGGAGCAAACCTGCTGAAAAACGAGTGTCATCAACATCAGAAGGTCTTTACTCGCTCAATCAACTCAGCCGCAAACGCCAGATAAGCCTGCGCACCCTTGGAAGCCCGATCAAAAACTACGCCGGGCAATCCGTAGCTGGGCGCTTCGGCCAGGCGCACGTTGCGCGGGACAACGGCTTTGAAAACTTTGTCGCCGAAGTGTTGTTCGAGTTGGGCGGAAACCTGGTTGGAGAGCGTGCTGCGGGTGTCAAACATCACCCGCAGCAGACCGATGATCTTGAGGTCGGGATTCAGGTTGGCGTGAACCTTCTTGATGGTGTTCACCAGATCGGACAAGCCCTCCAGCGCGTAGTACTCGCACTGCATCGGGATGATGACGCCGTCCGCCGCACACAGGCCGTTGAGCGTAAGCAGCGAGAGCGAGGGCGGGCAATCGATGAGGACGAAGTCGTATTCGGCCTCGTGCGGGGCGAGTGCATACTTGAGGCGGGCTTCGCGCTTGTCGAGATCGACCAGCTCGACTTCGGCGCCCGCCAAATCGCGATTGGCGGGCAGCGTGTCGTACTTGCCGGCTTCGGATGCATGGCGCGCTTCGGCCAATGAGGCCAGTCCCAACAACACCTGATAGACGGATTGCTTGAGCGTGCGCTTTTCGATGCCGCTGCCCATGGTGGCGTTGCCTTGCGGATCGAGGTCGACCAGCAGCACACGCTGGCCACTGTCAGCGAGGGCGGCGGCGAGATTGACGGTGGTGGTGGTCTTGCCGACCCCGCCCTTCTGATTGGCGACTGCGAAAATGTGCACGCTCAGTTTCCCCTTTACGCTTTTCGGCTTTATTAGTTTTTATCGATAATGACCAGATGCCGCTGCGCATCCAGCTCGGGCACATTCAACGCGAGTGTTTCGCGCACGCGCCAGGGCTGCGGCAGTTGGG
>JBBQGH010000083.1:0-4477 GCA_038322845.1 Gammaproteobacteria bacterium
ATGCGGGGAAATTCCCCGGATCAAGCAGCAAAAGCAAGCAAGTCTCCGATGGAATTTCGATTTCGCTCACAATTTCGTGCCATTCAATTTGTTCCAAACTCGATGTCGCGTTTCGCGACTACTTGTTCAGCGTTTCCTTAGTAAATTTCTTGATTGCCGTATTGATCTCTTCGATGGCACGTTCGATTTCGTCGTCCGACAGATTCGGCAAGGGTTGCGAGCCATGGCGCGCCTTGGCGAAGGCTTCCATCTGGGTGGTGAAGGAATCGATGGGCATGGTTTTAGTTGATACGCTGCCCAGCGTGTCCTCCGCGTAATCTTCTTCCCAGCGCATAGCGATGAGAGAAAGATTGTCGGCGTTGGCCCCGCCCTTGGCTTCAGCATTGTTGAGCAGCGCCGGTGCCGCCTGCGTGACCTTGCCGCTGGCCATGGCGCTGGCGATTTGTTCTTCTGGCAGCGGGCCCCACACACCATCCGTGCACAACAACATGACATCACCGATGATCAGCGGCGTCTTCTTGGAATAGTCGATTTGCGGGAGACGGCCGCCGCCCAAACAACTGAATATGCGATTGCGCGAAGGGTGATTGATGGCCTCTTCGGCACTAATGAGCCCCTCGTCCAGCATGCGTTGCACGCGTGAGTGGTCACGTGTTTGCGCCAGCGTACGGCCGTTGCGGATGAGGTACAGGCGCGAGTCCCCAGTGTGCGCCCAGTACGCCACTGAGTTTTGCACGATGCAGGCAACGCAGGTAGTCCGTGGCGCTTCGGGCAGTAGGCGATCGGCCGCGTAATCGAGTATGGCGTGGTGGGCGTTGGTGATCGCGGCCGTGAGGAACATGAAAGGGTCGGACAGTGCGGCTTTCGCCTCGCGCTGAAAGGCCTCAATGATGAACTG
Organism: Gammaproteobacteria bacterium; assembly: GCA_038322845.1. Classification (GTDB taxonomy): domain Bacteria; phylum Pseudomonadota; class Gammaproteobacteria; order Burkholderiales; family Rhodocyclaceae; genus Desulfobacillus. The sequence goes on from JBBQGH010000083.1 coordinate 899, forward strand.
CACGGCGATCTGCGCCGCCACCTCACCGTGCAGATGCCCGCCCATACCGTCAGCGACCACCATGAATAGCGCATCACGGGTGTAGCAATAGGCTATGCGGTCCTGATTGCTTACCCGTTTGCCGGGCCTGCTTTCTTGATAAATGGTGAATTTCATACCAGTCCCACGCGGGTCAATTCAGTATTCAGGGAGTTCAACGAGAGTTAAGCGCTCATTTACGCATCATCTTGCGCATGCGCTTGCGCAGAGCCTGAAACCAGGTTGGGCGCGGCACGCGGCGATGCCGGTCGGCCAGCGCCTTTTGCAACGTGAAGACACTTTGCGGACGTTGCAAGTGGTTTAGGTGCATGCACCAATCCACGGTTTCGAGCAGTTGTTGTGAATACAGACCGGGCCAGCGCTTCACCGCCGACACGAGCTGATCTTTTTCCAGGCGCGCATCCGCCGCCTGCGGCGCGGCGCCGGCGAGGCAGGCGTACATACTGGCGCCGATGGAATAAATATCCGTCCATGGGCCGAGCAATTCGCGCGGTTGGTTGTTGTATTGCTCCGGCGCCGCGAAGCCCGGCGTGTACATCGGCTTCAAGAGCGGCGTGTCGGAAGATAGCGTCTGGCGTGCCGCGCCAAAATCCAGCAGCACCGGCGTGCCGTCGTTACGTAGGTAAATGTTGGATGGCTTGATGTCCAGGTGCAGTAACTTGTGCGTATGAACCTCGCGCAAGCCGTTTAACAGCCGGGGGAAAACGGCCCGTATAAAGCTCTCGCGTATGTCGCCTTTGTGTCTCTGGATGTGCTCTTGCAAGGTGCGGCCGCGTTCGTACTGCATCACCATGTAAACCGTTTCGTTGGCGCGGAAGAAATTCAGCACGCGCACCACGTTGGGATGCGCCAGCCGCGCCAGCGCCCGGCCTTCTTCGAAAAAACATTTCATGCCGTAGCGAAATGCCGCCAGATGGTCGTCAGCAATGGAGGGCAGAGCGTCGCCTTCGGTGCGCAGCGCCAAGGTGTTAGGCAGGTATTCTTTTATAGCCACCGGCGTGCCCTCAGCGTCGTAGGCCAGGTACACAATGGAAAACCCGCCCAGGGAAAGCTGACGTTCGATGCGATACTCTTCGAGTTGGTATCCGGGCGGCAGCGGAGCGTTCGCTTGTAGCGGCATGGGGCGAGAGGCTAAGATATGTGCCCGATTGTCTCATTTTTGCCGTCGGCCGGTAAGGCCGCGGCAGCAAGGTTACCCATGATCTATAGCATGACTGGATATGCTGTTCAGATGCGCGATATTGGTCGCGGCATACTGCATATCGAACTGCGCAGCGTCAATTCGCGCTATCTCGACATCAATTTTCGCGTCGCCGAAGAAATGCGTGTCGTCGAGCCGTTATTGCGCGAAGCTATTGTTGCCCAATTGAATCGCGGCAAAGTCGATTGCCGTATGACGCTCTTGCCCGCCAGTTCTGCGCCGCGCGAGATATCGCTGAATCAAGCGTTGCTGGTTCATTTGAGCAGCTTACAGAATGCCGTGCTGGTCGAAATTCCGGGTGCCACGCCGCTGTCGGTGGCCGAAACGCTGCGTTGGCCCGGCATGATGGGTGACGATCAGCTTCCACCCGATACCTTGCAAAAAGAATGCGCCATCCTGGCCAAAGCGGCGGTAGCCGAGTTGTTGGCGACGCGCCAGCGCGAAGGCGAAAAACTCGCCGCCACGATCACGGAACGCGTCGAGCGCATGCGCGTTTTGGTGGCCGATGCCGCACCTCGCTTGCCGCGCGCCCTCGCTGATTATCAGGAGCGTTTGGCGGCGCGGCTGCGTGAAGTGCTGGCGGCGCACGATGAAGATCGCATACGCCAGGAAATCGGCCTGTTTGCCGCCAAGATCGATGTCGCGGAAGAATTGTCGCGGCTCACCACCCATCTTGACGAAGTTGCACGCGTCGTCGCTCAAGGCGGCGCGGTCGGCAAGCGCCTGGACTTTCTTATGCAGGAACTCAACCGCGAAGCTAATACGCTGGCTTCGAAATCTGTTTCTTCAGAAATCACCACGATCGCTGTTGAATTGAAACTCTTGATTGAGCAAATGCGCGAGCAGGTGCAGAACATAGAATGAGCATCGAATGAGTATCGAATGCGTATCCAACGAATGTTGATAGGCGCGCATGCAAGCTAGCCTCTTTATCGTGGCGGCGCCTTCCGGCGCGGGCAAGACCACCTTGGTGCGCATGCTGTTGGAGCGAGATCCGCATGTGCGCCTGTCGGTTTCTTACACCACGCGACCCCCGCGCCCCGGCGAGTTGGACGGGCGCGAATATCATTTCGTCGATGTGCCAGGCTTTCTAGCCATGCGCGAGCGGGGTGAATTTATCGAAAGCGCTGAGGTGCATGATAATTTCTATGGCACGTCACGCATCTGGATCGAGGAGCAAATAGCCGCGGGCGAGGACGTGCTGCTGGAAATCGACTGGCAGGGTGCGCAGCAAGTGCGTAAGGTGTTTCCCCACAGTCATGGCATCTTCATACTGCCGCCCTCGGTGGAGGATCTGGAGCGCCGGCTGACATCGCGCGGACAAGATGGCGCGGATGTCATCGCGCGGCGCGTAGCCGCCGCGATGGACGAAATGCGTCATGTGAATGAGTTTAATTATGTTATTATTAACAATAAGTTGCAGGAGGCGCTCGAAGACCTCCTGAGCGTAGTGCGCGCTGTGCGTCTATGCTATGCGGCCCAGTTGGCGCGCCACTCCACGCTTTTCAACTCTCTCGCACAGGACAACTAATATGGCCCGCATCACCGTAGATGATTGCATCAACCGCATCCCCAACCGCTTTCAACTGACGCTGGCGGCGACTTTTCGCGCGCGTCAACTCACCTTGGGTGCCACGCCCATGGTGGATGGCGAGAAGGATAAGCCGACCGTAGTCGCTCTGCGCGAAATGGCCGCCGGCCTGTACGGGCTGGAAATTCTCAATCGCGGCGGGGCGTAACGCGGGTGGGCGTGGTGAATGGACATGCATGTCGCTCAGCCACGCCCGGGCAGATCCCGGCCTCTCACCAAAGAGGCTGAACTAGGCGCGCAGCTCACGCGCCTCAAAGAAAGCGTTGCCGCCTACCTCAAGCCTGAAGATGTAGAGCGTATCGAGGCGGCTTTCCACTTTTCCGCCGACGCGCATCAAGGGCAGTTTCGCAGCAGCGGCGAGCCCTACGTCTCTCATCCGCTGGCGGTGGCCAGCATCCTCGCTGGCTGGCATCTCGATACCCAAGCGCTGTCTGCCGCTTTGTTGCATGACGTCACCGAAGACACCGCGATCACCAACAAGGAGATCGCGGCGAAGTTCGGCAAGGTCACGGCCGAACTGGTCGATGGCGTTTCCAAGCTGGACCGTATCGAGTTCCAGTCTCAGGAAGACGCCCAGGCAGAAAACTTCCGCAAGATGCTGCTGGCCATGGCGCGCGATGTGCGCGTCATCCTCATCAAGCTGGCAGACCGCCTGCACAATATGCAGACCCTGGATGCGGTGCGCCCGGACAAGCGCCGCCGCATCGCGCGCGAAACCCTGGAAATCTACGCGCCTATCGCCAATCGG
>JBBQGH010000084.1:0-2758 GCA_038322845.1 Gammaproteobacteria bacterium
GATTTCGCCGCGCCACACCGGTAGCAAGGGATTGCCCAGCACGAAACAAGAAACAATGTCCGTACCGCCGGAAATTGAAGCCAACTGCACGTCGTGTTTGATAGCGCTATAAACGTAATCGTAAGCCTCAGGCACTAAGGGACTACCCGTTGAGAATATAGTCCGCAGTTTTTCCAGCTTGTGCGTCTTAATGGGGGCCAGATCAATCTTGGCGATGGCCTCGATGAACTTCGCCGAAGTGCCGAAATGCGTCATACCCTCCGCCTCGGCGAAATCGAACAGGATATTGCCGCGCCCCACAAAAGGCGAGCCGTCATAAAGCAGCAGCGTAGCGCCGGAAGCCAAGCCCGATATCAGCCAGTTCCACATCATCCAACCGCACGTGGTGAAGTAGAACAGCCGGTCACCCGGCTTGATGTCGCTGTGCAGCTTATGCTCTTTCATGTGCTGCAACAGCGTGCCGCCAGCCGAATGCACGACGCACTTGGGCACGCCCGTCGTGCCTGATGAATACATGATGTAAAGCGGATGCTCAAAAGGCAGTGGCTCGAAGCGCAGCTTGGATTCGCGCACGTGCGGCGCAAGAAAATCCGCCAGCCGCACGCCGCCGCCAATATCCGAAATATCGCTGCCACCTGCGGCCTCGGCATAGGGCACAATGACTGTGCGCAGTACGGAGGGCATTTTGTCGGCGATCTCGGCCACCTTGGGCAGGCAATCGATGACTTTGCCGTTGTAGTAATAGCGGTCGCAGGCGAAAAGGATTTTCGGCTCGATCTGGCCGAAGCGATCCAGCACGCCCTGTACGCCAAAGTCGGGCGAAGCTGACGAGAAGATCGCGCCTATCGACGCGCTGGCGAGCATGGCTACCACGGTGGCCGGCACGTTGGGCATATAAGCGGCGACGCGGTCACCCTGCTTGACGCCGACCCCGCGCAGGGCCGCCGCGGTCTGCGCGACAGCACGATACAACTCGGCGCGGCTGACACGGCCGCGTACCTTGTCTTCACCCCAGAACACCAAGGCGTCGCTGCCATCCTTACGACGCAGCAGATTTTCAGCGAAATTCAGCCGGGCATCCGGAAACCACTGGGCGCCAGGCATTTTGTCGGCATCCAGCACCACCCGAGTACCGCGTCTTTGCGCTATCACGCCGGCAAAGTCCCACAGCGTCGGCCAAAACTGCTCAGGGCGCTCTACGGACCAGCGATGCAGCGCAGCGTAATCCTTGATATCCGCGCCCCAGCGCACATTCGCCGAGCGCATGAAAGCGGTTAAATTGGCGTCGGCGATATGCTGCGCGGTAGGTCGCCAGATCGGTTTGTTATCCATCTTCACTATTCCACAGCCAGGCTGCGAAGTTTCTCGGGCAGGGAAATCGATTTGCCAGTCGCCGGCCGTATCCACACTATTTTGGCAGCGCCGTCGGCATAAAGCGTTTCATCACCGACCCGTCTCAGCTCGTAATAGGTCGGCAGGCTACTGCGCCCGGCGTGGCCGATAAAGGTGCGCACCTCGACGTCGGCGGGATAAGTCAGCGGCAAGCGGAAGGTGCAATGCGCGTCGACGATGACCGGGCCTTCTTCAACAACATGCGAAGTCGCATACCCAAGCGACTCCAGCCATTCCAACCGGCCCTGCTCCATGTAACGGAAATATAGGGTGTTATTGACATGACCCATGGCGTCCATGTCGGCCCAGCGGATGGGCACCTGCATGGTGTGTACGAGTTTGCGCCGGGTTTCCATGCTGTCAAATCGGGTGGTAGGCGGTTTCGAATTATAATCCGCCTACTTAGTTTTCGGTTTCAAATCAGGAGATCACGATGCAGCGCGAAGCGATGGAATTTGATGTCGTCATAGTCGGGGGCGGCCCGGCCGGGCTGGCGGCGGCGATACGGCTAAAGCAGCTAGACGCGAGCATCAATGTCTGTCTGATCGAAAAAGGGGCGGAAATCGGCGCCCATATCCTCTCTGGTGCGGTGATGGACCCCCGCGCGATCAATGAGTTAATCCCCGCCTGGAAGGAAAAAGGCGCGCCGCTCCACACCCCCGTCTCCGAAGACCGCTTCATCATCATGAGCGAGGGCGGGGGACTACGGATACCCAACTTCCTCTTGCCCAACTGCTTTATCAATCAGGGCAACTACGTCGTCAGCCTGGGCAGTGTGGCGCGCTGGCTGGGCCAGCAGGCCGAGGCGTTGGGAGTAGAAATCTATCCAGGCTTCGCCGGCGCAGAAGTGCTCTACAACGAGGACGGCTCGGTCAAGGGCGTGGCCACCGGCGATATGGGCGTTGGCCGCGACGGACTACCCACCGACGCTTACCAGCCTGGCATGGAGCTGCACGCCAAATACACGCTCTTCGCCGAAGGCTGCCGCGGCCACCTGGGCAAGCAACTCGAGGCGAAATTCAACCTGCGCGAAGGCGCCGACCCGCAGGTATACGGCTTGGGCATCAAAGAGTTGTGGGAGGTTAAAGCGGACCAGCACCAACCGGGATTGGTCTTGCATACCGCCGGCTGGCCACTCGCCTCGGACACCTACGGCGGCGCCTTCGCCTATCACTTCGGCGAGAATCTGGTCGCCATCGGCTTCGTCGTAGGCCTGAGCTATAGCAACCCCTATCTCTCCCCCTACGAGGAATTTCAGCGTTACAAGCTGCACCCGCTCATACGCCCGACCCTCGAAGGCGGCAAGCGCCTCGCCTATGGTGCCCGCGCCATCACCGCCGGCGGCGTGCAGGCTTTACCTAAACTG